>NZ_JBICUB010000015.1:0-162847 GCF_043197935.1 Micromonospora sp. NPDC048930
AGCCATCAATGATGGAAGCCCGAGACGCCGTATGAGCAGGCGTCGCATGCTGTTTCTGCCGATGGCGGGACAGCCACTCTAAGTTCCGCTTCAACGTCTGACTCCGTCCCTTCGGCGATCAGAAGGTCGGGGAAAACACCTCGTCCACCACGTGGGAGCTGTTCTTCGGCCTGGTGTTCGTCTTCGCCTTCGTCCAGGTCACCAACCTGATGGCCGACGATTTCACCGCCCATGAAGTGCTCAACGGGCTGCTGGCCCTGACCCTCCTGTGGTGGGCCTGGTCGATCTCGGCCTGGATCGCCAACCGGGTACGGGCTGATTTCGGCCTGACCCGGACGGTCGTGCGTGGTGCTCGCAATGCCACTGCTCGGCGGCTCCGCGCTCCTGTTCGCGGCGGCGATCCTGCCGCAGCGGCTGTTCCACCACCTTTGGCAGATCCACGCCGCCCGACCGCACTCTGGGCAGCGTCAAGCTACCGATCTCCGGCTGGCTCATCTGGGTTGAAGAAGATTTTCACGAGTTCCGGAGCCGGCCGGTTCGTGTCCCTGCACGGGCTCGCCGTGTACGTCCTCTATGGCGGCGTGGCGCTCTTCCTGCTCAGCCACGTCGCGTTCCAATTGCGGATCACCAGGCTCTTCAGAACGATCATCTGGCCGCGCCTGACCGTGGCGGCGCTGCTGATCGCGCTGATCCCGATCCTCGACGGGAGAAGAGCCGTGCTCGCACTCGGCCTCCTCGCCGCCTGCTGCGTCCTGCTCGTCGTCGTGGAGGTCATCGTCGCGGACGGCCAGCGCAGGAGGCTGCGCGAGGAGACCCTCATGCATCACGCGGACGAAGAGACGGAGATGGGCACCGGCTGGTCGCATCCCGGTGGGCGGTGAACGAACAACCTGAGAGCGTCATGTCTGTGAGACATAAATATGCCTCACAGACATGACGCTCCGAGGGGAGGGGCGTCCCACTCGCGGGAGCGCACCGGGGTCGGCTGTGGGCCGGCGCGTGCTCGGCGGGATCGCACTGCGGCACGGCGGCGACGACTACGTGCGGTGGGCCGGTCACATCGGTTACGGCATCCGGCCGTCCGCGCGTCGGCGTGGGCTGGCCACCTGGGCGCTGGGCCGGATGCTCGCGCGCGGAGCCCGGCGGCGTGTCGTTCGACGAGGACCCGGCACGCCCGGCCTGGTCAGCCCAGCCAGCGCACGCCCTCGGCGATTCGCAGCAGTTCCTGGCTGACGTTGCTCGGCCTCGGTGGGTGGTTCCGCGGGTCGCCTATGGGGAGGTTCACCGAGACGGTCAGCTGCCCGCCGTGGAAGCTCTCGACCACGAGCACGTCGCCCTGATTGATCAGGTAGGCCCGGCTCCCCTGGACGTCGACGGTCCGCTCGGTGCGCATGGCGCGCTCGGCCTCGGCCAAGTTGATCACGTTCCTCGGGTCGGAGCTCCAGGAGATGCCGTACCCGATGCCGGTGTCCACATACGGTTTCTCGATGGCCACCCCGTCCTCCGTGGTGGCTGTGCCCGATCCGACGATCCGGCCCGACCCGTCCTGGTAGCCCACGCTGGCCGTGGCACCGCCGGCACCCTGTCCGATGTGGTCGAGGCGCTGACCGGAGGGCAGGTACGTCGGGGCGAACGGGACCGTGAGCGAGCCCGCGGGCGCTTCGCTGATGTGCTCGGCGATTCGTTGTGCCGTCGGCGCCAGCCCTGTCGTCGCCTTCCCGCTCGGCTGGCCGACGCCGTACTCGAGGAAGACCCAGTGACCAGACGGGAGCGGGAACCGGATGAACGTCCGGGTTCGGCGGGTCACGATCTGGCCGTTACGACCGTTGACCGTGACGGGCTTCCATCCCGGCTTGATCTTTGCGTATCCCTGCCAAGCCGACTGGTCGATCGACACGGCCAGGTACGGGCCGCCTGCCATTGGATACAGGACGCTCTGCCGCCGGGGGCCGCAGTCCCGGGTCGGCTCGTCCAGGCCCTCCGGCAGCCAGCCGAAGCTCAGTCCACACGCCTGCGCTGGCACGGCTGGCGGCGCCGGGCTCCCCGCCGGGCGGGGGGAGGAGCGTTCCGAGCGGTCGACCACCACCGCCGTGCCGGTGAGCGCGAGCACGGCGAGGCCGGCGAGGCCGGCGGTGGCGTACCGGCGTCGGCGGCGGGACCGGGCGATGCCCGTGCGCACCCCGGCCAGGACCACGTCGGGGTCCGGCGTGTACCGCTCGCCCTCGGTGAGCGCGCGGGTCAGTCGTGCGTTCATCGACTCTCCTCCATTTCCCACTCCAGCCGAAGGGTGGCGAAGGCGCGGGCCCGGTAGACCCGCACCGACGAGACGGCGCAGTTGAGCACGTCGGCGATCTCCCCGTCGGATAGGTCCTCGTAGTAGCGCAGCACCAGTACGGCCCGCTGCTGCGGCGGCAGCGTCGCCATCCGGGCCCACAGGTCGTCGCGCTCGGCATGCCCGACGGCGTGGTCCGGGCCGTGTTTCTCGACCGGTCGGCGGGCCTGGTCCAGCGCCGCCCGGCGCGCCCCGCGTCGCCGCAGCGACAGGTATTCCGTGAGCACCATCCGGCGCAGGTAGAGATCCGGCCGGTCCATCCGGGCGATCCGCCCCCAGCGGGCGTGCGCCCGGATCACCGCGTCCTGGACCACGTCCTGGGCGAGGTCCCGGTCGCCGGTCAGCACGGCCGCGTACCTCAGCAGGGCCGGCAGCCGGGCGGCGATCACGTCGTCGAAGCTCTCCACCCGCAACACCTCCTGCCCTGAAAACGTCACCGACGCCGCCGAACGTGACACCGGCGGCGGGACGAAGCATGGACCAGCCGTCCAGCCGCCCGGGCACCGCGTGTCGCTGCCGCTGTGTTCCACGCAGTGCCCCGGTGGCCCGGGCGGCGGCGGTGCCGGCCGGAGGTCGCGGTAGGCCTCGGCGGCGATCGCAAGGCCGGGGATCCCGAGCGCGACGGCCAGCACGAGGAAGACAGCGGCGGTACGGACGAGCCGCAGCCGGTACGCCACCTGGCCGGGTCGGCCCGGCACCGCATGAGCCGGCGTACTCAGCCGGTCGCGCCGTGGTGGCGATCACCGCGGCGCTCATCACCGGCTAGTCCCTCTCCAGGGGTAGACGATCTGCCTCGCTCGCTGGAGTCGGCCTCCAGGGAGCCGGGCCTACGGTGTCGGCTGTGGACGATTCTGCTCGCCAGCGCCGCTGGCCCGCGTACACCATGGCGGTGCTGTTCCTCGGCTATGCCGCCGGGAAGGCTGTTCTGGCCGTGCAGCACCGGCTCGGGTTTCCGGGCGGCCCGCCGGTGTCGGCCGCCGAGACCGCACGCTACGCCCGCGACTTCATGGCTCCGGCCACCGCGCAGTGGCTCGCGACCGCGTCCGGCGTGGTCGGTGCGTGCCTCGCCCTCGCCACCGTCACGCGGTTGGGGAGACGGGTGCCGAGAACACTGATGCTGCCGGTGCTGGCCGGCATGTTCCTGGCCGTGGCGAGCGGTGCCGGGATCATGATGCTGGACGGCTTCGTCGGCATCGGTGTCGGCTGGCGGTGGTACCACGGCCTCCTCGGGCTCGTGGTGATCGGGCTTCAGGCCGCGATGATCCGGTCCTACCTGAGGGCGACGAGGCGCCGCGTTGGCTCGTCACCTGGCGCGCTGGGACCTGCTGCTCTGGTCGCCGTTCTTCCTGCTCTGGGGAGCATCGTGGACGATCGCGGCAGGGCGACTGGCCAGACCCGTTCCGGGGCTTCGGTGAACGTCGCAAGCTTCCACTGCCCGCCGCGCTGCGCGAGGCGTACCTGCTCTTCGGTCGGCGGGACGACCTGAACAGCAACCCTCACGGGGCGTTGTGCGGGGCGTCCCTGCCCGGGTAGTTGGGCAGGGGGAACGGCATAGCGCTCGCGGGGTTCAGGCCGGGCGGGTCAGCTCGACCTCGTCGGCCGCCAGGACCTCGACGCCGCCCTGCGGGTCACGGACCTCCAGCACCGGTACGCCCTCGTCGAGCTGCAACGACCGGCGCTCCTTACCGCTCGGCATCCGCGCGGCTGCCCGGCGGCCGGCGCTGCCTGCTCCGGGCTGACCACGACGGGCCGTGTGCCCGCCGGCTCACCCTAGGACACCGCGAGTGAGCGGGGCCCGGACGCGCCTCGTCAGCCGTCACGGAGGGCGTCGTCGACGCCGGTCTCGTGGCGGCCGAGGTGGACGGGATCGCGGCCGGAGAGCACGTCCACCGCCGCCTTCACGCAGGCGGCGTACTCCCGGGTGGAGCTGATCCACCAGCGCTGGGCGTACCGCCGGGCGGTGTCGTCGCCGACGCCGTTCGCGTCGATGCCGAGGTGCCGGCACAGCGACACGGCGCGGGGCAGGTGGAAGGACTGGGTCACCACCGTCGCCCGGTCCACGCCGAAGATCCGCTTCGCCCGCGCGCAGGAGTCGTAGGTGTCGAAGCCGGCGTAGTCGAGCACCACCTTCCGCTCCGGCACCCCCCGGTCGACCAGCCAGCGCCGCATCGCGTCGGGCTCGTTGTAGTCGGCGTTCATGTTGTCGCCGGACACCAGGATCGCGCGGACCTTGCCGGCGTCGAACAGCCGCCGCGCGATCTCCAGCCGCCCGGCGAGGAACGCCGAGGGGATGCCGTCCGGGCCCACCTTGGTGCCCAGGACCAGGGCTACCGGCGCGTCCGGCACCTCGGCCTCGGTGAAGACGTGGCCGTCCGCGCCGCCGCGGATCCACGCCGCGCTGCCCACCACCCCGCCGGCCAGCAGCAGCACGCCGACGGCCGCCACGAGGAGTACGCGGCGCAGGAGCCGCCGGTGCGTCCCGCACCACCGGTTGAGCGCCCTGAATCGCCCCCGCATGGGGGCGATTATCCCGGCCTGTGTCCGGCCACGTTGCCCCGTGGGTTCCGGCGTGGCGGTCCGATCGCGACTAGCGTGGATGCGTCGACGGCGGGAGGAGGACGGGATGGCGCGGCGGAATCCGGTGCTCGCGCGGCTCGACGTGCTGGTCGGGCGGTGGACGGTGCAGCCGGCGGTCGAGGGCCTCGGTGCCGGGTGGACGGAGTTCACCTGGGTCGAGGGCGGTCAGTACCTGCGGCAGTTCTCCGACGCGGAGCCGCTGCCGGAGACCGCGCCGCAGGCGTGGCGGGAGAACAATCCACTGCCCACCACCCAGCTGATCGGTCTCGACGACACGACCGAGGCGTTCAGCGTGCTGTACGCCGACGCGCGGGGCGTGCACCGGGTGTACCAGATGACGTTCGCCGACCAGGTCTGGCGGATGTGGCGGGACGCGCCCGGCTTCCACCAGCGCTGGATCGCGACGGTCGGCGCGGACACCGTCGACGGCCGCTGGGAGAGGTCGACGGACGGCGCCGACTGGACGATCGACTTCGCGCTGACCTACCGCCGCTGAGCGCCCCGGCCCGGTCGCCCGGCGGGCGCTCGGGCGACGACGACGAGCTCGCCGTCGTCGCTCGCCCCGACCGGCTCCCCGGCCCAGCCGCCGTACATCCGCTCGACGGTGAAGCCGGCGGCCGCCAGGGACGCCCGCAGCTCCACCTCGGTCCGGAACCGCAGCGTGCCCGGGCTGCGCAGCTCCTCCCCGTCGGGGAGGAGGTAGTGGTGCAGGAAGCTGACCAGCCCGTCGCGTACCTCGGTCAGCTCGGTCCAGGCGTCCACCGTGCCGTCGGGCAGGGTGAGACGGCGGCGGGAGTCGGTCGGGTTCCAGCGTTCCCAGCGGCGGGCCGCCGGGTCGCGGGAGTCGAACGCCAGCCGGCCCCCGTCGACCAGGGTCCGGCGCAGCGCGGCCAGGGTGGCGGCCCACTCGGCGTCGTCCCGGATCTCCTGCGCCACGTGGCTGGTCAGCACGGCCAGGTCATGAGCGGCGTCGGGCAGGTCGGCGGCGGTGCCCTCGACCCAGGTCACCCGCTCGGCGCCCGGCTTGACGCGGGCCGCGGCCAGGGCCGCCCGCGCCGGCTCGACTCCGGTGACGGCGTGGCCGGCGGCGGCCAGCGCCAGGGTGAGCCGCCCGGTGCCGCAGCCCAGGTCGACCACGCGGGCCGCCGGGGTCTCCGCCGCGAGGCGGAGGAAGAACTTGTCGTCGCGCCCCCACGGGTTCTCCACGTCGTAGATCGCCGCCAGCCGTGCCGTCACGACCGGTCAGGGTAGCGGTCAGGAGATGTGGTGGAGGATCACGTTGTGGACGTGGTGGCTCTTCTGCGCGCCCCGGAACTCGATCTCGTAGGTGTGCGTGCCGACGTGGATGGCGATCGCGCCGGTGGAGAAGAACGACCCGCCCCAGGACTTGTTGCTCACCACGCTCACGCTGGTGATCTTCGAGTACGGGATGCTGGTGATGGCGTACTTCTTGCCGACGAAGGAGCGGTCCTGGATGATCACCCGCCGGTCGGTCAGGCCGATGAACCCGGTGCCCGTGCCGATCGCGTCGTAGACGGCGATGATCTGTTCGCCGGGTAGGAGGCCGCTCTGGATCTGCTGGAACTGTTCCCTGCGGTCGTACGTCGGAGTGGCCATGCACCCGACGGTAGGTGGGGTGTGCCAGCCCGCTCAGGGCTCGGTGACCGCGCGGACCGCGTCCTCGATGCGGGCGGCCAGCAGGACCTCGCCCTCGGTGAGCGGCTCGCCGTCGCCGTGGCCCACCTTGATCTGCGTACGGTCGGCCCGGCGGCTGATCTCGGGGCGCAGCCGCAACGCGTCCGCGACCACCGCGACGCGCTCGGTCAGCGCGGCGTGCTGGGTGTCGTCCAGGACGAGGGTGCGGCGGATCTGCTCACCCTCGCGGGTCCACCCGGACAGCAGGGCGAGGGCGTCGCTGAGGTAGTCGTGCTTTGACCGGCTGTTGAACAGCACGCGCATCACCGCACCTCCCAGGCGTCGTTGCCGGCTTGTGGCCAAATCGTCGCCGTCCCGTGTCCTCGTAGACGCTCTCTAGTCTGTCGTCGCGCGGATGGTGTGTCCACGCCCACACTTCCGTGTTCTGTTGGCCTGACGTCGGCCTCAGGTACCCAAACCGCCGATTGATCTGGCACCCTGGACGGCCGTGCGGACCGAACGGGTTAGCGGGAACGGGCAGACCGAACGGCGGGAACCGAAGGTGGTCGTCGGGGCGGCGATCATCGCGGACGGCAGGGTGCTGGCCTGCGCACGTTCCGCGCCGCCCGAGGTGGCCGGCCGCTGGGAGTTTCCCGGCGGCAAGGTCGAGCCGGGCGAGGGCGAGGTCGCCGCGCTGATCCGCGAGTGCGCCGAGGAGCTCGGCGTACGCGTGGAGATCGGCGCGCGGGTCGGCCGCGACGTCCGGATGGCGCACGGACGATCCGTTCTCCGGGTGTACGTGGCCCGCCTCCTCCACGGTGACCAGCCGAAGGCCCTCGAGCACTCCGAGCTGCGCTGGCTCTCCGCCGCCGAACTCGACAGCGTGCCCTGGCTCCCCGCCGACGCGCCGGTCGTCGCGGCGCTGCGCCCCCTGCTCGGCAAGGTCTGAGCGGGAGAGCCGGACACCGGGGCGGAAACGGGACGGGGGCCGGCGGCATCCGCCGCGGCCCCCGTCGTCGTGTCCGTGCTGCTCAGTGCTTCGGCTCGTCCTGCTGCGGGTGAGCGAAGTTGAGGTGCTCCGGCGGCAGCGGGAAGGCCACGTCGTCGCCGAACGGCGACGGCGCTGCGGCCCGGTCGAAGGTCAGCTCGGTCAGCGGGAGCTTGCCGTTGGCGTCCACCGCCGGGGCGGTCGGGTGCGGCACCTCGCGGTGCCAGTTGACGCCCTGCTGCGCCTGCGTCTCGGCCCGCGTGTCGTGCGAGCCACCGGCGTGCGAGTGCACCCCGCTGTGAGCGGGGTTGGCGGTCACGGCGCCGCTGGAATGCCCGCTGGTCACGCTGGTCTGAGGCACCTGACCCCTCCGGAAGATCTTGCTACCAAGCCACACCAGGGGATCGTACCTGCGGTCGACGACCCGCTCCTTCATGGGGATGATCCCGTTGTCGGTGATCTTGATGTGCTCGGGGCAGACCTCGGTGCAGCACTTGGTGATGTTGCAGTAGCCGAGGCCCATCTCGGCCTGCGCGTACTCCTTGCGGTCGGTCTTCGCGTCGAGCGGGTGCATGTCCAGCTCGGCGGCCCGGATGAAGAACCGGGGACCGGAGAACGCGGGCTTGTTCTCCTCGTGGTCACGGATCACGTGGCAGACGTTCTGGCACAGGAAGCACTCGATGCACTTGCGGAACTCCTGCGAGCGCTCGACGTCCACCTGCTGCATCCGGTAGTCGCCGGGGGCCACGTCGGCCGGCGGCGCGAACGCCGGCGTCTCCCGGGCCTTCTCGTAGTTGAACGAGACGTCGGTGACCAGGTCCCGGATCACCGGGAACGTCCGCAGCGGGGTGACCGTGACGGTCTCCTCCTCCTCGAACGTCGACATCCGGGTCATGCAGCTCAGCCGCGGCTTGCCGTTGATCTCCATCGAGCAGGAGCCGCACTTGCCCGCCTTGCAGTTCCACCGGCACGCCAGGTCCGGCGCGTCGGTGGCCTGGAGGCGGTGGATCACGTCGAGGACGACCTCGCCCTCGTTGACCTCGACCGTGTAGTCCTGGAGGTCCCCGCCGGTCTCGTCGCCCCGCCAGATCCGGAACTGTCGCTTGGTCCCCATTACTTGCCCGCCTCCTCAGCGAGGGCGTCGAACTCGGCGAGTTCCTCGTCGGTCAGGTACTTGGAAAGCTCGGCCCGGTCGAAGAGCTGGATCAGCTCCGAGCGCATCTTCGGCAGCGGCTTCTGGGTCAGCCGGACCGTGTCGCCGTCCAGCGCGCAGACCAGGTTCACCTGCCGCCACTTCGGGTCCATCCCCGGGTAGTCCTCCCGGGTGTGCCCGCCGCGCGACTCCTGCCGCTCCAGGGCGGCCTTCGCGGTGCACTCCGAGACCACCAGCATGTTGCGCAGGTCCAACGCCAGGTGCCAGCCGGGGTTGTAGCGCCGGCCGCCGGACGCGCTCACCTTGGCCACCCGCTCGCGCAGCTCGCCGAGCTTGCTCAGCGCGTCGACCAGCTCGCCCTCCCGCCGGATGATGCCGACCAGATTCCCCATCACGGCCTGGAGGTCCTGCTGGAGGGTGTACGGGCTCTCCCCGGTGTCCCGCTGCAGCGGCGCCAGCGCCGTCTCCACCGCGGCCTCCACCGCCGCCACCGACACCTTCGGGCGGGCGGCGAGCTGGTCGGCGTACGAGGCCGCGTGGCCGCCCGCCCGCTTGCCGAAGACCAGCAGGTCGGAGAGGGAGTTGCCGCCGAGCCGGTTGGAGCCGTGCATGCCGCCGGAGACCTCACCGGCGGCGAAGAGCCCGCGCACGGTGCCGTACGCGGCCCCGGAGTCCGGGTCCACCTCGACACCACCCATCACGTAGTGGCAGGTCGGGCCGACCTCCATCGGCTCCTTGGTGATGTCGACGTCGGCCAGCTCCTTGAACTGGTGGTACATCGAGGGCAGGCGGCGGCGGATCTCCTCGGCCGGCAGCCGGGAGGCGATGTCCAGGTAGACGCCGCCGGCCGGCGTACCCCGACCGGCCTTGACCTCGCTGTTGATCGCGCGGGCGACCTCGTCGCGGGGGAGCAGCTCGGGCGGACGCCGGTTGTTGTCCGGGTCCTTGTACCAGCGGTCCGCCTCGGCCTCGTTGTCCGCGTACTGCTTGCGGAACACGTCCGGGACGTAGTCGAACATGAACCGCTTGCCTTCGGAGTTCTTCAGCACCCCACCGTCGCCGCGGACCGACTCGGTGACCAGGATGCCCTTCACCGAGGGGGGCCAGACCATGCCGGTCGGGTGGAACTGGAGGAACTCCATGTTGATCAGAGTCGCCCCGGCGCGCAGCGCCAGCGCGTGACCGTCCCCGGTGTACTCCCAGGAGTTCGAGGTGACCTTGTAGGAGCGGCCCACCCCGCCGGTCGCCAGGACCACCGCCGGGGCTTCGAAGAGGACGAACTCGCCGGACTCCCGGTAGTAGCCGAAGGCGCCGGCGACCCGGTCGCCGTCGAGCAGCAGCTCGGTGATGGTGGTCTCGGCGAAGACCTTGATCCGGGCCTCGTAGTCGCCGTGGTCCCGCTTGTCCTCCTGCTGGAGAGAGACGATCTTCTGCTGGAGGGTGCGGATCAGCTCCAGGCCGGTCCGGTCACCGACGTGCGCGAGCCGGGGGTACTCGTGGCCGCCGAAGTTCCGCTGGGAGATCTTCCCGTCCTTGGTGCGGTCGAAGAGCGCACCGTACGTCTCCAGCTCCCAGATCCGCTGCGGCGCCTCCTTCGCGTGCAGCTCGGCCATCCGGAAGTTGTTGAGGAACTTGCCGCCGCGCATGGTGTCCCGGAAGTGCACCTGCCAGTTGTCGCGCGGGTTCACGTTGCCCATGGCGGCCGCGGCGCCGCCCTCGGCCATCACGGTGTGCGCCTTGCCGAAGAGCGACTTGGAGATGATCGCGGTCTTCTTGCCGGCGAGCCGGGCCTCGATCGCCGCGCGCAGGCCGGCGCCGCCGGCCCCGATCACGACGACGTCGTAGTGGTGTCGTTCGATTCGCGTCTCAGTCATGTCCCGGGCCTTCAGTTGATGAACCGCAGGTCGTTGAACCACCCGGCCGCGACCGCCATGACGTAGAAGTCGGTGAGCGCCAGGGTGCCGAGGGTGATCCAGGCGAGCTGCATGTGCCGGACGTTCAGCCAGGACACCCCGGTCCAGGCCTTGTAGCGCACCGGGTGCTTGGAGAAGTGCTTCAGCCGGCCGCCGATGATGTGCCGGCAGGAGTGGCAGGAGATGGTGTACGCCCAGAGCATCACCACGTTGCCGATCAGGATCAGGTTGCCGAGCCCGAAGCCGAAGCCCTTGGGCGAGTGGAAGGCGTAGATCGCGTCGTACGTGTTGATGATCGAGATGATCGCGGCGGCGTAGAAGAAGTAGCGGTGCAGGTTCTGGCCGAGCAGCGGGACGCGGGTCTCACCGCTGTACGCCTTGTGCCCGTCGGGGACTGCGCAGGCCGGCGGCGACAGCCAGTACGACCGGTAGTACGCCTTGCGGTAGTAGTAGCAGGTCAGCCGGAACAGCAGCAGAAACGGCAGGGTCAGTGCCGCGTCCGGGATGATCCACCAGCCGGGCAGGAAGCTGCCGAAGTGCGAGGAGCCCTCGACGCACCGGTCGGTCACGCAGGGGGAGTAGAACGGCGTGAGGTAGTGGTACTGGTCCACCCAGTACCACTTGTGCATGAAGACCCGGACCGTCGCGTAGATGACCCAGGCGCTGAGCCCGACGACGGTGATCAGTGGCGCGAACCACCAGCGGTCGGTCCGCAACGTCTTCGCCGCTATCGCGGCGCGTGCCCGCGCCCCGTGCGGCCTCGTTGCCGTTGATGTCATTCGAGTCGTCTCCCTGACGGCGCCCTCGCGAGGGCGGCGGATCACCTTCCGTACCGGTCAGTGGACCGGCGAGACCGCGTCCACTGCCACGTCTTGCGCACACCAACGACCGCGTCGGCGAAACCGACGCAGCTAAGTGACACACGTTACGCCGATCTTCGCGGCCCGGCCGCGCAACGCAGTGTCCCGTGTGTCCCGGTGCTTGGAAAGACCCAAGCCATGATCAATATCTGGGGCGGGGGACGCGGCGGGCCGGTCAGCCCGAGGCGCCGCCGGTGAAGTTCCACGAGCCCAGCCGTACCGGCGGGCCCTCCCACCAGGCGCCGTCCACCCGGTCCGGCTGCCGCACGGGGATGCGGCCCAGCCCGAGCACCCGGCCCGGGCCCAGGGCCCGGGGGTACGACTCGGTGAACCGGAAGTCGCGGACCGCCCGGGTCGGCACGCCGTCCTCCACCAGCCAGACCCCGTTGCGGGTCAGCCCGGTGATGACCAGGCGCTTCGGGTCCAGCACCCGGGTGTACCAGAAGTCGGTGACCAGCAGGCCACGAGTCATCCCGCCCACCAGCGCGGCCGTGTCCGGGTCGGCGACCGCCCCGGTGACCCCGCCGCTCACCTGCTCGGCCGCCAGCGGCCCGCCGCCGGTCGGGCCGCCCGTCGCGGCGTCGGCCGCCGGCAGGAGACGGAGGTTGCGCGGGATCGGGCCGAACGTCGACCCGCCGACCATCCCGTGCCCGGTCGACCCGGTGCCCGCCTCGGCACCGCTGCGCCGGTCGTGCGCCACCGCCCGGGTGGTGCCCGCCTCGACCAGGGGCAACGCCCGGCGGGGCGTGCCCTCCAGGTCGTACGGCAGCCCGGAGCCGTGCAGCGGGTCGTCCACCAGGGTCACCGCCGGGTCGAACTGGGCCCCGCCCGGCTCGGCGAAGGACTGCCGTTCGGTGTACCGCTTGCCGTTGAAGCCGTACCAGGCCAGGTTCTGTAGCAGGTCGCCGACGGCGGCCGGTTCGAGCACCACCTCGTACCGGCCCGGGGGCAGCTCCACCGGGTCGGCCGCGGCCCGCGCCTTCGCCCCGGCCCGGGCGCCGAGCGCCGCGCCGTCGAGGTCGGCGAGCCGGTCGGCGCAGAGCCGGGCCACGCCGTCCGCCCCGCCGGTGCGCGCGATGCCGTCCATCGCCGCCTCGGCCGTCCGCCCTACCGCCGAGTGCCCGGCCGAGTTGGCGAACGCCCCCGACCGGTACGCCGTCCGGCAGTAGCCGGCCGCCTCCAGCCCCTCGACCGCGTCCACGAAGGCGCGCACCCGGGTGGCCCGCTCGTCCGGCGGGGCGTACGCGGTGGCCTCGTCGAACACGGCGGCCGGCGGGACCGGCGCGGGCGGGGTGAGCCCCGGCCAGGCCGGGTCGGGCGGGCAGAGCCGGGCGGCCGCCAGGGTCCGCTCGACCAGCGCGGTCAGCCCGGCGGCGTCGACCAGGCTGCCGCCGCCCGCCGCGGTGCGCCCGTCGGCGTGCAGCCGCAGCCGGACGGTGGTGCCCGACTCGGCGACGTTCTGGTGGATGAACGAGTTGGCGAACCGGGTCAGCGCCAGCTCGGACCGGGTCACCACCACCTCGGCCTGCGCGTCCGGCCCGGCGAGCCGGCGGACCAGCTCCACCACGCGGCCGGCGAGGTCCAGCTCGGTCATGCCCGCACCCCCACCCGTACGTTGCGGAAGCGGGCCGGGGCGGCCGGGTGGCCGGTGTGCCCGACCTGGCCGGGCTGCCCCTTCCCGCAGTTCGGTGTGCCCCACGGGACGATCTCCGCGGAGAGCATGTCCATCGAGCGCCAGAAGACCGGCCCGATTCCGGTGTACGTCGGGTTGCGCAGCATCCGCCCCCGCCGGCCCTTCTTCACCTCCCAGCCGATCTCGCAACCGAACTGGAAGTTGAGCCGCTTGTCGTCGATCGACCAGGAGCGGTTGACGTCCATCAGCACCCCGTCGTCGGTGGCGTCGATGATCTCGTCGAGGGTGTGCGGGCCGGGCTCCAGGCCCACATTGGTCATCCGCACCATCGGCAGCCGGGCCCAGCCGTCCGCCCGTACGCTGCCGCCGTAACCGAGACCGGCGACGGCGGCCGAGTCGCGGCCGGCGAGCACCCCCACCCAGCGGCCGGCGCGGACCGCGTCCCGCCGGACCGCCGGGGAGCCCTCGTCGTCGAAGCCGAAGCTGCCCAGCGCGCCGGGGATGGTCGGGTCGATGGTGATGTTCATCAGCTCGGAGCCGTAGCGCAGCGAGCCGAGCCGGCTCAGGTCCAGCCAGGAGGTGCCGGCGAAGGCGGCCTCCCAGCCGAGGATCCGGTCCAGCTCGATGGCGTGCCCGACCGACTCGTGGATCTGCAGGGCGAGCTGCTCGCCGCCGAGGATCAGGTCGGTCTCGCCGGCCGGGCACTCCGGGGCGGTGAGCAGCTCGCGGGACTCCTCGGCGATCCGCGCGGCGTGCGCGGCCAGGTCGAGCGAGGTGACCAGCTCCCAGCCGGTGGTGCCGTACTGCCCGCGGTAGCTCGGATAGGAGCGGCGCTGGGTCTCGCCGTCGCCGATCGAGGTGGCCGAGATGCCGCCGCCGCACTCCCGGATCCGCTGGTCGATCCGGTGCCCCTCGCTGGAGACGAACCACTTCGCGGTGTCCCAGATCTGGTAGAGCCCTTCGGCCAGGTCGGCGCCGTGCGCGCGCATGGTCTCCGTGGCCCGGACCAGCAGGTCGCCCTTGTCGGAGAGCGGCACGCCGAGCGGGTCCACGTCGCAGGCCGAGGCCCAGCTCGCCACCGCCGCCCCGACCGGGACCAGGTCGACCGCCGGGCCGGGGACCCGCGCGCTCGCGGTGGCGGTCGCCGCGGCCCGCCGGCCGGCCTCGCGCGCCGCGGCGTCCGACAACTCCGGTACGGCGTGGAAGCCCCAACTCGACCCGACCAGCGCCCGGACGCCCAGCCCGATGCTCTCGTCCTGGGTCAGCTCCTCGATGTCGCCGTTGCGCGCCGACATCGACTCGTAGCGGCGGTGCATCACCCGGGCATCCGCGTACCGGGCTCCCGCGTCGAGGGCGGCCTGGACGGCGGCGGCAGCCGCGTCGAACTCCGTCATGCGCCCGACCCTAGGCGAGCCGACCGGCATCCGTCAGGGGACGAGATCCTCTGGCCGGATCCTCGCCCGGAGTGGCTCAAGAAGCTCCAGCACCTCGCCCGGCTTCGTCACTGACAGCTCCCGGTAGTGCCGGCCCTGCCGCCGGTACAGGTGCAGCGTGCCGTTCTCCTGCTCGACGAGCAGGTACCACCCGATGCCGGCGGCGGCGTAGTAGTGCATCTTGAGCACCTTGTCGGTGGCGGCGTTGCTCGGCGAGATGATCTCGCAGACCAGCCGGACCGCACCCGCTTCGATGATGAGTTCGTCGAGGTCGACCGGCTCGGTGACGACGAGGTCGGGGATGGGGACGCGGCCGGGCCGGAGCCGCACGTTCACCGCCTCCAGCAGTTCCAGCCCCACGGCTTCGGCGGCCGCCTCGAGAATGTTGCCGAGCTTGCGTGAGATCCGCTGGTGCCGTGGCGTGGGGGCTGGCGTCACGTGAAGGCTCCCGTCGAAGAGTTCGACGCGCTGCTGCGTCTCGCCGAGGGCGAGGTACTCCTCTTCGGTCCACGGTCCGTCGTGGTCGAACACCGCCGCAGTCATGGTCACCTCCACCTCGTGCCGGCGGGAATCTTCACTTGGTCGCCGCACCCATGGTCGCACCTCACGTGCGACGACGCGGCGACGATGTCCAGCCACAAGCGCGAATGTCCAGGTGAGGACTGTTCAGGTCGGAAACCTAGTCGTTACGCTGTGGCCGCTGACAGGCCGCCGTTTGTAGCTTATTTTCGCCTCCAGAAGTTTGCTGTAGGTTCTCTTCGTCACCGAGGGGGAGGCGGTCATGGGCAGGTCGGAGACGGTGCCGTCCGGGGGACCGGACCGCCCCGAAGTGCCGGAGCAGCGCTCCGGCGAGGGCCCCTATCTGCAGGTCAGCGACCTGCGGGTGCGGTTCGACACCGAGGACGGCGTGGTCCGGGCCGTCGACGGGGTGTCCTTCTCGGTCGAGCGCGGGCGCACCCTCGGCATCGTGGGGGAGTCCGGCTCGGGCAAGAGCGTCACCTCGCTGGCGATTCTGGGTCTGCACAACGCTAAGCGCACGACCATCACCGGGGAGATCTCCGTCGGCGGCCGCCAGCTGGTCGGCCTGCCCGAGGAGGAGGTACGGCGGCTGCGCGGCCGGGACATGGCGATGATCTTCCAGGACCCGCTGTCGGCGCTGCACCCGTACTACACCGTGGGCCGGCAGATCGCCGAGGCGTACCGGGTGCACCACCCGAAGGCCGGCAAGCGGGAGGCGCGCACCAGAGCCGTCGACATGCTGGGGCGGGTGGGGATCCCGCAGCCGGCTAAGCGGTACGACCAGTACCCGCACGAGTTCTCCGGGGGCATGCGGCAGCGGGCGATGATCGCGATGGCCCTGGTCAACGACCCCGACCTGCTGATCGCCGACGAGCCGACCACCGCGCTGGACGTGACGGTGCAGGCGCAGATCCTGGACCTGCTGGCCGACCTGCAGGAGGAGTTCCGCTCGGCGATCATCCTGATCACCCACGACCTGGGGGTGGTCTCCCAGGTGGCCGACGACGTCCTCGTCATGTACGGCGGCCGGGCGGTCGAGCACGGGAGCGTGGAGCAGGTGCTGCGGCGACCGCAGCACCCGTACACCTGGGGTCTGCTGTCGAGCGTGCCGTCGCTGCACGGCGACGCCGACGCGGACCTGGTCCCGATCGCGGGCAACCCGCCCTCGCTGATCAACCTGCCGTCCGGCTGCGCCTTCCACCCGCGCTGCCGGTACGCCGGCCGCAACGGCGACCGGTCGCGCACCGAGGTGCCGGAGCTGGGCCCGGCGGGGGAGGCCGGGCACCTGGTCGCCTGCCACCTGCCGGCCGCCGAGCGCACCCGGCTCTACCAGCAGGACATCGCCCAGGTGGGAGTCGCCCAATGACCGAGCCGCTGTTGAAGGTGCGGGGCCTGACCAAGCACTTCCCGGTCCGTGACGGGTTCCGTGCCAGCGGGGCGGTCCGCGCGGTCGACGGCCTGGACTTCGACGTCCGGCCCGGCGAGACGCTGGGCCTGGTCGGGGAGTCCGGCTGCGGCAAGACGACCACCGGCCGGATGCTGGTCCGGCTGCTCGAACCGACCGCCGGCAGCATCGAGTTCGACGGCCGGGACATCACCCACCTGGGGCGGCGCGCGCTGCGGCCGTTGCGGCAGGACCTTCAGATCATCTTCCAGGACCCGTACGCGTCGTTGAACCCGCGCCACACCGTCGGCCGGATCGTCGCCATGCCGTTGCAGGTCAACGGGATCGACCCACCCGGCGGCATCAAGAAGCGGGTGCAGGAGCTGCTGGAACTGGTCGGGTTGAACCCGGAGCACTACAACCGCTACCCGCACGAGTTCTCCGGCGGGCAGCGCCAGCGCATCGGCATCGCCCGCGCCCTCGCCCTGCGCCCGAAGCTGATCGTCGCCGACGAGCCGGTCTCCGCGCTGGACGTCTCGATCCAGGCGCAGGTCATCAACCTGCTGCGGGACCTGCAACGCGACCTCGGCCTGGCCTTCGTGTTCATCGCCCACGACCTGGCCGTGGTCCGCCACTTCTGCCACCGGGTCGCCGTCATGTACCTCGGCAAGATCGTCGAGATCGGCGACCGCGACGACATCTACGAGCGGCCGCAGCACCCGTACACCCGGGCGTTGCTGTCCGCCATCCCCGACGTCACCACCCTCGGGCCGGCCGGCCGGATCCGGCTCACCGGGGACGTGCCCACCCCGCTCAACCCCCCGTCGGGCTGCCGCTTCCGCACCCGCTGCTGGAAGGCGCAGGACCGGTGCGCCGAGGAGGAGCCCGCGCTGGTCACCCGGGACGGCGGCAGGCAGCTCACCGCCTGCCACTTCCCTGAAACGGGAACGCTCGGCGCGGAGCCGGGAAGCGGGCCGGTGGGTGCCGGGAGCAGCGAGTCGCTGGAGGTGTCCGCCGTGAGCGCGAGGAGTGAGCCGGTGTTGCGAGCCCCGCAGTCGCGAACTGAGGAGGCACAGTGAGCCTGTCTCCCGTCGAGGGTGCGGCCCGCGCGGAGCTGGAGCCGGCCGCCGACCCGGTGACCACCGCCGAGAAGGGCATCGTCGGCCGGTCACCCGGCCAGCTCGCCTGGGCCCGGCTGCGCCGGGACCGCACGGCGATGGTCAGCGCCGGAGTGCTGGTGTTCCTCACCGTGCTCGCGCTCGCCGCGCCGCTGGTCTCCAAGCTGTACGGGGTCGGCCCGAACGAGCAGTTCCAGCAGCTCCTGGACGGCAACGGCATGCCGCTCGGCTACGTCGGCGGGATCACCGGCGACCACTGGTTCGGGCTGGAGCCGCGGCTGGGCCGGGACATCTTCATCCGGATGGTCTACGGCCTGCGCACGTCGCTGTTCATCGCGTTCGCCGCCGCCCTGGTCACCACCGCCATCGGCGTGGCGGCCGGCATCCTCGCCGGCTTCCTCGGCGGGCTCGTCGACACGGTGATCAGCTGGATCACCGACGTGGCGCTGGCCCTGCCGTTCCTCATCTTCGCCCTCGCCGTGGTGCCGACCGCCTCGCTGCGCTTCTACGGGCCCCGGGAGGAGGTGCCGCCGGCGTTCCAGGTGGCCGTGCTCATCGCCATCTTCGCCGCGTTCGGCTGGACGAGCACGGCCCGGCTGGTCCGCGGCCAGGTGATCTCGCTACGCGAACGGGAGTTCGTGGAGGCGGCCCGGGCCAGCGGCGCGGGGCTGGGGCACATGCTCTTCCGGCAGCTCCTGCCCAACCTCTGGGCGCCGATCCTGGTCGCCTTCTCGCTGGCCGTGCCGCAGTACATCACCGGCGAGGCGGCGCTGTCCTTCCTCGGCATCGGCATCCTCGAACCCACCGCCGACTTCGGCCGGATGATCTTCCAGAGCATCCCGTACCTGCAGACCGACCCGGCGTACGTGTTCTTCCCCGGCGTCACGATCTTCGTGCTCGTGCTCGCCTTCAACCTGCTCGGCGACGCGCTGCGTGACGCGCTCGACCCGAAGTCGTCCCGGTAGGCGGTGGACTGTCATGACGCGATTCCTGGTACGCCGGCTGCTGGCCGCGGTGCTCACCCTCTTCGCGGTGAGCGTGCTCAGCTTCCTGATGTTCTTCGGGCTGCCCCGTGACCCGGTCAGTGGCATGTGCCCGAAGAACTGCAACGCGGAACGACTGGAGCGGGTCCGGCAGGAGCTGGGCCTGAGCGACCCGCTGCCGGAGCAGTACGCGAACTACATGAAGGGCATCGTCACCGGGCGCGACCTGGGCAGCTCGCAGGGCGGCCGGTGCGACGCCCCCTGCCTCGGCTACTCGTACGTCAACAGCGAGGCGGTCACCGACACCCTCGCCCGGGTGCTGCCGGTGACGCTGAGCATCGTCATCCCGGCGGCGGTGCTCTGGCTGGTGCTCGGCGTCGGGCTGGGCATGATATCCGCGCTGAAACGCGGCACCGTGCTGGACCGGCTGGCCATCGGCTTCTCGCTGGCCGGCGCCTCGATGCAGCTCTACTTCGTCGGCGCGGTGCTGCTGCTGATCTTCACGTACAACCTGCGGATCACGCCGGTCCCGAGCTACACCTCCATCTTCGACAACCCGGTGAAGTGGGCCAGCGGGCTCGTCCTGGCCTGGATCTGTCTGGCCTTCCTCTTCTCCGCGATCTACGCCCGGCTGTCCCGGGCGCAGATGCTGGAGACGCTGTCGGAGGACTTCGTCCGCACCGCGCGGGCCAAGGGCCTGGCCAAACCCAAGGTGTACGGGCGGCACGCGCTGCGCGCGGCGATCACGCCGATCGTCACCATCGCCGGCCTGGACGTGGGCAGCGCGCTCGGTGGCACGGTGATCACCGAGACCACCTTCGGCATCCAGGGGCTCGGTCGGACCGCGGTGGACGCGGTCCGCTCGGGCGACCTGCCGACCATCATGGCCACCGTGCTGATCTCGGCGGTCTTCATCGTGGTCGCCAACATCGTGGTCGACGTGCTGTACGCCGCCATCGATCCCCGGGTCCGGTTGCGATAGCGCAACGGCCCCGGTCAGGGCATGGAGAAATCCACCGCCCTCTGTTACACAAACCGTAGTTTTCCTACGTCGTCTGACGAGGCTCCAGACAGGGAGGAGGCGCAGATGCGCCTGAAGAGGGCAACCGCCGCGGGCGGCGCACTCGCACTGCTCGTGGTGATGGGGGCGTGCAGTGAGAACAAGGGCACCGGTGGCAACACCGGCGCCGACCGGGTGCAGAGCGGAACGATCGCCACCGACCCGAAGGACTCGCTGGGCCCGGCCCCCGAGGTCCCGGGCGCGGCCAAGGGCGGCACGTTCCGGGTGATCCGCGAGACCAAGATCTCGCACATGGACCCGCAGCGGGTCTACTCGTTCGCCGGCCTGATGAACGCCCCGCTGTACGCCCGCTTCCTGACCACGTTCAAGGACGACGGCTCCGGCAAGGTGACCCTGGTCGGTGACCTCGCCGAGACTCCGGGCACGGACGTCAACAAGGACTGCAAGGTCTGGGAATTCAAGATCAAGGACGGGGTGAAGTTCGAGGACGGCAGCCCGATCACCTCCAAGGAGATCGCGTACGGCATCGCCCGCTCCTTCGACCCCGACCTCACCGGCGGCCCGACCTACCTGCAGGAGTGGCTCGCCAACGACCCGCAGTACGACACCAAGTGGAACTTCAAGGCGAACAAGACCTCGCTCCCGCCGGGCCTGAGCACGCCGGACGCGAAGACGCTGAAGTTCGAGTTCGCCAAGCCGCACTGCGACCTGCCGTTCGCCGCGTCGCTGCCGTACACCGCTCCGCTCAAGCCGGAGAAGGACACCGGGGTCAACCTGGACAACCAGCCCTTCTCCTCCGGGCCGTACAAGATCACCAAGAACACTGCCGGTGTCGAGGTGGTCATGGAGCGGAACGAGAACTGGGACCCGAAGACCGACCCGGTGCGGCACGCGTACCCGGACAAGATCGTCTGGACCTTCGGTCCGGACGCCGAGGCGGGCGCCAACCGGGTGATCGCCGACAACGGTGACGACCAGGCGGCGCTGGCCTGGAACGGTGTGCCCTCCTCGCTGGTCGCCCGGGTCACCGGCGACGCGACCCTCCAGCAGCGGTCGGTGCGCGGCCAGACCCCGAGCCTGTGGCGGCTCACCATCAACACGCAGCGGGTCACCGACCTGTCGGTCCGGCAGGCGCTGAACTACGCGATCGACCGGGACGGCTTCATCAAGGCGTACGGCGGTGAGGCCAGCGCCAAGGCGGTCACCACCCTGATGCCGCCGTCGACCATCGGCTGGCAGAACTACGACGCCTACCCGGCGGGCCCGAACGGCAACGCGGAGAAGGCCAAGGAACTGCTCGCCGGCAAGACCCCCGAGCTGGTGCTCGGCATGAGCGACGACTCGCCGGAGCTGGCCACCCAGCTCAAGACCAACCTGGAGCGGGCCGGCTTCAAGATCACCGTCAAGATGATCCCGACCGACGCCAAGCTCGACGAGGTCGGCAAGAAGAACAACCCGTACGACATCTGGACCGACCAGTGGGCCGCCGACTGGCCCAGCGGCGCCGCGATCCTTCCGGTGCTCTACGACGGCCGCGCCATCAAGGCGGAGAACAACAGCAACACCTCGTACGTCAACAGCGACGCCATCAACAAGGAGTTCGACCGGGTGCTCGCCATGCCCGCCGCCGACCAGGGCCCGGAGTGGGCCAAGCTGGACAAGCGGATCATGACCGAGCTGGCCCCGGCCGTGCCGCTCTTCGTCGAGCAGGGCTACTACCTGCACGGCTCGAAGGTGGGCGGGATCTACCTGTCCAGCATCTTCGGCTACCCGGCACTGATCAACGCCTACGTGAAGCAGTGACCCGGCAGTGAGCTGGAGGCCCCGGTCGACAACGGCGTCGACCGGGGCCTTCCCCGTTGCGGGCGCGGGCTCTCACAGGTGCCGGCGCAGGAAGTCCAGCTCCAGCCGGAGCAGGCGCTCGGCCACCCCGCCGGCCGCCATGTGGCTGGCCCCGGTCAGCGGCAGCACCGCGTGCGGCCGACCGGCGGCCAGCAGCGCCGCCGAGAGCCGCAGCGTGTGCGCGGCCACCACGTTGTCGTCGACCAGCCCGTGCACCAGCAGCATCGGCCGGGCCTGCGCCGGGTCGCCGACCGGCTCGGCGGCCAGCTCCACCAGCGAGTGGTGGGCGTAGACGTCCATCCCGTCGTCCGGCATGCCCAGGTAGCGCTCGCTGTACGCGGTGTCGTACAGGGTCCAGTCGGTGACCGGGGCGCCGACGATCGCGCAGCGGAACAGCTCCGGGTGGCGGAGCACCGCCAGCCCGGCCAGCCAGCCGCCGAACGACCAGCCCCGTACCGCCACCCGTGCCAGGTCCAGGTCCGGGTGCTTGCCGGCGAGCGCGGTCAACGCGTCCACCTGGTCGGCCAGGATCACGTCGGCCAGCCGCCGGTGGATGGCCTTCTCGAACGACGGGGCGATGCCCGGGGTGCCCCGGTTGTCGACGGTCACCACCGCGAACCCCCGGTCCGCCCACCACTGCCGCTCCAGCCAGGCGGCCCGCGTGGCGACCACCTCCTGGTGGCCCGGACCGCCGTAGACGTCCAGCAGCACCGGCAGCTTCGTGCCCTTCACGTGGTCGGTCGGGTAGAGCACCGCGCTCGGCAGCCGCCGGTCGGTCACCCGGACCAGCAGCGGCCGGGGCGCGTACGGCGGGTTCGCGGCCAGCGAGCGCAGCTCGCCCACCTCCCGGTCGCCGTGCCACACCCGCCAGCAGGTGCCCGCGAGCTCCAGCGAGGCCATCCCGACCACCAGGGTCGCGCCGCCGATCGCGGCGGTGTGCCAGCCCGGGTCGCTGCCCATCCGCCGGGCGTCCACCCCGCCGCCGATCACCGTCCGGACCCGGTAGAGGTGGCGCTGGCTCGGCTCACCCTCGCTCGCCTCCACCAGCAGGTCCGCCGGGGCGCCGCCGCCGGCCGGCAGTCGCCCCACCACCCGGCGCACGTAGAGCGAGGGCGGGGTGAGCAGCGTGCCGTCGGCGAACAGGCAGCGGGCGTCGTACCCGTCGTGGGCCAGCTCGCCGCCGACCAGCACCCGGCCGTCGGGCAGGTGCGCCGGGGTGCCGGGGATCGGCTCCACCCAGCGCGGGTCGGCCAGCTCGGCGTGCACCTGGGTCTCCCCGGTACGCGGATCCACCGCGAGCACCAGGCCGTGCTGCTGCGAGCGGCGCAGCACGGTGATCAGCGGCCCGCCGTCCGCCCAGCTCACCGAGGTCAGGTAGGGATAGGTCTCCCGGTCCCAGTGCACGTCGACCCAGCCGCCGTCGAGGTCGAGCAGGTGCAGGCTGACCTCCGCGTTCGGGCCGCCCGCCCGGGGGTACGCGACCGTCGTCGGCGCGCTCTCCGGGTCCGCCGGGTCGTGCAGGTGCCACCGGACCAGCCGCGACTCGTCGACCCGGGCGGCCAGCACCGAGCGCCCGTCCGGCGCCCACCAGTAGCCCCGGTACCGGTGGAACTCCTCGGCCGCGATGTGCTCGGCGAGCCCCCAGGTCACGCCGCTGTCCTCGCCGGCGAGGAGGTTGTCCGTGCCGTCCGGCTCCACCACCCGCAACTGGCCCCGGCGGACCCCCTCGGCGGCGTCGGTGACGTACGCCAGCCGCTCGCCGGTCGGGTCGGGGCGCGGGTCGATCACCGGGCCGACCGCGGCCACCTCGACCACGTCCCCGTGCACCAGGTCGGCCCGGAACAGCCGGCCGGCCAGGGCGAACGCGGCCACCCGGCCGGCCGCGTCCAGGGCGTACGAGCCGATGCCGGCGGAGGCCAGCCGCAGCCGCTCGCGCAGCGCCCGCTCACCCGGCGCCAGCGCCGCCGGATCGCCGTCCGACCCGAGCAGCACTCCCGGGTCGGCGACCAGCCGCTCCTCGCCGGAGGCGACGTCGAGCAGCCAGAGCGCGTCGGCCGGGTCCTCCGGCCCGGAGGAGCGCAGGAAGACCACCCGGGAGCCGTCGTCCGCGACGGAGACGGCGCGCGGCGCCCCGTGGCTGAACCGACGGGTACGGGCGGCCAGCTCGGGAAAGTCCACGCCTCGGATCGTAGGCTCGGCCCGGGCGTGATGTGGCCGACCTGCGGGGACGCGTAACCCTTGGTGGGACAGGACCGCCGGTTAGAGTGACGGTCGTGACGACGCTGCCCGATCGACGCCTCCTGCTGGTCCACGCGCACCCCGACGACGAGTCCATCGGCACCGGCGCGACGATGGCGCACTACGCCGCCACCGGCGCCCACGTCACCCTGGTCACCTGCACGCTGGGGGAGGAGGGCGAGATCCACGTACCGGAGCTGGCCCAGCTCGCGGCCGCCGAGGCAGACCAGCTCGGCGGGTACCGGATCGGCGAGCTGGCCGCCGCCTGCGCCGCGCTGGGCGTCACCGACCACCGCTTCCTCGGCGGCGCCGGCCGGTACCGCGACTCCGGGATGATGGGCCTCGCCACCAACGAGCACCCCCGGGCCTTCTGGCAGGCCGACCTCGACGAGGCCGCCGGCCACCTGGTGGCGGTCATCCGCCAGGTCCGCCCGCAGGTCATGATCACGTACGACCCGAACGGCTTCTACGGCCACCCGGACCACATCCAGGCGCACCGGGTCGCGATGCGGGCGCATCAGCTGGCCGACGAGGAGGGCATCGCGCCGGCCAAGGTCTACTGGACGGCCATGCCGCGCAGCGTGCTGGAGGCCGGGCTGAACCACTTCGTGGAGACCTCCGACAACCCCTTCGCAGGCATCGAGAGCGCCGACGAGCTGCCCTTCGGCACCCCCGACCCGGAGATCGCCGCCCGGATCGACGCCACCGAGCACCATGCCGCCAAGGAGGCGGCGATGCGGGCGCACGCCACCCAGATCCCGGCCACCTCCTGGCTCTACTCGATCGCCGGCAACTTCGGCGCCGAGTTCATGGGCGTGGAGTACTTCACCCTCGCGGTCGGCGAGAAGGGCCCGGGCAACGGCCCGTACGGCTGGGAGGACGACCTCTTCGCCGGGTTGGCGCTGGACGGGCCGGACCGGTCCCCGGTCGCGGCGGCCGGCCTCCGGTGACGCTGCCGGCCGTACCGATGTCGGTCGCCCCCGAGCAGCAGCCGGCCGCGCCGCCCGAGCGGCCGCGGCCGGCGCTCGGCGTCGCGCTGCGGGTCGCCGGTGGCGTGGTGGCGGTCTGGGCGGGTGTGCTCGCCGCGGTGCTGGAGCTGATCTTCGCCACCGGGGCCTGGGAGCTGGTCAAGGGCCAGTCCGACGGCCTGTCCAAGACGTTGGTGGGCGGTTCCGCCGCGCTGGGTGGGGTCGCCGGGGTGGTCGCGCTGACCGTGCTGCTCGGCTGGTTCGCGCACGCCGCCGTCGGCACCCGGTGGGCGGCGGCGCTGGCCGGCCTGCCCTGGTTCGTGGTGATCGTCGCGGGCGGTTTCCGGACCACCGAGGGGGATCTCGCGCTCACCGGTGACAACGTGCTGGGCCTGGGTTTGGTGGTGGCGGGCGCGGTCACCTTCGCCGTGGTGGGCTTCCGGCAACTGGTGCTGCCACCGGCCGCGCGGTGAGGGTGCAGACGGCGCACAGCTCGCGGTGGTACATATTCCTGCCAGGAGAGTCCGCCGTCGGGGCGGGCGTACGGCGGGAGGCGTGCGATGAAGGAGCGGTGGCGCGCGATCGGCGTGCTGGCGGCGGCGCTGTTCGTGGTCAACGTGGCGGCCCGGTTGGTCATCCGATTCGGCTTCCCGGACGACGACGCCGCCGCGGACCGGGTCTCCTGGCTGATGTTCGTGGTGATCGGGCTGGTCCTCGCCGTGATGGCGTTCCGCTGGGGCGGCGACCGGCCGGTGGGCCGGTGGGCCGCCGACCTGGGCGCGGCGGTGGCGGTGGCGCTGGCGCTGACCGTGTTCGTCGGTCCGCTGCTGGTCGGGGAGAACCCGTTCGGCGGCGGCGCGGGGCTCTTCTTCGCCCAGATCTGGCTCTACCTGGCCGCCACGCTGGCCGGGGTGCTGGTGGGCTTCCTGACCCTCACCGCGCTCGGCAAGGACTACCGCTCCCAGCAGCTCAAGCGGTACGCCGAGCTGAAGGCGGCGAAGCCGCGCAAGGTGGTCCGCCGCTGAGGCGGGCCGCCGGCTCGCCGGCGTGGCGGTTCCGGGGCCATCCGGGCACCGATCGCGTGGCCGGGGATCAGCCCGGCGCCACCCGGGTCAGGTAGGTGTGGTGGGTGGTGAAGCCCAGGCCCCGGTAGAGGGCCACGGCCGGGGTGTTGCGCTGCTCGACCTGGAGGAAGGCGTGCGTCGCACCCTCGGCCCGGCCCCAGTCGGCCAGGGCGCGGATCAGCCGGCCGGCGAGCCCGTGCCGGCGGGCCTCCGGCAGCACCTCGATCAGGGTCAGGCCGAGCCAGCGCCCCGGCCCGGTCACCGTGCCACGGCCGACGGCGACCAGCCGGCCGTCCGCGTGGACGCCGGCGAAGCGGACCTGTTCCACGGCGGTGAGCACGTGCCGGGCGGCGTCCGGCAGGCCGCCCTTGCGACCGGCGGCGATCGCGAGCCAGTCCTCGGAGGGTGCGGTGGCCAGCTCGACCGGCGGCTGGTCGGCCCGCCCGGGCGGGGCGGGCGGCAGCGCGGCGAGCGGCACGGTCTGCACCAGCACCGGCGGCCGGCTGTCCCAGCCCCGGGCGTCCAGTTCCGCGCCGACCGGCGCGGCGAGCGGCAGCGGGGTGTTCACCAGGGCCGGCTGCCCGTGGTCGGCGTACCAGCGCTCGACCGCGTCCAGCGCGGCGGGCAGCGGGCGGTCCGGATCCCCGACCGGCAGCGCCGAGTTGGCCCGGCCGGTCCAGCCCGCCGCGGCGCGCAGCAGCCAGTCGCCGAGCCGTCCGCGTACCGGGGCGGGCCACGCCTCGTCGGCGGCGAGTTCGAGGGCGATCACCGCGGCGGCGGTCGGCCGGCGGGCCGGCGGCACCCGCTTGGCCCGGTGGACCTCCCCTATCGGCACCCGGAGCCGACCCCTGTCGGTGGCCAGAGTGATGTGGCTCTCGCTCAGCTCGACGAGCTCCCCGAGGGCGTCGGTGAACAGCGGCCGGCCTTCGCGAATCCCCACAATCCGGCGGACCACGATCCGGTGTCCCACGTCCTGCTGTCGGAGCACGATCGACCTCCTCCCCGCCGAGATACTAGGCTCTTACCGGTCGCGGTGATCGCGACGAGTCTTGCGGAGGAGAAGACCGGTGACCTACATCATCGCCGAGCCCTGCGTGGACGTGCTCGACAAGGCATGCATCGAGGAGTGCCCGGTCGACTGCATCTACGAGGGCAACCGGATGCTCTACATCCACCCCGACGAGTGCGTCGACTGCGGTGCCTGTGAGCCGGTCTGCCCGGTCGAGGCGATCTTCTACGAGGACGACGTCCCGGAGCAGTGGAAGGACTACACCGGGGCGAACTACGAGTTCTTCGAGGACCTGGGCTCGCCCGGCGGCGCCTCCAAGATCGGCAAGGTGGAGAAGGACGCGTCGTTCGTGGCCGCCCAGCCGCCGCGCGGAGAGGGCCACTGAACCGGCCCGCGCCGGTCTCGTCGCGGCTGCCCGACTTCACCTGGGACACCCTGGACGCCGCGGCCGCGACGGCCGCGGCGCACCCGGACGGTCTGATCAACCTCTCGATGGGCACGCCGGTCGACCCGGTGCCCCCGGTGATCCGGCAGGCGCTGGCCGACGCGTCGAACGCCCCGGGCTACCCGCTGACCGCGGGCACCCCCGCGCTGCGGGACGCCATCGCGGCCTGGGTGGCCCGGGCCTGCGGCGCGGGCGTCGACGGGCTCGGGGTGCTGCCCACGATCGGCTCCAAGGAACTGGTCGCCTGGCTGCCCACGCTGCTCGGCATCGGCCCCGGTGACGTCGTCGTGGTGCCGTCCATCGCCTACCCGACCTACGAGGACGGGGTCCGGCTGGTCGGCGCCACCACGGTGCGCACCGACTCGCTGACCGCGCTCGGGCCGACCCCCCGGGTGCGGCTCGTCTGGGTCAACTCGCCCGGCAACCCGACCGGCCGGGTGCTGCCCGCCGCCCACCTGCGCAAGGTGGTCGACTGGGCCCGCGAGCGCGGCGCGGTGGTCGCCAGCGACGAGTGCTACCTGCCGCTGGGCTGGGACGCCGAGCCGGTCTCCATCCTGTCGCCCGAGGTCTGCGGCGGGTCGTACGAGGGCGTGCTGGCCGTGCACTCGCTCTCCAAGCGCTCCAACCTGGCCGGCTACCGGGCCGGCTTCGTCGCCGGTGACCCGGCGCTGGTGGCCGAGCTGCTCAAGATCCGTAAGCACGCCGGCATGATCGTGCCCGCCCCGGTGCAGGCCGCGATGGTCGCCGCGCTGGGCGACCAGGCACACGCCGACGAGCAGCGGGAGCGCTACCGGGCCCGGCGCGAGCAGTTGTACGCCGCCTTCACCGGCGCCGGCTTCACCGTCGAGCACTCGGAGGCCGGGCTCTACCTCTGGATGACCCGGGACGAGGACTGCTGGGACACCGTCCACTGGCTGGCCGAGCGGGGCATCCTGGTCGCCGCCGGCGTCTTCTACGGTCCGGCCGGCGCCCGGCACGTGCGGGTGGCCCTGACCGAGTCCGACGAGCACGTCGCCGCGGTGGCCGACCGGCTGCGCGAGCGCTGACCCGACGAGCGAGGTGCGTGATGCGCGGCAGGCCCGGCGCCAACCTCCGGGCCGCGGTCGTCGGCACCGGCCTGATCGGCGGCTCCGTCCTGCTCCGGCTGCAGGAGTGGGGCGCGGACGTGACCGGCTGGGACCCGGACCGGTCGACCCGCGCGCAGGGGCGTGACCGGGGGCTCCGCTTCCCCGACGAGCTGACCGACGCGGTACGCGACCGGGACGTCGTCTTCCTCTGCGGGCCGCTGCCCACCCTCCCGGAGACGCTGTTGACCGTGGCCAAGTCGGCCGGGGACGGTTGCGTGGTCACCGACGTCGGGAGCACCAAGGGCGGGGTGACCGCGTTCGCCGTCGAGCAGGGGCTGATCGGGCAGTTCGTGCCCGGCCACCCGATGGCCGGTACCGACCGGGCCGGCCTCGCCGCGGCCGATCCGGCGCTCTTCGACGGCGCCGCCTGGGTGCTCTGCCCGACGGCCGACGGGCTGGCCCGGTTCCGGTTCCTGGCCGCGCTGCTGGCCGAGGTGTTCCGGGCCCGGGTGGTCCCGATGACGGTGGAGGCGCACGACTCGGTGGTGGCGCTCGCCTCCCACGTGCCGCACCTGCTGGCCGGCAGCCTGGCCGGCGCGGTCGCCCGGTCCCCGGTGCGGGACGCCGTGCTGGGGCTGGCCGCCGGCAGCTTCCGCGACGGCACCCGGGTGGCCGGCACGCCGGCCCGGCGTACCGCCGACATGCTGCTCAACAACCGGGCCGAGGTGCTCCGCCAACTGGCCGAGGTACGGGCGTACCTCGACGAGCTGACCGCCGCGCTGGCCGCCGGGGACCCCGCCGCCCTGGTCGCCGGCTACGAGCGGGCCCGGGCGGCGCGGCTGGCGCTGGCCGGGCGGGTGCTGGAGCCGGGCCGGCGCGAGTTCCCGGCGGACGGGGAGGCCGAGGAGGAGCTGGTCTACCTGCTGGAACTGGGCGCGGCCGGGGGACACCTCACCGGCTGCCGCGTCGAGGCCGGCACCGTGACCTACACCGTGCACGTGCCGGGGGCCGCCCCACTAGGGTGAGGGCATGGTGGACGCACCGGTCGTGGCGGTACGCGGCGAGGCGTACCGGGAGGTGACTCCCGAGCTGGCCCGGTTCACGGTGACCGCGACCGCCCGGGACCGCGACCGGGAGACCACGCTGGCCAGGCTGGCCGAGCGGGCGGCCGCCGTCCGGGTGCTGCTGGACGGGGCGGAGCCGGCCGTGACGCGGCGGGAGACCGGCCAGCTCCGGGTCTGGCCGGAGACCAGACGGTCCGGCGAGCGGGTGGTGGCCTACCACGGCAGCGTCAGCACCACGGTGACCGTCGACAACTTCACCACGCTCGGCGAGCTGATGCTCCGCCTGGCCGACCAGGAGCAGGTCGAGGTGGCCGGCCCGTGGTGGTCGCTGCGGCCGGAGAGCCCCGCGTACCGGGAGGCGCGGCACGCCGCCATCGCGGACGCGCTGGCCCGGGCCCGGGAGTACGCGGAAGCGCTCGGCGCGCGGGTGACCGCCTTGCTGGAGCTGGCCGACACCGGTCCGTCCGCCGCCCCGCCGATGGTGGCCCGGGCGGCGTTCGCCAAGGGCGGGCCCGGTGGCGCGCCGCCCGAACTGGAACTGGACCCGCAGCCGCAGCCCGTGCAGGCGGCGGTCGAGGCCCGCTTCACCATCAGCGAGCCGGTGCTCGGCTGATGCCGCCGGCCCGGGTGCTCCCCCTCGACGACCTGGTGGCCCGGGCGCGCGCCCTCGCCGACGCCGGGCCGCGCCAGTTGCTCGGCATCGCCGGCGCGCCCGGCGCGGGCAAGTCGACCCTGGCCGAGCGGATCGTCGCCGAGGTCGGGCCGCTCGCCCGGCTGGTGCCGATGGACGGCTTCCACCTGGCCCAGTCGGAGCTGGTCCGGCTCGGCCGGGACGGGCGCAAGGGTGCGCCGGACACGTTCGACGTCAACGGCTTCGTCTCCACCCTGCGCCGGTTGCGCCGGCTGGAACCGTACTCGGTCTGGGCGCCGGTGTTCCGCCGTGACCTGGAGGATCCGGTCGCGGGGGCGATCGAGGTGCCGCCCGAGGTCCGGCTGGTGGTGACCGAGGGCAACTACCTCCTGCTGCGCGACGACCCGTGGGAGGAGGTCCGGACGCTGCTGCACGAGGCCTGGTTCCTGGACCTCGACGCCGAGCTGCGGGTGCGCCGGCTGACCGCCCGGCACGAGGCGTACGGGAAGACCCCGGAGCAGGCCCGGGCCTGGGCGCTGGGCAGCGACGAGGCGAACGCGACCCTGGTCGCGGGCACCGCCGGGCACGCCGACCTGGTGGTCCGGCTAACCGACCCCCTGCCGGGGTGACGGGACGGCCCGGCGCAGCAGCCGGGCCACCACGGCCCGCTCGCGGGCGAACTCCAGCGCCTCGGGGTAGTTGCTGTGGTTGCGGATCGGCGGGTCGGCGACCTCGCCCTCGGTGGGGTGCAGGGCCTCCGGGTCGGCGACCGGCACGTCCCGTTCCCCGGCGCTGACCTGCCAGCCCAGCGGGTCGGTGTCGCGCCAGAAGTTGGTCCAGGCGACGTACCCCGTGGACCAGGACATCGCCCGGGCGAGGGTGCGCAGCCGGTCCGGACCGAAGTACGCGGGGAAGACCCGGCCGTAGAGGCGGGTGAGCTGGCAGCCGTACGAGAAGAACCAGATCCGCCGACGCCAGTGCCGGGGCAGTTGGAGCAGCGTGGCGGCGCAGATGACGGTGCCCTGGCTGTGCCCGGACAGGATCACGCCGTCCATCCGGTTGGGGTGGTGCGGGGTGAGCGCGAGCAGGCCCGCCACCCGGGTCTGGAGTTCCGGCACGGCCCGTTCGGCGTAGCTCGGCGGGGCGAGCGGGTGCGCGGCCCGGGGCCAGAACGTGCCCACGTCCCAGATCACGCCGACCGACCGCCGTACGGTGTCGTTGCGGTAGACCAGCAGGCCGAGCGCGCTGACCACGACCGGCAGCCAGCCCAGCATCCGGTCGCCGAGGTCGGCGATCCGATGGATGACCACCTGCCAGCCGACGAGGGACTGCGGACCGGGTCGGCCGTGGGCGAGCGCCGCCGCGCAGCAGAGCGTCACCAGCACCAGGGAGACCCCGGCGTACCAGCCGACCAGTCGGATCGCGTGCTCGCCGACGAGCCGGTGCAGTGCCCGGAACGTGCTGACGTCGCGGCAGCGGCGCAGGTCGTGCGCGGAGAGGCCGTCGGACGCGGCGAGCGTGGCGTACTCGGCGCGGCGCAGCGACCGGAAGCGGAAGCCGGCCCGGACCAGGAGGCCGAGGAGGGCGAGCAGCCCGACCACGCAGGCCAGGCCCGCCCAGAACACCGCGAGCGGGGGTACCACCCGGGAGGACTCGCTCGGGACGGCCCGGCTGTCCAGCTGGTCGCTGGACCAGTAGAGCAGGCCGGCGCAGTAGGCGATGGCCATCATCCAGCCGAACCCGGCGATCAGTGCGGGGGCCCGGCCGCCCCAGGCGAGGTCGGTGTGCGGCGCGAGCGGCTGCTCGGCCACCTCGGGCCGGATCCGCGGCAGCAGCAGTCCGGTGGCGGCGACGACGATGGCCGGCACGACCAGCATCCAGACGTCCAGCCTGCCGGGTGCGGGCGGTAGGCCCGGCAGTCCCCGCTCGATCCAGACGACGCCGAGCGGCAGCAGGGCGCTGCCGGCCACCGGGGCGACCAGCGCCCGCCGGCCGGAGCGGTTCACCGCGCCGATCGCGATCAGCAGCAGCACCTGGTACGTGGCGAGCCAGGCGACGGCGGTGTCGTAACCGGGCAGCGACCGGTCGGTCCGGCAGCCGGTGATGGTCGGGTCGCGGACGCAGCCGACCGGCGGACGGAACTCGGTCAGGGGCCGCCCGGCGGGCCCGTCGGGCAGCAGCAGGAGTACGAAGGTGCCGACCAGCCCGAGGCCGGCGAGGAGCGCCACGGTGGCGCTCCACCGGCCGAGCGGGGTGGCCCCCCGCCGCCGGGTCAGCCAGGGCCGGCCCAGCGCCACCACGGCGATCGCCACGACGGCCGCGAGCAGGACGACGGTGGCCCAGGCGACCCCGGCCCGTACCCCGCGCGGCGGGTCCATGATGATCACCGCGGCGACCGGGACCGCGGCGGCGACCACCGCGCCGGTGCAGAGGTGCAGCACGGCGGCGCGGCGCAACTGCCCCTCGCCGCACCAGAAGGTCGGGTCCTGGAGCGGGTTCTCCCACGGGTCGGGCCGTTCCGCCGCCGGCTCGGCTGCCGGCTCCGCGTCGCGCCCCGCCGCCCGGGTACGGGGTTCGGCGGGCATCTCTGCCTCGTACTGGTAGGTACGCCAGGCGAGCCCACCGAGCGCCAGCAGCATGAGCAGGGGCAGCAGCAGGCCGACGGTGAGCGCCCGGGTGTCCTGGCGCCACCAGCTGTTGCCCAGCCACTCCCAGGGGCCGGGCAGGTGCCGGAGGCAGTCCTGGCCGACGCACTGCCAGCCGATCAGGTCCACGCCCACGCCGGTCATCGTGATCACCAGGGTGCCGGTGAGGCTCAGGCAGAACAGCCGGATGAGCCACGCGGTGGTGCCGGAGCGGCTGCCCCAGCGTTCGTGGTCCGGGGCGGGCGGGATGCCGCCGCGGGCGAAGAGCGCCACGTTGGCGAGGGTGAACGGCAGCAGCAGCGTCCACAGGGCCCGCTCGACGTCCCGCGCGGTCCGCGCGCCCGAGGTCAGCTGCCCCCAGCTGTACGCCTCGACGGTGATCGGGTCGTCGCGTCCGGCCGTGGTGGACCGGTAGAAGCCGGTCACCGCGCCGCCGGCGACGAGCCAGGGCTGTGGCCCGTCGCCCCCGGGGGCGGGGTGCAGACCGAGCAGTTGGTCGGGCGGGGTGTTCGACACCCCGTGCACCCGCAGTTCGAGCACCCGTTCCACCATGTGCGCTCCCTGGGTGAGCCGTTCACTACCCAGAGTGCACCGTCTGGTGCAGATCCGCACCCCCGGCGAACCGCTGTTTTAGCAGCTCAGCCGGCTTGCTCCAGGGTTCGCACCGGTCGGGCGGGGTTACCGAGCGCCACCACATTGGGCGGCAGGTCCCGGGTGACCACGGCGCCGGCGCCGACCACCGTGTTCTCGCCGATGGTGACCCCGGCCAGCACGATCACCCCGCCGCCGAGCCAGACGTTGTCGCCGATGGTGATCGGCTTCGCGGCCTCCCACTTGGCCCTGCGGGCCTCGGGCTCGACCGGGTGGGTGGCGGTGAGGAGCTGGACGTTGGGACCTATCTGGACGTCGGCACCGATGGTGATCCGGGCGACGTCGAGGAAGACCGCGTTGAAGTTGACGAAGGTGCGCGGCCCGATGTGCGTCTGCCAGCCGTAGTCGCAGTGGAACGGCGGGCGGACCCAGGCGCCCTCGCCGACCGAGCCGAGCAGCTCGCGGAGCGCGGCGAGCCGTCCCTCGGGGTCGTCGGCGGCGCTGGCGTTGAACCGCTCGGTGAGTCGGGCCGCCCGGTCCAGATCGGCGATGATCTCGGGGTCGTCCGCTATGTAGAACTCGCCGGCGAGCATGCGGTCCTTCATGGAGGTCACCGCCAAATCATGCCCCGGCTCGGCCGGGAATCTGTCGGCTCGGTGACTTCCGCTTGCATACCCGGTATGCAATTCTGACGCTATGCATCGATGTGTTCCCCATCGATGAAGACGTCTCCGAAGGAGGAAAGGTTGCTCCGAAAGAGAAGGAAACTTGCCAGCCTCGGCCTCGTCGGCACCCTCGTGCTCGGCGCGCCCACGGCGGCCGCCGCCGGCCCCGCCGTCACGCCCACCGGCTCGACCGCCGACCGGCCCGGCTCGGCGACGAACGCTCGTCCGGTCACCGTCACCCTGCTCACCGGCGACCGAGTCACCGTCAGTACCGGCGGCAGGGCCGCCGTACGGCCCGCGCCGGGTCGGGACGGGATCCAGTTCCTGGTCGGCCGGGACCGTGGCCACCTCACCGTGGTGCCGCGGGACGTGCTGCCGCTGATCCGCTCCGGCCGGGTCGACCGGCGGCTCTTCGACGTCACCGAGCTGGTCTCGTCCGGCTACGACGATGCCCGGCGGGAAACGCTTCCGCTGCTGGTGTCGTACCCGAAGGGAAGGCCCCGAAGCGCCGCCCCGGTCGCCGGCACCCGGTTGATCCGCGACCTGCCGGCCATCCGCGGCGCGGCGCTCACCGCGGCCAAGGCCGACGCCGGCGCGGTCTGGCGGACGCTGACGGCCGGACGGTCCGGCGCCCGGGTCGACGCGGCGGGGGGCGTCGACCGGATCTGGCTCGACGGCCGGCGGAAGGTCACCCTGGACCACAGCGTGCCGCAGATCGGCGCGCCGGCCGCCTACGCCGCGGGCTACACCGGGAAGGGCGTCACCGTCGCCGTGCTCGACACCGGCGTCGACGTCACCCACCCCGACCTGGCCGGCCGGGTCGCCGACTCGCGCAACTTCAGTGAGATGCCCGACGCCGACGACATGGTCGGGCACGGCACCCACGTGGCCTCCATCATCGCCGGCAGCGGTGCGGCCTCCGGCGGGAAGTACCGGGGCGTGGCCCCGGACGCCACCCTGCTCAACGGCAAGGTCTGCGAGGAGTTCGGCTGCTCCGACTCGGCCATCCTGGCCGGCATGGAGTGGGCCGCCGTGGAAAAGAAGGCCGACGTGGTCAACCTGAGCCTCGGCGGCTGGGACACCCCGGAGATCGACCCGATCGAGCAGGCCGTGCAGACGCTGACCGCGCAGACCGGCACCCTCTTCGTCATCGCGGCGGGCAACGACGGCGCGGACGGCTCGGTCGGCTCGCCCGCCACGGCCGACGCCGCCCTCGCGGTCGGCGCGGTGGACCGCGACGACGCGCTGGCGGAGTTCTCCAGCCGTGGCCCACGGGTCGGCGACGACGCGCTGAAGCCGGACATCACCGCGCCCGGCGTGGACATCGTCGCCGCCCGGGCCGCGCACGGCCAGATCGGCGACCCGGTGGGGGAGAAGTACGTCTCCCTCTCCGGCACCTCGATGGCCACCCCGCACGTGGTCGGCGCGGCGGCGCTCCTCGCCCAACAGCATCCCGGCTGGGCGGCCGGGCAGCTCAAGGCGACCCTGATGGCCTCGGCGAAGCCGCACCCCGACCAGACGGCGTACCAGCAGGGTGCCGGGCGGGTCGACGTGGCGCACGCCATCACCGAGACGGTGACGAGCGAGCCGGCGAGCGTGTCGTTCGGGCGGGCGGTCTGGCCGCACGACGACGACGCCACCGTCGACCGGACGGTCACCTACCGCAACGCCGGCACGGCCGCGCTGACCCTGGACCTCACCACCGAGGTCACCGGGCCCGGCGGGCGTCCCGCGCCGGACGGCATGTTCCGGCTCAGCGCCACCCGGGTCACCGTCGCGGCCGGCGGCACCGCGCAGGTCACCGTCACGGCGGACACCCGCCTCGGCGGGGTGGACGGTTACTGGACCGGCCGGATCGTGGCCCGCTCCGGCGCCACCGTCGCGGTCACCCCGGTGGCCGTGAACCGGGAGGTGGAGAGTTACACGCTGACCGTCAGCCACCGGAACCGGGACGGCGCGGCGACCGGCGACTACTCCACCATCCTGGCCGGCCTGGACGGCTTCCGGATCGTCGACGTCTACGACGCCGACGGCGAGGCCCAGGTGCGCGTCCCCAAGGGCGTGTACGGGCTGAACAGCATCATCTTCGAGAGCGACGCGCAGGGCGAGCCGGCCGGCGCCAGCATGCTGGCCCAGCCGCTCGTGACGGTCGACCGTGATCTGCGGATCACCGTGGACGCCCGGACCGCGAAGCCCGTCCGGGTCACCGTGCCGCGGCGTGACGCCACCCCGGCGCTGGTCGATCTCTCGGCGAACTGGTTCACCGCGGATGGCGGCGGCTACGGCTTCAGCCTGCTGTCGTTCGACTTCACCGGCCTGACCAGCGCCCAGGTCGGCGGCTCGACGTCGGCGGACCGGTTCGTCGGCGCGGTCGGCACCCAGTGGGCCGACCTGACGGTGACCTCCAGCCCCTACCTGTACGCGACCAGCGAGGCGCTGCCCGGCCGGTTCCCGACCGGCTACGTCCGGCACTACCGGCAGGGCGACCTGGCCACGGTGGTGCACCGGTTCCACGGTGGCCAGGCGGGCCAGGAGGCGGAACGGATCGTCTTCCCCGTCTCCGCGTACAACATCGGCGGCTGGGCCATCGGCCTGCCGACCACGGTCCCCGGCCAGCGGGTCGAGCACTACAGCACCGCCGGGATGCGCTGGAGCACGGAACTCGACCTCGGCACCCGGGCCGAGGAGGGCTGGCTGAACCCGCAGGCCGCGCTCTTCGCGGACGCGGTCCGCTACCGACCGGGCCGGACGGTCCGGGAGGACTGGAACGCGGCGCCGTACGGGCCGTCCTTCCCCGCACCCCGCCGGGCGGGGCAGGGCATCACCCGCAACGGCGACGCGATCACGGTCGACCTCCCGCTGTTCAGCGACGCCGCCGGGCACGCGGGCGGGTCGCTCACCGACGCCGAACGGACCGCGCTCTACCGCGACGGCGAGCTGGTCGGGGAGTCCCCGTACGGCGGGTACGGCGAGTTCGAGGTCCCGCCGGGCGCGGCGAACTACCGGGTGGAGGCCTCCGCCACCCGCGGCTTCACCGACCTGAGCACCCAGGTCTCGGCCAGCTGGACCTTCCGGTCCCGGCACGTGACCGGGGACGACTGGCTCCGGCTGCCGGCCATGGCGGTCCGCTTCGCGCCGCGGCTGGCGGTGGACAACAGCGCCCCGGCCGGGCGGACCTTCACCATCCCGGTGACGGTCGAACGGCAGCCCGGCGCGCCGGCCGCCACAGTCGCCAAGCTCACCGTCGACGTCTCGTACGACGGCGGCAAGACCTGGCGGAAGGCGGAGCTGCACCGGCAGGGCACCGGCTGGGCAGCCGTGGTCCGGCACCCCGCCGGCCCCGGGTACGTCTCGCTGCGGGCCACCGCCCGGGACAGCGCCGGCAACACGGTGACCCAGCGAATCATCCAGGCGTACCGCCTGCGGTAGTGGCTCGTCCGGGCCCGCGGTCTCCCTGCCACGGGCCCGGACGGCGGACGGGCCGGGGCGTCCCGCCCCGGCCCGGTCCGCGTCAGTCGTTGGCGTGCAGCGCCGCGTTCAGCTCGATGCCCTTGCCGGTACGCGGCTTCGCCTCCAGCGCGCCGGTCACCGAGTTGCGCCAGAAGAGCAAGCCGTCCACGCCGGAGAGCTCGCGGGCCTTGACCACCCGGCCGTCCGGCAGGCTGATCTTGGAGGCGGCGGTGATGTAGCAGCCGGCCTCCACCACGCAGTCGTCGCCCAGGCTGATGCCCACGCCCGCGTTCGCGCCGATCAGGCTCCGCTCGCCGATCCGCACCTTCTCGGTGCCGCCGCCGGAGAGGGTGCCCATGATGGACGCGCCGCCGCCGATGTCGGAGCCGTCGCCGACCACCACGCCCTGCACGATCCGCCCCTCGACCATCGAGGTGCCCAGCGTGCCGGCGTTGAAGTTGACGAATCCCTCGTGCATGACGGTGGTGCCGGCGGCCAGGTGCGCGCCGAGCCGGACCCGGTCCGCGTCGGCGATCCGCACGCCGGAGGGGACCACGTAGTCGGTCATCCGGGGGAACTTGTCGACCCCGTACACGGCCAGGTGGCGGCCGGCGGCGCGCTCGATGACGCGCAGCTCGTCCACCCGCTCCGGCGGGCACGGCCCGGCCGAGGTCCAGGCCACGTTGGCCAGCTTGCCGAAGATGCCGTCGAGGTTGAGCTCGTTGGGCCGGACCAGCCGGTGAGAGAGCAGGTGCAACCGGAGGTACGCGTCGGCGGCGTCCTTGATCGGGTCGTCCAGCGAGCCGATCACGGTGACCACCTGGACCGTACGCAGGCCGGGCAGCGCCCGCTCGCCGACCGCGCCGGGCGGCAGGTCGAGCACGTCGGCCTGGTCCTCCCCGGGGACCAGCGGCAGCTCGCCGAGTCCCAGCTTGCCGGTCGGGTACCAGGTGTCGAGCACCTGGTCGTCAGCGGTGATCGTGGCCAGGCCGATGCCCCAGGCAGACTGTGCGGTAGTCACGATTTTGACGGTACCGTGCCACCCATGCAGAACCCGCTGACCCCCGAGGTCTTGGCTGATCCGGTGGCGCTCACGCGCGCGCTGGTCGACATAGAGTCCGTCTCGCTGAACGAGAAGGCGATCGCCGACTGTGTCGAAGAGGTGCTGCGGGGTGTGCCGCACCTGACGACGTTCCGGCACTCCAACACGGTGATGGCGCGTACCGACCTGGGGCGGGCGCAGCGGGTGGTGCTCGCCGGCCACCTGGACACCGTCCCGCTGAACGACAACTTCCCGTCGACCATGCGCGGCGACCTGATGTACGGCTGCGGCACCTCGGACATGAAGTCGGGGGTGGCCTTCGCGCTGCACCTGGCGGTGACCCTGCCCGAGCCGCGCTACGACGTCACGTACTTCTTCTACGAGGCCGAGGAGATCGAGTCGAAGTACAACGGACTCACCCTCGTCGCCGAGGCCCATCCGGAGTGGCTCCAGGGCGACTTCGCGGTGCTGCTGGAACCGACGTACGGGATCGTCGAGGCCGGCTGCCAGGGCACCATGCGGGCGATCGTCACCACGCACGGCGAGCGGGCCCACGCGGCCCGGTCCTGGCACGGGGTGAACGCCATCCACGGCGCCGGCGAGGTGCTGCGGCGGCTGACCGCGTACGAGGCGCGCCGGGTGACCATCGAGGGCTGCGACTACCGCGAGGGCCTGAACGCGGTGCGGATCACCGGCGGGGTGGCCGGAAACGTCATCCCGGACCGCTGCGAAATCGAGATCAACTACCGGTACGCCCCGGACCGCGACCCGGCGGCGGCCGAGGCGCACCTGCGCGAGGTGTTCGCCGGCTTCGATCTGGCGGTCACCGACGCGGCCGCCGGCGCGGTACCGGGGCTGGACAACCCGCCGGCGCAGGAGTTCCTGGCGGCCGTGGGCGCGGCGCCGATCGGCAAGCTGGGCTGGACGGACGTGGCCCGGTTCGCGGCCATGGGCATCCCGGCGCTGAACTTCGGCCCCGGCGACCCGAACCTGGCCCACCACAAGGACGAGCACGTCGAGCTGACCAAGATCCGGGACGGCGCGGCCACCCTGCACCGCTGGCTCGCCTCGGCCTGACCCCGGATACGCGATCGGGGGGCCGGCGTCGGTGACGCGGACCCCCCGAGGTCGTGCCGGCGGACCGTCAGACGGCCGTGCCCAGCGGGGCGTCCGCCTCGGTGGACTCGCCGGTCAGGTCGGTGTGGTGGGCTTCCATCATGCGGGCACGGCGGCGCTCGGCCACCACGTCACGGATCCGCCGCTGCATCTGCCGGCGGATCCGGATCATCTCGGTGTGGCTGATCAACGCTTGCTCCTCCCCCGAAGGCAACGCGCCGGGGCATACCCCGTATGTGAATAGTAAGACGTACGGGCGACCGAATTAGTTGCCCAAGATCACGAAGAATTTCGCCGGACGGCTGGCCTCCGCACCCGGCCGTCCCACCTCCACTACGGTGGCTGCATGAGCCAGAGCGACGGGCGGCCGCCCGGCCGCGGACCGGGCGGGGAGCGGCACCGGGGTGCCGTCACGCTGCGCAACCGGGCCATCCCCAGCAGCACGGCGGACCAGCGGCTGCTGGACTCCCGGGCCAGGGGCGACTGGAAGACCAGGGACGCCTGGCGGGCGCTGCGCATCCTGTCGGAGTTCGTCGAGGGTTTCGACACCCTGGCCGACCTGCCGCCCGCGGTCAGCGTCTTCGGCTCGGCCCGGAGCAAGCCGGACAGCCCGGAGTGCCAGCTGGCCGAGGAACTGGGTGGCGTGCTGGCCCGGGCCGGCTACGCGGTGATCACCGGCGGTGGGCCGGGCGTGATGGAGGCGGCCAACCGGGGCGCCAGCGAGGCGGGCGGGCTCTCCGTCGGGCTCGGCATCGAGCTGCCGTTCGAGCAGGGCCTGAACGACTGGGTCGACCTGGCGATCGACTTCCGCTACTTCTTCGCCCGCAAGACCATGTTCGTCAAGTACGCCCAGGCGTTCGTGGTGCTGCCCGGCGGCTTCGGCACGATGGACGAACTCTTCGAGGCGCTGACCCTGGTGCAGACCGGCAAGGTCACCCGGTTCCCGGTGGTGCTGATGGGCGTCGACTACTGGCGCGGGCTGCTCGACTGGCTGCGGGACGCGATGGCCGCCGAGGGCAAGATCGGCCCCACCGACCTGGAGCTGATCTGCCTCACCGACGACGTCGAGGAGGCGGTCCGGCACATCGTGGAGGCCGAGGCGGTGCTCTCCGCCGAGCAGGAGGCGGTGCGCGAGGAGGCGGTCGCCCGGGTCGCCGCCGACCAGCGGGCCGCCGCCGACGCCGGTCCCGAGGGCCCCGGAGCCCGGCGGGTCGGGGAGCGCTGAGACGTGGCCGCGATCTGCGTGTTCTGCGCGTCCTCCCGTACCCTCGACCAGCGCTGGCTGGACCTGGCGTCCGAGACCGGCGCGGAGCTGGCCCGGCGCGGGCACACCCTGGTCAGCGGCGGCGGCTGCGTCGGCATGATGGGTGCGGTGGCGGACGGGGCGCGGGCCGCCGGCGGGTACACCTTCGGGGTGATCCCGCAGGCGCTGGTCGACCTGGAGGTCGCCGACCTGGCCGCGGACGAGTTGCTGGTCACCGACGGGATGGCCAGCCGCAAGACCCTGATGATCGAGAAGTCGGACGGGTTCGTCGCCCTGCCCGGCGGGCTCGGCACCCTCGACGAGCTGTTCGAGGTGTGGACCACCGCCACGCTGGCCCTGCACGACAAGCCGATGGTGCTGGTCGACGCCGACGGCTTCTACCGCCCCCTGCTCGACTGGCTGCACACCCTCGCCGACCGCAACTTCCTCAAGCCGGCCGGCCTCGACCTCCTCCTGGTCGCCGACACCGTCCCGGCCGCCCTCGACCTCCTCGACGCCCAGCTCACCTGACCGTCATCCGCATGGTGGACGTGAGCTGGCGCGCTTCGGGGACAGCGCGTGGTTCCGGGTGTCGTACCGGCGTGGTGGGATGTCGGTGATGCAGGCGTACCGGTTGGTGCGTCGGCCCGGCGGGGCGGGGACGGGGGTCGCCCACTCCGGCGGGGCGGGGCAGGGGGGTGGTCGGTCCGAGGGGCCGGCCGGTGCGGAGCCGCGATCCGGGGGGTCGGCGGGCGATGCCGCGCGCCCACCACGCCTGCCCGATCCGGTGCAGGCCGAGGTCGTCGCGCACACCGACGGGCCGATGCTGGTCGTCGGCGGCCCGGGCACCGGCAAGACCAGCACGCTGGTCGAGGCGGTCGCTGCCCGGGTGGCCGAGGGCGTCGACCCGGAACACATCCTGGTGCTCACCTTCGGCCGGCGCGGTGCCACCGACCTGCGCCGCCGGATCGAGGCGCGGATCGCCGACGCCGACCATCCTCAGCAGAGCGGGCGGGCGGCGAGCAGCCCGCCGGCGGCGAGCGGCAGCGCGACCCGCCCCGTCCGGGTGGTCCGCGAGCCGCTGGTGCGCACCTTCCCGGCGTACGCCTTCGGCCTGCTCCGCCGGGCCGCGGCCGAGCGGGGCGAGCCGTCGCCGCGGCTGCTCACCGGTCCCGAACAGGACCTGATCATCCGCGAGCTGCTGGACGTGGTCGGCGAGGAGCCGGGCGACGACCCGGTCGGCTGGCCGGAGGACCTGCGCCCCGCGCTGCGTACCCGGGCCTTCGCCCAGCAGCTGCGCGACCTGCTGATGCGCGCCGCCGAGCGGGGCGTCGGCCCGGTCGAGCTGGCCCGGCTGGGGGAGAAGCTGGGCCGCGCCGACTGGCCGGCCGCCGCCCGCTTCCTCCGGGAGTACGTCGCCGTCCTCGCCCTGCGCGACGTCAGCAACCGGGGCTCGATCGCGTACGACCCGGCCGAACTGGTCCGGGCCGCCACCGGCATGCTGCTCGACGACCCCGAGCTGCTGGCGGCCGAGCGCCGCCGGCTGGCCCACGTCTACGTGGACGAGCTCGCCGACACCGACCCCGCCCAGCTCGACCTGCTCGCCGTCCTGGCCGGCGGGGGCAAGTCCCTGGTCGCCTTCGCCGACCCGGACTCCTCCACGTACGCCTTCCGCGGCGCCGACCCGGCCGGCGTGACCACCTTCCCGCACCGGTTCCGTACCGCCTCCGGGGCGCCGGCCGCCCAGGTGGTGCTGACGACCTCGTACCGGGCCGGGCCGGAGCTGCTGGCGGCGACCGCCCGGCTGGCCCGGCGGCTACGCGGCCCGGCGGCGCACCGCCGGCTGCGCCCGCTGCCCGACGCCCCACCCGGCGCCGTCGAGGTACGCACCTTCCGCTCGGCCACCAGCGAGTCCGCGTGGCTGGCCCACGCCCTGCGCGAGGCGCACCTGCTCGACGGCGTGCCCTGGTCGCGGATGGCGGTGCTGGTCCGCTCCACCGGCCGGCAGCTGCCGTCGCTGCAACGCGCCCTGCACACCGCCGGCGTGCCGACCGTGGTGCACGGCGAGGACCTGCCGCTGCACCTCCAGCCCGGGGTGGCCCCGCTGCTGCTCCTGCTCCGCTGCGCCCTCGAACCCGACCGGCTGGACGAGGAGGCGGCCGTCGCCCTGCTGCACTCGCCGCTGGGCGGCGCCGACCCGCTCGCCGAACGCCGGCTGCGCCAGGGGCTCCGGGCGCTGGCGCTGGCCGCCGGCGACCGCCGCCCCTCCGGCGAGCTGATCGTCGAGGCGCTGCGCGACCCGGCCGAGCTGGCCACCGTCCAGCGGCGCTGGGCGGCCCCCGCCCAGGCGGTGGCCCGCCTGCTGGAGACCGCCCGGCAGGCCGCCGCCAACCCGGGCGCGACCGCAGAGGACGTGCTCTGGGCGGTGTGGCGGGAGAGCGGCCTGGCCGAGCGCTGGGCCGGGGCGATCACCCGGGGCCGGGCGGCCACCGGCGAGCACGAGACCGCGCAGCGCTGGCGGGCCGAGGCCGCCGACCGGGACCTCGACGCGGTGCTGGTGCTCTTCGACGCGGCGGCCCGGTTCACCGACCGGCTGCCCGGCGCGCGTACCGAGGTCTTCCTCGACCACGTGCTCGGCCAGGACCTGCCCGCCGACACCCTCGCCGCCAGCGCCGACCGGGGCGAGGCGGTCCGCCTGCTCACCGCGCACGCCGCGAAGGGCCTGGAATGGGACCTGGTCGCGGTGGCCGGGGTGCAGGAGGGCGTCTGGCCCGACCTGCGGTTGCGCGGCAGCCTGCTCGGCTCGGAGCGGCTGGTCGACGTGCTCGCCGGCCGGGCCGACGGCACCGCCGTCCGGGCCAGCCTGGTCGGGCAGACCTCGGCGCTGCTCGACGAGGAGCGCCGGCTGTTCCACGTCGCGGTGAGCCGGGCCCGACGCCGGCTGCTGGTCACTGCGGTCGCCTCCGCGGCGGTCGGCGGCGACGACCACGAGGAGCAGCCCAGCCGCTTCCTGCACGAACTGGCCGCCACCGAGCCGCCCGCGACCGGCGGGGGCGGCGGGGCGGTCCCGGCCCCGACACCGACCGGCCCCGCCGTCGGCCGGCCGGACGACGGGCCGGTGCCGGTCGTCGACGATCCGCCGGACAGCGGGCCGGTCGTCCTCCCGGTCACCCTGCCGCCGCGCGGGCTCACCCTCTCCGCGCTGGTGGCGGAGCTGCGTACCGCGGTCACCGACCCGGCCGTGCCGGTGACCCGGCGGCGCGCGGCGGCGGCCGAGCTGGCCCGGCTGGCCGCCGCCGGGGTGCCCGGCGCGCACCCGGACGACTGGTGGGGGCTGCGCGGCCTCTCCGACGACCGGCCGCTGGTCGACGAGGGCGAGCCGGTGAAGGTCACCCCGTCGGCCATGGAGAGCGCGTTGCGGTGCAGCCTGCGCTGGCTGCTGGAACGGCACGGCGGCAGCGCCCCGGCCAGCGCCGCGCAGGGCGTCGGCAACCTGGTGCACGCCGCCGCGATGCTGGCCGAGGACGCCAGCGTGGACCGGACCACGCTGCTGGAGTACGTGGCCGCCCGGTTCGACGCGATCGAGCTGGCCGCCCGCTGGATGGTCGGTCCGGAACGGCAACGCGCCGAGGCCATGGTGGACAAGCTGCTCCGCTGGCTGGCCGGGAACCCGCGCCGGCTGCTCGCCATCGAGCACGAGTTCGCCGTGCGGCTGGACGACCCGGCCCGGCCGATCGAGCTGACCGGCCGGGTGGACCGGCTGGAGGTCGACGCCGACGGCCGGCTCGTGGTGATCGACCTGAAGACCGGCAAGTCCACCGCGGTCACCGAGCGGGAGGTCGCCGAGCACCCGCAGCTCGGGGCGTACCAGGCGGCGGTGGAGGCGGGGGCGTTCGCCGAGTTCGGCGACGAGTCCGGGGGCGCCGCGCTGGTGCAGCTGGGCACCGGGGCGAAGGACGCCAAGGAGCAGGCCCAGGCCGCGGCCGGGGAGGGGCCCGAGGCCGGTTGGGCCACCGCGCTGGTCCGGCGTACCGCGGATACCATGGCCGCCGCCACCTTCGCGGCGGTCGCCAACTCGAAGTGCCGGGTCTGCCCGGTCCGGACGAGCTGTCCGGTGTCCGGGCAGGGCCGCCAGGTGGTCGAGCCGCCGACGGAGAACCCGTGACGACCCAGCCGACCCTCTTCAGCGCCAGCGCCACGCCGACCCCCCGCACCGCCGACGCCGGACCTCGCTACACCCCGGTGGAGCTGGCGAAGCTGCTGCGGCTGCCGGCTCCCACCCGGGAGCAGGCGGCGATCATCGCGGCTCCGGTCGAGCCGCTGCTGGTGGTCGCGGGCGCCGGGTCCGGCAAGACCGAGACCATGGCCGCCCGGGTGGTCTGGCTGGTCGCCAACCAGTACGTCCGGCCCGAGCAGGTCCTCGGCCTCACCTTCACCCGCAAGGCCGCCGGCGAGCTGGCCCACCGGGTGCGTACCCGGCTCGACCAGCTCATCCGTCGGCTCGGCCGCCCGCGCCTGGACCCGCACGACGACCCCCTCGCGGGCGAGCCCACCGTCTCCACCTACCACTCGTACGCCGGGCGGATCGTCACCGAGCACGGCCTGCGCGCCGGGTACGAGCCGACCACCCGGCTGCTCACCGAGGCGTCCCGCTGGCAGCTCGTCGACCTGCTGGTACGCAACTACGACGGCGACATGTCCGAGGTGGACCGGATGCCGTCCACCATCACCGACGCGGTGCTGGCCCTCGCCGGGGAGCTGGACGAGCACCTGGTCGACCCGGACGACCTGGCGGCCTGGACCGGTCGCTTCTACGCCGACGTGCAGTCCCGCCCCGGCCGGGTCTACGCGGACGTGAAGAGGGCGCTCCGGCTCCAGCAGACCCGGCTGAAGCTGCTGCCCCTGGTCCGGGCGTACGCCCGGCGCAAGGACGACTTCGAGGCGATGGACTTCGCCGACCAGCTCGCCCGGGCCGCCCGGGTGGCCCGGGACCATCCCGGCGTCGGGGTGATCGAGCGGGACCGGTTCCGGGTGGTGCTGCTCGACGAGTACCAGGACACCAGCCACGCCCAGGTGGTGCTGCTCAACGCGCTCTTCGGCGGAGGTCACCCGGTCACCGCCGTCGGCGACCCCTGCCAGTCCATCTACGGCTGGCGGGGCGCCAGCGCCGGCACGCTGGACCGGTTCCCCGCCGAGTTCGCCCGCGCCGACGGGACCCCCGCCCAGGTGCTCAGCCTCACCACCAGCTGGCGCAACCGGCCGGAGATCCTCGGCGTCGCCAACGCGCTCTCGGTGCCGCTGCGGGCGGCCGGCGCCCGGGTGCCCGAGCTGCACGCCGCGCTCAGCGTCCGCGAGCCGATCCCGCACCGCAGCCCGCGCGGCCGGGCCGCCGGCACCGTGCACTGCGCGCTCCTCGAGACGTACGCCGACGAGGCGGACTGGATCGCGGACAGCGTGCTGGCCGCCTGGCGGGGCGCGGCCGGCATGCCCGGCGCGCTGCCCGAACACATCCCGGTGCCGCAGCGCCCCACCACCGCCGTGCTGGTCCGGCTGCGCAGCCAGATCCCCGCGATCGAGTCCGCGCTGCGCGCCCGGGGCCTGCCGGTCGAGGTGGTCGGGCTCGGCGGCCTGCTGGACACGCCGGAGGTCCGGGACGTGGTCTGCACGCTGCGGGTGCTCGCCGACCCGACCGACGGGGCCGCCCTGCTGCGGCTGCTCACCGGGGCGCGGTGGCGGATCGGGCCGCGTGACCTGGTCGCCCTGCACCGGCGGGCGAAGGCCATCGCCCGGGCCCGCCGGGAGCTGGCCGGCGAGGACGGGCCGGAGATCACCGTGGACGCGCTGGACGAGGCGACGCTGGTCGAGGCGCTGGCCGACCTGGGCCCGGCGCAGGCGTACTCGGCGGAGGGGTACGCCCGGCTGCGCGCGTACGGGATGGAGCTGGCGCTGCTGCGCTACCGGCTCGACCAGTCCCTGCCCGAGCTGATCGCGGACATCGAGCGGACCATCGGCCTGGACGTGGAGGTGGCGGTCCGGGCCGGCCGGGACGGCACGGGCGACGCCGGCCTGGCCCGGGGCCACCTGGACGCGCTGGGCGACGTGGCGGCCCGGTTCAGCGGCGAGACGCCCGGCGCCACCCTCGCCGGGTTCCTCGCCTACCTGGCCGCCGCCGAGGACGAGGAGCGCGGCCTCACCCCCGGCGAGGTCGAGGTGGTGGAAGGCGCGGTGCAGATCCTCACCGCGCACGCCGCCAAGGGGCTGGAGTGGGACGTGGTGGCGGTCGCCGGGCTGACCCGGGGCGTCTGGCCGGGGCCGGTCCGCAACTCTGACCACTGGCTGGGCGGGCTGGGCGTGCTGCCTTTCCCGCTGCGCGGCGACGCCGACGGGTTGCCCGAGCTGGAGCTGGCCGGGGCCGAGGACCAGCGCGGGGTGGCCCGGGCGGTGGAGGACTTCACCGACGCCTGGCGGGCCCACGACGAGCGGGAGGAGCGCCGGCTCGCGTACGTGGCGGTGACCCGGCCCCGGCGGCTGCTGCTCTGCTCCGGCTACTGGTGGGGGGAGGGGACGAAGAAGTTCCGCGGCCCCTCGGTGTTCCTGCGCGAGGTGCACGACGCCTGCCTGGACGGCGCCGACGGGCACCTGGTCGACGAGTGGGCGCCCGAGCCGGCCGGGGACGCGGTCAACCCGACCACCGAGCAGGTGCTCCGGGCCGAGTGGCCGGCGGACCCGCTCGGCGCCCGCCGCCCGGCCCTGGCCGAGGCCGCCGCCCTGGTCCGCCGCTACCTCGCCGACCCCGACGCGGGCCGCCGCGAGGAGGCCGTCCTCGCCGCCGGCGCGGCGGCCGTCGACGCCGCCGGGGGCGGTGGCCCGGACCAGGCCCGGGCGGACGCGGACGATCCCGAGGTGGCGCGCTGGCGGCGGGAGGCCGACCTGCTCCTGGCCGAGCGGGCCGAACTGCTGCGCGGGGCGGAGGCGGTCGACGTCGAGCTGCCCGGGCACCTCTCGGTGACCCAGCTGGTGGCGCTGCGCCGTGACCCGGAGTCCCTGGCCCGGGCGCTGCGCCGGCCGATGCCCAGCGAGCCCAACCCGTACGCCCGCCGGGGCACCGCCTTCCATACCTGGCTGGAGCAGCGGTTCGGCGCCGACCGGCTGCTCGACGTGGACGAACTGCCCGGCGCGGCCGACGACGACGCCGCCCCGGACGAGGCGCTCACCGAACTCCAGGAGCGCTTCCTGGCCAGCGAGTGGGCCGACCGGGTGCCGGTGGAGGTGGAGGTGCCCTTCGCCACGGTGATCGCCGGCGTGGTGGTGCGCGGCCGGATGGACGCCGTCTTCCCCCGCCCCGGCGGCCGGTACGACGTGGTCGACTGGAAGACCGGCCGGCAGCCCACCGGGCGGGAGGCCGACGCGGCGGCGGTGCAGCTCGCCGTCTACCGGCTGGCCTGGGCCGAACTGGCCGGCGTGCCGGTAGAGCGGGTGGGGGCCGCCTTCCACTACGTCCGGGACGGGGTCACCGTCCGTCCGGCCGACCTGCTCGACGCCGACGGGCTGACCGAGCTGGTCGCCGGCGTGCCGGAATTTCCGGCGTAGGTCCCGGCGTTGGACAGTTCGTGCTAGGTTAGGCGCGTTGCAGTTTTGGTTTCCAGAGACTCTGTGTGCGCCTGGCGGATTGTGGCCCCAGGCGCGCTTTGTTGTGTCCGGAGTTCTCCGGGCGGGGCGACCAGCAGCGACAGGTGCGCCGCGCACCTCCGCGCGACGCACTCAATTTCGGCCCGCAACAGGTGCGGGTCCGAACGTTCCGTCAAGGAGACGAAACAAATGGCTATTGGCACCGTCAAGTGGTTCAACGCTGACAAGGGCTTCGGCTTCATCACCCCGGACGGCGGCGGCGCCGACGTCTTCGCCCACTTCTCGGCGATCCAGACCTCCGGCTACCGGAGCCTGGACGAGAACCAGCGGGTCGAGTTCGAGGTGACCCAGGGCCAGAAGGGCCCGCAGGCGGAGAACATCCGCCCGCTCTGATCTTCGGATCGCCCGGTAACACCCATCGCGCCCACCGGGCGCGCTGACGGGCCGGTCCGCCGCGCCACCCACCCGGGCACACCGGGTGCGGCGCGCCGCGGCGGGCCGGCCCGTACCCTTTCGGTTCGTGCTTGTGATTCCCGGTGGGTCGTTCCACCGGTGACGCGCCGCCTCCCGGCGCCTTTCCTCGACACGTGCCGCGTCGAGGAAAGGCATTTCCGCATGACCATGACCGCCCCCACCTTCGCCGCCACCGGCCTGGCCCCGGCGCTGGTCGCCGAGCTGACCGCGCAGGGCATCACCGAGCCGTTCCCGATCCAGGCCGCGACGCTGCCGGACTCACTCGCCGGCCGGGACGTGCTGGGCCGCGGCCGGACCGGCTCGGGCAAGACCCTCGCCTTCGGACTGCCGCTGCTGCATCGGACGGCCGGCCGCCGGGCCCGCCCCGGCCGACCGCTCGCCCTGGTGCTGGTGCCCACCCGGGAGCTGGCCCAGCAGGTCACCACAGCCCTCGCCCCGTACGCCCGCGCGGTCGGGCTGCGCTGCGCCACGGTGGTGGGTGGACTCTCCCTCCAGCGGCAGGCGGACGCGCTGCGCGCCGGCGCCGAGGTGCTGGTGGCCACCCCCGGCCGGCTGCACGACCTGATCGACCGGGGGGACGCCCGGCTGGACCAGGTGGAGATCACCGTGCTGGACGAGGCCGACCAGATGGCCGACATGGGCTTCCTGCCGCAGGTGACGAAGCTGCTGGAGCAGGTCGCCCCGGGCGGGCAGCGGCTGCTCTTCTCCGCCACCCTCGACGGGGGCGTGGACAAGCTGGTCCGCCGCTTCCTCGCCGACCCGGTCACGCACTCCGTCGATCCGGGCACCGCCACGGTGACCGCGATGACCCACCACGTCCTGCACGTCGAGGCGGCGGACAAGCCGGCCGCGCTGGCCCACATCGCCGCCCGGGCGGGGCGCACCATCCTTTTCATGGCGACCAAGCACCGGGCCGACCGCGTCGCCCGCCAGCTGCTCGCCAAGGGCGTACGCGCCGCCGCCCTGCACGGCGGCAAGAGCCAGCCACAGCGCACCCGGATCCTGGAGCAGTTCCGTACCGGGCAGGTCACCGCGCTGGTGGCCACCGACGTGGCGGCCCGGGGCATCCACGTGGACGGGCTCGACCTGGTGGTCAACGTGGACCCGCCGACCGAGGCGAAGGACTACCTGCACCGGGGTGGGCGTACCGCCCGGGCGGGGGAGTCGGGCACGGTGGTCACCCTGGTCCTGCCGGAGCAGCGGCAGGAGGTGTCCCGGCTGATGCGCGTGGCCGGCATCACGCCGCAGTCGACCCGGGTCCGCCCCGGCGACGAGGCGCTGGCCCGGGTGACCGGCGCCCGGGAGCCGTCCGGCGTGCCGGTGACCATCGCCGTGCCGCAGCCGGCTCCCGCCGCCCGGCCCCGTACGGCCACCGGCGCCACCGGCGGCGCCCGCTCCCCGCATCGCGCCGCCGGCCGGTCCCGCCGTCCGCGCCGCCCCCGCGCCAGCTGAGGTCCCGCCGCTCCGGTCCGGTCCTCGCGACCCGCGGCGCGCCGCTGAGTCGGGGTTCAGCGCCGAGTGCGTCCGATGGGCGACTGTTCCCGGCCTCCCGCTCAGCGATGCTGGCGTCGGGGGAAGTGGCCGGGCGTGCCGGCCGGACGCGGGAGGGGTGACCATGGCGGGCGACGCCGGCTCGCGGGCGACACGGGAGCTGCTGCTGGTCCTCGCGGTCGCGGCAGCCGGTCTGGCGCTCGCCATGGTGGCCGCGTTCGCGCCCTGGCATCCGGCCGGCGGTCCCGCCCGGAGCGGGCTGGTCGAGGTGCACAGCCCGTCCGGGCAGGCGGACGAGGCCACGGTGGGTTGAGCTGGCGGCCCCGGGGATTGAGCCGCCGGTCACGGGCTGCGGGAGCGGTCCCTCCGCTCGGCGATCCCGGACCGGTCGGCCAGCAGGTCGGCCAGGGTGGTCCGGTCGACGACCAGGGCGATCGCGCCGTCCACCGCCAGCCAGACGTCCCGCAGCCCGGCGGCCACCCCGTGATAGCCCGCCCGGTCCGCGGGCAGGCCCCGGACGCTGGTCAGCGCCCCGCCGACCGCCCGCAGCACGTCCCCGACGGTGATCTCGGTGGCGGGGCGGGTGAGCGCGTAGCCGCCCTCGGTGCCCCGGGCGCTGTGCAGCAGCCCGGCCCGGCGCAGGTCGAGCAGGATGCCATGGAGGAAGCTGAGCGGGATGTCCTGGCTCTCGGCCAGGCTCGCGGCCTTGACCAGGTCGCCGCCGGGTCCCCCGGTGGCGGGGGAACCGGCGGCGTCGGCGACGGCGAGCATGGCCCGGAGCGCGTAGTCGGCGCGCGCGGAGATGTACACGGCGTCAGTCGCCGGCCTGGTCCAGCACGCCCCACCGCCGGCGGATCGCCTTGTCGGCCGCGCCGAAGGCGGCGTCCACGAGCAGACCCACCACCAGGATGATGATCATGGTGGAAAGCAGCCACGGCGCGTCGGACAGCTCCCGGGCGTACGTGAGCTGCGCCCCGAGCGAGGTGGTCGAGATGCCCACCACGATCAGCTCGCCGGCCATCAGACTGCGCCAGGAGAAGGCCCAGCCCTGCTTGAGTCCGGCCACGATGGCCGGCAGCGCGGCCGGCGCGACGACGTACCGGTAGAGGTTCAGGCCCCGGGCGCCGAGGTTGCGACCGGCCCGTACCAGCAGCGGCGGCACGTAGTCGACGCCGCTGATCACCCCGTTGGCGATGGACGGCGCCGCGCCGAGCACCACCACGAAGAAGATGGCCTTCTCGCTCAGCTCGAAGAGCAGGATGGCCAGCGGGAACCAGGCGATCGACGGCATGGTCTGCAGTGCGGTGATCATCGAGCCGATCGCCGCGCGGAGCACCCGGAACCGGGCCACCGCGAGGCCGATCAGCAGGCCCACGCCGACCGAGAAGACGTACCCGAGGGCGGCCCGGCGCAGCGTGGTGGCCAGCCCCTGCCAGAGCTGCGCGCCGCCGGCCTGGCGGAGCAGCTCCTGCCCGACGGTGGCCGGGCCGGGCAGCGAGTACGGCGGCTTCCAGCCGCTCCACACCACCAGCTGCCACACGCCGATCGCGATGGCCAGGGCGGCCAGCTTCGGCCAGGTGGCCGACCAGAGCCGGGCGGCCCGGCTGGTGGTCCGCTGCCGGCCGGCGATCTCCAGCGCGTCCAGCCCGGAGATCTCCGCGTCGGTACGCGTCGACCCGGTGAGGGTGTCACTGGCCATGGCGGCCCACCTCCGTACGCAGCCGGTCGGTGACCTCGGCGGCGATGCTCGCGATCTCCGGGGAGTCGATCCGCCGTGGTCGGGGCACGTCGACCCGGGTGGACCAGATGATCCGGCCGGGCCGGCTGGAGAGCAGGATGATCCGGTCGGCGAGGCGGGCCGCCTCCCGGACGTTGTGGGTCACGAAGAGCACGGTGAGCCGGCGCTCGGACCAGATCCGCTCCAGCTCGTCGTGGAGGATGTCCCGGGTCATCGCGTCGAGAGCGCCGAACGGCTCGTCCATCAGCAGCACCGGCGTGTCCAGGGCGAGGGTGCGGGCCAGCGCGACCCGCTGCCGCATGCCGCCGGAGAGCTGGTGCGGGCGCGTGCGGCCGAAGTCGGCCAGGTGGACCGTACGCAGCAGCTCGGCGACCCGGGCCTTGCGCTCGGCCCGGGGCAGCCGGCGCAGCTTGAGCGGCACCTCGACGTTGGCCTCGACGGTGAGCCACGGGAAGAGCGCGGACTCCTGGAACATCAGGCCCGGGTTCGCGTCGCCCAGCTCGATCCGGCCGCCGCTCGGCAGGTCCAGGCCGGCGACCAGGTTGAGCAGCGTGCTCTTGCCACAGCCGGAGGCGCCGACCAGGCAGACGAACTCGCCGGGCTCGACGTCCAGCGACACCCCGTCCAGGGCCAGGACGGCGCTCCCGCCCTGGCCGTACACCTTGGTCACGCCGCGCAGCGCGACCGAGCCGGCCGCGCTGCGCGGTGTCGTCGTGGTCGACGTCACGGCTGGGTGACCTCGGGCTTGCCCTGCGCCTTGAGCACCTCGTTGAGGAAGGACAGGTCGTAGAGGCCGTCGAGGTCGACCGGCTGGGTGAGGCCGACGGCGACCGCGTGGTCCAGACCGGTCTTCAGCGAGGAGGCGATCGGGTCGTTGGTGAACTCCAGGGTGGGCCACGCCTGCTTGATCAGTTTCACGTCCAGCGGCTTGCCAGTGATCTTGCCGATGTGGTCCGAGATGGCCTGCTGCGCCTCGTCGGGCCTGGTGTTCACGAACTCGTTCGCCGCGACCTGCCCCTCGACCAGCTTCTTCACCAGGTCCGGGTGGGCCTTGAGGAACGTGGTGCTGACCAGCAGGTTGGTGATCACGAACTTCTTGTCCGGCCAGAGGTCGCGCTCGTCGACGAGGATCTTCCCGCCGGCGTTGACCAGGCGGGACACGAACGGCTCGGGCACCCAGGCGCCGTCGATCGCGCCGCTGCCGAAGGTCTCCACCGTCTGCGCGTTCTCCTGCGGGACGACCTGCACGTCGCCGCCGCCCTCCTTGGTGGTCCGGAGGCCCTTCTCCTTGAGCCAGTAGCGCAGCGCGACGTCCTGGGTGTTGCCGAGCTGCGGGGTGGCGATCTTCTTGCCGCGCAACTGCTCCACCGAGGTGATCTCCGGCTTGACCACCAGCGCGACGCCGCCGGAGGCGGCGCCGGAGACCACCCGGACCGCCTCGCCCTTGGACTTCGAGAAGGCGTTCACGGTCGGGTTCGGGCCGATGTACGTGGCGTCGAGCGCGCCGGAGAAGACCGCCTCGATGGCGGCCGGGCCGGCGTTGAAGGTCTTCGTCTCCAGCTTGACGTCGCTGCCGAGCTTCTCGGCGAAGATGCCCTTCTCCACGCCGACGACGGCCGGCGCGTGGGTGATGTTCGGGAAGTAGCCGAGGCGCAGCGTCACCGGACCGGACGCGCCGGCGGCGTCGTCGGCGTCGTCGCCGCACGCCGCTGTGCCCAGGGTGGCCGCGCCGACCACGGCGAGGGTGGCGAGGGAGACCAGCCGACGGAAGGGGAGCCGTCTCATCGTTAAGTCCAATCCACAGTATTCCTACTTAGTTGGTAGGAAGAGTGGGGCAGGCGGCGAGCGGCGTCAAGGCCCATCCACGATCCGGGACGGCCGACCTGGGGATTCACGGCAATTCCCACCTGTTCGGTGGAGTAAGGTGGGCCGCTCGGCCCACCGTCGGGCCGGCCCGCGGGAGTGCCGGGCCACACCGCCGGTGCGGGCGGTGCGGACGCGTTAGGGTCGATCACGTGCCGACGCGGAGAGCCAGAATTCCAGCGACGAAATACCCGGTCGAGCGGTTCACCCTCGACAACGGCCTGCGGGTGGTGCTCACCCCCGACCGCAGCGCCCCGGTGATCGGGGTGGCGGTGGTCTACGACGTCGGCATCCGGTCCGAGCCCGAGGGGCGCACCGGCTTCGCCCACCTCTTCGAGCACCTGATGTTCCAGGGTTCGGAGAACCTGGAGAAGCTGGCCCACTTCCGGCACGTCCAGGGCGCCGGCGGCACCTTCAACGGCTCCACCCACCTGGACTACACCGACTACTTCGAGACCCTGCCGAGCAACGCCCTGGAACGCGCGCTTTTCCTGGAGGCCGACCGGATGCGCGGCCCCCGGCTGACCGAGGAGAACCTGCGCAACCAGGTCGACGTGGTCAAGGAGGAGATCCGGGTCAACGTGCTCAACCGGCCGTACGGCGGGTTCCCCTGGCTGACCCTGCCGCCGGTCATGTTCGACACCTTCCCCAACGCCCACGACGGCTACGGCTCCTTCGTCGACCTCGAGTCGGCCACCGTCGCCGACGCCGCCGACTTCTTCCGCCGCTACTACGCCAGCGGCAACGCGGTGCTCGCGGTCAGCGGCGACATCGACGTGGCCGAGGCGACCGCGCTGATCGAGCGGCACTTCGGGGACGTGCCGGCCCGGCCCGCCCCGCAGCGGCCCGACTTCGCCGAGCCGGACCTGATCGCCGAGCGGCGGGCCTCGTACACCGACAAGCTGGCCCCGCTGCCGGCGGTGGCCGGCGCCTGGCGGGTGCCCGACCCGGTGACCGACTTCACCGGTTACCTGCCGTACGTGGTGCTGGCCGAGGTGCTCACCGACGGGGACGCCTCCCGGCTGGTGGAGCGGCTGGTCCAGCGGGACCGCTCGGTCACCAGCGTCGGTGGCTACCTGGGCTTCATGGGTGACCCGTTCGACGTGCGCGACCCCACCGCGCTGCTGCTCCAGTCCCACCTGCCACCCGGCGGCGACGTGGACAAGGTGCTGCGCACCGTCGACGAGGAGCTGGACCGGCTGGCCACCGACGGGCTGACCGAGGGCGAGCTGGCCCGTACCCAGGCCCGGATGGCCACCCACCTGCTGCGGGACACCGACGCGGTGCTCGGCCGGGCGCTGCGGATGGCCGTGCTGGAACAGCAGCGCGGCGAGCCGGGCCTGCTCAACGAGCTGCCCCGGCTGGTCGGCGAGGTGACCGAGGAACAGGTCCAGGCGGCCGCCGCCACCCTGCGGCCGGAGCGCCGCGCGTCCATCGAGGTCATCGCCGGAGGTGTCAGGTGACGGCAACCGTGGAGACCGGGACCCGGCCGTTGCCGCCGCTCGGCCCCAACCGCAGGCTCAAGCTGCCCGCCCAGGCCGAACGCACGCTCGGCAACGGCCTCACCGTGATCGCCGTACGCCGGCCCGCGGTGCCCCTGGTCGAGCTGCGGCTCTGGATGCCGTTCGGGCGTAGCCACCTGGCCCGGGGCGCGATGCTGGCGCAGACCGTGCTCGCCGGCACGGCCACCCACACCGCCACCCAGATCGCCGCCGAGCTGCAGAAGGTCGGCGGCGGGCTCTCCGCCGGCGTGGACCCGGACCGGCTGATGCTCTCCGGCACCAGCCTGACCACCGGCCTGGGCCGGATGCTGGAGATCCTCGCCGACGTGCTGACCGGGGCGGCCTACCCGGCCGACTGGGTGGAGACCGAGCGGGACCGGCTGGTCGACCGGATCCAGGTCGCCCAGAGCCAGCCCGCGCACCTGGCCCGGACCGCGTTGCTCAAGCGGATCTACGGCCGGCACCCCTACGCGGTCCAGACCCCGGAGCCGGACCAGGTCCGCGCGGTGAGGCCGCCCGCCCTGCGCAAGCTGCACGCCGAGCGGGTGCATCCGGCCGGCGCGGTGCTGGTGCTGGTCGGCGACGTGCGGCCGGACCGGGCCCTGGACGCCGCGGAACAGGCGCTCTCCGGCTGGAAGGGGGACGGGCACGTGGCCGAGCTGCCACCCGCGCCGCCGCTGGAGCCCGGACCGCTGCTGCTGGTCGACCGGCCCGGCTCGGTGCAGTCCTCGCTGCGGATCGCCCTACCCGCGGTGCCTCGCACCCACCCCGACCACGCCGCGCTGCAACTGGCCAACCTGGTCTTCGGCGGCTACTTCTCCTCCCGGTGGGTGGAGAACATCCGGGAGGACAAGGGCTACACGTACGGCCCGCACTCGCTGATCGAGCACTCGGTCGCCGGGTCGGTGCTGGTCGCCGGCGCCGAGGTGGCCACCGAGGTGACCGCCCCCGCGCTGCTGGAGACCATGTACGAACTGGGCCGGCTGGCCGCCCTGCCGCCGAAGCCGGACGAGCTGGAGCAGGCCCGCCAGTACGCCCTCGGCACGCTCCAGCTCGGCATGTCCACCCAGGCCGGGCTGGCCTCGCTGACCAGCGCGTACGCCGGCAACGGGCTGCGCCTGGACTTCCTCGCCGAGCATGCCGCCCGGCTGGCGAAGGCGACCGTGGACGACGTGGCCGAGGCGGCGGCCCGCTACCTCGCCCCGGCGAAGGCGGTCACCGTCGTGCTCGGTGACGCCGAGCGGGTCGCCGACTCCCTCGCCGCGCTGACCCCGGTCCGGACGGAGGCGGCGTGAGCGGGCGGAGCGAGCGAACCATTCGGCTCAGCAGCGTGGCGCCTCGCGCCGCCGGGGAGCGGAGCGAGGCGGTGGCGTGAGCGAGCGATCCATTGGGCTCAGCAGCGGGGCGGCGGCGTGAGCGGTGAGATCGCGCCACCGCTGGCCCGCGCCACGCTCGACCGGGCGGCGCACCGGCGTACCGACCCGGACTGGCTCGCCGAGGCGTGGGAGCGGGCCCGGGTGCTGGTGCTCGACTCGGCCGACGGCGGCCGGGCGCTGGTCCGTGGCTCCGGGGCGCCGCCGGAGCTGGTGCTGATCGGTTCCGGCGAGCTGCCCGAGGTGCCCCGCTCGGTGCCGATGTTCCTCGGTGTCGAGCCGGACGGCGTACCGGTCTTCGCGGTGGACGCGCCGCTGCCGGAGCTGCCCGGCACCCGGCCGGCCAACCTGCGCGAGGTGGGCCACCTGCTGGTCGACCGGGACGCGGGCATCTTCACCACCGCGCTGGCCCTGCTGAACTGGCACCTGCGGCACGGGTACTCGTCGGCGACCGGGCACCCCACGCAGGCCGACGAGGCGGGCTGGTCCCGGGTCGACGCGGCGGGTGACCGGACGTGGCCGCGTACCGATCCGGCGATGATCGTGCTGATCCACGACGGGGTGGGCGGCCCGGACGGGCGCTGCCTGCTCGGCAACAACGCCACCTGGGCGCGCAGCCCCGGGCAGCGCCGCTACTCCTGCCTGGCCGGCTACGTGGAACCGGGGGAGTCGGCCGAGGGCGCGGTGCTCCGGGAGGTCCGCGAGGAGGTCGGCATCGGGGTCGAGGAGATCGCGTACGCCGGCAGCCAGTCCTGGCCGTTCCCCGGCTCGCTGATGCTCGGCTTCCTGGCCCGGGCCGACGCCGACGAGCCGATCCGGGTCGACCCGGCCGAGATCGCGCACGCCCGCTGGTTCACCCGCCGGGAGATCGGCGCCGCGCTGGCCGGCGAGCCGGTCGAGGTGGACGGCGGCGACCGGCTGGTGCTCCCGCCGCCCTCCTCGATCGCCCTCTTCCTGGTCCACCGCTGGCTCGACGGCCACTGCTGACCCCCGCCGCGCCCCGCCACCTCGCCGACTTGGCCGGGTCGGGTGGGTCGGGATGTCACCACATCGGCGGCCGGGCCGGGTCGGAACGCGGCCCCGGCCCGTGACCGTCGTTGCCGCGGCGGTCACGGGCCGGGAACACGGGCCGCCGTGGCCGGGTGAGGCGAGGAACGCGGCGGGGGAGCCGGTCCGACCACGACGGACGTCAGCAGCCGGTCAACTGCGGTACCACCGGTAGGGGTGGGACTGCTCCGGGTCGGGGTGTGCCGTCAGACGCGCCGAGCCGGAATGGTCGAAAGCCGGGTCCGGCTCCTCGATCGGCAGCACCTTGACCCGGTGCCGGCCGGCGCGGACGGCCCCGACCGAGGCCAGCGCCCGGGCCAGCAGCAGCGCGGCGTCCCGGTCCTCCGCGTGGACGACCTGGCGGCGTGGCTCCGGCGCGGTGGTCTCGTCCCGCAGCCGACCACCGACCGCCCACGCGGCGGCGATGTCGGTGTCGGCGACGGCACGGATCTCGGTGCGGACGATCAGGAACCGCATGAGTGTCCTCCGGGTACGGATGGACGGATACGCGCTGGAACTTCCACGTCACTCTTTCGACATGTTACGCCCGGTGCTCGTCCCAGCAAGTGAAACTCGACGGTTCTTCACTCGTCGGCCGATCGGGGGATCCCAGGCCAGGACAGTTGTCGGGGGTGGACACGCGAAGGGGCCGCCGGCAGTACGCCGACGGCCCCGGGAGCATCGGCGGATCAGTTCAGCGCGAACTGCCCGTTCTTCGCGCCGGCGATGAAGCCCAGCCAGCCGGCCCGGTTGAACAGCAGCACCGGCCCGCCACGGTCCTTGCTGTCCCGCAGTGCCACCGCCGCCGGCCCGGTGCGCAGGGGCGCCACCTCGACGCAGTTCGAGGTCTGGCTGCGGGTGCTCTTGCGCCAGGCGGCGCCGGCGAGCTGCTGGGCGAGGTCGGACGAACTGTTGCGGATCTCGTTCATCGTTCTGCTCCTGCTCTGGAGTGCTCTGATGGGACGAGTGACGCCGCGGGCCGGACGGCCGGTCGTGCGTGGATCACCGGTCCGTCGTCAGGCGCCCCGAGTCGCGGCGGCGCTGGGCCGGCGCCGTTGCCGGCCCGAACGCCACTGTGGACTCGACTGCCGTTTCGGGCCGTCCCGTCGCCTCGATGAGCCAGGAGAGGGTGTCCGATGCGGAGAGCGCCGCCGAGCATAGCCACTCGAAGACCACTTTATAGCGATTTAGGGTGTTTACCTCGGTCGACATGACGTCGGTGAACCCACCTTCGATGGCGAGCGTCTCCGGGTCGAGCGGGTCGGCGAACCGGTAGACCGAGAAGGCGGTCGGCGGCAGGTACCAGTCGCCCACCCGGGTGTCCCGCTGCAGCAGGTGCAGGGTGACGTTCGGCAGCATGGCCAGCTCGCAGAGGTGGACGAGCTGCTCGTGCAGCACCCCCGGCGGGCCGGCCCGCCGGCCGAGCGCCGCCTCCTCGAGCACCGCGGTGTAGCGGGGCGCGTCCGGGCGGATCAGCAGCGACTGGCGGGCCTGGCGGGCGCGTACCTCGGTCTCCGGGTCCTCGCCGCCCTCCGGGTCGCCGGCCTGCTCCGCCACCCGGGCCGCGGAGATGATCCGGTGCCGGGCGTACCCGGGGGTCTGGAGCAGCCCCGGCACCAGCACCGGGTTGTACTCCGAGATCTCCGAGCAGCCCGCCTCCAGCTCGGCGAAGCCGCGCTGCTGCTCGGTCATCACCGGGAAGTTGCGCAGCCAGCCGCGCATGTCGCCGGCCTCGTGCGTGATCGCCAGCAGCTCCGCGCGCTGCTCGTCGCCGGCCCCGTAGAGGCTGAGCAGGACGCCGACGTCGTCCGGGTCGGGGCGGCTTCGCCCGTTCTCCAGACGGGACAGCTTGGACGCGGAGGCCCAGCCGATCCGTTCGATGACCTGGTCCCCGGTGAGGCCGGCCTGCTCGCGCAGGCGGCGCAGCTCCGTGCCGAGCCTGCGGCGGCGCAGGATCGGGCCTGGTGCGGTAGGAGGCACGGTGTCCTCTTCTCCGTCGACCGTCGCAGGACGCGACGGTAACTGTATGAAATTCGCCCCCCACGGTCAGTATGGACGGCGCGGCCGGCGTCGGAGGTTTCCGGCGGGGGCGTGTCTCGCGACAAAAAGAGGACTGTGGAGGGGTGCGCGGCGTGCCGGACGAGGAGGTCCGGGGCCCCGCACCCGTCCCCGACGCGCCCGCCGCGGCGCCTCCCCTCGGGAGGGAACCCGATGCGCACCGTCCTGCGCCGCCCCGACTTCCGCCTGCTCTTCACGGCCCTGATCGCCAGCATGGCGGCCGAGTCGGTCCTGCTGCTGGCCCTCGCCGTCTGGGTGAAGGACCTGACCGGATCGGACGGCATGGCCGGCGCCACCATCTTCGCCATCATCGCGCCGATGACGCTCGCCCCGCTGGTCGGCTGGCTGGTCGACCGGTACCGCCGCCGGCCGTTCTTCGTGGCCGCCAACCTGGCCACGGCTGTGCTGCTCAGCCCGCTCTTCGTGGTCCGGGACCGGGCCGACGTCTGGGTCATCTACGTGGTGGCGGCCCTGTACGGGCTGTCGTACATCGCGTTGAGCGCGGTGCTGAGCGGGCTGATCCGGCATCTGGTCCCGAGCGAGCTGCTGGCCGACGCGAACGGGGTGCTGCAGACCGTCCGGCAGGGCCTCCGGCTGGTCGGCCCGCTCGCCGGGGCCGGGATCTACGCCGCGGTCGGCGGCTGGCTCCTGGTCACCCTCGCGATGATCGGGTTCCTCACCGCCGCCGCGGTCGTCGGCCTGCTCCGGGTCACCGAGACCGCACCCTCCGGCGCCGACCTCGGCTGGCCGGCGGAGCTGGGCGCCGGGCTGCGGCACCTGGCCGGCGAGCCCGCGCTGCGCCGGGCCCTGCTCGGGTACGGGCTGGGCTCGCTGGTGATGGGCTTCACCGAGTCACTGATCTTCGCGTACGTGGACCAGGGGCTGCGCCGGGACGTCGCGTTCGTCGGCGTGCTGGTGACCGTGCAGGGGATCGGCGGGCTGGTCGGCGGCCTCCTCTCGGCCGGTGTGGTGCGCCGGACCGGGGAGGTGGGGGCCCTCGCCGCCGGGGTGATCTTCTTCGGGCCGGCCGCGCTGGCGCTGGCGTACCCCCGGCTCTGGCTCGGCGTGGTGGCGCTGCTGCTGGCCGGGGTGTCCCTGCCGCTGACCATGGTCGGGCTCACCACGCTGGTCCAGCGGCGTACCCCGCCGGCGCTGCTCGGCCGGGTCGCCGCCGCCTCCGAGGCGCTGGTCAGCGGTCCGCAGGCGCTCTCCATCGGCACGGGCGCGCTGCTCGTCGGCGTCTTCGACTACCGCCTGCTCTTCGCCCTGGTCGGGGTGGTCACCACGGTCGCCGGCGCCTACCTCTGGCACGGCCGCCGCCTCACCCCACCCGCACCGGCACCGCCCACCTCCCTGGCCCCCATCCCGCACCCGCGCCGCCCGCCGGCCGTTGTCGCCACGACACGCCGAGCCCGAGGGCGATAAAAGTCATGATCGACGCAAAGCGGCCGCCCGGGGGAGGGCGGCCGCTTTGCGGTACGGGGTCAGCCGGGGAGGGCGGCGAGGTGCTGCTTGACCTGGACGATCGAGGGGTTGGTGAGGGCGCTGCCGTCGGCGAAGCGCAGGGTCGGCACGGTCTGGTTGCCGCCGTTGACGCTCATCACGAACTCCGCGGCCTTCGGGTCCTGCTCGATGTCGACCACCTCGTACGCGATGCCCTCCCGGTCGAGCTGCGACTTCAGCCGGTGGCAGTAGCCGCACCACGAGGTGGAATACATCGTCAACATGGTCAGGTCCTCCAAGGGGATGGCTCGCACCCGGTCCGGTCAGGCCAGGCTAACCGCTGCAACATCGGCGAGGGCTGGGATGATTCCTGGCTGTGGTGGTTCACTCAGCGGCGGAGCGGGTGCTGGCCGGACTGGATCCCGAGCAGCGGTCCGCGGTGACCGCCCCGGCCGGCCCGGTGTGCATCCTGGCCGGCGCCGGGACCGGCAAGACCCGGGCGGTGACGTCCCGGATCGCCCACCGCGCGCTCACCGGGGACATCTCCGCCCGGCACGTGTTGGCGGTCACCTTCACCGCCCGTGCCGCCGCCGAGATGCGAGCCCGGCTCACCGCGCTGGGCGTCGCCGGTGTGCAGGCGCGCACCTTCCACGCGGCGGCGCTGCGCCAGGTCCGCTACTTCGCGCCCCGGCTGCTGGAGGGGCGGGCCATGCCGGAGCTGCTGGACAGCAAGGTCCGGGTGGTCACCCTGGCCGCCGCCAAGGTCGGCCTGCGCGCCGACCGGGCCGCCGCCCGCGACCTCGCCGGCGAGATCGAGTGGGCCAAGTCGTCGCTGGTCGAGCCGTCGGAGTACGTGGTGGCCGCGGCCAAGGCGCTCCGGGAGACCCCGTACGAGCCGGCGAAGGTGGCCGAGGTCTTCGCCGCGTACGAGAAGCTCAAGCGCGGCAACGGCGTGATCGACTTCGAGGACATGCTGCGCGCCGCCGTCTGGGGGATCGAGGAGCACGCCGACGTCGCCGAGCAGGTACGCGGCCAGTACCGGCACTTCGTCGTCGACGAGTACCAGGACGTCAACCCGCTCCAGCAACGGCTGCTGGAGGCGTGGCTCGGCGGGCGGGACGACCTCACCGTGGTCGGCGACGCCAGCCAGACCATCTACTCGTTCACCGGGGCCACCTCGTCGTACCTGGTCGACTTCCCGCGCCGGTACCGCACCGCCACCGTGGTCCGGCTGGTCCGCGACTACCGCTCCACCCCGCAGGTGGTCGGGCTGGCCAACGCGGTCATCTCGCAGGCCCGCGGCACCGAGGCCCGGCTGCGGCTGGAGCTGCACGGCCAGCGCCCGCCCGGCCCGGAACCCGAGCTGCGGATCTTCACCGACGAGCCCGCCGAGGCCAACGCGGTCGCCGCCCGCTGCCGGGCGCTGGTCGACGGGGGCACCCCGGCCCGGGAGATCGCGGTGCTGTTCCGCACCAACGCGCAGTCCGAGGCGTACGAGAAGGCGCTCACCGAGGCCGGGGTCCCGTACGTGGTGCAGGGGGCGGAACGCTTCTTCGAGCGGCCCGAGGTGCGCCAGGCGATGGTGGCGCTGCGCGCCGCCACCCGGTCGATCCCCGGAGAGACCCCGCTGCCGGCCGCCGTCGTGGAGGGGCTCGCGGCGGTCGGCTGGGCCCCGGACGCGCCCCCGGCGGGCGGGGCCGCCCGGGAGCGGTGGGAGGCGCTCGCCGCCCTGGTCCAGCTCGCCGAGGAGTACGCGGCCACCCCCGAGGTGGTGCCGATCGGCGAGGCCGCCGCGATCGAGCGGCCGGTGACGCTGGCCGACTTCAACGAGGAACTGGCCCGCCGGGCCGCCCAGCAGCACGTACCCACCGTGGAGGGGGTGACGCTGGCCTCGCTGCACTCGGCGAAGGGGCTGGAGTGGGACGCGGTCTTCCTGGTCGGCCTCGCCGAGGGCACCCTCCCCACCACGTACGCGAAGACCCCCGAGCAGGTCGAGGAGGAGCGGCGGCTGCTCTACGTCGGGATCACGCGGGCACGGGAGTGGCTCTGGCTGTCGTACGCGGCGGCACGCTCGCCGGGCGGTCGGGCCCGGCGGCCCTCCCGCTTCCTGCCGCAGCTCGACCGCTCGGGCGGCGGCACCGAGCGGGCCGGCGCCGGCGCGGCCCGGCGGACCGAGCGGCGGCGTACGCAGGTGGTGTCCTGCCGGATCTGCGGCGCCACCCTGCTCGCCGGGGCGGACCGGAAGCTGGGGCGCTGCCCGACCTGTCCGTCCGACCTGGACGAAGAGCTGTACGAGCGGCTGCGCGAGTGGCGGCAGCGGGTGGCCGGCGCGCAGAAGGTGCCGGCGTACGTGGTCTTCACCGACGCCACGCTCACCGCGCTGGCCGAGCGGAAGCCGGGCCGCACCGAAGAGCTGATCGCGATCGCCGGGATTGGCCCCCGCAAACTGGGACTTTACGGGGATACCGTGCTGGCGCTGGTGGGCGGGGCGACGGTCGACGAGGTCTGCCCGCAGAAAAGTTTCGAAATCTAGCCGTAAATCGTTTGCCCTCGCCCCGAGGCGAGGAATAGCCTCAGGACACACCTCGCGAGCGGCGCCATTCTGGCTGCTCAAGAGGGACGAGTCCATGGTCGATACGAGGAACGTGAGGGAGGTGGCACCCGTGGAGATCTTCACCTATGAGCGTCCGGCGGCGATGCCAGCTGCCTGCGCTCCGCTGTCGGCTGTCCGGGTGGCCCTTGCCGCTCGACCGTCGGTTTCCCAGCAGCACCAGGTCCCGGTTCAGGCCGAGCTGAACCTGACCGTGGCGCCGCTGACTGGAATCGAGGGGACCAGTGGCTTCACGGGCATGGGCATCGGTGACGTCAAGAAGCGCACGGATGTCCGCGGTGTTCCACCTCGAGGTAGACCGGTCTGATCCACCAGACCACCGGCTCACCTCGAGGCCGCGGAACCCGCACACCGGGATCCGCGGCCTCAGTTTTTTTGCACCGCCGTAGTGCCGAAGTACGTCGGAAATGCGATCCACGAGATCGAAGTGAGAGAGAGGTGACCGGAGGATGAGTCTGGCGTTGGCCCCGCTCGACGTGAGCGTCGAGGTGGAGGCGAACCTGCCCTGCCGGAAGTTCGACCCCGACCTGTGGTTCTCCGACTCGCCCACCGAGCTCGAGCTGGCCAAGTCGCTCTGCGGGGACTGCCCGCTGCGCGTCGAGTGCCTGGCCGGTGCGGTGGAGCGGGCCGAGCCGTGGGGCGTCTGGGGCGGCGAGATCTTCGAGCGTGGCGCGGTCGTCCCGCGCAAGCGGCCCCGTGGCCGTCCGCGCAAGGAGGACCTCGCCCGTGACGCCCAGCTCCGGGTCGAGGCCGAGGCGCGACTGGCGGCCAGTGGGCTGTCCGAGTCGCGCAACGCGGTCCGGCTGGCAGCCTGACACACCCCGTTCCACACGTCCCGCCGGTGACCCCCACCGGCCACGAAGAAAGCAGAAACCGATGCTCTACCTGCCGAATGGAACCGAGATGCAACTACTTCACGAAGCGTTGTCCCGGGCTCGAATGCCCCGGCCTCAGGCTGGTCGCACCACCACGAGCACTGAGGCAACCCGTTCCGCCCGTACCGTCGCGATGCGCGGCCGCAGCCAGTCGGCTCGCGACCTGGGCGTTCTCTAGATCACAACCGAGTACGACGGGGGCGGTGGCCGGACGGCCACCGCCCCCGTGGGCATTCCGTGACGCCCGCTGCCGTCGCGGTGTCCTACGGCGGTCAGCTCACCGGGGCGAAGCCGGGCAGCCAGCGCTCCAGGATCGCCCGGTAGGACGCCTTCGCCTCCAGTTGGCAGAGCACCCCGATCGAGCCCAGCGTCACCCGGTGGATCATCAGGTACGCCGGCGGCAGGTTGAGCTGCCGGCTCAGCTGGAACGCCGGCGACCGGGGGCTGGCCAGCCGGGCCGCCTCCGCGCGCAGCCAGGCCCGGGTGAACCGGAACTCCTCCTCGGCGACCGGGGCCAGCATCGGCCGCAGGTAGTCCAGCAGCGCCTGGGCGTCGATCGGCTCGGTCCGGCTGACGAAGCCCTCCTCGCGCAGCCCGTTCACCACCCCCGCCGCGTCGTCGCGGATCGCCAGCGCGGCGATCCGGCCGATCGGTTCGGGGGTGCCCTCCGGCATCCGGGCCACCGCGCCGAAGTCGATCACCCCGAGCCGGCCGTCCGGCAGCAGCCGGAAGTTGCCCGGGTGCGGGTCGGCGTGCAGCAACCCGGCCCGCATCGGTGCGGACAGGTGCAGCTCGGCCATCAGCCGTCCGGCCTCGTTCCGCTGCTCCTCGGTGCCGTCCCGGATGATGTCCGCCAGCGGCGTGCCCTCGACCCACTCGGTGATCAGGACCCGGGGCGAGGCGTCCAGCACCTCCGGGATGTAGATGTCCGGGTCGTCGGCGTACGCGGCGGCGAAGGCGCGCTGCGACTCGGCCTCCAGCTCGTAGTCCAGCTCCTCGGTGATCCGCTCCCGCAGCTCCACCAGGAGCGGCTTGACGTCCAGCCCGGGCTGGATCGCGCGGAACATGCCGCCCAGCCGGGAGAGCTGCTTCAGGTCCGCGAGCAGGGCATCCCCGGCGCCCGGGTACTGGATCTTCACGGCCACGTCCCGGTGGTGCGGGGCGCCGCCGGGGCCGTACCCGGGGTCACGCCAGACCGCGCGGTGCACCTGGCCGATGCTGGCGGCGGCGGCCGGGGTGTCGTTGAACTCGACGAACCGCTCCCGCCAGTCCGGCCCGAGCTGCTCGGCGAGCACCTTGTGCACGGTGGCGGCCGGCAGCGGCGGCGCGGCCTCCTGGAGCTTGGTGAGCGCCTGTCGGTAGGGGGCCGCGATCTCCTCCGGCAACGCCGCCTCGAAGACCGACAGCGCCTGGCCGAACTTCATCGCCCCGCCCTTGAGCTGCCCGAGCACGCTGAACAGCTGCTCGGCGGTGCGCTGCTGGATCTCGGCGGAGATGACGTCGGACGCGAGCCCGGTGACCCGCTTGCCCATGCCGAGGACGGTCCGGCCGGCGAAGCCGAGCGGCAGAGCGGCGAGCTTGGCGGTCCGGGACACGGCCCGGCGCGGGATGTCGGTCACCCGGTCATTGTTACCGACTCGGCGGGCCCGCTGCTGCTACGAAGCCGGGAGCGGGTGGGGCGGCCCCGGATCGGGCGACGCCCGGAGCATTCGCAGGACGGGTGCGGGGGCCACTGGCGGCGGCGGAAGCGGCCCGCCCCGGCGACCTCGACCGCGCAACCGAGGGTCTCCGGGGTGCCGCCGTCGAGGTGGGCCAGCGCCTCGGCGACCGCGTACGCGACGGCCGCGAGCCGGGTGGTGGCGGCGCAGGCGCGCCCGCCGTCGTCGGCCGCGAGCTGGGCGGCGAGCCGGGGCCAGTCCGGGTCCCGGTCGATCCGGTGCAGGTCGAGGCAGCGCAGGCAGGGGCCGACCGGCGGCCGGACCAGCGGACCGACCACCGGCACACCGCCGCGCAGGTCGACCAGGAGGTGGGGCTGGCGGCGCTGGGCGTAGCCGGCGGCCAGCAGGGCGGCGGGCCGGTCGGCGCCGAGCTGGACCACCAGGTCGACGCGGCCGCGCCGGAGCGGGGCGGTCGCCGTGCCGGGGGCGCACCGGCCGAGCGCGCCGCGTACCGCCGCGGCCAGCGGCCGGCCCACCTCGGCGGCGGTGAGCCCGGTCCCGACCAGGTCGGCCGGGCGGACCGGCCCGGCCAGCTCGGGCGTCACGTGTCCGACGCCGGCCTGGGCCAGCCCGACGGCGATCGCCGCGCCGAGCCGGCCGAGGCCGGTGACCAGCACCCGGGCGGTCCGGCGGCGGCGCACCACCTGGGCCGGCGTCGCGGGTGCTCCGGACGCCGCCAGGGCCAGCGCGTCCGCCTCGGCGGCGAGCCGGGCCCGGACCGGCCCGGCCAGGTCGCGGGGGAGCAGGTGGTGCGCCGGTACGACCAGCCCGGCGGCCCGGAGCGTGTCGAGCAGGACCCGGGCCTCCTCCGGGGCCACCTGGGCGGTGGCCGCGTACGCCAGGACGGCGCGCTCGCTGCGGGTGCCGTCCAACAGGTCGAGCAGCCGGGCGGCCCGGGGATTCGCCACCTCCAGCAGCACCGCCCGGCCGGGCTCGACCCCGAGCTGGAGGGTGTGCCGGTCCCGCCAGAGGCGGGTCAGGCCGGGCAGGAGGGTGGGGCGGGGGAGCGGGATCGGATGGGCCATGCCACGAATAGTGACCGTGTCCCCGCTCTCCGTCGATCGTTGTCCACAGGTGCGCCCGCGTGTAGCCAGGGTTGTCCACAGGGTTGGGCGGGCTTATCCACAACCGGCCGGTAACCGGTGTCGGTCAGCCGACAGTCAGGGCGGACGCGCGCGGGGGGAGGGGCGGCCGTCGGCCACCCCTCCCCCCGCGTGACCCGTACGGGTCAGACCTTGGCCTTGCCGAGGATGCGGTTCACTGTTGTGCCGCACACCGGGCACTTGCCCTTGGCCATGTTCATGCCGGTCTTCGAGACCTCCACGCGCCCCTCGAAGTCCCGCTTCTCCTTGCACTTCACGCAGTAACCGTTGTAGGTCTGGGCCTGGTCGGCCACGGTAGCCCTCCTCGTCTCGTCCGCCGGACATGCCGTCCCGGCGGGTTTCCCTGCGGCGGGCCAGGCGAGGCACCGGCGCCGGGGGGTTCTCGGCGGCCACTGGGGTGACCGCTGGTTGGCGGACCCTACCCAGGTCTGGGCAGTTCCATGTCAGCTGTGCGCCGACTCTGTGAGCAAGTCGACGTCGAGAGTGTGCATGCCGCATTAGGTCGGATAAGTCACTTTGGCGGGGACACGCCGGGTGAATGCGCTCAGATCCCCCTTAGGGGCGGCCCCCGCGCGACGACCCGTCCGTAGATCACCTAACGTGTGCGGGGGCGACGAGGTGACGCTCCGGAGTGTCGTGCAGGTCCCCCGCAAAGAAATTTTTCAGGACTCCTGACGACCAACCACCATTTTCCGGGCGCGTGTCGTCGTGTTGACTCTTGCGGACCCCTGGTCAGTACGCATTAGCTTTCCCTCGTGACAGTCAGCCGAGGCTGCGCGGACCAGTGATGGCCGGGACGCGGAAGCCGGTCGTCGAGGTACGGCGCAGCCAGCGCCGGCGACGCACGGTGTCCGCGTACCGGGACGGTGAGCGGGTCGTGGTGCTCATCCCCGACCAGTTCTCCCGCGCCGAGGAGAGCGAGTGGGTCGACCGGATGCTGGCCCGGCTCGCCGCCCGGGAGGGCCGGCTCGCCCGCTCCGACGCCGAGTTGCTGGCCCGGGCCAAGCGTCTGATCAACCTCTACCTTCCCGAGCACGGCGCGGCCGCCGCCCCGGCCAGCGTCCGCTGGGTCACCAACCAGAACGGCCGCTGGGGCTCCTGCACCCCGGCCGACCGCACCATCCGGATCTCGCACCGGATCCAGGACATGCCCGACTGGGTGGTCGACTACGTGCTCCTGCACGAGCTGGCGCACCTGATCGTGCCCAGCCACAACGCCTCGTTCTGGACCCTGGTCGGCAGGTACCCGAAGACCGAGCGGGCCCGCGGCTACCTGGAGGGCGTCGCCTCCGCCAGCGGCGTCCCCCTGGCGGACTGACCGCCGCCGGGCCCGGCGACCCGGCTTTGATCCACTCGGAGTGCGGCACTCCGTGCCATCCTGGCCCGCCGACACCCCGCCCCGCCGCAGGACGAGTCGATCATGTCGGGCACCTGCCGCGGACGCAGTATGCGGAAGCCAGACTTTCCCGGAAAGTGTTGTCTTCTCGCGCGCTGAGGCCACTACTTCCCTGAACTTGCGCGGATCTTGGTGGGCGGGTGGGACGCGGGCAGGGGTTAGGGTCGGGCATGGCTCGACGTGTGGTGGTGGCGTTGCTCGGACCGGTGGCCTGGACGCCGCCGGGGATCGACCCGACCCGGTGGCGGACCGCGCTCGCCGAGGACGTCGTGGACCTGCTCGCCACGCTCAACGAGGTGGAGACCGCGGTGGCGGTGACCCCCGGGGACCGCTGGCTGGCCGACGCCGTGGTCTGGCCCGGTACCGCCGTCCTCGAGGTGCCGGAACCCACCGTCAACGCCGTGTTCGCCGCCCTCGCCGGCACCGCACCGACCGCCGACGCCCGGCCCGCCCTGGCCCCTCCGCCCGCCCAGGCCGCTCCGCCCGGCCAGGCCGCTCTGCCCGCCGAGGCCGCTTCGCCCGTCGGCGCCGCCTCGCCCGGCGAGGCTCGGCCGGTCGAGGCGGCCCGGCCGGTCGAGGCGGCTCGGCCCGTCGACGCCGCTTCGCCCGGCGTTGCGGGGCCGGCCGGTGAGGTCACGCCGGTCGCAGGCGATCGCGCCGGGCGCGGCGGGTACGACCAGGCGGCCGTGGTGGTCGCCGACGCGCCGGACGTGCCCGGGCTCACCCTGGGCAAGCTGCTGCGGAAGCTGTCCAGCCGGCCGATCGCGGTGGCCCCGGTCGAGGGAACCGGCCCAGGGTTGCTCGGCGTGGCCGCCCGGCTGCCCGTACCCGACTGGCTGCCGGCACTGGACCTGGACCGGGATGCGCCGGCCGACGTGCGCAGGGCCGCCCCTCGGCCGGGGGACGTGGCGGTCACCGCCGGCTGGCGCCGGCTGCGCGGCCCGGCCGACCTGGCCACCCTCGACCCGGCCTTCGAGGGCTGGGAGGCGACCCGCGCCCTGCTCTCCGCCCCATCCCGCTGACCGCCGCCGTCAAAGCAAGATCCGCACAACTTCCGGGAAACAGTGGCCTCGCCCTGGCGTCGAGGCCACGGTTTCCGTGAAGTTGTGCGGACCTTGCGGGGGCAGCGGGCGGGTCAGGACTTGTCGTCGTCCTCGCCCGGAGCCTGCTCCTCCGGGGCGCCGGGGGCGGTGAAGTCGAAGTTCGCCAGCTCCTCGTCGAGGTCGCCGGTGGTCGCCGCGAACGCCTCCGGGTTGGCGAAGTCGTCGTCCGAGGGGAGCAGGTCGGGGTGGCCCCAGACCGCGTCCCGGCCGGCGATCCCGCGGTGCTCGGTCAGCGCCGCCCAGAGCACCGTGGCCTCGCGCAGCCGGCGTGGCCGCAGCTCGAGGCCGACCAGGGCGGCGAAGGTCTGCTCGGCCGGCCCACCGGCGGCCCGGCGGCGGCGGAACGCCTCGCCGAGGCGGACCACGTTGGGCAGGCGGTCGCCGGCGGCGCTGTCCACCACGTGGCACACCCAGCCCTCGACCAGGGCGAGCACGGTCTCCAGCCGGGCCAGCGACGCCTTCTGCGCCGGGGTGTCCTCGGGCGTGAAAATGCCCTCCAGGGCGATCGCCTGCATGGACTCCGGGTCGGTCGGGTCGACCCGGCCCATCGCCTCCTCGATCGCCTCCCGGTTGACCCGGATGCCGGCGGCGTAGTTCTCCACCGCGGTGAGCACGTGCCCGCGCAGCCACGGCACGTGCTGGAACAGCCGCTGGTGGGCGGCCTCCCGCAGGGCCACGTAGAGGCGCACCTCGTCCTCGGGCAGCTCCAGGCCCTCGCCGTACGCCCGGATGTTGGCCGGGACGAGCGCGGCGGTGCCGGCCGGGCCGAGCGGCAGGCCGATGTCCCCGGCGGAGAGCACCTCGGCGGCGAGCGAGCCGAGCGCCTGGCCGAGCTGGCCGCCGAAGAGCGCGCCGCCCAGCGTGGCGACCATCGACTGCATCGGGCCGAGCTGGGCCCGGGCCTCCGGCGGCACCAGGTCGCCCATCGCGCCCACCATCCGGCTGGCCACCGGGTCGCAGAGCTTGCGCCAGACGTCGAGGGTCTTGAAGATCCACTCGTTGCGGTTCCAGGCGACCGACGTCCGGATGCCGGAGGGCCACGAGGTGGCCGGCTCCAGCCAGAGGTCGGCGATCCGCAGCGCCTCCTCCACCGCGTTGCGTTCGAACGGCGAGACCGCCGGGTCGCCGCTGGCGGCGAGCTGGCTGGCGGCCACCTGACGGGCGAGGTCCCAGTTGACCGGCCCGCTGCCCGGCGCGGAGAGCAGGTGCTGCAACTGCGACATGAACTGCTGCATCTGCGCGGGATCGTTGGGGTCTGGTGGTTGCCCACCCGGGAGCGCGAATCCGAACGGAATATCAGGCACGTCGTCTACGGTACGCGTGCCCCGCCGCAGGTCGCGCCGTCGGCGTTGCGCTGAGGGCGAAGTCCGGCGGTCACCGCGCCGGACGTCTCCGCCCGGATCGGTACGCTCTGCCGCATGAGACGTCGCGGCGTGACCGTCCTGCTCGGTGCACTGCTCACCGCCCTGCTCAGTGTCGGCGTGCTGAGCGTGCCCATCCCGTACGTGGTGCTCGGTCCCGGCCCGACGGTCAACACTCTCGGCAGCGCCGACGGCAAGGAGATCATCCAGGTCAGCGGGCGGTCGACGTCCACCTCCGCGGGCCAGTTGCGGCTCACCACGGTCGGCGTGCAGCCCACCGTGCGGCTCCGGTCGGCGCTGGCCGGCTGGTTCTCCGAGGACGAGGCGGTGGTGCCGCGCGAGCTCGTCTACCCGCCGGGCGAGTCGGAGGAGGAGGTCGAGAAGCGCAACGCCGAGGACTTCCAGAACTCGCAGACCAGCGCGGAGACCGCCGCCCTGCGGGAGCTGGGTTACCCGATCCGGGTGCTGGTGAAGGCGGTCACCCCGGGCGGGCCGTCGGTCGACGTGCTCAAGCCCAACGACGTGCTCACCTCCGTCGACGATCAGCAGGTGACCAGCGCGGGCAAGCTCACCGAACTGATCCGGGCCAAGCCGGCGGGGACCGAGCTGAAGATCGGGTACACCCGGGCGGGCGTCCCGGCCACGGCCACGGTGACCAGCCGGGAGCAGGACGGCCGGCCCCGGATCGGCATCGAGATCGACCAGCAGCAGCCGCACCCGTTTACCCTCAAGATCGACCTCGGGGACATCGGCGGCCCGAGCGCCGGACTGATGTTCGCCCTCGGCATCATCGACAAGCTGGAGCCGGCCGACCTGACCGGCGGGAAGATCATCGCGGGCACCGGCACGATCGACGACGAGGGCCGGGTCGGCCCGATCGGCGGCATCGCCCAGAAGCTGGTCGGCGCCAAGCAGGCCGGCGCGAAGGTCTTCCTGGTGCCCGCCGACAACTGCGCCGAGGCGGTCCGTAACCCGCAGCCCGACCTGCCGTTGCTCAGGGTGGCGTCACTGGACGACGCCCTGAAGGCGCTGGACACGCTCCGCGCCGGAGGTCAGCCCACCCGTTGCTGAGCCGGTTGCGGCCGTGCGCGAGGATCGTGACGTGACCTTGACCCGACGTGTTCAGGAACACGCCGTACTCTGGGTGCCTGGTCGGAGCCGATCACATCGAGCGTGCGGAGCCAACAGTGGTCATGCGTAGCAGTCCCCTGCCGAGGATGAGCCGGCGCGGACGCGTCACCATCGGGGTCCTGATCGGGGTGTTCGTGCTCTTCACCCTGCTCGGGTGGGGAGTCAACGCCTGGACCGACTGGCTCTGGTTCGACGAGGTCCGCTACACCCAGGTCTTCACCGGGGTCCTCGCCACCCGGCTGCTGCTGTTCCTGCTGGTCGGGCTCGGCATGGCGCTGGTCATCGCCGGCAACCTCTGGCTGGCGTACCGGCTGCGGCCCCAGTTGCGCCCGCACTCCCCGGAGCAGGTCACCCTCGATCGCTACCGGATGCTGCTGAGCCCGCGGCTCGGCACCTGGATCGCGCTGGTCGCCGGGGTCATCGGGCTGTTCGCCGGGCTCTCCGCGCAGAGCCGGTGGAGCCAGTGGCTGCTGTTCCGCAACGGCGGCAGCTTCGGCGTGAAGGACCCGGAGTTCGGCGTCGACGTCGGCTTCTACGTCTTCCAGTTGCCGTTCTGGCGCTACCTGCTGGGGGTCGGCTTCACCGCGGTGGTGCTGGCCCTGCTCGGCGCGCTGGCCGTGCACTACGTCTTCGGCGGGGTGCGGCTGCAGGGCGTCGGGGACCGGATGACCAACGGGGCCCGCGCTCACCTGAGCACGCTCGTCGCCGTCTTCGTCCTGCTCAAGGCCGTCGCGTACGTGCTGGACCGGCGGGCGATGCTGCTGGAGTACAACGAGGGCGCCAAGCTCTACGGCGCCGGCTACGCGGACGTGAACGCGCTGCTCCCGGCGAAGGAGATCCTGGCGTACATCTCGGTCGTGGTGGCGATCGCGATCATCGTGTTCTCCAACGCGGTGATGCGGAACCTGGTCTGGCCCGGCATCGCGCTGGCCCTGCTCGGCGTCTCCGCGGTGGCCATCGGCGGCATCTACCCGTGGGCGGTGCAGACCTTCGAGGTCAAGCCGAGCGCCCGGGACAAGGAGGCGCCGTACATCCAGCGGAGCATCGAGGCGACCCGGGCGGCGTACGGGCTGACCGGCACCAAGACCTCGGGGTACCAGGCGAGCAATCTGACCCCGCCGGCCAGCCTGGCCACCGACACCTCGGTGGTGCAGAACATCCGGCTGCTCGACCCGCAGCTGGTCTCCGAGACGTACACCCAGCTCCAGCAGGTGCGCGGCTTCTACGACTTCGGCCCGAAGCTGGACATCGACCGGTACACCGTGGCCGGCAAGACCGCCGACTACGTGGTCGGCGTCCGGGAGATCAACTACGGCGAGCTGACCCCGCAGCAGAGCAACTGGATCAACCGGCACACCGTCTACACCCACGGCTACGGCCTGGTCGCGGCCCCCGCCAACCAGGTCTGCAACGGCCTGCCGTACTTCGTCTCCGGCTTCCTCGGGGAGTCGGGGAAGGAGGCGCAGGGCTGCTCCTCGCCGACCGACCAGATCCCGGCCCAGCAGCCCCGGATCTACTACGGCGAGCGGATGGAGGCCGACGACTACGCGATCGTCGGGCAGACCGGGGACCGCAACGTGGAGTTCGACCGCCCGACCTCGACCGGCGGCGAGCAGTACTACACCTACACCGGCGAGGGCGGCGTCAAGATCGGCTCGTTCACCCGCCGGCTGCTCTACGCGCTCAAGGAGCAGGAGTCGAACTTCCTCCTCTCCGAGGCGGTGAACGAGGATTCCAAGCTGCTCTACGTGCGCAACCCCCGGGACCGGGTGGAGAAGGTGGCGCCGTTCCTCACCGTGGACGGCGACCCGTACCCGGCCGTGGTGAACGGCCGGATCCAGTGGATCGTGGACGGCTACACCACGGCCGCGACCTACCCGTACGCCGACCGGGTCAACCTCCAGGCCGAGACCGCCGACGAGCTGACCGGCCGGGGCACCTTCCAGCTCGCCCGGGAGAACGTCAACTACATCCGTAACTCGGTGAAGGCGACGGTCGACGCGTACGACGGCACGGTCCGGCTCTACGCGTTCGACGAGACCGATCCGGTGCTCAAGGCGTGGAACAAGGCGTTCGGCGGCGACCTGGTGCTGCCGAAGGCGGACATCCCGCCGGAGCTGGCCGCACACTTCCGCTACCCGGCGGACCTGTTCAAGGTGCAGCGCAACCTGCTCACCCGGTTCCACGTCACCGACCCGGGCGACTTCTACTCGGGCCAGGACTTCTGGCAGGTGCCGAACGTGCCGGACGCGCCGGACAGCGGGCAGAAGCAGCCGCCCTACTACCTCTACACCCAGTTCCCCGGGCAGGCGGAGGGGCCGCGCTTCCAGCTCACCTCCGCGGTCACCCCGAACGGCCGGCAGAACCTCGCCGCGCTGATCTCCGGGTCGTACGTCGACGGGCAGCCACGACTGGAGGTGCTGGAGCTGCCGGACCAGACCCGGACCGCCGGCCCGGTCCAGGTGCACCAGCAGATGACCAACACCAACTCGAACATCCGGCAGCAGCTGAATCTGCTCTCCTCCGGCAACCAGGCGCAGGTGCAGTACGGCAACCTGCTCTCGCTGCCCTTCGGCAACGGCATGCTCTACGTCGAGCCGGTCTACGTGAAGAGCAACCAGCAGGATGCGTACCCGCTGCTGCAGAAGGTGCTGCTGTCGTACGGCGACGGTGGCTCGTACATGGTGCTGGCGGACAACCTCGCCGACGGCGTCAAGCAACTCGTCGAGCAGGGCAAGCGCGCCGGTGCCGGCAATCCGCCCAGCTCCGGGGGCAACGCCCCGCCGCCCACGGGCGGCACCAGCCCGCCGGTGCTCACCGGCGAGCTGGCCCAGGCCGCCGACCGGGTGCAGGCCGCGATCGGTGAGGTCAAGGCCGCCCAGGCGTCCGGTGACTTCGAGCGGTACGGGCGGGCGCTGAAGGCGCTGGACGAGGCGATGACCGCGTTCCAGGAGGCGCAGACGGCGGCCAACCCGTCGCCCGCCCCGTCGACGAGCGGCAGCCCGTCCGCGTCGCCGCCGGTCTCGCCGTCCCCCTCCCCGAACGGCTGACGCCGACCCGACCAGGCAGGCCCGTGGCCCGGAACCCGTAGCGGTCCCGGGCCACGGGCCTGTTGTGTCGCGTACCGGACGGAACGCCCGCAACCCGGCACCCCGTTCCACCGTCAACAGTGCAGGTGGGGACGGAGGGAGGCGGATTCTTCGATGCGGGACGCGAACAGCTTCGACGACTTCTACCGCAGCACGTCGGCGCGGACGCTGCGGTACGGCTACGCGGTGGCCGACGACCCCGGCGAGGCCCAGGACCTGGTCCAGGAGGCGTACGCCCGGGCCTGGCGGCAGTGGGGGAAGCTGGCCGCCCATCCGGCCCCGGAGGCGTGGTTGCGGCTGGTGATCAGTCGGCTCGCCACCGACCGCTGGCGCCGGTTGCGGAGCTGGCGGCTGGCGGCCAGCCGGACCGGGCCGCCGGACGACGTGCGGCCACCCGGCGAGGAGACCGTGCTGCTGGTGGGCGCGCTCCGGCAGCTGCCGGCCCGGCAGCGGCAGGCCCTCGCCCTGCACTACCTGTTCGACATGTCGGTGGAGGAGGTCGCCCGGGAGGCCGGGGTCCCCACCGGAACCGTGAAGTCGTGGCTGTCCCGGGGTCGCACCCGGCTGGCCGAACTGCTGCCCGGGGTGGCGACCGAGGAGCTGGAGGTGAACGATGTCGCGTGAACTGGCCCGTTTCTACCGGGCGCTGGCCGCCGACACCGACGAGCGGGTGCTGGCGGCGCCGGACCAGGTGCGCCGGCGCGCCGACCGGCGGGCGCGCAACCGGGCCGCGCTGGGCGTACTGGCCGCGGCCGTGCTGGTCGGCGGGACCGCCGCCGGCTCGGGGATCGTGCTGACCTCCGGCCCGGACGCCTCGCCCGGACCGCCGCCGGCCGCCAGCCCCACCGGCGGCCCGTCGGCGCCGCCCACCACCGGGGCGCCCAGCCCGTCGCCGTCGGCGAGCCGCAGCACGCCCCCGTCCCGTACGCCGGACCGGCCACCGGCGACGACCGGCTCGCCCGCGGCCAGCACGCCGACGCGCATCCCGGACCGGGCGTTCTTCACGCTGCCGCCGGCCAACGACACCGGCAGCGGGGAGGAGTTCGGCTCCGGGCCGGTGCTGCCCGCCCTCTGCGGGGTGGCCCCGGGCGAGTCGGACGTGGTGGCCCGCCGGGCCCGGACCATGGCGTTCAAGCTCGCGGGTACGCCGGCGGGGTACGTACCGGACGGCAGCTACCGGCACAGCATCACCATCTACCGCGCGGGCCGGGCCGACGACGCGCTGCGGCAGCTGCGCCGGGCCGTGCAGAACTGCCCCACGCAGCCGGACCCGTACTCGGAGCGGACCACCCACCTGAAGCTGTTGACCGGCGGGGGGTACGGCGACGAGTCGGTGCTGTTCGAGATCCGCACCCTGCAGCAGGACGTCAACGGCTACCCGACCGGCGGTGACGAGGTACGCCTGATCCGGGCGATCCGGGTCGGCGACGTGGTCACCGTGCTCTGGGAGCAGGGCTGGGAGGGCACCTCGACCGACCGCGAGCAGTTCGACGCGGACAGCCGGCGGGCCACCGACGCGGTGCGGAGGTGGCTGGACTGAGGCTCGTTTTGCGCCCCCTGGGGTCGGTGCGCTACGGTGGACGAACCGACGCGGGGTGGAGCAGCTCGGTAGCTCGCTGGGCTCATAACCCAGAGGTCGCAGGTTCAAATCCTGTCCCCGCTACTCGACCCGAAGGGCCCCGGAGATCTCTCCGGGGCCCTTCGTCGTACGGGGCCGTGCCGCGATCGGTAACCCGGCTGATCTCCACGGCGAAGATGCGATAGGCTGTACGAGCCGACGCGGGGTGGAGCAGCTCGGTAGCTCGCTGGGCTCATAACCCAGAGGTCGCAGGTTCAAATCCTGTCCCCGCTACTCGTCGCGAAAGGCCCCGGAGTTCGCTCCGGGGCCTTTCGCCGTTTCGGCACCGATCCGCAGGTCAGCAGGGTGGGTCTTGCCAGCCAATTTCTGAGAGACTACTCTCGAAACATGTCTCTCAGAAATCCGGGCGACGCCGGCAACCCCTACGGCGATCTCGAACTGACCGACCCGAAGGCGATGCGGGCGCTCTCCCACCCGGTCCGGCTGGCCATCCTGGCGCGGCTCCAGGGGTACGGTCCGGCGACCGCCACCGAGCTCTCCGAGCACGTCGGCGCGACGCCCTCGGTCACCAGCTGGCACCTGCGCCACCTGGCCGGGTTCGGCCTAGTCCGGGACAGCGGGACCGGCGGCGACGCCCGGAAACGCTACTGGGAGGCGAGCGCGCGGGGCTTCCGGTTCACCTTTCCCGAGGACCCGGAGGGCCAGGCCGCGAGCCAGGTGCTGAGCCAGGCCATCTTCACCCGGGACGCCGACCTTCCCCGACAGTGGATGGCCGAGGTGGAGCCGCGACTGGCGCCGGAGTGGCGGCGGGAGGCGGGCCTGTCCAACACCAACGTCCCGTTGACCGCGGCCGAACTGGCCGCCGTCAACGCCGCGATCGAGCAGGTCCTCGCGCCCTACGTCACCCGGGACCCGGCCGACCGACCGGCGGGGGCCCGGCATGTGCGGTTCATGCGCTACGTGATGCCCGAGGCGGAGGAGCGGTGAGCGGGCCGGGGGAGGCCCCACGTCCGCTGCTCCGCGAACCCGGCTTCCGGTCGTTCTTCCTGGCGCACACCGTCTCGCAGTTCGGCGACCGGATCTCCGAGCTGGCCTTTCCGCTCCTCGCGGTGCTCCTCCTCGACGCCACCGCCGCCCAGGTGTCGGTGCTCACCGCCCTGGTGTGGCTGCCCAACCTCGCCGGGATTTTCATCGGCACCTGGGTGGACCGGCAGCCGAACAAGAAGCGCCTCCTGGTGGCGGCCGACCTGATCCGGGCCGGACTGCTCGTGACGGTGCCGCTCGCCTTCGCGTTCGACGCCGGCACGCTGGCCCAGCTCTACGCGGTGGCGCTGCTGACCGGGGCGGCCTCGGTGCTGTTCAACACCAGCTACCCGGCCTTCTTCGTGCTGCTCGTGGACCGGCCCCGCTACCTGGCAGCGAACAGCGCGCTGAGCGCCAGCCGCTCGGTGTCGTTCATCGCCGGTCCGGCCCTCGGCGGTGCGCTGGTGCAGGCGCTGACCGCGCCGATCGCGATCCTGGTGGACGCCGTCTCGTTCCTGCTCTCCGCGGTCGGCGTCGCCCGGGCCCGACGGACCAGGGTGGCCGCCACCGACGAGGACGCCGCGAGCGGCCGGCTCTGGCAGCGGGCCCGGGAGGGGCTGCGGTTCACCCTCGGCCACCCCGTCCTACGGGCCGGCCTCGGCTGCACCACCACGGTCAACTACTTCAGCTTCATCTTCAGCGCGCTGCTCGTCTTCTTCGCCAGCCGTACGCTCGGCCTCCCGCCGGGGCTGCTCGGCCTCGCCCTCGGGGTCGGCGCGGCCGGCGGACTGCTGGGCGCGGTGGTGGCGCCCCGGCTGTCCGCCCGGATCGGCGTGGGCCGCAGCATCGTGCTCGGCGGGGTCGTCTTCCCGGCCTCCATCGCCCTGGTGGCCGTCGCCGGGGGCCCGCTCTGGGCACGGGTGACGCTGGTGGCCGCGGCGGAGTTCCTCTCCGGGATCGGCGTGATGCTGTTCGACGTCAACCTCAACGCGCTCCAGGCCACGGTCATCCCCGACGGCCTGCGCAGCCGGGTCTCCGGGGCGTACTCGACGGTCAACTACGGCGTCCGGCCGCTGGGCGCGCTGACCGGTGGCGCGCTCGGCAGCTGGCTCGGCCTGCGCCCCACGCTCTGGATCGCGGCGATCGGCGGGACCCTGTGCGTGCTCTGGCTGCTCCCCTCGCCGATCCCGAAGGTGCGTTCCCTGGACCAGCTCGACGACCCCGAAGAGAGCCGGCTCGCTCCGGCCGGCACGTGAGACGTGTCGGAGCCGGGCGTCCACACCGACGCCGCCACGAACCTCTGGTGGCGGGTCGTCCGGTGACCCCCGGGTCGGGTTCGGCCCGTCCGCCCTGCCCGGGTTGCGCATCTCGGCGAGGATGGGGGCATGTCTGCTTGGAACAGGTGGTGGGGGCGGCTCGCTGCCGTCCTCGGTGCGGTCGTGCTCTCGGTGTTCGTGCCGGTCGCGGCCTGGGCGTCCACGGGGACCGGCGAGCTGGTGGTCGAGGCCGCCCGGCGGCGGTCCCGGGGCGGCGGCGGCTTCCTCGGGCTGCTCTGCTGCCTCGTGGTGGTCGTGGTGATCGTGCTGTTGGTGCTGCGGTTGATGCGTAACCGGCGCGGCGGCCCGCCGCGCTGACCCGACCCGTCCGCCGCGGTCCCGGCCGGGCCGCGGCGGTCACCCGGCCAGGGCCGCGTTCGCCTGCGCCATGAACTTCGAGGTCGCCGCCCGGGCCCCGGACCTCTTCCCGCGGATGCTCTCCGCCGCGGCGATGAGCAGCGCACGCACCCGCGCGTGACCCCTGGGCGGGGGAGCGGGCGCCGGACCCATCAGGTCGGCGAGGTCGGTGCCGAGGGCGACCAGCCGCTTCTCCGTCCGGTCGGTGGTGCCGTCGGTGACCGACCGCCGGACGGAGACGCTCGGGTTCAGCCCGCGTTCGGTGCCCAGGATCCGGCCGGCCGCCACGTCGTTGGTCAGGAAATTGATCACGTCGACGACCACCCCGGGCTCACGGGTGCCCCGGAAACCGGCCCAGTACATCGACGCCCGCGGCCACTGCGCGGCCGGGCTGCCGGGCAGGGCGACCATGCCCAGCTCGTCGTGGGTCAGGCGCTGGAGCTCGGGAAGCTGGTGGGACCAGGCGAAGGACGCGGCCGCGTGTCCGGTGACCACCAGCTGGTTGGCCGCCTCGCCGGTGTCCGCCAGCTCCACCAGGGCGGCGCTCGGGGTGGCGCGGTCGTACCGGGCCACCTCCCAGAACTCGAACCAGTCGAGCAGCTCGGCGGACGTGAAGCCGAGCTGCCGCCCCTGGTACAGCTCGCCGCCCTGGCCGCGCAGCCACAGCCAGAGCGCGCGGTAGTCGCCGGAGGGGTCCATGGTGCCGGCCACCCGGCTGCCGGAGGCGCGGGTGACCCGGGCGGCCCACCGTACGTAGTCCTTCCACGGCATGCCCTGGTGCGGCTCGGGCACCGCGAGGCGGCGCAGCAGGTCGCGGTTGTAGACCAGCGCCGCGTTGGTCTGGGCGGCGGGGACCGCCATGGTCCGGTCGTCCACCTGGCCGTACCGGGCCAGGTTCTCCGGCAGGCCGCGCAGGTCGAGCCGGTGGTCGGCGACGTACCGGGTGAGGTCGAGGACGATCTCCCGCTGGGCGTACTCGGTGAGCACGGTGTCGTCGATCTGGAACAGGTCCGGCACGTTGCCCCCGGTGGCCTGGATGGCCAGCCGGTCGTAGTAGCCGGGCAGGCCCTGCCAGGTGACCCGGAACCGGACCCGGGGATGCTGCTGCGAGTAGAGCCGCAGCGCCTTCTCGGTGGCCTTGGCCCGCGCCTCGCCGCCCCACCAGAACACCGACAGCTCGATCGGCCCGTCGTCCGCCCGGGTCTGCTCGTCGGGGGAGCAGCCGGCGAGCCCGCCGGTGGCGAGCAGGGGCAGGCCCGCGACCGCGCGCAGCAGCCGCCGCCGGGTCGGGTCGGCGCCGGCGGGCGGCACGGGCGGGGAAGCGCGCACGGGGGCTCCTGGGGCGCGGGCGGCTGCGGCGGACGGACCATTTACACAGGGCACGGGGGAAGGTGTCAACGCCGGGCCCGTTCCTCGACGTGGCGCCCCGACCGCCTCCCGCGTCCACCCGGCCGGGCGGGACGGTCCGGTGGCCGCACCGGGCGTCCCTCCGGCGCGTGGTGTACTAGGCGCCGTGGAACTTCTGCACTCGGGCAAGGTCAGAGACGTCTTCGCCGACGGCGACGAGCTGATCCTGGTCGCCTCCGACCGGATCTCCATCTACGACGTGGCGTTGCCGACCCCGATCCCCGACAAGGGTCGCCTGCTCACCGCCCTGTCGCTGTGGTGGTTCGAGCAGCTCGCCGACCTGGTGCCGAACCACGTGATCTCCGCCACGGACGTGCCGGAGGAGTTCGCCGGCCGGGCGATCCGCTGCCGCCGGCTGGACATGGTCCCGGTCGAGTGCGTGGCCCGGGGCTACCTGACCGGCGGTGGCTTCGCCGAGTACCAGCGCAGCGGCGCGGTCTCCGGCGTGGAGCTGCCCCGGGGCCTGGTGGAGGCGTCGATCCTGCCCGAGCCGATCTTCACCCCGTCGACCAAGGCGCCCAAGGGCGAGCACGACGAGCCGATCACGTACGCGCAGGTGGTCGACAAGGTCGGCGCGGAGACCGCCGAGCGGCTGCGGCAGATCACCATCGACGTCTACCGGCGCGGCGCGGAGATCGCCGCGGACCGCGGCATCCTGGTCGCCGATACCAAGATCGAGCTGGGCTGGGCGCCGGACGGCACCCTGGTTCTCGCCGACGAGGTGCTCACCTCCGACTCGTCCCGGTTCTGGCCGGCCGAGTCGTACCAGCCGGGCCGGGCGCAGTTCTCCTACGACAAGCAGTACGTCCGGGACTGGGCCACCGGCAGCGGCTGGGACAAGCAGCCGCCGGCCCCCGAGGTGCCGGCCGAGGTGGTCGAGGCCACCCGGGCCCGCTACGTCGAGGTCTACGAGAAGCTCACCGGCAACCGCTGGGACTGACCGGGACACACCACTTCGCCGCACCTGCTGGACCCACCCCGGGTCACCGTCGAGGATGGTCCCGTCACTCTCGGTCGATCTCGGGGCGGTCGGATGAACGGCGACATGTGGATCAGGGCGCTCAAGGCCGCGCGGGCCGGCGCGGGTGTCTCCCAGGAGGCGCTCGCGGAGTTGATCAGGTGGAGCCCGTCCACCATCGCGGCGATCGAGACCGGCCGGCGCCGGCCGACCCCGCAGTTCGCCGAGGCCGCCGACGCGGCACTGGGCACCGGCGGGCTGCTGGCCGAGCTGCTGGCGGTGGCCGCCCGGCAGGATTCCCCGGCCTGGTTCGCGCCGTGGCGGGGGATCGAGACCGAGGCGATCGCCCTCCGCACCTCCCAGCCGTCGCTGGTGCCGGGCCTGCTGCAGACCGAGGCGTACGCGCACGCGGTGCTCCGCGCCCAGGGCACCCACACCCCCGAGCAGGTGGACCGGCTCGTCGCCGGCCGGATGGCCCGCCAGGAGCTGCTGACCGGTCCGGCCCCGAAGCGGTTCACCGCCATCATCGACGAGACCGCCCTGCGCCGGGTCGTCGGCGACCGGGACGTCCAGCGTGCCCAGCTGGAGCGGCTGGCCGCGCTGCCGCACGTCCGGCTCTACGTGGTGCCGGCCGAGGTCGGCGCGCACCCCGGGCTGGCCGGCGGCTTCGTGCTTGCCACCCTGCCGGACGGCGACGAGGTGGCCTACGTGGACGGAGTCTTCGGTCAGGTCGTCGACCGGCCCGACGCCGTGGATACCATCAGGACCATGTGGGACACGCTGCTCAGCGAGGCCCGGCCCGCCAGCGTGTCGGTGGAGCTGATCGGGAAGCTGGTGAGCGAGCTGTGAACACTGCCCCCACCCCTCGGTGGCGCGTGTCGAGCCGGTCCGGCAACGGCGGGGACACCTGCGTCGAGGTGGCCGACAACCTGCCCGGCCGGGTGCTGGTCCGCGACTCCAAGGACCGCGAGGGCGCCACCCTCGCCTTCGCTCCGGGCGCGTGGCGGGCCTTCGTCGCCCTGGTCAAGGCCGCCGGCTGAACCATCGCCCCCGGCCGAGGGCGCGACCGCCAGCGGACGCGGCATCGCCGGACGCTCCCCACTGGACTGCCCGGCTCTGCCGACCGGCCGTGGAAACTGATCCGCCGGCGCGTGCAGCGGATCCGGCCACCCGTGGCCTCTACCGGGTGGAGGTGCCATGCAGCCGACGTTCGAGGAGTTCGTGACCGCGCGCGGGGGATCCCTGCTGCGGTTCGCGCTGATGCTCACCGGTGACCGGCACCAGGCCGAGGATCTCGTCCAGTCCGTGCTGGCCAAGGCGTACGTCCGCTGGGCGCGGGTGGCCGCGATGGGCCAGCCCGAGGCGTACCTGAAGCGGGTGCTGGTCAACGAGAACCTGCGCTGGTGGCGGCGGCGCTCGTCGCGGGAGACGCCGGTCGCCGAGCCGGGCGACGGCCCGTCCGGGGTGGACGGGGCCGGGGCGTACGCGGCCCGCGAGGCGGCCTGGGCGCTGCTGGGCCGGCTGCCCCGGCGGCAGCGGGCGGTGCTGGTGCTCCGCTATTACGAGGACCTGGCCGACGCGCAGATCGCCGAGATCCTCGGCTGCACCCCGGGCACCGTCCGTTCCCAGGCGGCCCGGGCCCTCGCCACGCTCCGGGCCGTGGTGCCCACGATGGATCGGGAGGCGCTGCCGTGAGCCGCTACGACGTGGAGGATCTGCTCCGGGACGCGTTCCACGGGCACGAGTCGGAGATCGAGGACGGTCAGCAGGGGCTGGTCGGGGCGGTGCGGGCCCGAGTGGCCCGGCGCCGCCGCCGGTCCCGCCGGGTCGCCGTCGGCGCGACCGCCACCGCCGTGCTCGTCACCGTCGGGCTGGTCCCGGTGCTCACTCGGGACCGGCCGCCCAGTGCAACACAGGTGGCCGAGCGCCGAGCGGCCGAGGACCGGGCGGCGACCGCGAACTGGCGCTGGGAGAGCGCCCTGGGCGCGGAGATCCGGGTGCCCGACGCCTGGGGAGTCAACGACTACGGCTGCCATATGACCGGACAGCCGAGCGCGGTGCGGGCCGGGGGTGGTCCGCAGCCGAGGTGTCTGACGCCGGAAGCCCCCACCAAGGAGTTGGCCTTCCTCAGCGACAGGACCGTGGACCAGCCCGGCGCCGTGCTGTCCGGCCGCCCGCTGACCGTCGACGGGGTGCCGGCCGTACGCACCGAGGGGCGGCTGCCGGACGGCCGCTGGGCCGGGTCGGTCACCGTGGACTCCCGCCGGGTCGCGGTCACGGTGCGGACCCTCGACCAGGAAACCACCCGGCGGATCCTGGACAGCTTCCGGCTGGTGGAGACCGACCACGCCGGCTGCGCCGCCCGCCGCCCGTCGGTGCCGCCCGCCCCGCCGACCGGACAGCCCCACTCTGCGCCGCGCGTCGAGGACAGCTCGCAGCGGCGGCCCACGCCGTTCGTACCGGCCCCTACCTCGATCAGCATCTGCCAGTACCCGGGAGAGACCGGGTCGGCGTTCGCGGACCGACTCCTGGGCTCCGTTCGGCTGACCGGGGACGGCGCGAAGAGCCTCGCCGCCGCGCTCAACGCGGCGCGCCCCGGGTGGAACGCCGGCCATCCGGCGGCCTCCTGTAAGCGGCCCGATCCGGCCCGCTACGACGTGCTGCTGCTGGTCCGCGGCCCCGACGGCGAGACCCGGGTACGCGTGCGCTACAGCGGCTGCGCCGAGCTCGGACTGGACAACGGGGTGCGCCGGGCGCAGCTCACCATGCGGCTGCTCGCCCAGATCATGCGACCGCTGCACACCGGCTACGGCGTGAGCGTCGACCTGCCCGACTAGTCCACCGCCCTTCCGCGACGGCCCGTACGATCAACAAGCGTGCGTGACATTGCCGTGTTCAGCGGGACCGCCCACCCCGACCTCGCCGCTGAGATCTGCACCCACCTCGGCGTCCCGCTGCACCCGGTCCGGGTGTCCCGGTTCGCCAACGACTGCCTGGAGGTGCAGTTGCAGGCGAACTGCCGGGAGCGCGACGTCTTCCTGATCCAGCCGCTGGTGCCCCCGGTCCAGGAGCACCTGGTCGAGCTGCTGCTCATGATCGACGCGGCCCGGGGCGCGTCGGCCGGCCGGATCACGGTGGTGCTGCCGCACTACGCGTACGCCCGGTCGGACAAGAAGGACGCGCCGCGCATCTCCATCGGCGGCCGGCTGGTGGCCGACCTGCTCACCTCGGCCGGCGCGGACCGGTTCCTCGCCATGACCCTGCACTCGCCGCAGGTGCACGGCTTCTTCAGCGTCCCGGTGGACCACCTGCACGCGCTGCGCGAACTGGCCGCCCACTTCAAGGGGTACGACCTCAGCAACGCGGTGGTGGTCTCGCCGGACCTGGGCAACGCCAAGGAGGCCGCCGCGTTCGCCCGGATGCTCGGCACCCCGGTGGCGGCCGGCGCCAAGCAGCGGTTCAGCGACGACCGGGTCCAGATCAGCACGGTGATCGGTGACGTCGCCGACCGGGACGTGATCGTGCTGGACGACGAGATCGCCAAGGGCAGCACGGTGCTCGAGCTGATGGCCCACCTGCGCGAGCGGAACGTCCGTTCGATCCGGCTGGCCTGTACCCACGGCCTCTTCTCCAGCGGCGCGCTGGAGCGGCTCAGCGCGCAGGACGGGGTACTGGAGATCGTCTGCACCAACACGGTGCCGAACCCGGCCGAGAAGCGGGTGCCGAAGCTGGAGGTGCTCTCGGTGGCGCCGGCGCTGGCCGAGGCGATGCGCCGGATCCACAACGGCGAGTCGGTCAGCGCCCTCTTCGCCTGAGCCGGCCGGGGTCGGTGCCGTCCGGGCGGGGGCTCAGCCGTCGACGGGGCGGGCGGCGGGCTGCCGGGTCGCCATCGCGGCGGTGATCCGGACGATCGTGCCCTCCGCGCCGGTCTCCACCGCCATCGTGTCGCTCAGCTCCCGGGCCAGCCAGAGGCCCCAACCGCCGGCCTTGTCCGGGGCGGGGCGGTGGTGGTCGCTGAGCCGCTGGACGCTGATCCCGTGGCCGTGGTCGGCGACCTCGCAGACCAGCTCCCCGCTCTCGTGCCAGAGCCGCAGCCAGCCCTGGCCGCCGCCGTGCCGCACGGCGTTGGTGATCAGCTCGTTCACCGCCAGCACGAAGTCGTCCAACCGCTGGCCGCTCAGCCCGCAAGCGCGTGCGCAGGAGGTGACCGAGTGCCGTAGCTCGGTCACCTGGGCCTGGTCGAAGGCCTCGGCGATGAGGAGGGAACGTTCGATGGGCACAACCGTACGCGGTGCGGGGGATTCTGCGTTCGTCATGGCCCCGTCCCGGCGGTTGATCTCGACGATTTTCGCGGCATTTCCACCGTACGTCAGGGTTTCCCGCCCCGCACCCACCGCCCCGCCCCGGGCGCGCTGTGGCAAGGTGTCGCGCATGCCGTCGTCCCCGGGGGGCCTGGAGGTCCCGCTCTGGCGGTCCATCGCGGTGTTCCGGTTCGCCTCGCTGGCGTACGTGGGCCTGCTGGTCCTCCGCGACGCCCACCGGTACGCGCACCCCGTCGCCGCCGGCGGCGTACTCCTGGTGATGCTGGCCTGGACCGGGGTGACCGCGGCCGGCTACGCGCGCCCGGCCGGACGGCGCTGGCCGCTGCTCCTGGCCGACCTCGGGGTGGTCCTGGCGATCATGCTGGCCACCCCGAGGGTGATCGGCCGCGCGGCGCTCGCCGCCGGCGTGCCCACCCTGACCGTCGCCTGGCTGGCCGGGCCGGTGCTGGCGTGGGCGGTCTCCGGCGGCCGGCGGCGGGGCGCGGTCGCCGCCCTGATCCTCGGCGCGGTCGACCTGGCCACCCGGGAGCGGATCAGCCAGTCCTCGCTCACCGGGGTGATCCTGATGCTGCTCGCCGGGGTGGTGGTCGGGCACGTGGCCCGGTTGGCGGTCACCGCCGAGGAGCGGCTGCAACGGGCGGTGGAGCTGGAGGCGGCCACCCGGGAGCGGGAGCGGCTGGCCCGGGACATCCACGACTCGGTGCTCCAGGTGCTGGCGCTGGTGCAGCGGCGCGGCGCCCAGCTGGACGGCGAGGCGGGCGAGCTGGCCCGGCTGGCCGGCGAGCAGGAGGCCGCGCTGCGCGCGCTGATCGGCCGGGCGGGCGCCGTGCCGGCCGAGGCGGGCGACGCCCGGGACCTGCGCGACCTGCTCGACCGGTACGCCTCGGCGACGGTCGAGGTGGCCGCGCCGGCCACCCCGGTGCCGCTGCCCGCGGGGGTGGCCGGCGAACTGGCCGCCGCGGTCGGGGCGGCGCTGGACAACGTGGCCCGGCACGCCGGCGGGCGGGCCTGGGTGCTGATCGAGGACGAGGGGGAGACGGTGACCGTCTCGGTACGCGACGAGGGGCCGGGGATCCCGGCGGGGCGGCTCGCCGAGGCCGCCGCGCAGGGCCGGCTCGGGGTGGCGCAGTCCATCCAGGGACGGGTTGCCGACCTGGGCGGCGAGGTTCGGATCGTCTCCGCCCCGGGGGCCGGTACGGAGATCGAGCTGCGCGTCCCGAGGAGCGGCCGGTGAGCATCCGGGTGATGGTGGTCGACGACCACCCGATGTGGCGGGAGGGCGTCGCCCGGGACCTCACCGAGGCCGGGTACGAGGTGGTGGCGACCAGCGGGGAGGGACGGCAGGCGGTGCGGGTGGCCCCGGCGGCCCGCCCCGATGTGGTGGTGCTCGATCTCCAGCTGCCCGACGTCTCCGGGGTCGACGTGATCCGTGGGCTGCGGGCGGTCCTGCCGACGGTGCGGGTGCTGATGCTGTCGGCCAGCGGCGAGCCGCAGCGCGTGCTGGACGCGGTGAAGGCCGGCGCCACCGGCTACCTGGTCAAGTCGGCCGCGCCGGCCGAGTTCCTGGATGCGGTGCGGCGCACGGCGGCCGGCGAGCCGGTCTTCACGCCCGGCCTGGCCGGGCTGGTGCTCGGGGAGTACCGCCGGCTGGCGGCCGGCCCGGCCACCCCGGACGACGCGGCGCCCCGGCTCACCGAACGGGAGACCGAGGTGCTGCGGCTGGTCGCCAAGGGCCTGTCGTACAAGCAGATCGCCGAGCGGCTCGGGCTCTCCCACCGGACGGTGCAGAACCACGTGCAGAACACGCTCGGCAAGCTCCAGCTGCACAACCGGGTCGAGCTGACCCGCTACGCCATCGAGCGGGGCCTGGACGACTGACGGTCAGGTGGCCTCCGGGGGCCGGGTCTCGTGGATGGCCAGCTCCTCCGCGGTCGCCCCGCCACCGGCCGCGCCGGCGTCGAACGCGACGTTGTCGGTCTCCTCGTCGGTGCGCGCGCCCTGGTCCGGCTCGACCAGCCGGCCCACCTGGTGGTCGGCGACCGCGCCGAGCTGGCCGTGGTCGTAGAGGGAGACCGGCGAGTGCGGGTCCGAGGTCGGGCCCGGGTCGATCACGTCGGCGTCGAGCTGGGCCTGCGCGGCGGCCTCCTCGCTGTCCGCCTCGGCGGCGATGTCCGGATCGACCGGGCCGGCGAGCGGGTCGTCGGCGGGCCGCTCGTACTGCTCGCGCTGGAGCTTGTAGTCCAGCGACTCGCCGTCGAGCTGCTCCTCGGCCGTGGTCCCGTACCGGTCCACGGCCACCGGGGTGCGGTCGCCGGGCAGCTGGGCCGGCTCGGGGCCGTCCGCCTCGCGCCCGGTCAGGACATCGTCGTCGGCGGTCGAGTCGTCGTCGGCGGTGTCGGGCAGGCCCTCCGCCTCGGGATCGGACACGGGGGTGGGGTACTCGTCGTCGCGCATGGGTGGTCACTACCCACTGGGCTCGTGGCCTTAACCGGGTTCGGCGGGGTGGATCGGGAGGAACAGGGCCAAAAGGGTCGGTCAGCTCCGGAACGCCGCCTCGTCCTCGGCGTGCAGGACGCACCAGACCACCTTGCCGTCCGGCAAGGGGGTGCTGCCCCAGCGTCGGGCCACCGTGTCGATGAGCAGCAGCCCGCGACCGCCAGCGGAGTTCAGCGGCGCCGGCCCGGCGTACGCGGGCCGCCGGGCGGAGTGGTCGCGTACCGCCAGGTGCAGGGCGCCGTCCCGGGGCGCGACCCGGACCGTCATCGGCGTGCCGGCGTGGGCGACCACGTTGTTCACCATCTCGGTCACCGCGATGCAGGCCGGCTCGGCCAGGTCCGGCACACCCCACCGGCCGCAGCCGTCGGTGAGCAGGGCGCGGGCCTCCCGGGCCGCCGCCACCACGGCCGGCAGGTCGGCGTTCAGCACCGCCGCCAGCGGCGCGTCGACCAGGGCGGCCTGCGCCTCGTCCAGGGACGGGTAGACCGGGGCCCCGTCGGGGTCGAGCGCCGGGTCGGGGGCGCCGGGGACGGGCGGGTCGAGTACGAGCAGCCCGGCCGCCGGCCAGTCGGCCACCGTGCGGTGCACCTCGTCGAGGACGGCGCGGGCCCGCGGGCCGACGATCCGGACCCCGGACAGGTCGACGATCACCGGGCCGGGTCGCTGCCACAGACGCGCCAGCAGGGCGTCGCGGACGGGGGCGGTCCCGGCCGGGTCGAGCACGCCGGTCAACCTGACGATCGCGGACGACTCGTCCGCCTCCACCAGGCATCGCACGTCCGTCGGCATGATCGTCCCATTGTGCATGCCAGTTGGGGGACGCGCATCCGGCCGCTTCGCGGGAATCATCCGCGTTCCGCCCGGGAGCGCCGGGCCATCGCGGCCACGGTGCCGACCGCGGTGCCCGCCGCGGCGAGCCCGAACGCCGCCGTCATCCGGACCAGCTGCCGGCGCCGACCGTGCCAGCCTCCGGACCGGTCGGCCTCCGCGTCGGGCCGGAACACGTTGCCGGTGCTGTCCAGGGCCACCCGCGGGCCGAACTGAGTGCGGGCGGCGTACCAGCCGAGCAGCCGCTCGGCCAGCGCCGGGGCGAGCCGCCACTGGATGCCGAGCAGCCGGGCGGCGCCGCCCGCGTACGCCTCGCGGCGGGGCCGGCGCAGCAGCCGGACGATCGTCTCGGCCACCACCTCCGGCGGATAGACCGGCGGGAGCGGGGTCAGTTCCCGACCGCTGTGGTTGGCGGCGTGCCGGTAGAACGGGGTGTCGATGCTGGCCGGCAGCACGGTGCAGATGGAGATGTTGCCCCGTCCGGTGACCCGCAGCTCCTGCCGGACCGTGTCGGCCAGGCCGCGGATGCCGTGCTTGGTGACGTTGTACGCCGACTGGTAGGGGACGGCCGCCTCGGCCAGCACCGAGGCGTTGTTGATCAGGACCCCGCCGCCGGCCGCGTCCAGCCAGGGCAGCGCCGCCTTCGTCCCGTACACCGCGCCGAGCAGGTTCACCGCCACCACCCGGCGGAACTCCTCGACCGGGATCTCGTCGAAGAGCCCGACCGCGCTCACCGCCGCGTTGTTGATCCAGGCGTCGATGCGGCCGAACTCCGCCGCGGCCCGTGCGGCGAGCACCCGTACCGCCTCCGGGTCGGTCACGTCGGTGGGCACCGCCAGCGCCCGCCCGCCCAACTCCCGGCAGCGCGCGGCGACCCGGTGCAGCGCCTCCTCGGTGCGGGCCGCCAGCACCACGTCGGCGCCCCGGCGGGCCAGCGCGTACGCGGTGGCCGCGCCGATCCCGCTGGAGGCGCCGGTGATCACGACCGTGGCGTCGTCGAGGCTGCGGGTGAGAGGCATTTCTGGCCGGTACCCCCGGTCCGGGCCGGTCATGCCGCCGGGAATGCCCGGATCATGGTTCGCCCCGCCACAGATCCGGGCAGGCGTCACCTACCCGGCGGAAAGTCGGGCCGCCGCCCCGGCACCCGGTCCGCCGGACCGCTCCCGATCTGCCAGGTTTCGGCGCACCGGGGCCGGGTTAATGGGACCCTCTGACCGGAGGACCCAACGCTGGATAGAACGCATGGAGGTGCACCATGCGCGTCGGCCTTGTGTGTGCGCACGCCGGCCCGTCCGTCGACGGTCCCGCCGTCGGCACACACCAGCACATCGCGCGGGTCGCGGCCGAACTCGCCGTACGGGGTCACGACGTCCGGGTCTACGAGCGCCGCGACGAGCCGGCCCAGCCGGACGCCACCGAGGTGGACGGCTACCGGCTGGAGCGGGTGCCGGTCGGCCCGCCCGACCCGCTGCCCACCGCCGAGCTGGTCCCGTACGTGGCCGAGTTCGGCGGCTGGCTGGCACGCCGCTGGTCCGCCGACTGGTCGCCGGAGGTGGTGCACGGGCACTACTGGCTGGGCGGTCTCGCCGCCGCGCACGCCGTCCGGGAGACCGACATCCCGGTCGTGCAGACCTTCCACTCGCTCGGCATCGAGCAGCTGCGCCACCTCGGCCAGCGGTACGACGGGCCGGGCGAGCGGATCCCGCTGGAGCGGGCGCTGACCCGGGCGGTCGACATCGCCGTCGCCCAGTGCAACGACGAGGTCGACGAGCTGACCCGGATGGGGCTGCAACGCACCGCCGTGGCGATGGTGCCGACCGGGGTGGACACCACGCAGTTCCACCCCGACGGCGAGGCCGCGCCCCGGGACCAGCGGGCCCGCATCCTCTCCGTCGGCGGGCTCTCGCCCGGCCACGGCCAGGACGACCTGATCCGGGCGATGCGCTTGGTCGGCGACGCCGAGCTGGTGATCGCCGGCGGTCCGCCCGCCGAGCAGCTCGCCGACCACGCCGAGGCCCGCCGGCTCCGCGAGCTGGCCGAGCGGACCGGGGTGGCCGAGCAGGTGAAGCTGGTCGGCGCGGTGCCGCACGACCAGATGGCCACCTGGTACCGCTCGGCCGACGTGGTCGCCTGCACCCCGCACTACTCCTCGGCCGGGCGGGTGTCGCTGGAGGCGATGGCCTGCGGCGTGCCGGTGGTCGGCTACGCGATGGGCGGCATCGCCGACGCCGTGGTCGACGAGGTCACCGGCCGGCTGGTCCCGCCCGGCGACGTACGCACCCTCGGCGTCGCCCTGCGCCGGCTGCTCGCCGACAACGCCGGGCGGTTCGCGTACGGGCACGCCGCGGTGGACCGGGTCCGGTGCAGCTACACCTGGGAGCGGACGGCCGGCGCGCTGGAGCGGCTCTACGAGCGGGTGATCGGCCGCCGCAAGCCGGCCGAGCCGGCCGAGCCGGCGGAGGTCCGCCAGCCCGTCGAGGTGGCCGCCGAGCAGCGCGGCCCGGTCGAGGCGGCCTGACCCTCGCCGCCCGCGTCGATCCGGCGATCGGATCGCGGCAGGTCGGGGGTCCGAGGCGCCGGGCAGCACGGTCTGCGGCGGGTCGAGCCGATCAACCCGCGCGGTCGGCCGGATTCGGGAAGGCTCGGCGACCGGCGCGGGCGGTGGCGCCGGCAGTGATCATCGGACGCTCCCGCTCCCGGGCGACCGCGTGGTGGTGCTGCGGCTCCGCGTACCGGGTGAGGCCGACCACCGAGACCAGCGTGGCCAGGAAGCCGAGCCCCGCCAGCCACTCCCGTCCCGGCCAGATCCGGTCGTTGAGCAGCAGCAGGCCGATGATCGCCGCGGGCACCGCTCCGGCGGCGTCCATCGCGGCCACCGCCGCCGTGGTCGAGCCGCGCTGCATCGCCAGCCCCAGCAGCAGCTGCCCGACCACCGAGTGCGCGACCAGCAGGTAGAGCAGCGGGTCCCGGACGAACGCCTCCGCCGTGTCGGCCGAGGCGAGCGGCCGGGCGGCCACCGCGGCGGCGGAGAACGCCATCCCGGCCAGCGAGCCGAGCGCCACCGAACCGGGCGCACCGCGGAGCCGGACGGCGAAGAACCCGAGGACGGAGATCACCACCACCGCGACCGCCAGGCCGACCAGCCCGGCGGTGCCGAGTTGTCGGGAGGGCGCCGGCCGGGCGGCCAGCACCAGCGCGGTGATCCCGCCGAAGAGCAGCGCCAGCAGGGCGATCTCGGCGGCCGGCAGGCGCCACTTGAGCACCACCACCCCGATCACCGCGGTCACCCCCAGCCCGGCCGCCACGCTGGCCTGGACCAGGAACAACGGCAGGTCGCGGCGGGCCAGGAAGGCCAGGACGAATCCGGTGACCTGGCAGAACAGCCCGACCAGGTAGGTGCGGTGGCCGGCCAGCCGGAGCAGCAGCCCCGGGTCGAAGGTGTGGTGCACGGTGGTTCGGGCCGCCGCGACCGACTGGAGCAGGTTGGCGAAGCCGTACGCGACGATCATCGCCGCCAGGAAACACCAACCGGAGGACACCACCTGGCGAGGATAGAGGCTACCGGCGGGTCAGTGCTCGGCCGGCCGGCCGAGCCGGGCCAGGATGTCGTCGTGCAGCCGCCCGTTGGTGGCGATCGCGCTGTTCTCGCCGCCGGCCGGCGCCGGGCTTCCGGACAGGTCGGTGAACCTGCCCCCCGCCTCGGTGACGATCGGCACCAGGGCGGCGATGTCCCAGAGCGACAGCTCCGGCTCCGCCATCACGTCCAGTGCCCCCTCGGCCAGCAGCATGTAGCCGTAGAAGTCGCCGTAGGCCCGGCTGCGCCAGACGTCCCGCATGAGCTGCAGGACCGCCTCCAGCCGGCCCGCCGCCTCCCAGCCGGTGAGCGACGAGTAGCAGAAGCTGGCGTCGGCCAGGCCGGTCACCCCGGAGACCCGGATCGGCGCGCCGGAGGCCAGGTCCGGGCCCGCGTACGCGCCCGCGCCGAGGGCCGCCCACCAGCGCCGGCCGAGCGCCGGGGCGGAGACCAGGCCGAGGACCGGACGGTCCCCCTCCAGCAGGGCGATCAGTGTCGCCCAGACCGGGACACCCCGGACGAAGTTCTTCGTGCCGTCGATCGGGTCGACGACCCAGCGCCGCCCGTCCGGGCCGGTGGCGGGCTGCTCGCCGTACTCCTCGCCGAGCAGGCCGTCGCCGGGGCGGTGGGTGGCCAGCAGGGCGCGGATCTCCCGCTCCACGGCGGTGTCCGCGTCGGAGACCGGGGTCAGGTCCGGCTTCGACTCGACCCGCAGGTCGAGGGCGCGGAACCGGGCCGTGGCGACGGCATCGGCGGCGTCGGCGAGCCGGTGGGCGAGGGCGAGGTCGTCGGCGTACCCGGTCATGGCCGAAACGGTAGCGAGGCCCGGACCCGGACCTCGGCGCCGGGTCGCCGGCGTCCGCCGATCAGGATCCGGGTCGCCGGGACGTCGACGTCCGTGGTCAGGAGCCGGCGAGCGGATCGCCGGGGTTGCGCTCGACCTCCCGCGGGTCGCCCTCGCCGCTGCGTGAGGCCAGCAGCCGACGGTACGACGCCAGCCGGCGCGGGTCGGCCTTGCCGGCGGCGACCCAGGCGTCCAGCGCGCAGTCCGTCTCCTCGGCGGTGTGCTGGCAGTTCGCCGGGCAGTCGACCGTCCCCTCCACCAGGTCGGGGAAGCCGTGCAGCAGGCTCTCCGCGGAGACGTGCGCCAGCCCGAAGCTGCGTACCCCGGGGGTGTCGATGATCCAGCCCGGGTCACCGGTGGCGCCGGGCGCCGGTGGCAGCCGCAGCGCCACGGCGCTGGTCGAGGTGTGCCGGCCCCGGCCGATCGCGCTGACCGCGCCGACCGCCCGGTCGGCCTCCGGGACGAGCCGGTTGACCAGCGTCGACTTGCCCACCCCGGAGTGGCCGACCAGCACCGACACCCGGCCGGCGAGCAGCGCGAGCAGCGCGTCCAGCGAGGAGTCCGGCCGGATCAGCACGTACGGCAGCTCCAGCTCGGTGTAGTAGTCGAGGACCGCCTCCGGGCCGGCCAGGTCGGCCTTGGTCAGGCAGAGCAGCGGCTCGATGTCGGCGTCGTACGCGGCCACCAGGCAGCGGTCGATGAACCCGGTTCGCGGCGGCGGGTCGGCCAGCGCGCTGACGATCACCAACTGGTCGGCGTTGGCCACCACCACCCGTTCCAGCCGCCCCTCGGCGGTGGTGGCGTCGTCCTCCGCGGTGCGCCGCAGCACCGACCTGCGCTCGGCGATCCGGACGATCCGGGCCAGCGCGCCCGGCGCCCCCGAGGTGTCGCCGACCAGCCCGACCCGGTCGCCGACCACCACGGATTTGCGGCCCAGCTCCCGGGCGCGCATCGCGGTGATCGTCGGGGCGTCCGGCCCGGCGTCCGGGAGCACGCAGGTGTAGCGGCCCCGGTCGACGGCGATCACGAACCCGTCGACCGCGTTCTCGTGCCGCGGCCGGGTCCGGGTACGCGGGCGCGAGGGCTTCCCGGGTCGGACCCGGACGTCGTCCTCGTCGTACTCCCGCCGTCTGGTCGCCAGGACGTCCCCCCGTCGCGTCAGTTCTTGCCGGTCACCATCCCTGACCATAGTGCCGGGAACTCCGGCATGGTCTTCGAGGTGCAGGCCACGTCGTCCACCTCGATGCCCGGGACGGCCAGCCCGGCCACCGCCGCGGCGTGCGCCATCCGGTGGTCGGCGTACGTCCGGAAGGTGCCGCCGCGCAGCGGCCGGGGCCGGATCTCCAGCCCGTCGGCGGACTCGGTGATGTCCGCCCCCAGCGCGGCGAACTCTCTGGCCAGGGCCGCGATCCGGTCGGTCTCGTGCCCCCGGATGTGCCCGATCCCGGTCAGCCGGGACGGCGAGTCGGCGAGCATCGCCAGCGCGGTCAGTGCCGGGGTCAGCTCGCTCACGTCGGAGAGGTCGGCGTCCAGGCCGTGCACCGCGCCGGTGCCCCGCACGGTCAGCCCGGCCGTGCCCAGCGTCACCTCGCCGCCCATCCGGGTCAGCAGGGCGCGGAGCTGCTCGACCGGCTGCATGCTGCTGCGCGGCCAGCCCTGGAGGGTCACCTCACCGCCGGTGACCAGCGCGGCGGCGAAGAACGGCACCGCGCCGGACAGGTCCGGCTCGATCTCCCAGCCCCGCCCGGTCAGCGGGCCGGGCTCGACGGCCCAGACGTCCGGGGTGGTGTCGTCCACCGCGGCCCCGGCGGCCCGCAGCATCTGCACGGTCATCCGCAGGTGCGGCGCGGACGGCACCGGCGGCCCCTCGTGCCGGACCACCACGCCCCGGTCGAACCGGGGCGCGGCCAGCAGCAGGCCGGAGACGAGCTGGCTGGAGGCAGAGGCGTCGATGACCACCTCGCCGCCGGCGACCCGGCCGGCGCCGAGGACGGCCAGCGGCAGGCTGCCGGTCGCCGGCGTGTCGATCCGTACGCCGAGCGAGCGCAGCGCCCCGATCAGCGGGCCGAGCGGGCGGACCCGGGCCTGCGGGTCGCCGTCGAAGGTGACCCGGCCCGCGGCGAGGCCCGCCACCGGCGGCAGGAACCGCATCACCGTGCCGGCCAGGCCGACGTCCACGTGGGCCGGGCCGACCAGTTGGTGCGGCCGGACCAGCCAGCGTTCGTCGTCGGAGACCGACACGTGCGCGCCCAGCTCGCGCAGCCCGCCGGCCATCAGCTCGGTGTCCCGGGCGCGCAGCGGCCGGGCGAGCGTCGACGGCCCGCTGGCCAGGGCGCTGAGCACCAGGGCCCGGGCGGTCATCGACTTGGAGCCGGGCAGGCGCAGCGTGATGCCGACCGGGTCGGTGGCGGTCGGCGCCGTCCATGGCTGCGGCGGACGCGTTGCGGTCAGATTCCCCACGGTCACATTGTGCCAATTCGTGCGGCCGGGGGAACCGCCCCTCGTCCCAGCTCCCGGTTGGCGGGACAGCCGGACGGGCCGTGGCGCGTTAGCGTGTGCGCCATGTGCGGGAGGTACGCGACGAGCCGGAGTGCGGGCGACCTGAGCGCGCTGTTCGAGTCGTACGACGAGACCGGCGGCGCGGTCGGCCCGGACTTCAATGTCGCCCCGACCGATCCGGTGCCGCTGGTCCGGTTGGCCCCCGAGGGGCACCGCGCGCTCTCGGTCGGCCGCTGGGGGCTGGTGCCGCACTGGTCGCGGAGCGCCGCCGGCGCGGCCCGCATGATCAACGCGCGGGCGGAGACCGTGGCGACCAGCCGGGCGTACGCCCCGTCCTTCGCCCGCCGGCGCTGCCTGGTCCCCGCCGACGGCTGGTACGAGTGGGTCCGCGAGCCGGACGGAAAGCGGCAGCCCTACTACATGACCCCGAAGGACGGCTCGGTGCTCGCCTTCGCCGGCATCTGGTCGGTGTGGCAGTCCGCCGACCGGGAGCTGCTCACCTTCAGCGTGCTGACCACGGCGGCGGTGGGCGAGCTGGCCGAGGTGCACGACCGGATGCCGCTGCTGCTGCCGCCGGAGCGCTGGGCGTCCTGGCTGGGGCCGGCCGGAGAACCGGGCGACCTGCTCGTGCCGCCGGCGCCGGAGTGGCTCGCCCGGCTGGAGATCCGCCCGGTGTCCCCGGCGGTCGGTGACGTCCGCAACGACGGTCCCGGGCTCACCGCTCGGGTCGCGCCGGCGCCTCGGGAGGCCGTCTCGGAAATGACGCTGTTCTGATCACTCTCGGCACATTGTCGTGTGCTGATTTGCTGGGGTTGCGCCTGAATCGTCGCCCGGCTTTTTTGCCATGTTTAGCCCAGAGTCTTGTCCCCGTGTCCGCGAGTGCGATAGAACACAGCGCCGGCGTTGGGCGTCTGTTCGCACGGGGCGGATGACACCCATCGATCTTCTCATGATCAGAGCCGGTCCCACGGGGGAGGTGGGTGTATTGACACGGGCACGTATGCCGCGCCCGCATGAGGTGGCCGCCGCGCGACGGGACCCGCGACTGCTGCGGGCGTTGCGGGAGCGGCGACAGGACGAGGCGTGGCGGACCAGAGGAACCTGCCAGAGCGTGGATCCGGAGACCTTCTTTCCGGCGCCCAACGAACCGGCCGACGCGGCCGTCACGCTCTGCCGCAGTTGTGACGTCCAGGGATCCTGTCTGGCCTGGGCGCTGGAGGTGGGGGACTGCCACGGCGTCTGGGGCGGCACCACGCCACGCGAACGGCGGGCGATGCTCGTCGCCTGGCGCAGCGAGGTGCAACCGGATCCGGACGTCGCCGACGAGGCCGGCCCGCCGGTCCGCGACCGGCTGCTCACGCTGGTGCCGTTGAGCTGATTTCCGCGCGTCGCCCGTACCCTTCCCGGGGTGCGGGCGACGGCATTTCCGCCCCTTTCGGCCGCCCGCCATCGGGTCGGACGCAGAATGTGCCGGTGCGGCAGACCGACGAGATTCCCACGCCCCGCGGACCGGCCCGGGTCGACACCGACGTGCCGGACGGCGGGTACACCACCGTTCTGGTGCTCGGCCACGGCGCGGGCGGCGACGTGGCCGCCCCGGACCTGGTCGCGGTCCGGGACGCGGTGGTCGCCGCCGGGGTCGGCGTGGTGCGGGTGACCCAGCCGTACCGGGTCGCCGGCCGGCGCGCGCCCGCGCCCGCCGGGCACCTCGACGAGGCGTGGACGGCCGTGCTGGCGGTGCTCCGGGAGCGCCACCCCGACGTCGCCCGCTGGGTGGTCGGCGGCCGGTCCAGCGGTGCCAGGGTCGCCTGCCGTACCGCCACCGCAGTGGGTGCCGCCGGCATCGTCGCCCTCGCCTTCCCGCTGCACCCGCCGGGCCGCCCGGAGCGCTCCCGCGCCGACGAGCTGCGTACCGGCCTGCCCACCCTGGTGGTCAACGGGGACCGGGACCCGTTCGGGATGCCCCAGCCCGGGCCGGACGTCGAGGTGGTGACCCGCCCGGGTGAGCGGCACGACCTGCGCGGCGATCCCGCCGGCACGGCCGAGGTGGTACGCGACTGGCTGCGCGCCCGTGGCTGGACGCCCAGCTGACGAGGTGGCCCGGTCCCGCTTCGAGATCGTGCCCGAGCCGGGAAGTAGTGGCCTCCAGGTCACGGCGAGACCACCACTTCCGGGATCGAGCGTGATCTCGGCCGGGGCGGGCGCAGGGGTGATCTTGCGAGGGGCGACGCGTGACCGGGGGCGGCGGCGGGTCGTTGCATCGGATGGTGCCGCCCACCCGGTTCGGGTGATCGGGGCCATCCTCCCAGGCCCTTCCTGGTCCCAGCGTCGGTCGCGGCCGAGGCCGGGACCAGGAACGGCGGCCGGCGGCGGAATGTGGCGCCCGGCGCCGGGCGTTACTAACCCCGGACGACATTTCCAGCCGAGGGGGGTGACCGGTGCCGACCGAGACACGGAGCCGGGAGCGGGACGAACAGGACGCGCGGCAGCTCAGGCAGCTGCTCGACGCGCCGGAGTGGCCCGCGGCGGCGTCGGCCGTGAGCACCAGCACACAGTCCGGAAGTGAATCTGCCGGCAGCTGGGTACGCGTATCCTCGGCGGGAAAGCATCCGACGCGAGGGGATGTGCGGTTGACCACCGAGAAGACGGACGAGCGCAGGGCCCGCTTCGAGCGGGACGCGATGCCCTTCGTCGATCAGCTCTACGCTGCCGGGCTGCGGATGACGCGCAACCCGGCGGATGCCGAGGACCTGGTCCAGGAGACGTACCTGAAGGCGTACGCGGCCTTCCACCAGTTCGAGCAGGGCACGAACCTGAAGGCCTGGCTCTACCGGATCCTGACCAACACCTACATCAACTCCTACCGGAAGCGGCAGCGCCAGCCCGTCCAGGCACCCACGGACGAGATCACTGACTGGCAGCTCGCCGAGGCCGAGTCGCACACCTCCAGCGGGCTGCGCTCCGCGGAGACCGAGGCGCTGGACCGGCTGCCGGACAGCGACGTCAAGGAGGCCCTCCAGCAGTTGCCGGAGGAGTTCCGCCTGGCGGTCTACCTGACCGACGTCGAGGGCTTCTCCTACAAGGAGGTCGCCGACATCATGGGCACGCCGATCGGCACGGTGATGTCCCGGCTGCACCGCGGTCGACGTAATCTGCGCAAGCTGCTCGAGCAGTACGCGGCGGAGCGGGGCTTCACCGCCGCGCCGTCGAAGGGTTCGACCGCTGCCGCCGGTCGGGAGGTGTGACGTGAGCTGTGGGAAGCCGCATGAGACGGACTGCCGCGAGGTGCTTGCTGAGGTCTACCTCTACCTGGATGTGGAGTGCGGCGAGGAGCGGCGCGTCCTGATCCGGGAGCACCTGGAGGAGTGCGGGCCCTGCCTGCGCGAGTACGGCATCGAGCAGGAGGTGAAGGCGCTGGTCGCCCGCTGCTGCGGCAACGAGACCGCGCCCGAGCAGTTGCGCGAGCGGCTGCGGGTCCGCCTGAGCGAGTTGGTGGTCTTCGAGACCACGGAGTCCCGCGAGCTCACCGACTGAGCGACCGCGACACGACGGGAAAACACCGGTGGCCCGGGTCCGCACGGACCCGGGCCACCGGTGTCTCCGGCCAGAGGGCCGGTGCTGATCGGCGCGCCGATCAGGCGTTGGGGCGCTTGCCGTGGTTGGCGGCGCTCTTCTTGCGGGCCCTCTTCCTACGTGCCTTCTTCGCCATGCTCTGCCTCCTTGTGCTGGTCACGGTCCGGCCGCGAGGAGCGCGGCGAGGTCGCGTACCGGTCCACCGGCGGTGCGGGGACCGACCCGCTGATGCTAGTGCCGGCCACGGCCGCCCGGGTCCGGCGGGGGCGGAAGACAGGGGTTCGGGTGTGACCGGAGCCATGATTGGATACCGTTCGCAGGCACACCGGTGGAGAGGGAGGGCCAAGGATGGCCGAGGAGATCCGCGCCGAGATGGTGGCGAACGTCTGGAAGGTCGTCGCGTCGGCCGGGGACACGGTGTCCGAAGGGGACACGCTGGTGATCCTGGAGTCGATGAAGATGGAGATCCCGGTGGTCGCCGAATCCGACGGTGTGGTGCAGCAGATCGCGGTCAACGAGGGTGACGTCGTGCAGGACGGCGACCTGATCGCGGTGATCGGTTGACCGGCCTGGTCGTCCGCCGGGCGGAACCGGCGGACCACCCCGCGGTCGCCCGCCTGACCGTCGCCGCGTACGAGGCGGACGGCCAGCTCAAGGGCGAGAACGGCTACGGCGCGGTGCTCGCCGACGTGGCCACCCGGGCGGAGACCGGTGAGGTGCTGGTCGCCGTGGACGAGGTGACCGGAGCGGTGCTGGGTGCAGTGACGTTCGTGCTGGCCGGCACCCCGTACGCCGAACTGTCCGGACCGGGCGAGGCCGAGTTCCGGATGCTCGCGGTCGACCCGGCCGCGCAGGGCCGGGGTGCCGGGAAGGCCCTGGTCCGGGCCTGCGTCGCCCGGGCGACCGAGCTGGGTTGCTCGGCCGTGGTGATCTGCGTGCGCAGCGGCATGGCCGCGGCGGCGCACCGGCTCTACGAGCGGCTCGGCTTCGTCCGGGTGCCGGAGAAGGACTGGTCCCCGCTGCCCGGTGTCGAGCTGCTCGGCCTGCGGCTGGACCTGCCCGCGCGCGGCTGACCGGAGGGCCGCCGCCGAGGCGGCCCGGCGCCGACCGGCCCGGTCAGCCGGCGTCGGCGATCTTCGCCAGCAGCTCGTCGGCGACGTCCAGGGCGATCTTCTTCCGCTCGTCCTGGGTGATGCCCGGGGCGCGGATGGCGAACCAGCTGGTGTGCACGGCGAACAGGCACAGCGTGCCCCGGAGCTGGGCCTGCGGCGACTCGTCGCCCCGGCACAGCTCGTTGGCCAGCTGCATCATCCGGTCCCGCATCTGCATCCCGGCGCTGAGGCTCTTCAGCACCGTCTGGTTCTGCTCGAAGAAGCGCATCACCGACGGCAGGTCGCCGCTGAACATGGTGTCGGCGTACCGGCTGATCAGTTCGCGGCGGGTGGCCAGGGTGGCGGGCTGGGTACGGGCCCACTCGATCAGCTCGTCCATCCGGCGCAGCCGGTCCTCGACGAAGCTGTTGACGATCTCGTCCTTGCTCTTGAAGTGGTAGTAGAGGGCGGCCTTGGTCACCCCGAGCCGCTCGGCGATCTCCCGGAGCGAGGTCCGCTCGTACCCCTGCTCGGTGAAGAGTTCCAGCGCGACGGCCTGAATCCGCTCCCGCGTGCCGCCTGTGCTCTCCCTCACCGTTACCACCTATCTCGCTTGACGGGTTTCCGCTATCCAACTTACCGTGCGGCTAGTAAGGTAACTAGCCGGGCGGCAAGTAAGTTAGTCACAGATCTTCGGGGGAGCTTACCCATGAGTCAACCAGCCCAGGCGGCAGCGCGACCGAACGTACGCGTCGTCCTGTTCGGCCTGATGATCGCGATGATGCTCGCGATGCTCGACAACATGATCGTCAGCACCGCGCTGCCGCGGATCGTCGGCGAGTTCGGCGGGGTCGACCACTTCACCTGGGTCGTCACCGCGTACGTGCTGGGCACCACCGTCTCCACCCCGATCTGGGGCAAGCTCGGCGACCTCTACGGGCGCAAGGCCGTCTTCCTCACCTCGGTGGTCATCTTCCTGATCGGCTCCGCGCTCTGCGGCATGTCCGGCTCCACCATGTTCGGCGGGGTCGAGGACGGCATGATCGAGCTGATCGCGTTCCGGGCCGTGCAGGGCCTCGGCGCCGGCGGCCTGATGGTCGGCGTCATGGCGATCATCGGTGACCTGGTGCCGCCCCGTGAGCGGGGCCGCTACCAGGGCATGATCGCCGGCATCATGGCGATCGCGATGGTGGCCGGACCGCTGGTCGGCGGCTTCATCACCGACAACCTCTCCTGGCGCTGGGCGTTCTACGTCAACCTGCCGCTGGGTGGCCTGGCCCTGCTGGTCCTCGCCAGCACCATGCACCTGCCGAAGTACCGCACCGAGCACAAGATCGACTGGCTGGGCGCCGGGCTGCTCTCGGTCGGCATCACCGCGATCGTGCTGATCACCACCTGGGGCGGCAACGAGTACGACTGGGTCTCGCCGCAGATCCTCGGCCTCGCCGCGCTCGCCCTGGTGGCGCTGGTGATCTTCGGCTTCGTGGAGCGCCGGGCCCCCGAGCCGATCCTGCCGCTGGGGCTGTTCGCCAACCGCAACTTCGCGCTGATCTCGCTGATCGGCTTCCTGCTCGGCTTCGCCATGTTCGGCGCGATGAACTTCCTGCCGATGTTCCAGCAGACCGTGCAGGGCGCCTCGGCCACCAACAGCGGCCTGCTGCTCCTCCCGCTGATGTTCGGCATGCTGGTGGTCTCGCTGGCGGTCGGCCGGGCGATCACCAAGACCGGCCGCTACCGCGCCTTCCCGATCATCGGCGGCGTGGTGATGACCGTCGGCATGGGGCTGCTGACCCGGCTCGACGTCGACACCAGCAAGGTGGAGTCCTCGCTCTACATGATCGTGCTCGGCGTCGGCATGGGCTTCCTCATGCAGACCTCGATGCTGATCGCGCAGAACAGCGTCGAGCAGAAGGACCTGGGCGCGGCGAGCGGCGCGGCCACCTTCTTCCGGTCGATCGGCGGCTCGTTCGGCATCTCGCTCTTCGGCGCCATCTTCGCCAACCAGCTCGCCGACTCCGCCGCGGGCGCCGCGTTCAACGGCGGTGGGGGCGAGGGCCGCGGCATGGACCTGGCGAAGCTCAAGGAGCTGACCGGGCCGGTACGGGAGCTGGTCCTCGGCGCCCTGGCCGACGGCATCTCCCACGTCTTCGTCTGGGCGGTGCTGTTCACCGTGGCGGTGCCGGTGCTCGCCTGGTTCATCAAGGAGGTCCCGCTGCGCTCGGCCAACGAGCCCCCGGCCGCTCCGACCACTCCCGAGGAGGAGGCGGAGGCCGCCCTCGGCAAGGCCCCCGTCGCCTGACCCACCCTCCGTCGCGGCCACGCCGTACCCCTGACGGGGTGGCGTGGCCGCGCCCTTTCTCCCACCCCACCCACTCCACTGAAGGTCCGCCCTGATTCACGGAAAGAGTGCCTTTGCCGGCCGTGACAGGGCCACTTTCCGTGAATCAGGGACCTTCGCCGATGGGGGCGGGGGGTCAGGGGCGGAGGAGGGCGCGGAGGCGGTGCCAGAGGCGGCGCCAGGCGCCGGGGCGGCCGCCGGGCGCCGGGCCGGTGATCATGGTGTGGGCCAGGTCCCGGGTGGGTGGGTCGAGGTCCGGGGTGGCCAGCGCCAGGTGGGCCAGCGAGGCGGCGATGGGCACCCGGCGCTCGCGCGCCACCGCCGCCACGTCGGCCAGCCGCTCGGCCACCACCCCGGCCACGTCGGGGCGTACGGCGGGGTCGACCCAGGCGGCGGTGACCAGGGCGAAGAGCGCCGCCTCGGTGATCCAGTCCTCCACGCCCCAGACCAGCTCCAGCAGCACCCGGCGGCGGGTGGACTCGGGCCACGGCTCGTCGGTGCGGTGGTGCAGCAGGCCCAGGCAGGCCCAGACCTGCACGCAGCGCACCCAGAGCGAGGGGTCCTGGCCGGACAGCACCCGGCCCAGCGCGGTGGCCGGCGCCTCGGGCGGGTGCAGCAGCAGGCCGAGCAGGTCGGCCAGCTCCAGGGTGGCCAGTCCCACCGCGGCGTCGTACGCGGCCGGCGGGTGGGGCCAGGCCGGGTGGGCGAGCTGCCGGATCCGTTCCGCCGCCTCGGCCGAGGGCATCGGCAGGGTGGGTGCCGCGATGGTGCCCTCGTACCGCCAGAGCTGGCAGGTGGTGGCCCGGCGCGGTTCCCGGGGGTCCGGCTCGGCCACCGCGGCCACCTCGACGTCCAGCCCCGGCGCGGCCGCCGCCGCGGTCCGCATGGCGCTCGGCGGTTCCAGCGCGTCCAGGCGTACGGCGACCCGGGCCGACTCCTCGCTGCCGAGGGCCCGGCGCAGCGCGTCCAGCACCGGCCCGCCCGCCGGGGTCACCTGGCCCAGCCAGGGCCGGCTGCGGCAGCACTCGGCCAGGTCGCCGTGTTCGTGGCTGTCGTCCGGGTGCTCCCGGACGAAGTCGGCCAGCGCGACCAGGTGGGCGACGTCCCCGTCGCGCTGGAAACGCAGCCGGTGCGCGGTGTGCACCGCGCAGTCGAAGGTCGGGTCCTTCGCGAGGGCCCGGTCGATCCAGTCCAGGGCCTCGTCGAGCCGGCCGTTGTCGGCCAACGTGCCGGCGATGTCGGCATAGACCGCCAGGTCGTCCGGGTCGAGCGCGACGGCTCGGCCGAGGGCGGCGAGCGCGTCCCGGGTCCGTCCGGCGCTGCGGTACGCGTACCCGAGCCAGACCTCGCCGAGCTTGGTGGGCTGTGCGCGTACCCCCCGGGCGGCCCAGGTGACGGCGAGGGCGACCTCGCCGAGGCGGCGGGCCAGCGCGGACGCCGCGCCCAGCAGCAGCGGGTGCCCGGGGTGGACGGTGACCGCGTTGCGGGCCAGCGTGAGGTACGGCCGCAGCGGGTCGCGGAGCCGGCGGGGGACCGGGTCGGGCACCGCCGCGCAGATCTGCATGAGGATCCGGGCGGTCCGTTCCGGGTCGAGCCGTTCGGGCAGCTCGGGGGCGGTCACCCAGGGCACGCCGGCCCAGTCCGCGCCGGGTGCGTAGGCGCTCGCCGCGGCCAGCAGGTCGAGCCCCTCGGCGGGCCGTCCGGCGGCGGCGAGCAGGTGGGCGCGGGCCACCACCGCGCCGACGTACGCGTGGTGGCCGAGCGGGAAGAGTTCCAGGTCGCCGCCGCTGGCGGCGTTCAGCCGGGCGAGCGTCTCGTGCACCTCGGGCAGCGTCGGGGCCTGGACCAGAGCGGCGGCGACGTGGCCGGCGGCGTGCGGCAGGTCCCCCTCGGCCAGCGCGAGCCGCGCGAGCGCGAGCTCCTCCTCGGCGGAGAGCGCGGGGTCGTCCTCGGGCACGTCGTTGTCTCTCGGGTGGTGGGTGGCCGGCCGGGCAAGCCTAGGGGATCACGAATCGTGATGGTGATCAACTGCGCACTACTGCTCGTTCCATTGCTCGTCACGGCCGAACGATGCAAGACTGAGCACGGATCGCGCGGGAATCGCGCAGAAGGGGGTCTTACGTGACGCGTCCAGGGGCCGGCATGGCCGCCGACATCGACGAGCAGCCGGCCGGTTACGAGCGGCTGCTCTCCGCCGAGCACGCCGGGGCCATCGCCCGGGTCGCGGCGGTGATCGCCGAGCGTCGGCCCCGCCACGTGGTGTTCACCGCCCGGGGCACCTCCGACCACGCGGCGCTCTACGCGGCCTACCTGACCGAGATCCGGCTCGGCCTGCCGGCCGGGCTCGCCTCGCCGAGCGCTGTCACGGTCTTCGGTGCCCGGCCCGACCTCTCCGAGGCCCTCGTCGTCGGGGTCAGCCAGAGCGGCGGCTCGCCCGACCTGGCCGAGGTGCTGCGGGTGGCCCGGGAGTCGGGCGCGCTCACCCTCGCGGTCACCAACAACCCGGACTCGCCGCTGGTGGCCACCGCCGAGCTGAGCATCGACATCGCCGCCGGCCACGAGCGGGCGGTCGCCGCCACCAAGACGTACACCGCCGAGCTGCTCGCGCTGCTGATGCTCGTCGAGGGGGTACGCGCCGGCGACGGGGCGCTGCCCGCCGAGGAACGGGCCGCCCTCGCCCGCCTGCCCGAGCTGGCCGAACGCACCCTGTCCGACGACACCCCGGCCCGGCTCGCCCCGCGCTACCGGTTCGCCGCCCAGCTCGTCACCACCGGCCGGGGGTACGCGTACCCGACGGCCCGCGAGGCGGCGCTGAAGCTGATGGAGACCTCGTACCTGCCGGCGCTCGCCTTCTCCGGGGCCGACCTGCTGCACGGCCCGCTCGCCATGACCGACCCGGACGTGCCGGTGCTGGCGGTGGTCGGCTCCGGCCCCGGCGGGACGTCGATGCGCGAGGTGCTGCCCCGGCTCGGCGAGCGCCGCGCCGACGTGGTGGTGGTCGGCTCCGCCGACGTCGAGGCGACCGCCCGGATGGCCGTCCCCGAGGTCGACGAGCGGTACGCCCCGCTGCTGGACATCCTCCCGCTGCAGCGGCTGGCCCTCGCCCTCGCCCTCGCGCGCGGCGAGGACCCGGACGCCCCGCGCGGGTTGAAGAAGGTCACGGCGACGATGTGAGGCCCGGCGTGGCACCCTGGTCAGCGTGTCCACCCTCCGTGACCTCGCCGAGGAGCACACCCAGCTCCGGCCGGCCGACATCGACCACCTGCACCGGATCGCCGGCGACTGGCAGCTCCTGTCCGACCTGTCCTTCGCCGACCTGCTGCTCTGGGTGCCCGTGGACGGGGACGGCACGTTCCTCTGCGTGGCCCAGGTCCGCCCGACGACCGCGCCGACCGCGTACCTCGACGACCAGGTCGGCCGGATCGTCGGCGGGCCGGAGGTGGCGCACCTGGAGGTCGCCCACCGGCAGGGCCGGATCTGGCGGGAGGGCGACCCGGTCTGGTACGGCGACGTGCCCGCCCGGCACGAGGCGATCCCGGTCCGGCTGCGTACCACCGAGGGGGAGGCCGGCGAGGTCATCGCGGTGGTCGGCCGGGACACCAACCTCTCCACCGCCCGGACGCCCAGCCAGCTCGAACTGAACTACCTGACCACCGCGGACGACCTGGCCCAGATGATCGCCGACGGCACCTTCCCGCCGCCCCGGCACCCGGGCGAGACCACCTCCGCGCCCCGGGTCGGCGACGGCCTGGTCCGGCTCGACGCCAACGGCCAGGTCACCTACGCCAGCCCGAACGCGCAGTCCGCGTACCGCCGGTTGGGCTACGCCTCCCACCTGGTGGGGGAGGATCTGGCCAAGCTGCACCGCCGGCTGGCCAGCGACCCGCTGGAGGGCACCGACGCGGGCAACGCCGTGCTGGCCGCGCTGCGCGGCGATTCCCCGCCCCGGCGGGAGATCGACGCCCGGGGCGCGACCATGCTCACCCGGGCACTGCCGCTGATGCCGGCGGGCGTGCCGATCGGCGCGCTGGTGCTGGTCCGCGACATCACCGAGGTACGCCGCCGGGACCGCGCCCTGATCACCAAGGACGCCACCATCCGGGAGATCCACCACCGGGTGAAGAACAACCTGCAGACCGTCGCCGCGCTGCTCCGCCTCCAGGCCCGGCGGGTCGCCATGCCCGAGGCCCGGGTCGCCCTGGAGGAGTCGGTACGCCGGGTCGCCTCGATCGCGCTGGTCCACGAGACGCTCTCCATGTCCAGCGACGAGGCGGTCGAGTTCGACGGCATCGTGGACCGGGTCGCCAGCGCGGCCACCGAGGTCGCGGCCACCGAGGTGTCGGTCGGCATGCGCCGGCAGGGCAGCTTCGGCGTACTGCCCGCCGAGATCGCCACCTCGCTGGTGATGATCCTCAACGAGCTGCTGCTCAACGCCGTCGAGCACGGCTTCCCGCCGGCCGGGGAGGAGGTCCCGGCCCCGCCCGGGGAGGCGGCGAAGCCCGAGGTGGTGGTCTCCGCGCACCGCTTCCGCAAGCAACTGCACGTCTCCGTCGCCGACAACGGGCGCGGCCTGCCCGAGCAGTTCGACGCCGAGCGGGGCGGCAACCTCGGCCTCCAGATCGTCCGCGCTCTGGTCACCGGGGAGCTGCGCGGCACCATCGAGCTGCGCAACGGGGCCGCCGGCGGCACCGAGGCCGTCCTGGTCGTCCCCCTGGCCCGCGCCACCACCCCCGACCGCCTCACCCCCTGACCCCACCCCGCACCGCGCCCACCCCCCACGCCCCGCGCTGATTCACGGAAAGAGTGGCTTCCCGGCGCGCCATGGCCACTGTTTCCGTGAATCAGTGCGTAGCGGGGCGGCGTGCGGAGGTCAGCGGGTGAGGAGGGCGACGGTGAGGCCGGGGCGGGGCCAGACCTGGCGGACGGTGAAGGAGTCGCGCAGGGCCACGCCCTTCGCGCCCGGGACGGCGGCGAGGGGGTCGGTCCGCCGGCCGGCGACCACCAGCCACACCCGCTGCACGCCGGCCAGGCACTCCGCCGGCCGCGCGCACTCGCCGGCCCAGAGGTCCGCGCGCTGCCGCTGGTCACGGACCACCAGCACGTCGCGGGGGCGGCGCGACCCCAGGTGGTACGCCGTCCCGAGGTCGAGGAAGAGCCAGCTCTGCCGGGGCGAGTAGACGATCGCGTCGCCCGGTTGCTGGTGCACGGCGATCACCCGGGCCACGCCGGCGTAGTCCACCGTGGCCGTGCGCGGCCACTCGTGGGTGCGGCGCAGCGCGGCCTGGTCGGGCAGGCCCAGCAGGCCGGCCAGGGTCACCACGGCGAGCGCCGGCACCAGCCGTACGCCGGCCAGCGCGGCCCCGGCCAGCAGGCAGGCGAACGGGACCGTGAAGACCAGGTAGCGATTCACCCAGAGCGGCACCCGCGTGCCGGCGGCGAAGAGCAGCAGCACCGGGAGCAGGACGGTGACCCCCGGCAGCAGCGCCCGCCGGCCGAGCCGTCCCGCGCCGAGCGCGGCGAGGCCGACCACCAGCCCGCCGACCACGCTGCTCTGCGCCACGCCGCCGGGGAGCGCCGCCAGGTCGGACAGGTGGGCGAGGTGCACCCAGTCGAGCTGCCGGGACCGCTGTCCCCGCGCCACCAGGACCAGCGGCGCGACCAGCAGGACGGTCGGCAGCAGGGCGAGCAGCCAGCGCCAGAGAAGCCCGGGACGGGGCCGGTCGTCCGCCACGTCGCGGACCCCGCCGGGCGAGCCCGTCGCAGCCCCGACCGCTTCCGGACCGACCTCTGCCGCCGGTCCGACAGGGGGTGCCGGCGGGGTCACCTCGCCCGCTTCTCCGCCGCGGTCGACGGGGAGGCCGGCGGCGCTCCGGCCGCGCCCGGCCACGAGCAGCACCACGAGCCCGTGCGCGGCGAACAGGGTGAGGGCGATCATGTGGGTCAGCCCGAGCAGGGCGGCGGCGACCGCGTACCCGGTCCAGCGCCGCCAGGTCGGCCGGCCCAGCGCGTCGACCAGCAGCAGGGTGGCGAGCACGGCGAGCAGGGTGGCGAGCGCGTACGGGCGGGCCTCCTGGCCGTACCGGGAGGTGCCGGGGAGGACCGCGAGGAGCAGGCCGGCGAGCAGCCCGACCCGGGCGCCGGCCAGCCGCTCGCCGAGCCGGGCGGTGAGCCCGGCGGCGGCGGCCATGGCCAACGCGGAGGGCAGCCGCAGCGCGGCCGGGGAGGTGCCGAGGAGCGCGGTCCAGCCGTGCATGAACAGGTAGTAGGGGCCGGTCGCGGCGTCGATGGTGCCGGCCAGCCGGACCAGGTCCCGGACCGGTCGGGTGGCGGCGCTCCAGGTGGCCAGCTCGTCCCGCCAGAGCTGGGCGTGCCCGATGCCGGCGAGGGTGATCACCAGGGTGAGCAGGGTCGGCGGCAGCCAGACCAGCCAGATCCGGCGGTCACCGGAAAGCCCGGAATCCGACGCTTTGCTCACGTTCCGCAGCGTCACACAGCGGCCCCGCCCGCCGGGCCGGTCCGGCGATTCCCGGGCTGGCCGACCCCGGGTTGCCGCATGTCGCGCCTTCGCGGCCGGCCGATGCCCCGCCTTGCCGCATCCCGCGGGCGCGGGCCGCCGGCCGGGTTGCGCACGTCGTGGCGGGTCGGCCCCTCGGGTTGCCGCATCTCGCGGGTTCGCGCCGCGTCGACGCCGCGGGTTGCCGCAAGCGGAGTCGATCATTGTCGATGCGGTGGGCCGGCCGCCCGTGATGTGGGATCACACACTCAGTCGTTGGCCGGGCGTCGCAGGCTGTGGGAGCATGTCAGCCATGACCGCCGCTGTCGTCCGCCGCTTCGTGGCCCGCCGCCACGTCGACTACGGCCGCGTGCGCAGCGCGATCTGTCCGGCCTACTGACGACGCCCGACCCATCCGTCTCGGGCGCGCTCACGCGCCGGCCGTCACCGACACCGCCGTCCACGGCCCTTGCACCAGGGCCGGCCGCCGCGTCCGCGCTCCCAGGCACTGCAGACAACGGAGGACGCCGCGATGGCGGTCAGCAGCACCCCCACCCGCCCCGAGACGCCGCCCGCCGCGCGGGCACCCCGCCGGCCCCGTGGTGAGGGGCAGTGGGCGCTCGGGCACCGCGAGCCGCTCAACGGCAACGAGCGGATCAAGAAGGACGACGACCCGCTGAACGTCCGGGCCCGGATCGAGAACATCTACGCGCACCGGGGCTTCGCCTCCATCGACCCGCAGGACCTGCGCGGCCGGTTCCGCTGGTGGGGCCTCTACACCCAGCGCAGGGCCGGCATCGACGGCGGCCGTACGGCGGTGCTGGAGCCGCACGAGCTGGAGGACGAGTTCTTCATGCTCCGGGTCCGGGTCGACGGCGGTGAGCTGAGCCTGGCCCAGCTCCGGGTCATCGCCGACATCTCCCGCGAGTTCGCCCGGGACACCGCCGACATCACCGACCGGCAGAACATCCAGTTCCACTGGATCCGGGTCGAGGACGTGCCGGAGATCTGGCGCCGGCTGGAGGAGGTCGGCCTGCAGACCACCGAGGCGTGCGGCGACTGCCCCCGGGTCGTGCTGGGCAGCCCGGTCGCCGGCGTGGCCCGGGACGAGGTGCTCGACCCGACCCCGGCGCTCGACGAGATCGTCCGCCGGTACGTCGGCGACAAGCGGTTCTCCAACCTGCCCCGCAAGTTCAAGACCTCGATCTCCTGGCTGGTCGACACCCCGTACGAGGCGAACGACATCGCCTTCCTCGGCGTCGAGCACCCGGAGCACGGCCCCGGCTTCGACCTGTGGGTCGGCGGCGGCCTCTCCACCAACCCGATGCTGGCCAAGCGCCTCGGCGTCTGGGTGCCGCTGGCGGAGGTGCCGGACGTCTGGGCGGGCGTGGTCGGCATCTTCCGGGACTACGGCTACCGCCGGCTGCGCAACCGGGCCCGGCTGAAGTACCTGGTCGCGGACTGGGGCGTGGAGAAGTTCCGCGAGGTGCTGGAGAAGGAGTACCTGGGCCGGACGCTGCTCGACGGTCCGGCCGCGGACCTGCCGGAGAAGCCGATCGACCACATCGGCGTGCACCGGCAGCGGGACGGCCGCAACTACGTCGGGGCCGCCCCGGTGGTGGGGCGGGTCTCCGGGCCGCAGCTGGCCCGGCTCGCCGAGGTGGTCGAGGCGCACGGCAGCGACCGGGTGCGGCTCACCCCGTACCAGAAGCTGCTGGTGCTGGACGTGGCGCCGGAGCGGACCGACTCGCTGGTGGCGGAGCTGCGCGCGATCGGCCTGGAGGCCCGGCCCTCGGCCTGGCGGCGCGGCACCATGGCCTGCACCGGCATCGAGTACTGCAAGCTCGCGATCGTCGAGACCAAGCGGCGCGGCGAGGAGCTGGTGGCCCGGCTGGAGGAGCGGCTGCGCGACTTCGACGCCGACATCTCCATCCACCTCAACGGCTGCCCGAACGCCTGCGCCCGGACGCAGGTCGCCGACATCGGCCTCAAGGGCCAGCTCGTGGTGGGGCCGGACGGCCGCCAGGTGGAGGGCTTCCAGGTGCACCTGGGCGGCGGCCTCGGCATGGCGCAGGGGCAGACCGCCGGCTTCGGCCGCAAGCTGCGCGGCCTGAAGACCACCGCCGAGGAGCTTCCGGAGTACGTGGAACGACTGGCCCGCCGCTACCTGGCCGGCCGGACCGAGGGCGAGACCTTCGCCAACTGGGTGATCAGGGTCGACGAGGAGGAGCTCCGATGAGTGACACCCGTTCCGTGCCGCTGTACTGCCCGTACTGCGGGGAAGAGGACCTGCGGCCGAGCGAGGCCGGGCACGGCGCCTGGGAGTGCCACGCGTGCGCCCGGGTGTTCAGCGTGAAGTTCACCGGTCTGCTGTCCCGGGCGGTGGCCCGATGAGCGGCGGGCTGCTCTCCGCCGCCGGGCTGGGCCTGGTCGGGCTGGGCGGCCCGCCCCCCGCCGACCCGGCCCGGCGCGACCCGGAGGAGCTGCGCGCGCTGGCCGAGCAGGCCGGCCGGGAACTGGAGGGCGCTCCCGCGCTGGAGATCGCCCGCTGGGCCGCCGAGACCTTCGGCGACCGGTTCTGCGTGACCAGCTCGATGGCCGACGGCGTGCTGGCGCACCTGGTCTCCCGGGTCGCGCCCGGCGTCGACGTGGTGTTCCTGGACACCGGGCTGCACTTCCCGGAGACGCTCAAGGTCCGGGACGAGGTGGCCCGGCGGTTGCCGGTGAACGTGCGCTCGATCCGGCCCCGGCTGACCGTCGGGCAGCAGGACGGCCAGTACGGTCCCCGCCTGTTCAGCCGCTCCCCGGACGACTGCTGCCAGCTGCGCAAGGTGGAGCCGCTGGAGCGGGCGCTGACCGGGTACGACGCCTGGGCCGCCGGGCTGCGCCGGGACGAGTCACCGACCCGGGCCAACACCCCGGTGGTGGCCTTCGACGCCCGGCGCGGCAAGGTCAAGGTGAACCCGATCGCCGCCTGGACCCAGCGGGACGTGGACGCCTACATCGCCCGCCACGACATCCCGGTGAACGAGCTGTTCGGCCGGGGCTACGGCTCGATCGGCTGCTGGCCCTGCACCCGCCGCACCAAGGCGGGGGAGGACCCGCGGGCGGGCCGCTGGGCCATGTTCGAGAAGACCGAGTGCGGCCTGCACACCTGACGGCCGGCCACGCGGCGGCACCGGTGGTGCTGGTCGCGCACGGCAGTCGTGACCCACGGGCGGCCGAGGCGACCCGGGCGCTGGCCCGGGCCGTGGCGGCCGCCCGCCCGGGCGCGCCGGTGCTGCCGAGCTGGCTGGACCACACCGCGCCGGGACCGGCCGCCGTGCTGCGCGAGCTGGCCGCCGCCGGTCACTCCCGGGCGGTGCTGGTGCCGCTGCTGCTGACCGCCGCGTACCACCGGAAGGTCGACATCCCGGCCGCCGTGGCCGCCGCGCGGGAGGCGGGCGCGCCGATCGACGTGCGGGTCGCCGAGGTGCTCGGCCCGGCCGACGGGGAGGTGGACCCGAAGCTACTGGCGGGGCTGCGCCGCCGGCTCGCCGAGGCGCGTCCCGACGGGTACGACGGCCTGGTGCTGGCCGCCGCCGGCACCCGGGACGCCCGGGCGCGTGGCTCGGTGGGCCGGGTCGCGGCGGCGCTCGGCGCGGATCTCGGCGTGCCCTGCCGCGTGTCGTACGCCTCGGCGGCGCCCCCGGCGGCCGGCGCCGCGGTGGCGAAGCTGCGCGCCGGCGGGGCGCACCGGGTGGCGGTGGCCGCCTACTTCCTCGCGCCGGGCCTGTTCCACGACGGCGTGGTCGCGGCGGCGGGGGAGGCCGGTGCGGTGGCGGTCGCCGACCCGCTCACCGACCTGCCGGAACTCGCCGATCTGGTGCTGCGGCGGGTCGACGCCGCCACCGCCGACTGGGTGCCGCTGTGACGGGCGTCGCCGCCCCTCCGATGATCAGGAAGGACGGCGACGGGGTATCCGGGAATCATGGGGTCCGGGCAGCAGAACGCCCCGGCGGGTGACCCGGCCGGGGCGTGTCGCTGTGTGGTGCGATCAGGCGGAGTGAGCGCGCAGCACCCGGAGACCGCCGCGGCGCTTGACCGCGCGGCGCTCCTCCTCGCTCATCCCGCCCCAGACGCCGGCGTCCTGACCGGACTCCAGCGCCCACTGCAGGCACTGGTCGGTCACCGGGCAGCGCCGGCAGACGGCCTTGGCCTGCTCCACCTGCAGGAGGGCCGGACCGGACGTCCCGATCGGGAAGAACAGCTCCGGGTCCTCGTCGCGGCAGACGGCATCGTGGCGCCAGTCCATGGCGGCAACACTCCTCATTCTTAAGTGGGTGGCCAGATAACGCTTCGTTGCTTTTCCTATATGCATCCGCATTGCCGATCGGTGACGGTCAGCATCCGTCAATTCGGCGCTGCGTGAGCAGGCTGCGGGCCCCAGGACCTGCTGGAACAGCTCAACCTGCCGAGCATATCCAGGCAATGTCCCGGTAACACAAGTTCGCTTGTGAATACTTTCACGAACTACGGCGATGTCAAGGGTGCCGCTCGGAAAAACTCCGAACAGTGAGCGGGCTCACCACCCTTTTGTCCGGGTTTCAGAGCGCTCTGGTTACCCGGCGTACCACTGTCGCGGATCAATATAGTAGAGTCTGCGTGACATTGCTGACATTTCCGGCACCTTCCTTCGGCGTGGCGTGCCCCCGCGAGAGTGCGGTGGATCACGGCGTCAACCGACGGCAGTACCCGAGACCTAGCAGATTACTCTCAGTGCGGCCGGAATGGATGTGAATCTGACTTTCTCCCGCTCGCCCAGGTAGTCCCCGTCGAGCTGGAACGCCTGCGGACGGGCCGAGAGCAGCGTGAACTCCGCGACGTCGTGCAGCCGGAGCACCTGCTTCCCGTGCGGATCGGGAGTGCGGGAGAAGAACTGGGTGACCGTCCGTGCGGTGCTCGCCACCTTAAGCTGCCGCATCGCCAGCACGTCCAACCCGAGGTCGAACGACGCCTCCGGGTTGGGGTTGATCTCCCGCTCGCCCAGGTACGTCCACGGCGCGGTGTTCTGGATGATGACCGTGGCCAGCTCCGCCTCGGCGGCCTCGCCCGGCCGTTCCAGCGTGATGGTGGGGTGCCGCCGGTCCGAGCCGAGGAAGTACTGCGCCGCCGTGGAGCGGAAGTAGAGCGCCGGTGTGGACACCCGGCCGCGCTTGCGGGCCTGCTCCACCCGGCGGATGACGGCCGCGTCGATGCCGAAGCCGGCGCAGAAGGTGAAGTAGCGCTCGTCCGCCCGGCCCAGGCCGATGGTGCGCGACCGGCCCAGCCGCAGCCCCTCCAGGATCATGCTGGTCCCGTCCGGCCACTCCCGGGGCAGCCCGAGCGCGCGGGCGAAGACGTTGGTCGAGCCGCCCGGCACGGTGGCCAGCGCCGGCAGCCGCTCCGCCGGGGTGTCCCCGGTGCGGAAGGTCGGGGGCTCGGCGGCCATCAGGCCGTTCACCACCTCGTTGACCGTGCCGTCGCCGCCCAGCGAGACCACCAGGTCGACGCCCTCCTCGGCGGCCTCCCGCGCCAGGTCCATGGCGTGGCCCCGCCGGCGGGTGTACCGCACCGACAGGTCGACTTCGCTGCGCAGCGCCCGGACCAGGACGTCCCGGCTGCGCTCGCTGGTGGTGGTGGCCTTCGGATTGACCACCAGGACGGCCCGCATGGGCGGCACTGTACCGCGACTACTCACGGGTATCGTGTCGCGCGTGACGATCGACTCCGACCCGCTCCCCGCCACGCTCCGCTGGGCGGTACGCCTGCTGCGTGCCGAGGCGGTGGCGCTCGGCCTGATCGCGGTGTGGCTGATCTGGTCCGACCTGACCGCGCCCACCCACGATCTGACCTCGGCGTTGCTCGTGACGGCGTTCGCGGTCGCCGGAGCGGCGGCGCTCTGGGGCCTCGGTGGCGCGCTGGCCCGGCGCCGGGCCGGCGGCCGGGCCCCGGCCATCGTGCTCCAGCTCATGCTGCTGCCGGTCGGCTGGTACATGATCCAGGGCGGCCTGGGCTGGCTGGGGCTGCCGCTGATGGTGCTCGGCCTGGCGGTGACCGGCCTGCTGGTGAGCACACCGAGCAACCGCGCCCTCGGCTTCCACTGACCCTGCTGGTCCGTGGTCGGCCTGGCGACGGGTCAGTAGCCGGACGCGCGGCGGGTGAGCAGCGAGATGGTGGCGCGGCCGTCGGCGGCCCGGGCGGCAGCCGTGGTGGTCAGCGCGGTGAGCACCTTCCAGGCGAAGGACGACTCGGAGGGGAGCGTCGCGCCACGGACGGTCGGTACGGTCACCTCGACCGTGAGCGCGTCCTCGGTCACCGCGAACCGGCACTCCAGTTCGGCCTTGGGGGTGGCGATGGCGAGCAGCATCGCGCAGGCCTCGTCGACCGCGATGCGCAGGTCCTCGATCTCGTCGAGGGCGAACTGGAGCCGGGCCGCGAGGCCGGCCGTGGCGGTGCGGAGCACGCCCAGGTAACCGCCGTCGGCGGGCACGGTGAGGTGCACGACGTCGTCGTCCGTCGTCGGCTGGCCGGTCAGTTGAGTCACGCCTCATCCCCCCGGTGCGGGACTCTACCCGGTCAGGCGGGCGGGTGGGTGGGCGCGGCCGTGACCTGGGCGGCGAGCTCGTGCAGCGCCGTGCCGGTGAGCCGGTACGGCGTCCACTCGTCCATCGGGGTGGCGCCGATGGCGGCGTAGAAGCGTGCCGCCGGGTTCCAGTTGATCATCCACCAGTCCAGCCGCCGGTAGCCGCGCTCGACGCAGATCGCGGCGAGGGTGGCGAGCAGCCGGCGGCCCGCCCCGGTGCCCCGGGCGGCCGGGCGGACGTACAGGTCCTCCAGGTAGATGCCGTGGACGCCTTCCCAGGTGGAGAAGTTGAGGAACCAGAGGGCGAAGCCGAGCGGCTCGTCCGCCGCGTCCACCGCGACGTGCCCGAAGAGCGCCGGCTGCGGACTCCGACCACTCCAGCTCGGCGCGTCTGACGCCGCGCCGCGACCTGGAGCAGTCGCGAAGAGCGCGGCGGTGAGCTGCTCCTCGGTGAGGTGGCACTGCTCGGGGGCCTTCTCGTACTCGGCGAGTTCGTGCACCATCGCGACGACGGCCGGCACGTCCTCGGGACGCGCCGGCCGGATCGTCGGTGCCTGATCGGTCAGGCTCACGCCTGCTTGGTCTCCCAGAAGATCTTCGAGATCTCGTCGATCTTCTGCAGCAGCTGGTCGGCGATGGCCGGGTCGGTCGCGCCCTTGGCGCCGGCGGAGCCCGCGAGCTTGGTGGTCTCGTTGAAGAGCTGGTGCAGGTGCGGGTACTTCTCGAAGTGCTGCGGCTTGAAGTAGTCGGTCCAGAGCACCCAGAGGTGGTGCTTGACCAGCTCGGCGCGCTGCTCCTTGATGATGATCGCCCGGGTGCGGTACTCGGGGTCGGTGTTCGACTGGTACTTCTCGCAGATCATTTTGACCGACTCGGCCTCGATCCGGGCCTGCGCCGGGTCGTACACGCCGCACGGAAGGTCGCAGTGGGCGCTGGCGGTCACACGGGGCGTGAGGATGCGAGGAAGGCGCATCAGGGTCCTCCATGGGATGTTTGCGATGATCCGAGACGACATTACTCCTGGACATGCTCCCCGGCGGGCGGGAGGTGAAACCCGATGCGTGCCAACGAGCACACCCGGCCGGTATTGCGCGGGCCGCTGACGCCCGTGCTGGTCACCGGCCCCTCCATGGTCCCGACGCTGCGGCACGGTGACGCGGTGCTGGTGCGTGTCGGGGGGCGGCCGGTGCGCCCGGGGGACGTGGTGCTGGCGGTCTTCCGCAGCCGTCCCGACCTGCTCGTGGTCAAGCGCGCGGTCCGTCCCGAGGACGGCGGCTGGTGGTTACGCGGCGACAACGACCTGGTCACCGACGACTCCCGGGCGTACGGGGTGGCCGACGTCCGGGGCCGGGTGGTGGCCCGGTACTGGCCCCTTCCGCGGCGGATCAGGGGTGGTACGCGTCAAAGGCGGATATGACCCCGATCACATCCCAGTGCGGGCAGCCTGACTATGCTCGGAAAGTGCCCGGGTGACCCCCCGCACCGCCGCCCCGCCGGCCGCAGACCATCGCGCGCCGAGCCGGCCGGTCCGTCTGCTCGACAGATCCTGGAGTCACCATGTCTTCGTCCACCCCGGACCCTGCTGATCCGGTCTTCCGGCTGCACCTCGGCGGCAAGATGGCGGTCGCCTCGACCGTCCCGCTCACCAGCCGGGAGGACCTCTCCCTCGCGTACACCCCGGGTGTGGCCCGGGTCTGCGAGGCGATCGCCGCCGACCCCGACCTCGCCGACGACTACACCTGGGTGTCGCACACCGTCGCGGTGGTCACCGACGGCTCCGCCGTACTCGGCCTGGGCAACATCGGCCCGCGCGCGGCGCTGCCGGTGATGGAGGGCAAGGCGGTGCTCTTCAAGCAGTTCGCGGGCGTGGACGCGGTACCGATCTGCCTGGACACCCAGGACGTGGACGAGATCGTGGCGACCGTCAGGGCCCTCGCCCCCTCGTTCGGCGGGATCAACCTGGAGGACATCAGCGCCCCGCGCTGCTTCGAGGTGGAGCGGCGGCTGGACGAGGCGCTGCCCATCCCGGTCTTCCACGACGACCAGCACGGCACGGCGATCGTGGTGCTGGCCGCGCTGCGCAACGCGGCGACCCTGCTCAACCGCAAGCTCGGTGACCTGCGGGTGGCGGTCAGCGGGGCCGGCGCGGCCGGGGTCGCGGTGACGAAGATGCTGGTCGCCGGCGGCGTGAACCCGGACCAGGTGGTGGTCTGCGACTCCAAGGGCATCATCGGCCGGCACCGGGAGCTGACCGGGACCAAGGCCGAGCTGGCCGAGACCACCAACGCCGACGGCCGGCAGGGCGACATCACCGAGGCGCTGCGCGACGCGGACGTGCTGGTCGGCGTCTCCGGCGGGCAGATCCCCGAGGCGGCGGTGGCCGGGATGGCCCCGGGCGGGATCGTCTTCGCGCTGGCCAACCCCACCCCCGAGGTGCACCCCGAGGTGGCCGCCCGGCACGTCGCGGTGGTCGCCACCGGCCGCAGCGACTACCCCAACCAGATCAACAACGTGCTCGCCTTCCCCGGCGTGTTCCGGGGCGCGCTGGACGCCCGGGCCACCCGGATCACCGACGGGATGAAGGTGGCCGCGGCCGACGCCATCGCCAACGTGGTCGCCGAGTCGCTGACCGCCGAGGCGATCGTGCCCTCCCCGCTGGACCCGCGGGTCGCCCCGGCGGTGGCCGAGGCGGTCGCCGAGGCCGCCCGCCGGGACGGGGTCGCCCGCCGCTGACCGAAGGAAGGGCCCTTCTTAACGGACGCTCAGCTTGTTACCGTGCCGATCATGCGTGCCGCCTATGCCTCGGCCTTCGACGCCGACAACCCGCTCGCCGCGCTCACCGTCGGCGACCGTCCCGAGCCGACCCACCCGCAGGAGGACTGGGTCACCGTGCAGGTACGGGCCAGCTCGCTCAACCACCACGACCTCTGGTCGCTGCGCGGCGTGGGCCTCGCCGCCGACCAGCTCCCGATGATCCTCGGCTGTGACGCGGTCGGCACCGACCCGGACGGCGACGAGGTGGTCATCTACCCGGTGGTGCCCACCTCGGGCGACCCGCGCGGGGTCTCCATCCTCTCCGAGCACTTCCCGGGCACCTTCGCCGAGCGGGTGGCCGTACCCCGGATGAACCTGCTGCCGCTGCCGGACGGCCTGTCGGCCACCGACGCGGCCTGCCTGCCCACGGCCTGGCTCACCGCGTGGCGGATGCTGACCACCAGGGGCCGGGTGGACGAGGGCGAGTCGGTGCTGGTCCAGGGGGCCGGCGGGGGCGTCGCCACCGCGGCCGTCGCGCTCGGCGTCGCGCTCGGCAAGCGGGTGTACGCGACCAGCCGCGACGCCGCCAAGCGGGAGCGGATCACCGAGCTGGGGGCGACCGCGCTGGAGCCGGGCGCCCGGCTGCCCGAGCGGGTAGACGTGGTGATCGAGACGGTCGGCGCGGCCACCTTCGACCACTCGCTGAAGTCGGCCGCCCCGATGGCCCGGATCGTGGTCTCCGGCGCCACCGCCGGGCACGAGCCCAAGGTCAACCTGCGCCGGGTCTTCGCCATGCAGCTGGAGATCCTGGGCACCTCGATGGGCACCCCGGACGAGCTCACCCAGCTGCTCGCGTTCTGCGCCGAGCACGAGGTGCGGCCGGTGGTGGACAGCGTGGTGCCGTTCAGCCGGATCGAGGAGGCGTTCGCCCGCCTCAACTCCGGCGAGGTCTTCGGCAAGGTGGTCGTCGACCACACCGCCTGACCGGTGCGTCGCCCTGGACGGCCACTCAGAGGTGGTCGTCCAGGGTGGCCAGGCCGCCCCGGGCGGCGTCGGCGGGGAGCCGCTTCTTCGCCGCCGCGTCGCCGTACAGGGTCCAGCGGAGGAACTCCAGGGTGGTGTCGGCCACCACCCGCAGCGCCTTCCCGTTGCTGAGCAGGGCCCGGCCGTGGTCGCCCCGGGGCAGGCTGAGCATCGCCTTCGGCCACGGCACCGCGTCGTAGACCGCCTTGCCGGCGGCGTAGCTCACCACCTCGTCGGCCTCGCCGTGCACGAAGAGCTGCGGCGCCGCCGCCCCGGCGAACCCGGTGCCCACGCCGAGCGCCGTACCGGCGAAGACGATCCCGGCGTCCAGCCGCTCGTCCCGCCCCGCCGTGAAGAGCCCGATCGTGGTCACCCCGCCCGCGCTGTGCCCGGCCGCGGCCACCCGGTCCGGGTCTAGCCGGCCGCGCAGCGGGTCACCCGCCTTCGTGTTCAAGGCCAGCACCTGGGTCAGCGCGTACGACACGTCGGCCGGCTGGTTGAGCACGTCGAGCGGATTGCCGTCGCCCCCGGCGCCGGTGTGCGGGAACCTCGGGGCGGCCACCACGAACCCGGCCGCCGCCCAGCGGCTCAGCAGCAGCTGGTAGTCCTCCGGGCGGGCGCCCAGCCCGTGGCTGAACATCACCACCGGGAACCGCCCGGTCGCGGCCGGCGCGGACCGCTCCGGCGCGCCGCCCGCCGCGCCCCGGGCCGGGTACCACACGGTCACCGGCAGGGGGCGGTCGCCGTCGCGGTTCAGCTTCAGCTGGCGTACGCCGACCGCGAAGCTCTGCGTGGGGGCGTGCCCGGCGGGTACCCGTGGGGCCGGTGTGGTCGCCTTCGCCGGCACGTCGGGGGCGGGCCGCTGCGGTGCGGCGGCAGTCCCGCCGGAGCATCCGGCCAGACCTGCGGTGAGCAGGGCGGCGGTGACCAGGGCGGCGCGGCGACGGAGCATGAAGACGATTGTGCCTCGCGGTAGTGGTCGGTCGGCCGGACAACGGCCGACGGTGAGCGGATCGGCACGCCGGCCATCAGCCGGTCGGTACGCGGCAAGGCCGGCGCGGCCACCACGAACCCGGCGGCGGCCCACCGGGTGGATCGGGTTTCCGGCACCGGCCCGGCAGATTCCTGCGGCTCGACACGCTTCGCTAGGGTCACGCGCATGGCTGAGAACTACACCGACCCCAGCGGCAACACCGCCCAGTTCCGGGCCTTCGTCGACGCACCCGACGCGGCCGCCGCGCCAGCACCGTCCCGGCTGCCGCTCATCGCCGGGATCGGCGCGGTCGTCGTGCTGGTCGCCCTGGTGGCCTGGCTCGTCCTGGGCTGAGCCACCGGCCCCGTCGGGGTGCCGGCGGGGGCGCCCTCAGGCGCGGGAGCCGAGCACCTCCCGGGTTTGCCGGGCGATCTCGAGTTCCTCGTCGGTGCCGATCACGCAGACCGTGACCTCGGCACCGGCAGGGGAGATCACCCGGTCGCCGCTGCCCGCGTTGCGGGCCGGGTCGACGCCGATGCCGAGCCGCTCCAGGCCGGCCAGCGACGCCGCGCGGACCGGTGCGGCGTGCTCGCCGACCCCGGCGGTGAAGGTGACCGCGTCGACCCGCCCGAGCAGCGCGTAGTACCCGCCCACGTAGCCCTTGATCCGTCGGCAGTAGATGTCGAAGGCGAGCGCGGCGTGCGGGTCGCCGGCGTCCCGGCGGGAGAGCACCTCGCGCATGTCGTTGGCCCCGGTCAGGCCGAACAGGCCGCTGCGGTGATTGAGCAGGTCGTCGATGTCGTCCACGTGCATCCCGGCCTCCCGGCGCAGGTGGAAGATGACCGTCGGGTCCAGGTCGCCGCTCCGGGTGCCCATCACCAGGCCCTCCAGCGGGGACATGCCCATCGAGGTGGCCACGCTCCGGCCGCCCTGCACCGCGCAGGCGCTCGCCCCGTTGCCCAGGTGCAGGGTGATCGTGTTCAGGTCGGCGTACGGCCGGTCCAGCAGCTCCGCGGTGCGGCGCGAGACGTACGCGTGCGAGGTGCCGTGAAAGCCGTACCGGCGGATGCCGTACCGCTCGGCGGTCTCGCGTTCGATCGCGTAGGTGGCGGCGGCCTCGGGGAGCGTGTGGTGGAACGCGGTGTCGAAGACGGCCACCTGCGGGGTGTCCGGCAGCGCCTCCCGGGCCACCCGGATGCCGGTCAGGTTCGCCGGGTTGTGCAGCGGGGCGAGCGGGACGAGGTCCTCGATCGCGGCGAACACCCGGTCGTCGATCAGCACCGGCGCGCTGAACCGGCGGCCGCCGTGCACCACCCGGTGCCCGACCCCGGCCAGCCCGGCGAGGTCGAGCCGGTCGATGATCTCCCGTACCGCGCTCTCGTGGTCCGGCGGCCCGCCACCCGGCTCGCCCACCCGTTCGATCTTGCCCTGGTCGCGGACCTCCTCGCCGTCGTACAGCCGGTACTTGACGGACGAGGACCCGCAGTTGAGGACGAGGATGCGGCTCATGAGGACTCCCCGGCGGCGGCCTGGATGGCGGTGATCGCCACGGTGTTGACGATGTCGGGCACGGTGGCGCCCCGGGACAGGTCGTTGACCGGCCGGCGCAGGCCCTGCATGACCGGGCCGACCGCCACCGCGCCGGCCGAGCGCTGCACCGCCTTGTACGTGTTGTTGCCGGTGTTCAGGTCCGGGAAGATGAACACCGTGGCCCGCCCCGCCACCGGGCTGTCCGGCAGCTTGGTGGCCGCGACCTGCGGGTCGATCGCCGCGTCGTACTGGATCGGGCCCTCCACCAGCAGTTCCGGCCGGCGCGCCCGGACCAGCTTGGTGGCCGCCGCGACCTTCTCCACGTCGGCCCCGAAACCGGAGTCGCCGGTCGAGTACGACAGCATCGCCACCCGCGGCTCGATGCCGAACCGGGCGGCCGTGTCGGCCGAGGAGATCGCGATGTCGGCGAGCTGGGCGGCGTCCGGGTCGGGGTTGACCGCGCAGTCGCCGTAGACCAGCACCCGGTCGGCGAGCAGCATGAAGAAGACGCTGGAGGCGACCGAGACCCCCGGTACCGTCCGGATGATCTCGAACGCCGGGCGGATGGTGGCCGCCGTGGTGTGGGTGGCGCCGGAGACCATGCCGTCCGCCCGGCCGGTCTGCACCATCATCGTGCCGAAGTAGTTGGCCTGGGCCACGATGTCGTGGGCCAGCTCGACGGTGACGCCCCGGTGCGCGCGCAGCTTCGCGTACTCCGTGGCGAACTCCTCCCGCCACGCGCTGCTCACCGGGTCGACCACCTGGGCCTCGCCGATGTCGACGCCCAGCTCCCGGCTCCGCCGGGCGATGTCGTCGGGGCGGCCGAGCAGGGTCAGGTCGGCCACGCCCCGGCGCAGCAGGATCTCCGCGGCCCGCAGGATGCGCTCCTCCGTACCCTCGGGCAGCACCAGCCGGCGGCGTCGCGCCCGGGCCCGGTCGATCAGGTCGTTCTCGAACATCAGCGGGGTGACCCGCTCCGACCGGCTCACCCGCAGCCGGCGGGCCAGGTCGACGGTGTCCACGCAGCGTTCGAACGCGCCCAGCGCCGCCTCCACCTTGCGCGGGTTCGCCACGCTGGGCCGGCCCTCGATCCGGCTGGACGCCGCGACCGTGTCGTAGCTGTCGCTGCTCACCGAGAGCACCGCCAGCCCGGTGTTCAACCGTTCGAACAGCCGCATCGCCCGCGGGTCGGGCTGCTCGCCGAGGGTGAGCACCAGCCCGGCCAGCGAGACCTGCCCGGCCACGTGCGCGGCGCCGGCCGCGACCAGCAGGTCGTCCCGGTCGCCCGGGGTGATCACCAGCGCCCCGTCGGTGAAGTGGTCGAGCAGGGTGGGCACGTGCGCGGCGCCGACCACGTAGTCGAGCACGTCCCGGTCCAGCGCGGCCGGGTCGCCGGAGAGCAGGGTGGCGCCGAGCGCCGCCGCCACCTCGGCCACCGTCGGCGCCGACACGGCCGGCACCTCCGGGATGGCGTACGCGGGGACGGGCAGCTCGGGCAGGGTCATCGGCCCGGGCACCCGGTTGGCGACCACCGCCACCACCGTCGCCCCCAGGTCCGCCAGGTCGTGGTACGCGCCGCGGACCGCCGCGGCGATCGACTCGGGCTCCTGGCCGAACCCGTCGACCACCGGCACCACCACGCTGCCGAACTCGGTGGCCAGCCGGGCGTTGAAGGCCAGCTCGCGCGGCCCGGCGCCGTCCCCGTCGGCGAAGTCGCTGCCCACCACGACGACCGCCGGGCAGCGCCGCTCCACCTCCCGGTAGCGGGCCACGATCCGGGAGATCAGCTCCTCCCGCCGGCCCTCCGCGACCAGCGCGGTGGCCTCGGCGTACGTGCTGCCGTGCAGGTCCTCGACGGGCAGCTCCACCCGGTAGCGCTCGGTGAGCAGGGCGAGGATCTGGTCCGGCCCCCGGCCCGGGACCAGCGGCCGGAACGCGCCGATCCGCTCGACCTGACGGGACAGCAGCTCGGCCAGCCCGAGCGCGACCGTCGACTTGCCCCCGCCCGATCCCACGCTGGTCAGGTACACGCTGCGCGCCACGACCTCACGCTACAAGATCGCGGTCTGCCTCGCCCGGGTCCTTGGGCCCGGGGCGGACGACCCTTCGTCGGTCAGGAGCCTGCCGGCAGGGGAGGGGAGGTCTGCGGATCGGGTGCGATGTCGGCCGGCTCGGCGGCCCGGAACAGCGCGTCGCTCTTCGCCAACCAGGCGGCGCCGAAGGCGAACACCGCGACCGTCTCGCACCAGAGCACCGGCTTGAGCGTGTGCCGTACGTCGGCGGGGAGCTGGGTGCTCGCCAGCGCCAGCACGATGGCCGCCAGGATGAGCAGGCCGCAGGCGCGGTAGAACCGGACGGCGGCCGGCCGCGGCGGCACCCCGACCCGGTCCGCCTGGGTGAACAGGAACAGGCAGAAGACGGCGAGCAGGACGAACAGGACCGCGGCGGCGATCTGGTGCACCACGCCGACCGTCCGGTCCGTGTCGCTGGTGGTGCCGGGCCGGGCGCCCACCGTGGTCGGGAAGAGGGCCACCGCGACGGCCAGCACCCCGGCGACGGTGCCGAGCACATCGTCGGGCCGCCGGTACCGGTAGCTGATGAGGAAGACCCCGACGGCACAGAGACTGCCGACGAAGACGTCCCGCATCTCGGTGTGGTAGTAGCCGCTGAGCGAGTCGAGCAGGGTGAACCGGCGGAGCACGACGATGTGACCGACCAGGAGCACGATCGGCAGGGCGGTGCCGACGGCGCCGATGCCGAGCCGGAGGCGACGGACGGTCACCGCGTCCTGCGGCGGCTTACGGGTTACGGGATTCACTTCCGCCTCCCTGGCGTCAGGCGGCGTTGTGGTCCGGCGCGTCCCGTCGGACCTTGGACGCTGCCTTCCAGTGGACGCGACGGAACGCCTCGGCGTCAATCGGTGACGGTCAGTCCTCGTCCTCGTCGTCCAGCCGGGCCAGCCAGGTGGCGAAACGCTCGACCGGCGTCTCGAACTCCGGGTTCAGGTCGACGAAGTCGCGCAGCCGCTCGCCCAGCCACTCCAGGCTGACCTGCTCGTCGCCCCGGCGCTCGACCAGCTCCTCGATGCCACGGTCGGTGAAGTACACGGTTCGTCCTCTCGAAAACGGGGCCGCCACACGAGGCGGGGCAGCGCCGTCGTACGGTCGCTGCCCCGGTGCTCGCGGTGCGGTCAGGTCACGGGCGGGGGAGAGCCGCCTCGATCAGCGCGGCCTGCTCGACGTCGTGCATCTTCGCCGAGCCCACCGCCGGAGCGGCGGCGGCCGGGCGGGAGATGCGGCGCAGCCGGACCTCGGGCAGGTGCTCCAGCAGGTTGAGCGCGACGAACGACCAGGCGCCCTGGTTGGCCGGCTCCTCCTGGACCCAGGCGAAGTCCTCGGCGTTCGGGTACTGCGCCAGCGCGGCCCGGACCTCCTCGACGGGCAGCGGGTAGAGCTGCTCCATCCGGATGATCGCGGTGTCGGTGACGCCCCGCTCCTGCCGGGCCTGGAACAGGTCGTAGTAGACCTTGCCCGAGCAGAGCAGCACCCGCTTCACCTGCTGCGGCGCCGGGGCCGCGGTGTCGGCGAGGACCGGCTGGAAGGTGCCCGTGGTGAAGTCCTCCACCGGCGACACGCAGAGCTTGTGCCGCAGCAGCGACTTCGGCGTGAACACCACCAGCGGCTTGCGCTTCGGCGACAGGGCCTGGCGGCGCAGCAGGTGGAAGTAGTTCGCCGGGGTGGTCGGGATGGCCACCCGCATGTTGTCCTCGGCGCAGAGCTGGAGGAACCGTTCCGGGCGGCCGGAGGTGTGGTCCGGGCCCTGGCCCTCGTGCCCGTGCGGCAGCAGCAGGGTGACCGCGGAGCGTTGGCCCCACTTCACCTCACCGGACGAGATGAACTCGTCGATCACCGACTGGGCGCCGTTGACGAAGTCACCGAACTGGGCCTCCCAGCAGACCAGCGCGTTGACGTTCTCCACCGAGTAGCCGTACTCGAAGCCCATCGCGGCGTACTCGCTGAGCAGCGAGTCGTGCACGAAGAAGCGGGACCGCTCGCCGTCGCCGGTGAGCGACTTCAGCGGCAGGTAGTCGTCCCCGGTCTTCGCGTCGAGGATGGAGGCGTGCCGCTGGACGAAGGTGCCGCGGCGGGAGTCCTGGCCGGCGAGCCGGACGGTGACCCCGTCGTGCAGCAGCGCGCCGAACGCGATGATCTCGCCGTAACCCCAGTCGATGTTGCCCTCGACGGACATCTTCGCCCGCCGGTCGAGCAGCTGCTGGATCCGCTTGTGCGGGGTGAAGCCCTCCGGCAGGTTGACGTGCGCCTCGCCGATCGCCTTGACGACGGCGGCGTCGGTGGCGGTGTCGACCTGCGGCTCCGGCTCCTCCTCGCGGCGCGGCCGGCTGAGCTGGCGCGGCGTGGTGGCCGCGTCCCGGGTGGCCTTGAAGACCCGCTCGAGCTGCGACTGGTAGTCGCGCAGCAGCTCCTCCGCGTCCTCCACGGTGATGTCACCCCGCCCGATGAGCTCCTCGGTGTAGAGCTTCCGGACCGACCGCTTCGAGTCGATGATCTGGTACATCTGCGGGTTGGACATCGACGGGTCGTCGCCCTCGTTGTGCCCGCGCCGGCGGTAGCAGACCATGTCGATCACGACGTCCTTGTTGAACGCCTGCCGGTACTCGAAGGCGAGCCGGGCCACCCGGACGACGGCCTCGGGGTCGTCGCCGTTCACGTGGAAGATCGGCGCCTGGATCATCCGGGCCACGTCGGTGCTGTAGAGGCTGGACCGGCTGTACTCCGGGGCGGTGGTGAAGCCGACCTGGTTGTTGACCACCACGTGCACCGTGCCGCCGGTGCGGTAGCCGCGCAGCTGCGACAGGTTCAGCGTCTCGGCCACCACGCCCTGGCCGGCGAAGGCGGCGTCACCGTGCACCGCCAGCGGCAGCACGGTGTAGCCCTCCAGCTTGAGGTCGATCCGGTCCTGCTTGGCCCGGACGATGCCCTCCAGCACCGGGTCCACGGCCTCCAGGTGCGACGGGTTCGCCACCACCGACACCTTGACCGCGTGCGCGCCGTCCGGGGTGGTGAACTTGCCGTTCTGGCCGAGGTGGTACTTCACGTCGCCCGAGCCCTGGGTCGAGCGCGGGTCGAGGTGCCCCTCGAACTCGGAGAAGATCTTCTCGTACGGCTTGCCGACGATGTTGGCCAGCACGTTGAGCCGCCCGCGGTGGGCCATGCCGATGACGACCTCGTCGAGCCCGGCCTCGGCGGAGCACTCCAGCACCTCGCCCAGCAGCGGGATCAGCGACTCGCCGCCCTCCAGCGAGAAGCGCTTCTGGCCGACGTACTTGGTCTGCAGGAAGGTCTCGAACGCCTCGGCGGCGTTGAGCCGGTTGAGCACGTGCTTCTGCTCGTCCTGGGTCGGCTTCTCGTACTTGCGCTCGATCCGCTCCTGGATCCAGCGCCGCTCCTCCGGGTCCTGGATGTGCATGTACTCGATGCCGACCCGGCGGCAGTACGAGTCGCGCAGCACGCCGAGGATCTCGCGCAGCTTCATCCGCTGGCGGCCGGCGAAGCCGTTCACCGGGAAGACCCGGTCCAGGTCCCACAGGGTCAGCCCGTGCTGGAGGACGTCCAGGTCCGGGTGCTTGCGGATCTTGAACTCCAGCGGGTCGGTGTCGGCCATCAGGTGGCCGCGCACCCGGTACGCGTGGATCAGCTCGTGCACCCGCGCGGTCTTGTTGATCTGGCCCTCGGAGTCGACGGCCACGTCGCGCACCCAGCGTACCGGCTCGTACGGGATGCGCAGCGAGGTGAAGATCTGGTCGTAGAAGCCGCGCTCGCCGAGCAGCAGCTCGTGCATCACCTTCAGGAACTCGCCGGACTGGGCGCCCTGGATGATCCGGTGGTCGTACGTGCTGGTCAGCGTGATGATCTTGCTGACCGCCAGCTCGGCCAGGGTCGCCTCGCTCATGCCCTGGTACGGCGCCGGGTACTCCATCGCGCCGACGCCGATGATGGCGCTCTGGCCCTGCATCAGGCGCGGGATCGAGTGGACCGTGCCGATGCCGCCCGGGTTGGTCAGCGAGATGGTGGTGCCGGCGTAGTCGTCCATGGTCAGCTCGTTGCGGCGGGCGCGCCGGACCACGTCCTCGTACGCCTGCCAGAACTGCCGGAAGTCCATCTGCTCGCAGCCCTTGATGGAGGGCACCACCAGGTTGCGGGAGCCGTCCGGCTTGGCCAGGTCGATCGCGATGCCCAGGTTGACGTGCTCCGGGCGGACCATCGCCGGCTTGCCGTCCACCTCGGCGTACGAGTTGTTCATCTCCGGGTGCTCGACCAGCGCCCGGACCATCGCGTACCCGATGAGGTGGGTGAAGCTGACCTTGCCGCCGCGCCCCCGGGCCAGGTGGTTGTTGATGACGATGCGGTTGTCCACCAGCAGCTTCGCCGGGACCGCGCGGACGCTGGTGGCGGTCGGCACGGAGAGCGAGGCGTCCATGTTCTGGACGATCTTTGCGGCGACCCCGCGCAGCGGGGTGGTGCCGGCGGCGGTCGCGGTCGGGGCCTTGGCGGCCGGCTTGGCCGGGGCGGCCTTCTTCGCCGGGGCCGGCTCCGCCGGCTTGGCGGCGGGCCTGGCCGGGGCGGGCGCGGGCTTGGCCGCGGCGGCCGGCTGCTGGGCGACGGCGGCGACCGGCTCCTGCTGCTCGGCGGGCTCCGGCTTGGCGGCCGGCTTGGCCTGGCCGTCCGGGCGCGGGGTGGCGGCGCCGGGGGCGGGTCGGTAGTCGGCGAAGAAATCGTGCCAGGCCGAGTCGACGCTCGAGGGGTCGGCGAGGTAGCGCTGGTACATCTCCTCGACGATCCACTCGTTCGGGCCGAAACCCGCCAGTGGGTTCTCCTGCGAAGTCTGCTGGGTCGACACGGCCGCTAATCGCCTCTTTCACGCGGGTTCGTAATGTCACGCGGTGTCATCCGGTGCCCGAAACGGGCACACGAGAGACGGCTCCCAGGCTACGCCGTAGGAATGCCGCAGGCATTCTCGCCTCCGGCTGGTGGTCCGTTTCACAGAAGATGCCAGAAGTTCGGCAAACCCAGCGTGTCGCCCCGACGCCTGCTAAGTGAGGAACGGCCCCGGCCGGTGACGCGCGGTCACCGGCCGGGGCCACGTCGGGCAGGGCGGGCTCAGGCGATGTCGCGCCGCCGGGTGATCAGGACGCCGGTGGTCCCGCTGACCACGGCGTAGCCGACCAGCACGAGTGCGCCCACCCACCAGGCCGGGGTGAACTGGCTCGCCTCCCCGCTGATCATCACCTGGGAGGCGACTGCCGGCCAGACCACCTGCCACTTCACCACGGCCTCGCTGTCCAGCCAGTTGGAGAGCAGGAAGAAGAGCAGCTGCACGACCTGGGTGCCGACCAGGTACAGCACCGCGGCGGTGATCACCGCGCCGAGCTGGTTGGGGATCAGCGTCCCGATGCCGACGCCCAGGATCGTCCAGATCGCGTACGCCAGCAGGTTGAGCAGCAGTGCCCGGTGCACCTCCCACTCGCCCAGCTGGGTGTCGTGGCCGTCCAGGGACAGGAAGGCCGCGCCGGCCAGCAGGTCGATCGCCGTGGTGGCCAGCCAGAAGCCGAAGCCGAGCAGGGACGCGGCGCCGAGCTTGCCGAGGATGACCGAGGTGCGGCGCGGCGTGGTCAGGAAGGTGGTGGTCGCCGTCTGGTGGAAGAACTCGTTGGTGACCATCAGGATGCCGATCAGCATCACGAAGAGCAGCCCGAGGTACTGCCCGGAGGTGTAGAGGTTCGCCGCCTGGGCCGGGGCGCTCGCCTGGGCGCCGGTGACGCCGACCTCCTCGCCCCGGCCGCTCAGGATGGTGTGGGCGAGCCAGGCGTTCACCGCGAAGGCCAGGGCGGTGGCGAGGAGGGCCCCGATCCCCAGCAGCCACCAGGTGCTGGTGGTACGGATCTTGAGCAGCTCGGATCGGACCAGGTTCATCGGATCTCCGCCTTTCCGGCCGTCAGTTCGAGGAAGACCCCCTCCAGGTCGGGGCGCTCGGTGGTCAGCTCGTGCAGCTCCACCTTGGCGGCCAGGGCCACCCGGCCCACGGTCGGGGCGTCCACCCCGCTCACCAGCAGCGCGCCCTGCCCGTCGGCGTCCACCGTGGCCGACTGCTCGCGCAGCGCGGCGGCCAGCTCCTCGGCCTGCGGCGTGCGCACCCGCACCCGCCCGCCGTGCGCCATCGAGCCGATCACCTGGTCCACCGGCCCCTGCCGGACCAGCCGGCCGGCGGCGATGATCACCACGTCGTCGGCGAGCAGTTGCATCTCGGAGAGGAGGTGGCTGGAGACCAGCACCGTCCGCCCCTCGGCGGCCAGCCCCTTGAGGAAGCCGCGCATCCAGCGGATCCCCTCCGGGTCGAGGCCGTTGGCCGGCTCGTCCAGGATCAGCACCTGCGGGTTGCCGAGCATCGCGGCGGCGATGCCGAGCCGCTGCTTCATGCCCAGCGAGTAGCCCTTGAACTTGCGCTTCGCCGCCGGGGTGAGCCCGACCAGCGCGAGCGCCTCGTCGGCCCGCTGCCGGGGCAGCCCGGCCGCGGCGCAGATCACCCGCAGGTGGTTGATCCCGGTGCGGCCCTTGTGCGCGCTGGACGCCTCCAGCACCGCGCCCACCGAGCGCAGCGGGTCGGTCAGGTCGGCGTACCGCCGACCGCCGATGGTCGCCTCGCCGGCGGTGGGGGTGACCAGGTTGAGCAGCATGCGCAGGGTGGTCGTCTTGCCGGCGCCGTTCGGGCCGAGGAAGCCGGTCACCCGTCCCGGTTGGACGGTGAAGGACAGATTGTCGACCGCCCGGACGTTCTTGTACTGCTTCGTCAGTCCGGACACCACGATCTGGCCGGTCCCGGCGCTGGGGCTCCACTGCCCGTCGGACATCGTTCTCCTCTCCTGCCACGGCGCGCGGGCGCCGGTGGGGGCGCCGTTGCGGGGACGCCGTGGCACAGCCTGGCAACCGTAGGCAAGCGGGTCAATCAGGCGGGACGCGTACGTCCTCCTCCCGCTGGGGCAGGAGGCGGTCATCCTGAGGGAGGAGACGTCAGGCCGCCGGCAGCGCGATCCAGGTGGCGCGGGCGTACCCGAGCAGGTCGCCGCCCGGCCCGTAGAGGCTGGAGTGGACCTCGGCCTTGCGTCCCTCGGCGCCGACCATCGCGCCGGTCACCACGCACTCGTCGCCGGGACGCGGCAGCGCCCGGACCACGGCGGCGATCCGACCCAGGACGTACGGGCGGCCGGGTGCGATCACCGCCCAGCCGCCGGGGCAGTCCAGCGCGGCCCACACGGTCGCCGGCACCACCGGCTCCGGGGCGGTGAACGGCGCGGCGGTCCGCCCGTCCGGCAGCCGGCCCGGGAAGATCCGCAGCCCGTCCGGGTGCTGCGGACCGCAGACGTAGCAGCCCGGGAAGGGGTGCTCCACCAGTCCCGGGTACGCCTTCGCGGCGGCCTCGGCGGTCGGCCGGTCCACCGGCGGCACCACGGCGGTGAACCCGTCGACCCGGCGTACCTGGGCGATCAACTGGCCGTCCGGGTCGCGGACGTCGCCGTCGACCGCGGTCAGCGGGGTCTCCAGCGGCGGCGGCCTGCGGAGGGTGACCTCGACCGGACCCCGGTCGTCGACCGCGGCCGCGAAGATCCCGGCGCTCCAGCCGCCGTTGCCCGACCCGGCCGGCCCGTGGAACCGCGACTCGATGATCATCCGTGCCCTCCGCGATCGCTCCGGGCCCCGGCCCCCTCGCCGGCCCCGCCCCCGCAGCCTCGCACGCCTGCCCCGGCCGGCTCCACCGGGCCGATCACGGCGGCCGTCCGGAACCGGACGAACCGCCCGGTCGACCCCAGGATCGCCGCAACCGGGCGCGGGTGGGGGCGGACTGTCGGTCGGCGTTCACCGGATCGACGCTCCTCGCCACCGGGGGCGGCAACCCGCGGCCCCTACACAGGTCCCATGGCCGTTCTGCACGCCGCTGGCGCACCCCTCACGACCAGCGGTTACACCCTGCTGATCGCCGACGACCCCACCCTGGTCGCGGCCGCCCAACGCCTGCGGCACGAGGTGTTCGCCACCGAACTCGGCGCGACCCTGCCCCCGGACGCCGCCGGGCTCGACACCGACGAGTTCGACGCCCACTGCGACCACCTGGTGGTGCTGCGGGAGGGCACCCATGAGGTGGTCGGCACGTACCGGCTGCTCCCGCCGGGGCGCACCGACCGCCGCTACTCGGACAGCGAGTTCGACCTGACCGCGCTCGCCCCGCTCCGCGACGACCTGGTGGAGGCGGGCCGCTCCTGCGTCCACCCGGACCACCGCTCGGGTGCCGTGATCAACCTGATGTGGGCCGGCATCACCCGCTACCTGCACCTGCGCGGGTCGCGCTGGCTGGGCGGCTGCGCCTCCGTGCCGGTCTCCGACGGCGGGACGGCGGCCGCCGAGGTGTGGTCGCAGGCCAGCGCCCGGCACCTCGCGCCGCCGCCGCTGCGGGTGACGCCCCGCCGGCCGTGGTTCGCCGAGGCGCCGGCCGTCGCCGGGCCGGAGTTGTCACCCGCCGCGCGCCGGGCGCTGGTCCCGCCGCTGCTCCGCGGTTACCTGCGGCTCGGCGCCTGGGTCTGCGGCGAGCCGGCGTACGACCCGGACTTCGGCTGCGCCGACTTCTACGTGCTGTTCTCGCTGGACCGGCTGAACCCCCGCTACCTGCGGCACTTCCTGGGCGGGGAGCCGTCGTGAGCAGCGCCGACCTGTGGCGCCCCGCCTCGGGCTGCGGCCCCCGGTGCCTGCCCGGCGCCACCGGCTCGACCGTCTCGCCGGCGCGTCGGGCGGCGCGGCTGCTCGGGGTGGTTGGCATGCTGCTGGTCGGCGTCGGGCTGGCCGTGGTCCTGCCGGTGCTGCCGGCCCGGGAGCGGCGGGCGGCGCTCCGCGGCTGGGCCCGGGGGACGCTGCGGGCGCTGGGCGTACGACTGGCGGTCCGGGGCCGGCTGCCCCGCCGCCGTGCCCTGCTGGTCGCCAACCATGTCTCCGGGCTGGACGTCCTCGCGGTGCTCGCGGTCGCGCCGGCCCGGATGGTCGCCAAGCGGGAGGTGCGGGACTGGCCCGTGGTGGGCCCGCTCGCCGCCGCGGCCGGCACGGTCTTCGTGGACCGCTCCAGACCGCGTGACCTACCGGGCACCGTGGGGCGGGTGACCGCCGCGCTGCGCGCCGGCCATTCCGTCGCGGTCTTCCCCGAGGGCACCACCTGGTGCGGCACGGCCGCCGACTGCCGGCCCAACCGCGGGTTCCGGCCGGCGATGTTCCAGGCCGCGGTGGACGCGGGCGCGCCGGTCGTCCCGCTCCGCCTGAGCTACCGGTACGCCGGCGAGCCGACCACGCTCGCCGCCTTCCTCGGCGAGGAGACGCTCTGGGAGTGCGTACGCCGGGTGCTGGCCGCCCGGGACCTGACCGTATCGGTCGGGCTGGGCGCGGCGCTGCACCCGGCGGCCGGGGCGGACCGGCGGATGCTGGCCCGGGCCGCCGAGTCGGCCATCCACCTCGTCCCGCCCCCGGCGACGGCCGGCTCCCCGGGCCGGGCCGTGGATCCGGTGGCGGGCCCGCTCTCGTCCCTTCCGATCGGCGGGCCGACCGTCAGAAGGGAGTCGGAGTTGGACCTCGCCGCCTGACGCCATCGCGACATACATCGCGACACTCTTGTTCAGTCGCGATGTATCGCGTTATGCTCGCCCCGTCGATCGACGTGCCCGGGTAGGCACGTCACCGAGGGGAGGACGTCATGGCCAGCTGGACGGTCGACAGCCCGCAGCGGCTCATCCTGGACGAGCCGGTCACCCGGCTGGACGTGCACCTGATCAGCGGCCGGCTCAACGTGGTCGGCACCGACGGCCCGGCCCGGGTCGACGTCAACCGGGTCAGCCGCCGCCCGGTCCTGGTCGAGCTCCGCGACGGCCGGCTGACCGTCGGGCACGAGCGGCCCCCGCGCTGGCCGGGAGTGCTCTGGTGGCTCGGTCAGCTCGGCCGCCGGTTCCGGGCCGAGGTGTCCATCGCCGTCCCGGCCGACGTGCTGGCCGACCTGCACCTGATCGACGGCTCGCTGGTCGCCTCCGGCCTGCGCCGGGACACCCGGGTCGACGTCACCTCCGGCCAGGTCACCCTGATGGGGCTGCGCGGCCGGACCACCGCGAAGGTGACCTCGGGTCCGGTGGAGGCGCTCGGCGTGGGCGGCGACCTGACCCTGGAGACGGTCTCCGGCGAGCTGATCCTCGCCGACAGCGCGCCCGAACGGGTGCGCGCCCACGCGGTCTCCGGGTCGATCACCTGCGACCTGGACAACCCTCGCGGCAGCGAGATCCGGCTCAGCGCCATCTCCGGCAGCATCACCGTCCGGGTCCGGGAGGACAGCGACCTCGCGGTGCACCTGCACACCACCTCGGGCCGGATCACCAGCGGCTTCCCGCAGATCGGCGGCGGCGCCGGCTTCGGCGCCATCAAGGACAGCCACGGGGTGCTCGGCGCGGGCGAGGGTAAGCTCTGGGCGTCCGCGACCTCCGGCAGCATCGCCCTGCTGGCCAGGCCCGTCGAGGACGACGACCTGGAGGAGCTGCCGTGACCGCCGTGTTCAGTCACGGGCGGCTCCGGCTCTACCTGCTCAAGCTGCTCGACGACGGTCCCAAGCACGGCTACGAGCTGATCCGGCTGCTGGAGGACCGCTTCCTCGGCCTGTACGCGCCGAGTGCCGGCACCATCTACCCCCGGCTCCAGCGCCTGGAGGTCGAGGGTCTGGTCACCCACACCGCCGCTGGTGGCCGCAAGGTGTACGAGATCACCGAGGCGGGCCGCGCCGAGCTGCGGCAGCGCGCCGGCGAGCTGGCCACCCTGGAGTCCGACATCACCGCCTCCGTCGAGGACCTCTCCGCCCTGGCCGGGGAGATCCAGACCGAGGTACGCGGCTCGGTCCGCGACCTGAAGCGCGAGCTGCGCGAGGCGGCCCGGCAGACCCGCCGGACCCGCTGGGAGCCCCCGCCGGCGCGTACCGCCGGCAACGGGGCGCGGACCGGGGCGGCCGAGTCGCCCCTGCTCGCCGAGTTCGACCAGCGGCTCGCCGCGTTCACCGTCGAGGTCGGCGCGCTGGTCCGTGCCGGTCGGCTCACCGACACCCAGCTCCGTACGGCGATCCGGCTGCTGGACGGCGCGCTGGACGGGCTGCGCCGGCTGCTCCGCTGAGCCCGCCCCGGGTGCCCGGCTCACAGGTTGTTTCCAGGATCCACCCAGCGCGGCCGCAGCCAGAACGCGGATGATGGGTGCATGGTGGCTACCCAGACCGAGGCCCGACTGCTCGTCGTCGAGGACGACCCGAACATCCTCGAGCTGCTCTCCGCGAGCCTGCGCTTCGCGGGATTCGACGTCGCCACCGCGACGAGCGGCAGCGCCGCGCTGAACGCCGCCAAGGACCACCGGCCCGACCTGGTCGTCCTCGACGTGATGCTGCCCGACCTCGACGGCTTCGAGGTCATCCGGATGCTCCGCGAGGGCGGTACGCGTACCCCCGTGGTCTTCCTGACCGCCCGGGACGCCACCGACGACAAGATCCGCGGGCTGACCCTGGGCGGCGACGACTACGTGACCAAGCCGTTCAGCCTGGAGGAGCTGACCGCCCGGATCCGGGCGGTGCTGCGGCGTACCGCCACCGGTGAGCACGCCCCCTCCCGGCTCACCTTCGCCGACCTGGAGCTGGACGAGGAGACCCACGAGGTGCACCGGGCCGGCCAGCGGGTGCAGCTCTCCCCGACCGAGTTCAAGCTGCTGCGTTACCTGATGCTCAACGCCAACCGGGTGCTCTCCAAGGCGCAGATCCTGGACCACGTCTGGAACTACGACTTCCGGGGCGACGACAACATCGTCGAGTCGTACATCTCCTACCTGCGGCGCAAGGTCGACAACACCCAGCCCCGGCTGATCCACACCCTGCGCGGGGTCGGGTACGTGCTGCGCAAGCCGGCGGCGTGAACGCCCTGCACGACGCGAAGGGCTGGCTGCGCAGCGTCCCGCTGCGGGTGAAGCTGGTCGCCTCGGTGCTGGCCCTGGTGGCGGCGGCGCTCGTCGTGATCAGCTCGCTCACCGCGTTCTTCCTGCACAGCTACCTGGTGGACCGGCTCGACGACGAGCTGAACTCGTACCTCGCGCGGGTCGATCCGACGTCGGTTCCGAGCAGCAACACCCAGGGCAACAACCTGCCCAGCGACTACATGGCGGTCATCGCCAGCCGGAGCGAGGGCAGGGCCAAGATCTACTGGGACAGGCGGCTCTCCGAGGACGACCTGCCCGGCTCGCTCAACCAGTTCTCCTGGTACCAGCAGCACGCTGGCCAGGGTGCCTTCACCACCGACGCGGCCGACAAGCGGCTGCGCTGGCGGGTGGTGGTCAAACAGGTCGACGACGACCAGTTCATCGCGGTCGGGCAGAACATGGTCGACATCGACCTGGCCGTCCGGCAACTCGTCTGGATCGACCTGCTGGTCGGCGGGGCAGTGTTGATCATCCTGGCCTCGGTCGGCGCGGGCATCGTGCGTACCAGTCTCAAGCCGCTGGTGGAGATCGAGCGGACCGCGGCGGCCATCGCCGGCGGTGACCTGACCCGGCGGGTGCCCGACCCGGAGGAGGGCCGGGCCTGCCCGACCTCCGAGCTGGGCCGGCTCTCCCGGGCACTGAACGCGATGCTCGCGCAGATCGAGGCGGCCTTCACCGCCCGGGCGGCGTCCGAGGCGGCCGCCCGCAGCGCGGAGGTCAGCGCCCGGGACGCGGCCGCGTCGGCGCAGGCGTCCGAGGCGCGGGCCCGCCGCTCCGAGGAGCGGATGCGGCAGTTCATCGCGGACGCCTCGCACGAGCTGCGTACCCCGCTGACCACCATCCGCGGCTTCGCCGAGCTCTACCGGCAGGGCGCGGCCCGGGCACCCGAGCAGACCGCCGGCCTGCTGCGGCGGATCGAGGACGAGGCGGCCCGGATGGGGCTGCTGGTGGAGGACCTGCTGCTGCTGGCCCGGATGGACCGGGAGCGGCCGATCACACTGGCCCCGGTGGAGCTGCCGGTGCTGGCCTCCGACGCGGTCCAGGCGGCCCGGGCGGTCGATCCGGAGCGCCGGATCGAGCTGGAGATCGAGCAGGGCGCCGGTCCGCTGGTGGTGCTCGGCGACGACGCCCGGCTGCGGCAGGTGATCGGCAACCTGATGACCAACGCGCTCACCCACACCCCGCCGGAGGCCTCGGTGACCCTGCGGCTGCGGGTGGAGCCGGGCAACCTGGCCGTGGTGGAGGTGGCGGACACCGGCCCGGGGCTCACCCCGGAGCAGGCCGAGCGGGTCTTCGAGCGGTTCTACCGGGTGGACGCCGCCCGGACCCGACGGGCCGGCGGACCGACCAGCACCGGGCTCGGGCTGGCCATCGTCGCCGCGCTGGTCTCCGCGCATCACGGCACGGTCGAGGTGGCCGAGACGCCCGGCGGCGGGGCCACCTTCCGGGTGAAGCTGCCGCTGCTGCCGGAGACGCCCGACTCGGGGGAGTGACTTTCAGAAAACCTTCAGGCAGGTTCCAGGCTGGTCGCAGTGCCAGCGGGCAAGGTGGAGGCATGAGCGAGCACGAGACCGACCAGCAGCGGACGCCGGCCCCGGCCGACGCCGAGCCGTCGCACCCCACCGCCGAGCTGCCCCGCACCGGAGACGGGCAGTCGGACTCCACCGCCCCGCTGCCCCGCACCGAGGCCGGGCAGCCGGACCTCGTCACCACCACGCCGGCGGGCGCGCCGGTTCCGGCCGACTCCCCGGCCGCCGGAACCCCCGCCGCCAGCGACACCACATCGACTCAGCCCGCCGGCCCGTACGCCACGGACGCCGGCCGCACCGAGCCGCCGGCTCAGCCCGCCGGCCCGTACGCGCCGCCGGCGGCCACCCCGTCCGCGCCGCCGTACCAGCCGCAGCAGCCCTGGTACGGGGGCCAGCAGCAGGGCGGCTGGGCGCACCAGGGCGGCTACCAGCCGCAGGGCGGCCCGGTGCCCTACCAGCCGCATCAGGCGTACCCGGGCGGGCAGCCGCACCAGGCCGGCCAGCCGGTCCCGCCGTGGGCCCCGCAGCCGCAGCCGGTCCGGCCGAGCCGGGCCGGGAAGTTCGTCGGCGCCGGCGCGCTGGCGCTGGCCCTGATGCTCGGCTCCGGCGTGGCCGGCGGCGCCCTGGCGCTCGCCGTGGGCGGGCACACCACCGTCACCCGCACCTACTCGGCGGCCCCGGTGATCAACAGCGCCGACCTGCCGAAGATCGCGGCCTCCGTCCAGGACAGCATCGTCACGATCATGACGGGCAGCGGTGAGGGCTCCGGGGTGATCCTCAGCGCCGACGGGTACGTCCTGACCAACAACCACGTGGTCGCCTCCGCCAACGGCGACACGGTCAAGGTCGTCTTCGCCGACGGCAAGTCCGCCCAGGCGAAGATCGTCGGCACCGACCCCAAGACCGACCTCGCCGTGGTCAAGGCCAGCGGGGTGAGCGGCCTGAAGGCGGCCAGGTTCGGCGACAGCGACGCCATGCAGGTCGGTGACCAGGTGCTCGCCCTGGGCAGCCCGCTCGGCCTGCAGGGCTCGGTGACCGCCGGCATCCTCAGCGCCCGGGACCGCACCATCTCCGCCGGCGAGGAGGGCCAGCAGCAGGACCCGCGGCAGGGCGCCAGCTCGATCTCCGGCCTGCTCCAGACCGACGCCCCGATCAACCCGGGCAACTCCGGCGGCGCGCTGGTCAACACCCGGGGCGAGGTGATCGGCATCAACACCGCGATCGCCACCGCCGGGCAGGGCAGCAACGGCAACATCGGCGTCGGCTTCGCCATCCCGAGCAACAAGGCCAAGGACGTCGCCGAGAAGCTCCAGCGCGGCGAGAAGATCAGCCACCCGTCGCTCGGGGTCAGCGTGAACGCAGCCGAGGACGGTGGCGCGCTGATCGCCGCGGTCACCCCGGGCAGCGCGGCCGAGAAGGCCGGGCTCCAGCGGGGCGACGTGATCACCAAGTTCGGCGACAAGGTGATCAACGACTCCAACGACCTGGTGGGCGCCGTCCAGGCGGGCAAGGTCGGCGACCGGGTCCAGGTGGAGTTCAAGCGCAACGGGTCGACCGAGACGGCAACCGTGACGCTCGCCGAGACGTCCTGACCAACAGACCTGCCTCCTCCACGGGCGGAGGGTGACGGAGTCAAGGGGGTTGACTCCGTCACCCGCCGCCCATTTTCGGGTCTCACCCGCTCCGGGTGAGCCCGGCTCACCCCGTCCGGCGGCACGCTCGACGGACCGGGAACCGCACGGGAGGGGACGTCATGACCACCACCGCCGCCGTCCGTACCGATCCGGAGATCCAGCGGGACGTGCTCGCCGAACTCGACTGGGACGCGCAGACCCGGCCGACCGAGATCGGGGTGACCGTCGCCGACGGGGTGGTGACGCTGACCGGCGAGGTGGACAGCTACGCCCGGCGCTGGGCGGCCGAGCGCTGCGCCCACCGGGTGCGCGGGGTCCGCGCGGTCGCCAGCGACCTCGAGGTACGCCTGCCCGCCGGCGAGGAGCGTACGGACGCCGACATCGCCATCGCGGCCAGCCGGGCGCTGGAGTGGGACAGCTTCGTCCCGGCCGACCGGCTGGACGTGACGGTCGCCGACGGCTGGGTCATGCTCCGCGGCGAGGTCGAGTTCGGCTTCCAGCGGCGTACCGCCGAGCGGGAGCTGCGCCGGCTGCGCGGCGTACGCGGGGTGACCAACCTGGTGGAGGTGTCTCCGCCGAGCCCGTCCAGCGACGAGCAGAACCGGCGCGACCTGCAACGGGTGCTCTTCCGGCGGACCGGCACCGAGCGGATCGACGTCCAGGTCAGCGGCGACACCGTGGTGCTCGCCGGGGCCGTCCGCTCCTGGTGGCAGCGGGAGGAGGCGGAACGGGCCGCCTGGGCCATGCCGGGCGTCCGCGAGGTGCACGACCGGATCATGGTGACGGGGTGAGCCGGCGCGCCTCGTTTACCGCCGGTCGCGCCGGGAAAGCGCCGCCGATCACGTACGGGACCAACGGGGAGGACTCGTCGCCGTGAACCACCTGCCGTCGGAACGCTCGCGCGCCCGGCCGCTGCGGATCGCCATGGTGGTGCCGCCCTGGCTGTCGGTGCCGCCCCCCGGCTACGGCGGGCTGGAACAGGTGGTGGCCGGCCTGTTGAACGCGCTGGTGGACCGCGGTCACGCGGTGACCGTCTTCGGTGCCGGTCCGGATCACGGCACCGCCGCCGAATACGTCTCCACCTGCCCGGACGTCCAGTACGACCGGCTGGGCGAGTCGCTGCCCGAGCTGGCCCACCTGGCCCACGTCAACCGGCTGGTGGATCCCGCCGACTTCGACGTCATCCATGACCACACCACCATCGGCCCGCTGGTCGCCGGCCGCCGGCGGGTGCCCACCGTGGCCACCGTGCACGGCAACCCGGTGGGGGAGTACGGCACCGTGCTCAGCAACACCGACCACGGGGTGGGGCTGGTCGCCATCTCGCACGCCCAGCGCCGGGCCAACCCGGAGCTGCCCTGGGTGGGCACCGTGCACAACGCGCTGCCACTGCGGGACGTCCCGCGCAAGCGGGCCCCGGGCCAGGGGCCGGTGCTCTGGCTCGCCCGGTTCAGCCCCGACAAGGGCCCGGACCTGGCCATCCGCGCCTGCCGGGCGGCCGGCCTGCCGCTCACCCTCGCCGGCAAGTGCAACGAGCCCGCCGAACGCCGCTACTTCGAGCAGGTGGTCGAGCCGCTGCTGGACGAGGACATCACCGTGGTGCTCAACGCCGACCGGGACGAGACCCTGCGGCTGCTGCTCGACGCCCGCTGCCTGATCATGTCGATCCAGTGGGAGGAGCCGTTCGGCATGGTCATGGTGGAGGCCATGGCGACCGGTACGCCGGTGGTCGCGCTGCGCCGGGGCGCGGTGCCGGAGCTGGTCCGGCCCGGGCTGACCGGGCTGGTCTGCGACCGCCCCGACGACCTGCCGGCGGCGCTGCGCGAGTCGTCCCGCCTCGACCCGGCCGACTGCGTGGCGCACGTCGCCGAGAATTTCTCGGTGGAACGGATGGCCCTCGGCTACGAGTCGGTGTACCGGAGCTTCCTGGCCGCCCGGGCCGCGCAGGCCGGGCAGCGGCAACCCGCCCCCGTCGTCGCCCGCTGACCGGTCAGGTGCGGGCCGCGGCGAGATCGGCGGCGGCCGCGTCGAGCTGACGGGCGTACTCCAGGCTGATGCTGCCCTCCCGCCGCCGGTCGGCGATCTTGTCGCGGAGCCGGTCCACCGCGGCGGCCAGGTCGCCCGCCTCGGACGCCGCGGTCGCGTTGCGCAGCAGGTTGCGCAGGTCGACGCCGACGTCCTCGCGGATCTGGCCGGCGGCCAGCCCGTCCTCGATCAGGCCCTCCACCCGGTTGGCCGCCTCCACCAGGCTGGCCCCCGGCGGTGGCGCGGGCGTGGTGGTGGCCCGGGACGGCCGGGTCGGGCCCGGCGCGGGCGGCTCGGTCCGGGCCGGGGCCCGGCTCGACGGCGTCACGGAGGGAACGACCACGGGTCCCGCCGTCGGCAGCCCGCCGGTCGGCGGCTGGCGGTCCGGGACGAGGGCGGGCACCAGCAGCACTGCCCCGGCGACCACCACCACCCCGACCGCGACCGCCAGCAGCGGCCGGCGGCGGCGCCCCGCGCCGTCCTTCGCCGCGCCGGCGCCGCCCGCGTGCGCCGGGTCCGCCGCGGTCGGCTCCCCCGGCAGGGGCACCGTCGGGGTCGGCAGGGTGGTGGCGGCCGGCGGATCGGCGGGCAGCAACTGCTCCCGCAACGCCGCCGCGACCTGGTGCGCGGTGGGGCGGCGGCGCGGGTCGCGGGCCAGGCAGCGCAGGCAGATCTCCGCGACCGGCGCGGGCAGTCCCGGTACGTCGTCCAGCGTCGGCGCCGTGCCCTCGGCCCGCGCCCGGCTGAGCTGCTCCCAGGTGTCCGCCGGGTACGGCACCTGGCCGGTCAGCGTCTCGAAGAGCAGCACACCCAGCGAGTAGACGTCGGTGGCGGGCTGGGCCGGCGCGCCGTCCAGCCGTTCCGGCGCGACGTACGCCGGGGTGCCGAAGGTGCCGCCGTCCTCGTCCTCGTCCGGAGCGCCGACCCGGGTGGCGATGCCGAAGTCCAGCACCTTCGCGCCGATCCGGGTCATCATCACGTTGGCCGGGGTGATGTCCCGGTGCACGATGCCCAGCCGGTGCGCCGCGGCCAGCGCCTCGGCCACCTGCGCGCCGGTCTCCACCGCCTGCGTCCAGGGCAGCGGCCCCTCGGTCAGCCGGTGCTCCAACTCCTCGCCGACGAGCAGCTCCATCACCACGAAGGAGGTGATGCTGCCGTCCGGCGCCACCGTCTCGCCGTAGTCGTGCACGGCGGTGACGTGCGGGTGCACCAACTGGGCGGCGGAGCGGGCCTCCTCGCGCACCATGCCGCGGTACCGGGCGTCCGCGGCGAGCGAGGGCGCGAGCACCTTCACCGCGACGATCCGGTCCAGCACCTCGTCGCGGGCACGCCAGATGACGGACATGCCGCCGGCCCCGATCTGGTCGATGAGCCGGTACCTGCGGGCCAGCAGCCTGCCGGCGTGCAGTGACGCCTTCACATCGCACCTGCCTGGGCTTGGGAGCGCTATCAGGTTGCGGGAATGTGTCCGGCGTGTCAACGGGTGTCCGGTCCGTGGTCGACGGCGCGCGCCGCCCTGGTCGCCCCCGGTGAGCACGGCTGCCGGCCCGGCCGGCTGCGCCGGGCGGCCTACCGGCCGCGTGCCAGGATGAACGGCATGGCAAGTGGTCCGGTGGCGTTCGTGCTCGGCGGTGGCGGAGTGCTCGGCGCGGTCGAGGTCGGCATGCTGCGCGCCCTGTTCCGGGCCCGGATCCGGCCGGACATGGTGCTCGGCACCTCGATCGGCGCGGTCAACGGCGCCCTGGTCGCCGCCGACCCGACCGAGGCGGTCACCGACCGGTTGGTCCGGCTCTGGGCCTCACCCGAGGCGAGCGAGGTGTACGGCGACTCCGTCGCCCGGCAACTGCGCCGCTTCGCCGCCCGTACCCACCTGCACTCGCCCCGGCCGCTGCGCCGGCTGCTGGAGAACGAACTGGGCGAGGAGACCACCTTCGCCGACCTGAAGGTGCCGTTCCGCTGCTGCGCGGCGAACATCGAGCGCGCCGCCGAGCACTGGTTCCACAGCGGACCGCTGGTGCCGGCGGTGCTCGCCTCCGCCTCGGTCCCCGGCCTGCTGCCGCCCACCGAGATCGACGGTCAGCACTACATCGACGGCGGCGTGGTCAACTCGATCCCGGTCGGCGAGGCGGTCGCCGCCGGGGCGACGCAGATCTTCGTCCTCCAGGTGGGGCGGATCGAACGCGAGCTGTCCCCGCCCCGCCGGCCCTGGGAGATCGCCCAGGTGGCCTTCGAGATCGCCCGGCGGCACCGGTTCGCCCGGGAGATGGCCGCCCTGCCCGAAGGCGTCGAGGTGCACGTGCTGCCCACCGGCGGGCCGGGGCCGCGCGAGGACAGCCCGTGGGCCTACCGCGACATGGCGGCGGTGGGGCGGCGGATCAGCCGCGCGTACACCGCCTCCCGTCGCTACCTGGACAGCCAGTTGGAGCGCTGATGCCGCTGCCGCCGCGCTGGGTACGCCGGTTGCTGCTCGCGCCCGGCGTGGTGCTGCTCGCCGTCGCGGTCCTGGTCACCCTGCCCGGCTGGGCGCTGCTGGCGCTGGCCGCCTCGCCCCTGGTGCCGGGGCGGCTGCGGCCGCTGCGGCTGCTCTGGATCGGCACGGTCTACCTGGTCTGGGACGCGGCCGCGCTGCTCGCCCTCTTCGTGCTCTGGCTGGCCTCCGGCTTCGGGGCACGCAAGCGTTCGCCGGCCTTCCAGCGCGCGCACTACCTGCTCGCCGGGTACTTCCTGCGGGTGCTGTTCTGGCAGGCCCGCTGGACGCTGCGGCTGCGGATCGACGTGGTCGGCACCGACCCGGACACCGCGCTGCCCGGCCGCCCCGAGCTGGTGCTCTGCCGGCACGCCGGGCCCGGCGACTCGTTCATCCTGATCCACGCGCTGGTGAACTGGTTCCACCGCGAGCCCCGGATCGTGCTCAAGGAGAGCCTCCAGTGGGATCCGGCGATCGACGTCCTGCTCAACCGGCTGCCCAACCGGTTCATCGCGCCCGGGCCGGACGGCCGGGAGTCGGCGATCCGGCAGATCGGCCACCTCGCCATCGACCTGGACGACGACGACGCCTTCGTGATCTTCCCGGAGGGCGGCAACTTCACCCCCAGCCGGCGGCTGCGGGCCATCGCCCGGCTGCGCGCGCTCGGCCTGGAGCGGATGGCCCTGCGCGCGGAGCGGATGCAGCACGTGCTCGCCCCGCAGCCGGGCGGGCTGCTCGCCGCCCTGGACGCCGCCCCGGACGCCGGGGTGATCTTCGTGGCGCACACCGGGCTGGACCGGATGCTCACCGTCACCGACGTGTGGCGCGAACTGCCGATGGACAAGCGGATCGTGATGCGCTTTTGGTCGGTGCCGCCGGAGAAGGTCCCCACCGACCGGCAGGAGCGCATCGACTGGCTCTTCGACTGGTGGGCGCGGATCGACCGGTGGATCGCCGCCAACCGGGACGGCGTCGCCGCCGGCTGACCCGGCCGGGCCGGCCGCGTAGGGTGCGCTAGTGGAGCAGATCTGCGTGGTGACGACGGTGGTGGACGCCCGCCCGGTGGCGGACGTGCTGGCGGCCACGGCCGTCGCCGGCCGCCTGGCGGCGTGCGCCCAGGTCGGCGGCCAGGTGGACAGCACCTACTGGTGGCGGTCCGCGATCGAGACCACCACCGAGTGGTCGGTGCAGTTCAAGACCGCGCCGGACCGGGTGGACGCCCTGGTCGACCAGCTCCGCGTCAACCACCCGTACGAGGTGCCGGAGATCCTGGTGGCCCGGGTGGAGAGCGGCAACCCCGACTACGCCGCCTGGGTGCACGAGCAGACCCGGCCCTAGGTACGCCTACTCTGTTCCCCCTTGCCCCCGGCGTCGATGCTGGTCCGGTGGAGAACACCGGCTACCCCTGTCCCGGTTGCGGCGCCCCCGCCGATCTCGTCGCCGGGTGCCGCGGCTGCGGCCGCCCGCCGTACCCGCCGGCCGCCGAGGTGATCCGGCTGGACCGGGAGATCGCCACCCTCACCCCGCAGGTGGAGCAGGCCCGGGTGACGTACCAGGACCTGGCGGGACGGCTCGGCGCGGCCCTGGCCCGCCGGGCGGAGCTGAGCGCCCGGACGACTGCTCCGGGTCGCGGCGTGGCGTCAGACACGCCGAGCCGGAGTGGTCGCACCCGGCGGGAGATCCCACTCCCGCGCCCGGTCGCCCCGCCGGCGCCGGCCGTGCCGCCGGTCCCGTTGCCGGGCCCCGGACGGCCCGGCGGGGCGGAGACCTCGACGCGCGCCGTTCAGGGTCTCCTCTTCGTCCTGGGTGGACTGCTGCTCGGCACCGCGGCGGTGGTCTTCACCGCGGTCGCCTGGGCCGCGTTCGGGGTGGCCGGGCGGGCGCTGATCCTGCTCGCCTGCACCGCGCTCGCCCTCGCCGCGCCGTTGCTGGCCCGCCGGCGCGGGCTGGCCGGCACCGCCGAGACGTTCGCCGCCGTGGGGCTGCTGCTGGTGCTGCTCGACGGGTACGCCGCCTGGTCGGTGGACCTGCTCGGGGTGGCCGGCTGGCCGGGGAGCCGGTACGCCGCGCTGGTCGGGGGGATCGGCACGGCCGTGGCGGCCGGGTACGCGCGGCTGAGCCGGCTCACCGTGCCGTGGTTCGCGGCGCTGCTGACCGCGCAGCCCGTACTGCCGCTGGCCGTGGCCGCGGCGCAGCCGTCCGCCGCCGGCTGGGCGCTGGTCCTCACCGCGGTGGCGCTGGGCGACCTCGTGGTGGTGGTCGTCCTGCGGAACCGGATCGGGTCGCGGGTGGGCGACGCGGTCCGGGACCGGGCCGGGGTGCCGTCGCCGGTCGGCGGAGCCCCGGTCCGCGGGGTGGCCGGCGGGGGGCCGGTCCACCCCGACCCGCCGAGCGGGGGACCGGTGGCCGGCGGGGGGCCGGCCACCGTGCTCGCCGGGTTGGTGCTCGGCTGGGTCGGGCACGGCGTCGCGCTCGCCGTCGCGGCCGGCTGTGCGCTGGTACCGCTCGTCCTGGGGAGGGCGGCCGGCACCCCGCTGCTGGCCGGTGGCCCGCTGCTGCTGGTGGCGCTGGCCCTGGGCGCCGGCGCGCTGGCCGCCGGCGGTCGCACGTACCGCGCGGTCGCGGCGGGGCTGCTGGTGCCGGTGCTGGCCACCGCGCTGATCCGGCCGGTCGCCGAGCTGCGGCCGGGAGTGCTGCCGCTGGCGGCCGCACTGGTGGTGGCCGCGCTGGCCGGGGCGGTGCGGGCGGTGCCGGAGCGGCTGCGTACCGGGCCGCGGGTGGGGGCGCTGGTGATCGCGGCCGGGCTGGGCCAGGTCGCCGTGGCCGGTGCCGTGGTCGTCGGCGCCGCGACCGCTGTCGCCTCGTACCCGGCCTGGTCGGGGGCGGATCCGGTGCCGGCCTGGTCGTGGGGGTGGCAGCTCCTGGTGGCCGTCCTGCTCACCGCCGGGGCGGTGGCGCTGCACGTGCCCCGCGCCGGCTGGCCGGTCGTGGGCGCGGTCGGCGGCACGCTGGCCGTACTGGCCGCTCCGGCCGTCACGGTCACCCGGTGGCCGCTGGTGGTGGCGCTCGACCTGGTCGCGGCCGGCGTGCTGCTGCTCGCCGCCGTGCACCGGCCGAACCGGCGGTACCCGGCGGTCGACCGACGACTCCAGCTCGGCGCGTCTGCCGCCGCGCCGCGACCTGGAGCCGTCGTGGTCCCCGCGCTCGCGGCCGCCGTACTGTCCGGTCACGCCCTGCTGGTCGGCCGCGCCGCGCCGGCCGGGGCGGGAACCGCGTTCGCCGTCCTGGCCGCCGTCGGCGTGCTGGCGGCGGCCCTGGGCCGGCGCGGCTCCGGTGCGCAGCCCGCCGTCGGGGGCGTGGCGCTGGCGGCGGGGCTGGTCGCCGTACCGCCGGCGGTGGCGGTGGGGCTGCTCGGCCTCGGCGCCCCGTCCTGGTGGCAACTGCGGGGCGCGTTCGCCGCCGCCGCGGTGCTGGTGGTCGCCGTCCTCGCGGTCCGTCGACACTGGACCGACCTGCACGGGTACGCCTCGGCCGGCTTCGCCGTCGGGCTCGCCGCGGTAGCGGCCACGCCGCTTGTCCTGGCCGGTGGCGAACCGGTGTCGCTCTACGCCGCGTCGGGTGTGCTGCTGGCGCTGGCCGCCGGCGGGGGCGCCCGGCCGCCGATCGCTCCCCGGGTGGTCGGTGCCGGGCTGGCCGGGTTGGCGCTGCTCGCCGCCGCCCCGGCGACCCTCGGGGTGCTGCTGGGGTTGCCGGTCCGCCCGTGGTCCGGGGCGCCCGCCGCCGTGTCGGCACCGGGTGCGCCGGCCGCCGGCCTGACGCTGCTGCTGCTCGGGGTCGCCGCCGCGGCGTACGGCCGGATCGCGACGGCCCCCGATCGCCGCGCGGCGTCGGACCGGCCTTCCTCCGATCCCGAGCGCCGCCTGGCGGCGTGGAGGCCGCATGAGGGCCGCCGGCCGAGCTGGAGCCGCGGGTGGTGGCGGCCGGCGCTGGCCGCGCTGCCGTTCGGCGCGGTGGCCCTGCCGGTGCTGCTGGCGGCGGCCGGCGCGCCGTGGCCGGTGGTGCCCGTCGCGGCGTTCGGCGCCGGGCTGGGCGCGCTGCTGGTGACGGCGCTCGCCGCGCCGCGCCCGCCGCTGCCCGCGGTGGCCCTACCGGTGGGAGCGGCGCTCCTCCTGCCCGGGCTGGGCGGGCTTCTCGCCACCCGGGCCGGGACGCTCGTCGGCTTGGGTGCACTGGTCGTCGCGGCGGTCGCCGTCGGGGCGGCCGGGCGGCACCCCGGCGCCCGGCTCGCCGGCTGGCTGGCGGCCGTGGCGTCGGCCACCGGTTTCGCGGTGACCGCGCCGCTGGCCGCCGGGCTGCCGCTGCGGACCACCGCGTTCGCGGTGCTGGCGGTGGCGGCGCTGGCCCTGCACGCCGTACCGCTGCTGCGGCCGGCCCCGACCGCGGCGCTGGAGGCGGCGGCGCAGGCGACCGCGGTGCTGGCGCTGCTGCTCACCGACGGCGCGCTCCGGCACGCGGCGGCGGTCTGCGCGCTGTGGGGCGCGGCCGTGGCGGTACGGGTGCTCCGCCGGGACGAGTCGCCGGCCGGACGCCGGGCCCTCGCCGCGGTGGCCGGCGGCAGTGAACTGCTCGGCGGGTGGCTGCTGCTGGCCGCCGGCGGAGTGGTGGTGCTGGAGGCGTACACGGCACCGGCGGCGGCGCTGGCCCTCGTCGCGGGGCTGGTGGCGCTGCGCACCCGGCCCGGGCTGAACAGCTGGCTGGCGCTCGGCCCGGGGCTGGCGGCGGCGCTGCTGCCCAGCCTGGTGTCGGTGGTGGTGGCGCCGGACCCGCAGCCGTGGCGCCGGCTGGCGCTCGGCGTGGTCGCGCTCGGCGCGGTGCTCGCCGGGGCGGCCCGGCGCTGGCAGGCGCCGGTCCTGCTGGGCACGGCCACCCTGGTGCCACTGGCGCTGCACGAGCTGGCCCGGGGCTGGGACCTGCTGCCCCGCTGGATCTTCCTGGGGCTGGGCGGGCTGGCGCTGATCGGCCTCGCCGCCACGTACGAGCGGCGCCGCCGGGACCTGGCCCGGCTGCGCACCCTCGTCGGGCGGATGGGCTAGGTAGGGAAAACACCACCCCGGATTGGGGGGTTGCCAGGATTACCCTGCGCAACCGATCCGACCAGACTCGGTGACGGAGAGTCGCGCCGCCGGCGTGACCACGGGCACCGGGGAGCGGGATCGGATGACCTCATCGACGTTGACGGCACCACCGACCCGGCGGGGCAGCGACTACGCGCGGCTGTCCCGCCGGGTCGCCGAAGCCGGGTTGTTCGCCCGCCGGCCGGGCTGGTACGCGCTCCGGATCGGGCTCACCCTGGGCGCCTTCCTGGCCGGCTGGATGCTGGTGGTGGCGGTCGGCGACTCCTGGGCGCAGCTGGCGCTGGCGGCCGGGATGGCGGTGGCCACCACCCAGGTGGCGTTCCTCGGGCACGACGCCGGCCACCGGCAGATGTTCCGCCGGCGCGGCCCGAGCGAGCTGGCCGGGCTGATCGCCGGCAACCTCGCCGTCGGGCTCAGCTACGGCTGGTGGGTGGACAAGCACAACCGGCACCACGCCAACCCGAACCACGCCGACGAGGACCCGGACGTCGGGGCGGGTGCGCTGGTCTGGACCGACGAGCAGGCGGCGGCGACCCGGGGGCTGAGCCGGTGGATGGCCCGACGGCAGGCGTGGTTGTTCTTCCCGCTGCTCCTGCTCGAAGGGCTGGCGCTGCACGTGGCGAGCGTCCAGGCACTGGTCGGCCGGGAGCCGGACGGCCGGTGGCGGACCCCGGTACGGCACCGCGCGGTGGAGGCGCTGCTGCTCGTCGCGCACGCCGCCGGCTACCTCGGCCTGCTGTTCGCGGTGATGTCGCCGGGCAAGGCCCTGCTCTTCGTCGCCGTCCACCAGGGGCTGTGGGGGCTCTACATGGGGTGCGCGTTCGCCCCCAACCACAAGGGCATGCCGATGCCGAGCGCCGAGGACGACCTGGACTTCCTGCGCAAGCAGGTGCTCACCTCGCGGAACGTGCGGGGCGGCCGGTTCGTGGACGTGGCGCTGGGCGCGCTGAACTACCAGATCGAGCACCACCTGTTCCCGAACATGCCTCGGGCGAACCTGCGCCGGGCCCGGCCGATCGTCCGGGCGTACTGCGCGGAACAGGGCATCCCGTACGTGGAGACCGGGCTGGTCGAGTCGTACCGGCAGGCGCTGGCGCACCTGCACGAGGTGGGCCGGCCCCTGCGGCGCGGCTGACCTCCCGGGCTGCCCGCCGTGCCGGAAAACGGGTCGGTCCGGGCCTGCCGGTAGGGTCGTCGCATGGCAGACGTGCTCACCGCCGAGGCGGTGCGGGACGAGCCGGGCGGGCAGAACCCGTCCCGGCGGAGCGACGACATCGTCCGGAGCGCCCCATGAGATTCGAGATCAGCAAGGTGCTGGACGCCATCGAGGGGCGGGTCACCACCGACCCCTCGCTGGCCCGGGCCGTGGTCGATCTGGCCGAGGTGATCCGCTGGCAGGACCTGGACGGCGGGCGGCCGGCCAGCCTGCTGCGGCTCGGCATGGTGATCGACGCCCTCTCCCGCGAGATGGGAGAGGACAGTGTCCCGGTCTACGCGATCGTGCACCGGGCCCTGCTCTCCGACGCGGACCTGACCTCGAACGAGCGGATGGTGGTCCGGCGCTGGGCCGACGACGGCCTGGTCGAGGTGCTGGACCACCCCGGCGACCGGGTGCTCGAGGTCGCGGACCTGCTCGGCCTGCCGGTGCTCAGCCGGGTCCGGTTCGACGGGTTGCAGGGCCGCTACCCGTGGCTCGGGCAGGCCGGGCGGGTGCTCGCCCCGGTGCCCGGCGCCGGCGGGCCGGTGCTCATCGCGCACGTCGGCGGCGGGCAGAGCCCGGCCTCCGGCGGCCGTTCGGCGGTCGGCGCGAAGCTGCTCGCCCGGCAGTGGCGCTGCCCCGAGCCCGGGTGCGCCCTCTTCGGCGGTGGCGGTGGCGGCGGCGCCTTCGCCGACCTGGCCCGGGTGGACCGTGCCCCGGCCGCTCAGCCGCCGCCGAGCCTGCGCAACGGCGTGCCGACCTGTCCCCGGCACGGCGTCCGGCTCGGCGACGCCGGGCCGCGCCCGCGTACGGAGGTGCTGGCGGTCCGGATCGGCGGGCTGGTGCGGCGGCGCTTCGTGCTCACCGAGACCCAGGCGGTGCTGGTCGGCCGGGCGCCGGACCCGGCCGACGGCATCGTGCTCGGCCAGTGGCTCAACGACGAGGCGCGGCGGTGGATCAGCCGCAGCCACGTCCGGTTCGAGCTGAGAGTGGGCGAGGTGATCGTGACCGACACCAGCACCAACGGCTCCGGCGTACGCCCGGGCGGCTCGATGGCCGAGTCGGACCGGATCGCGCTCGCCCCGCAGCAGTCCCGGGTGCTCGCCGAGGGCGACATCGTCGAGCTCTACCCGGGCGTGCAGGTCGGCCGGGCCGACGAGCTGCCCAGCGACGCGAAGTTCAGCCCGACGTCGGTGATGGCCGAGGCGCCCACCATGGCGATGCGGCTGCCCCGCCCCTGACCGGAACGACGAAGGGCGCCGGGACCGTCGTGGTCCCGGCGCCCTTCCGCGTACGGGGTCAGCCCGCCAGCACGGCGGCGAGCTGGGCCACCGCGTGGTCGATCTCCTCCTCGGTGATCACCAGCGGCGGGGCGAGCCGGATGGTCGAGCCGTGGGTGTCCTTGGCCAGGACGCCTCGCTCCATCAGCCGCTCGCAGGCCTGCCGGCCGGTCATCAGCGCCGGGTCGATGTCCAGCCCGGCCCAGAGGCCCCGGCCCCGGACGGCGACCAGGCCCTTGCCGATCAGGCCGCGCAGCCCGGCGTGCAGCCGCTCGCCCAGCTCGGCCGAGCGCCGCTGGAACTCGCCGGTGGCGAGCAGCCGGACCACCTCGGTGGCGACGGCGCAGGCCAGCGGGTTGCCGCCGAAGGTCGAGCCGTGCTGGCCCGGCTTGAGCACACCGAGCACGTCGGTGTTCGCGGCCACCGCGGAGACCGGCACGATGCCGCCGCCGAGCGCCTTGCCCAGCAGGTACATGTCCGGGACGACGCCCTCGAGGTCGCAGGCGAACGTGGCGCCGGTCCGGCCCAGACCCGACTGGATCTCGTCGGCGATGAACAGGACGTTCCGCTCGGTGCAGACCTGGCGGACGCCCGGCAGGTAGCCCTCCGGCGGGACCACGACGCCCTGCTCGCCCTGGATCGGCTCGAGCAGCACCGCGACGGTGTTCTCGTCGATCGCGGCGGTCAGCGCGGCGAGGTCGCCGTAGGGGACGACCGTGAAGCCCGGGGTGTACGGCCCGAAGTCGGCGCGGGCGTCCTCGTCGGTGGAGAAGCTGACGATGGTGGTGGTCCGGCCGTGGAAGTTGCCCTCGGCGACCACGATGTTGGCCTGTCCCGGGGTCACGCCCTTGACCTGGTAGCCCCACTTGCGGGCGACCTTGATGCCGGTCTCCACCGCCTCGGCGCCGGTGTTCATCGGCAGGACCAGGTCCTTGCCGCACAGCTCGGCCAGCTCGCGGCAGAAGTCGGCGAACTGGTCGTGGATGAACGCCCGGCTGGTGAGGGTGAGCCGGTCCAGCTGCGCGTGCGCGGCCTCGATCAGCTTCGGATGCCGGTGGCCGAAGTTCAGCGCCGAGTACCCGGCCAGGCAGTCCAGGTAGCGGCGGCCGTCCACGTCGGTCAGCCAGGCGCCCTCGGCGGACGAGATCACCACCGGCAGCGGGTGGTAGTTGTGCGCCGTGTGGCGCTCCGCGTCGCGTACCGCCCCCGGCGTCCGCAGCATGTCGTCGACGATCACTTGCTTGCCTTTCCCTGACGGAGTCGCAACGTGCAGCACTTCGGACCGCCGCCGGCCTTGCGCAGCTCGGACAGGTCGATCCCGATGGTCTCGTAGCCCCGGTCGCGCAGCTTGGCGGCGAGGTCGCTGGCCTGCGCGGGGAGCACCACGTGCCGCCCGTCGCTGACCGCGTTCAGCCCCAGCACCTCGGCGTCGGCCATGGTCGCGTGGATGGCGTCCGGGAACAGCCGGCGCAGCACCGCCCGGCTGCCCGGCGAGAACGCCTCCGGCAGGTACGCCACGGTCCGCTCGTCGAGCACGGTGAGCGCGGTGTCCAGGTGGTAGAAGCGCGGGTCCACCAGCTGCATGGTGATCACCGGGTAGCCGAAGACCTCCTGGAGCTGGGCGTGCGAGGCGTGCGCGGTGCGGAACCCGGTGCCGGCGAGCAGGTGGTCGCCGACCAGCAGGACGTCGCCCTCGCCCTCGTTGACGTGCTTCGGGTCGTACATCTCGAAGCCGGCGGCCTCGAACCAGGCGCGGTAGGCGGGGGCCTCGTCGGCGCGCTGCGGGTCACGGAACTGCACCGCCATGGCCTTGCCGTCGATCACCGTGCCGCCGTTGGCGGCGAAGACCATGTCCGGCAGGCCGGCCACCGGGTCGATCAGCTCGACCTCGTGGCCCAGGTCGACGTACGTCTGGCGGAGCTGCTCCCACTGCCGGATCGCCAGGTCGGCGTCCACCGGCGCGGTGGGGTCCATCCACGGGTTGATGGCGTAGTCGACGGCGAAGTACGTCGGCCGGCACATCAGGAAGCGCTGGCGGGTGGCGTCCATCGTCATGTCGTGCTCCCAGGGGTCGGGCGCGCCCGGCCACCGTCGGCCCACGGGCTGGCGCCGTGGTCCAACGGTATGCGGCGCGGGCCGACGACATCCACCGCGAGAAGTTGCGTACGACGTCGGATCGTTGCGTCTGGCGTGCTTCTCGCGGTGGATCGTTGCGTCGCCGCTCAGGCCCGCTCCACCCCGAGGTGGAGCTGCCGGTGCCGGGGCGTCTCGACCTCGTCCAGCAGCGCCACCGCCAGATCGGCGTACGTGATCCGGCTCGCGGCGTCGGCCGGCGCGAACCGGTACCGGCCGGTCGGCGTGCCGCCGTGGTCGAAGTCCCCGGCCGGGCTGAGCACCAGCCAGTCGACGGCCCCGCCGGCCTGCCGCAGCACCTCGGTCCCCGCCCCGTGCCCCAGGCAGAAGGCCCGGTACTCCTGCGGGTAGTCCGGCGTGTCGAGCAGCGGCACGCCGGCGACGGTCGGCAGCACCGAGGCGAGCCCGACCACCAACAGCCGGTCCACCCCGGCCGGGCCGAGCCCGCTCAGCAGCGCCCGCGCCGTCGCCGGGAAGAAGACGTCGGGCGGCGCGGAGAGGTCGACCGCCGCGTGGACCGCCGCGTCGTGCCCGGCGGCCAGTTCGGCGACCCGATCCGCGTCGGTGACGTCCCCGGTGACCACCGTCACCTGCCCGTCGGCGGACAGATCTGGGTGGCGGGCCGGGTCGCGGAGCACCGCGGTGACTCGGTGCCCCCGGTCGCGCGCCTGGCGTACCACGGCCCGGCCGGCCCGCCCACCGGCACCGAAGACGATGATCCTGCTCATCGACGTACCCCTCATCACCCGTTGGCCGGCGTGGTCGCCGGCCGGTCGGGGCGGACGCTATCCAGGCGGCCGGTTTCCACCCGGATACCGACTACGGTGGGCGGCATGCGTGCGCCGCTCGACCCCGACATGTTCGACGAAGTCTGCCCGTCGGACCTGACGCCGATCCGGTTCGGGGACAAGTGGGCCGGGATGATCATCCGGTGCCTCGAGGGCGGGCCCCGGCGCTTCTCGGAGCTGCGGGTGCCGCTGCGCGGCGTCACCGCGAAGGTGCTCACCCGGTCGCTGCGGAAGCTGGCGGAGGACGGGCTGATCCGGCGCGACGCCCGGGCCGGGCGGGTGGAGTACGCGCTGACCCCGCTCGGGCGCAGCCTGCTCGGCCCGATGGAAGTGGCCTGCGCGTGGGCCCGGGAGCACTGGGAGGAGCTGCTCGACGCGCGCGAGGGAGTCGTCCCGGCGGACGGGCCTGGAACACGTCTCGGGGGCGGCGAACCGCCGCCCCCGAGCAAGGGTGTTGCCCGGCTGGTGAACCACCAGAGCTGATCGGGCGTGCCGGCCCTGCGCCGGCGAGCCGGACAGTGCCCGTCAGAACCAGTTGGCAAACTGTGAATCAAGCCACTCGCGGAACCGGCCCGTCCACTCGCCGTCGGTGGTCGGCCAGTCGAACTGGCCGGTCATCGCCACGATGCCGAGCACCACGGCGGCGATGCCCACCGCGATGCCGATCAGCGCGTCGGTCTTGCCGGCCACGTGCCGGCGGCGGGTGGCGATCAGCCCGAGCACGGCGAGCACCGCGCCGACCGCGCCCAGCCCGATGCCGTAGCCGGCCAGGGTGCCGGAGAGCACGAACAGGGCGCCGACCACCGACACGATCAGGCCGAGGGTGGCGAGCAGGCTGGCCCGGGGCTTCGGGCCGACCGCCACCGGGGCGGTCCGGGAGTCCAGGTCGGGCCGCTCGACCGGCCGGTCCGGCCGGCCGTCCCCGTCCAGGTCGACGGTCCGCTCCTCGCTCGGGTCCGCGGCGACCGCCGTGCCGGCGCGCCGGGTGTCCGCGTCCAGCGGCCGGCCGGTGCCCGCGCGTGCCGCCGCGGCCCGGTCCGCCGCGCGCCGCTCCGCCTCGGTGGCGGTCGCGCCGCTCCGGTACGTGGTCCGCTCCGCGTCGCGGTCGGTGACCACCGGCCGGCCGTCGGCCCGGTCCGCGACGGTGCTGTCGTCGCGGGCGTCCACGACGCCGTCGCCGTTCTCATCCGTACTGGCCGCCGGGGCGTTCCGGCGGGACAGGATCTTCACTTCGACACCTCCTGATCAGGGCGCGGAGGCCGCGCATGACAGGAAAGAGGTACCCAGCGGGGGAGAAGTCGACACCCGTCGACGGGTCGGACCCGCCGGCTCGGCGTCGCGCCGGCGCCCCGGCTACCGTTGCCGGCGTGCCAGAAGGACACACCATTCACCGCCTGGCGGCCCGGCACGCCGAGCTGTTCGCCGGCGACAAGGTGCAGGCCGCCAGCCCGCAGGGCCGCTTCGCCGAGGGCGCGGCCCGGATCAGCGGCACCGTCCTGGACGGCACCGAGGCGTACGGGAAGCACCTGCTGCACCACTACGCGGGCGAGCTGACCCTGCACGTGCATCTCGGGCTCTACGGCAAGGTCACCGACGGCCCCGGCGAGCCGCCGCCCCCGGTCGGCCAGATCCGGCTGCGGCTCACCAGCGACGCCCACTGGCTGGACCTGCGCGGCCCGACGGCCTGCGAGCTGCTCACCCCGCCCGAGGTGGCCGCGCTGCGCGACCGGCTCGGCCCCGACCCGCTGCGGGCCGACGCCGACCCCGACCGGGCGTACGCGCGGATCCGGCGCAGCCCCACCCCGCTGGCCGCGCTGCTGCTGGATCAGTCGGTGGTGGCCGGCACCGGGCTGATCTTCGTGACCGAGGCGTTGTTCCGGGCCGGGCTGCCGCCCACCCTGCCCGGCCGTGACCTGAGCCCGGCGGGCTGGCGGGAACTCTGGGCGGACCTGGTCGCGCTGATGACCCGCGCGGTGGAGCGGGGCCGGATCGACACCGTACGGGAGATCCACCTGCCGGAGGCGATGGGCCGCGCGCCCCGGGTCGACCGGCACGGCGGCGAGGTGTACGTCTACCGCCGCCCCGGCGCGCCCTGCCACGTCTGCGGCACCGGGGTCAGCCGGGGCGCGCTGGCCGGCCGCAACCTCTACTGGTGCGCCACCTGCCAGGCCGGCTGACGCCGGAGCGGTACCCCCGCGACCGACCCCGCCGGCCACCGGCGTCGCGGCGAGCGCCGGGCCGCGTCCCGCACCGCGTCGGCGGCGTCAGCTCGCCGCCCGAAGGATGCCCCGCGGGCGGTGCCGCAGCTGCTCGACGGCGTGCGCGGTCGCCTCGTCGGCGGGCAGCAGGACGACCAGCTGCTGCGCGTCGGTGCTCGGCAGCTCCAGCCGTTCCCGGTCCCAGCGCAGCTCCTGCGCGGCGGGATGGTCGATCCGGAGCGGGACGGGCGACGGGGGCAGGTGGTGGTGGAGCCGTCGGGTGAACTCCGGCCCGGCGACGGGGGCGAGTTCGGCCTTGAACCACTCGGATGTCTCCGCGGACGGCCCGAGCCAGAGGTCGAACGCCTGCTCGTCGGCCACCTGGTGCCAGTCGGGGAGGAAGGTACGGGCACGCGGATCGGTGAACACGTAGCGGGTCAGGTTCGGCCGCTCCGTGTCGAGCAGCCCGATCCCCCGCATGACCAGCTCGAACCCGCTCGTGTACGCGAGCACGTCGCCGAGGCGGTTGGTGACGAACGCGGCGGCGGGCTCCAGCAGTCGGAGGGTCGCCAGCACCGCGGGCCGGACCTCACGGTTGGGCGGCGACGGCCGCCGGTGCCCAGGGCAGGCGCCGCCGGTGATCTTCGCGAGGTAGCGCAGGTGGTCGCGTTCCCGGGCGTCCAGGCTCAGGGCGTCGGCGAGCGCGTTCAGCACCGCGGGCGACGGGTTGCGGTCCCGTCCCTGCTCGATCCGGGTGAGGTACTCCACGCTGATCCCGGCGCGGGTGGCCAGGTCCGAGCGCCGCAGGCCGGGAGCCCGACGCCGGCCACGATCGGGCAGGCCGAAGGACTCCGGCTGGATGCTGTCGCGCTTGGCCCGGACGAAATCCCCCAACGGCGTACCCATGGGTCCGAAGTCTAGGGCGGGTGCCGGCGGCCCTGAACCTCGTAGCGTGGCCCCACGGGGGCCAGCCTGCGCCCGGTCTGGTTGCGGCCGTCGCGGCGGCGGACCGTGGACCGCATGAGCAAGAAGCACAAGTTGGTCGTTGTCATCGGAAGCGTCCGCGAGGGCCGGTTCGGGCCCGTCGTCGCTTCCTGGGTCGCCGAGCAGGCGCGCGAGCACGGCGGGTTCGAGGTCGACGTCGTCGACCTCGCCGAGGTCGAGATCCCGCTGTCGTTGCCGGCGGAGTCCCCGAAGTTCGCCGGCGACGCCTACCCCCGCCCGGAGGGGATGGCGTCGCTGACCGCCCGGTTGACGGACGCGGACGCGTTCATCCTGGTCACACCGGAGTACAACCACAGCTATCCCGCCTCGCTGAAGGCGGCCATCGACTGGCACTTCACCCAGTGGACGGCCAAGCCGGTCGCCTTCGTCAGCTACGGCGGGGCCGCCGGCGGTCGCCACGCCGTCCTCCACCTCGAGAACGTCCTCACCGAACTGCACGCGGTGACGATCCGCGACGGCCTGGCCTTCCCGAACTACTTCACCGGCTGGGAGGACGGCCGGCCGCTGGACGCCGCGGCGCCCGGATACGCCAAGACCCTGCTGGACCAGCTCGCCTGGTGGGCCGGAGCTTTGCGGGCGGCCCGCGACGCGGTCCCGTATCCGGCCTGACCGGACCGGCACCGGTCCCCGGCCGTCGCCGGGGACCGGTCACTCCACGCCGAGCAGCCAGCGGACCACCTCGATCTGGTTCGGGAACAGCTGTCCCGCGCCGATGCTCCACGCCGTGCAGTGCACGACCGTCCAGCCCCGGACCCGCTCCCGGTCCAGGCCCAGCTCGGCGCTGAGCCGGTCCAGCCGGTGCCGCACCGCCGCGGGCGAGTGCCCCAGCTCCATCCCGCGCACCATCGGCACCGGCCCGAACTCCCGCTCGCCGACCAGCGGCTTCGGGTCGATGACCAGCCACGGCTCCCGCGTCGCCCGGAGCACGTTGCCGGCGTGCAGGTCCTGGTTGACCAGCACCTGCTCGCCCTGGCTCGGAGCCAGGTCGGCGAGCAGCCCGAGGGCGGTGTCCAGCAGCCGCCGCTCGTACGGCCGGTTGGCCTGCTCCCAGTGCGCCGGGATCCGCTCCGCCCAGCCGGCCGCCTCCTCGGCGAGCGGGGTGAACGGCGGGCCGGCCGGCACGCCGAGCCGGGGCAGCAGCTCGACCACGGCGGCCAGCGCCGCGTCCGCCGGCAACGCGTGCAACGGGGTGCCGGGCACGCAACGCTCCACCAGCAGCGCCCGCCGCCCCGGGTCGTGGGCCAGCAGCCGGATCGCACCCCGGCCGGCCCAGTGCGCCAACGCGGCCGCCTCGTGCACGCTGTCGTCGTCCGGGTACTGCAGCTTCAGCACCGCCGGCGTGCCGTCCGGCAGCTCTGCCGGCACCGCAAGCGAGGCGAACGCGTACCCGAACGGGGGTCCCACCACCCGGAGGTCCCACTGCGCGACGCACTCCGCCAGCCGGTCCGGCAGCACCGCCCGCCACGCCCGGCCCGCCGGGATCCGTTCGGTCCAGCGCAGGCTCTCGGGGATCTCCATCCGGCCATCCTCGGGCCTGTTCCCCGATCGCGTACAACCGTTTCCGGCGGGGTGTCGTCTGGAACAGCGAACCCCACGGAGGTGGCCGGATGCCGGACGCATCGGACCAGGAATACGTCGAGTACGTCGCCGCGCGCCTGCCGGCGCTGCGCCGGCTCGCGTACGCGCTCTGCGGCGACGCCGACCAGGCCGACGACCTGGTGCAGGAGACCGCCACGCGGCTCTACCTGCGCTGGGCGCGCATCGGCGAGGTCGAGCAGCTCGACGCGTACGTCCGCACGGTGCTGGTCCGGTACTTCCTGGACACCCGGCGGCGCGGCTGGTGGCGGGTGCACCTGTTCGGCGGGCCCCCCGACGTCCGGTCCACCGAGGACCGGGGCGTCGAGGAGCGGACCGTGCTGCGCGACGCCCTGGCCCAGGTGCCGCCCCGCCAGCGGGCGGTGCTGGTGCTGCGCTTCCTGCACGACCTGCCGGTCGAGGAGGTGGCCCGGACGCTGGGCTGCTCGCCCGGCACTGTCAAGGATCGTTAGAAGCTAGGGTCGATGTTGCCGACACGAACGTCGATCTAGGGGGACGGTCTGATGGTACGGCGGAGGGTCCGGTCGGGGAATCGGGGCCGGTTCGACAGCAAGGACGCGTTGCTGGCCGGTGGCGTAGAGGTGCGGGCGTTGCGGTATCAGCGCGCGAGTCAGGACAAGAAGGAGCAGGGCAAGAGCGTCCACGACCAGGGTGTGCTCAATCTGGCGGAGATTACGAAGCGTTCGTGGGCGGACGCGGGGTCGTTTACTGACAACCACCGCTCGGCGAGCCGGCGTGCGACGAAGGAGCGGGAGCAGTTCGAGTTGTTGATCGAGCAGATCCGCGCGGGCAAGGGTGACGTGCTGGTGGTGTGGGAGATTTCCCGCAAGGAACGTGACCTCGCGGTGTTTGTGAAGATCCGGGACATGTGCCACGAGGTCGGTCTCTACTTTTGGCTGGTCGGCGGCGTTTTGTATGACCTGCGGGACAAGAACGACCGGATGATGCTCGGCTTCCAGGCGGTGCAGGCGGAGTGGATGGCCGACTCGATCCGCGACAACGTGCTGCGCGGCATCGTCGGCGCGGCCGAAGCGGGCCGCCCGCACGGGAAGATCACCTACGGGTACCGGCGGATCTACGACCAACGCACGAAGGCGTTGCTGCGCCAGGAGCCGGACACCGAGGTCCGCACTGCGGTCGCCGCCGACGGGACCGTCACTGAGTACTCGCACGCTCAGGTGGTGCGGGACAACTTCCGCAAGATCTCCGAAGGCATGCCCCTCACCGTCCGGGAGGCCGAACTCAACCGCCTCGGCATCCCTGCCTCGCAAGGCGGGATCTGGCGGCGCGGGATCCTGCGCAAGCAGTTGATGAACCCCGCCTACATCGGCAAGCGGGTACTGCGCGGGGAGATCGTCGGCGACGGGATCTGGCCCGCCCTGGTGAGCGAGGAGACGTACTGGTCTGTGGTGCGGATGCTGGGCGACCCGTCCCGCACGACGACCCGCCCGGCGCGGGCGGTGCATCTGCTGTCATACATCGTGCGCTGCGGGGTGTGCGGGGGTCCGTTGTCGTCGCAGCGGCTCAACCGGCACGGCTGGACCGGTCAGGTGTACTCCTGCCTGCACAAGCGGTGCACGGCGGTGAAGGCCGAGTTCCTGGATGAGTACGTGCAGCGCACGGTGGTGGCGTGGCTGTCCCGCCCCGACGTGTACGACACCCTCACCGCCGCCAGCGCCACCGACGAGGAAGTTGCCCACGCCCGCGCAGAGGCGCAACGGCTGCGGGGCGAGTTGGAGGATTGGCGGAAGCTGGGTGAGGAGGGCGAGGTCACCGCGATCGCCTACGCCCGTGCCGAGAAGGGCCTGTTGGCGCAGATCGCCGAGTACGAGCAACGCGCCGCCCACGCCGGGATCCCCGCCGTGCTGCGCGGGCGCATCGGCGACCAGGCGGTGCAAACGTGGCAGGACCTGGGCGACGACATTCCGGTCAAGCGGGAGATCATCCGCCTCGTCGCCGACATCAAACTCCTACGCGCCGGGTTCAAGGGCGAACGCCGCACCTTCGGCCGCCACCGCCTCGACTGGACCTGGAAGTTCGGCCCGCAAGACCAGTAAGCGACCTGATCCTGCGCGGCAGCCGCGAGGCGAGTCGCTGGACGACTTGACCTTTCGGCCGGGGGTGAGTGTCGGTCGTGTCCGCCGCCTGTCTCCTACCGGGCCGGCGGGTGCTGCGGCGGTTCGCCTTCGACGTCACCGCTGCTGACCAGCAGAAACGAGCAACTGCCGCGACCCGCAGGCGGCGTAGGTCTTCCTACCCGTGCAGGCCCTCGACGCCCGGTCCAGCCTGCGGCGTATGCTTTTGCTTCCGGTCGCCAGAGGTCCGGCGACTTGCCGGCGATTTGCTCGCACAGCAGGTCAACAGGGGTCACACTCTCGGATCCGAGCCATCGGGTCGGGTCGAGGGATAGCAGCTGTCGCGACGTACGCCGCTGAATCACTCTGCTTCACCGGACTTTAGAGCGACCGGCAATAGGCGTCACCTGAGTCGGCGGGTTGTCGGCCGGGTGTCCCAGCGGTAAAGCGTGCGGGCTCGTTGGATGAGTTGACG
>NZ_JBICUB010000016.1:0-132988 GCF_043197935.1 Micromonospora sp. NPDC048930
GCAGCACCGCCCACTGAGCGTCGGTCAGGTCGAACCGCCTCGTCACCGTTAAGGTGGCCACGAGGTCTCCGGTGTTCAGGTTCTTCTTGGTCGATGAACCCTCTACCGGAGACCTCGCCATCTATCGACCACCGACACACCTACTTCGAGACACGCCCTAGTCCGCCAACTTCGTGCGCAGGAGCATGTCCGGCGACCAGCTGAACTGGTGGCGAGGATCGGCGACCGCCTTGGCGAAGGCCTCTGTCACGGCCGGTGAGCTGACGATGCGCCAGTCCACCTCCTTGTCCACCTCGAACCAGATGACGCCGATGATCTCCTTATGGCGCGACAGCAGTCGGAAGGCCTCCGTGATCCATTCGGCCTTGCGCCCCGTGGCGTCGGAGGCGCCGGTCTCGGTGATGACCATCGGTTTTCTGCTGAACGCGCGGATCTCGGTGATGGTGCGGTCGAAGATCTCATCGAAGGACCTGTAGTCCGTATAGAACCCGATGCCGTAGTAGCCCGAGAGGCCCACCCAGTCGACGTAGTCATCGCCCGGATAGAAACCGGAGAGTCTCGGCGTCGAGTCGCCCCATCTGGCATTCGGGCTCCACACCCAGGTCACATTCGTGGCCCCGACGGCCCGGAACAGGTCGTGTACGTGGCGCCACGCCCTGGCGTACTCGCCCGGCCGGTTGGCGTTGACCGCTTCGGACCACGGATACCAGTCCCCATTCATCTCGTGCGCGAACCGGATGGCCACGGGGTAGCCGAGTGACTTGATCCCTTCCGCCCAGGACCGAAGGTACGGGTCGAAGTCCCCGCCAGCGATACGGGACAACCGGTAGTTGGGCTGGTTGGACCGAATCTGGTCGATGTCACGGACGGGCAGGCCCCTTTTGCGGGCCGCTTCGTCCAATGTGTTGTCCCATGGTTCCCAGGCCAGCATCGGCAGCATGCCGCGGCTGCTGATCCGGTCGAAGAGCATCCGGTCAAATGCGTCAGACGCCCACCACGAGCTGAACATCAGAACGTTCGGCTGGTGTCTCGCGGCAGCGGTGAACGTATCCACCGCCGCGAAGTCGTGTGGGCCCTTCTCGGTCATCACACCGATGAACGCCTTGCCGGCCGGCGGGAAGAGCTCCGCAGCCGGCCGGGGCGCTGCACCCGGCTCGGCCTTCGCAAGCCGGTCGGACTGGCCGTCCGCCCGGCCTCCAAACATGGTGGCCGGTGCTGTGGCGACCGCGTAGGTCAGCAGTAGCGCGCCGCCCAGCACCATCAGGACCCGCGGAACGGTCAGCCTCATCATTGCAATCTCTCCTCAGCCGCCACTCGTGACGTCGGCGGCGTTCCTCGCTGTCGGTGTGAGCGACCGGCTCGGCCATCTCGTCATCCGCGGGCAGGTTCTGGTCGACAAACTCGCGGCCGGGATCTCCGCCTACACCGCGACATCTAGTCCGCCAGTTTCGTACGCAGGAGCATGTCCGGCGACCAGGTGACCTGGTAGCGAGGGTCGTTGACCGCCTTTGCGAAGGCCGTGGCCACCGCCGGGGAACTCACGATGCGCCAGTCGAGTTCCTTGTTCACCTCGAACCAGATCAGCCCGATGATGTCCGGGTAGCTGGGCAGCGTTTGGAAGGCCTGCTTGATCCATTCGGCCTTGCGCCCTATGTGGTCGGAAGCACCGGTCTCGGTGACGATCATCGGCTTCTTGCTGAAGGTGCGGATCTCGGTGATGGTCTTCTTGAAGATCTCGTCGAAGGAGAGGTACTCCGCGAAGTCGTACTTGCCGTAGTAGCCCGTGACGCCGAGCCAGTCCACGTAGTCGTCGCCGGGGTAGTAGGTGGAGAGCGCGGGGGTCAGGTCGGTGTATCTGACGTTAGCGCTCCACACCCAGATGACGTTCGTGACCCCGGCGGTCCTGAACACATCGTGTACGTGGCGCCAGGCTCTCACGTAGTCACCCGGCTGGTTGCCGTTGACCAGCTCGCACCACGGGTACCAGTAGCCGTTCATCTCGTGAGCGAAGCGGATGGCCACCGGGTAGCCGAGTGACTTGATTCCTTCCGCCCAAGACCGCACGTAGCTGTCGAACTCTCCGTCCGCAATGCGGGACAACCGGTAGGTGGGTTGGTCCGACCGGATCCTGTCGATCTCCTGGGCGGTCAGCTTCTGCTGCCGAGCCCTTTCATCCAGCCGGTAGTCCCATGGTTCCCAGCCCAGCATCGGCATCATGCCGCGATCACGAATCCGGTCGAAGAGCGTCCGGTCGAACGTGGCGGATGCCCAGCCCTCGCTGAAGAGCATGACCTGCGGCTGGTGCTGTGCGGCCGCCATGAACCTGTCCACCGGCGTGAAGTCGTGGGGGCCCTTGTCGGTCATGACACCGATGAACGTCTTTCCCGCCGGAGGGAAGAGCTCTCGAGGTCGGGGCGACGCGCTGGGTTGGGCGGGCGCCTTCGCTTCGGCCGTCACCGCCCTGCCTCGGCCCTCGGAGGTGGTGGCGGGCGCTATGGCGAAGGCGTAGGTCAGCAGCAGGGCGCAGGTCAACGCCATCACGACCCGCGGAACGGTCAACCTCATCATCGCCGAACCCCCTCCTCAGCCGCCACCCGTGACTTCGGCGGACGGCGCTCCTCGCTGTCGGCGTGGGCGGTGGGCGCGGCCGTGTCGTCGTGCTGCTCACGGTCGGCCCGAACGTTCGAGACGAGGACGATCAGTGGCGGACCGAGACCGGTCAGGAGGGTCACGACCGGCCACACCCGCAGCAGGAGTGAGCTGTTGTCCAGCAGAAAGCTCGCGCCGAGCAGGCCGGCGGAGACGGCCGCCCAGCAGAAGTGCAGCCGGAACGTGCGGAACGACTCGGTGGTGCGCAGCTTCCCCTTGGCGGTCACCACCAAGCCCAGCTTTCGGCGCAGCAGCGCGGTGAAGCCGGCGGCCACGTAGATGGGCCCGGCGAACAGGGCCAACGCCATGTCGATCTCCTCGCCGGGTGGTTGTCCTCATGGTGGGTGGACCGAGCAGCGCGAAGCCTTGCCAGGGTGTCCCAGGTCGGGGGCTGCGCGTCGCCTTGGAGCATATTGAGCAAGCCTCACCAACTGCGGATGAACGCCGCAAAAGCGGAGAAAGCGCGCGTCTGGGTGGAAAGCCGTGAAATGCGCGACGAACAGGCCAGGGGTCTGTAAGAGACCGTCGGGTAACCGGGTTGCTACGCGGTGATAAGTTGTTCGGCGTTGATGCGTCGGGCGGCTTCGCGTTCCTGGCGTTGCTCCAGCGGATGCTTTTACCGGCCAGACGCATCGCCATGAGTCGAATCATCGCGATCTTGATCATGGCTTCGGAGTTGACGGTGAGCCCCTCTCCGCTGACTCACCTTCAGGCCGTCGTCGTGAAACCGAGCCGGTCACCCGGTCGTTGTTGCGGCACGTGTTGCCGATCGTGTCGCCGATGCCGATGCCGATGCCGATGCCGATGCCGATGCCGATGCCGACGGCCGAGCCGCCGACCCGCACGTTCTCCGACGAGCAGGGGACGGATCAAGCTCGGTTACGAGGCTCGCGACATGGACGAGAAGTGGAACGTGTTCGTTGAGGACATGTCGCGTTCCTGCATCGCAGCTGGACCGGCACGGGATCTTCGAAGCATCGTTCTCGCCCGTTGGCGGCGGTGGTTGGCGTATCTCAGCGGCGACGATGGAGTCCGACCCGTCGCGTTATCGTCGCACCTCCGATCGATACGACCGGGTGATGGTCGAGCTTGTGCTCAGCGCGATCGTCCTCGGTGAACTGCCGTGGACCTGCGCACCGAGCTGGTCGCGCTCACATCACAGGAGTCTGGACGCACTGACACCCCCGCAGGCGTCATCGAACACAGCGCGCTCGGGTTAGGCCAACCACATAGCCGACTACAAGTCGCCAGGTCACGCATGAAGGCGAGGCTGCTGAGCTGAGCCGGGATGGTGATCTGGTGTTTGGCTCTGGTGCGGTTCAGTTTGGTGTTGCTGGGGCGGGGTCCGGCCGGGATCGGAGTGTCGGCGTCGTAGACGGTGACGGTGGGCTCGTCGAGGGCGACGGTGACGAGTTTGCGGGCGTAGACCTTCCCGACTTGGATCTTCTGCCCGGCGACCTGAAAGCTACCGTTGACCGACACGACCCGCTCAACCGTTGACCCGGTGGCCGGTGGTGGGACCGGAGAAGCCGATCGGGCGTCGCGAATGGGACCGCAGGCGGTCGGTGTCAAGGGGGCAGCGCAGGGTGCGGCGCAGCTGCCCGGCCTCGTTACGACGTGCAGGAGGACGCCTTTGAGACGCACCCTGACCCGCTGACCGGCAAGCGGCATGCCCACGCTGGTCTGTCGTCCGCCGATGCTCACCCCGCCGCAGGTGTTGACGACCTGAACATGAGGTGCGGTAGAAGGCGGTAGGAGAGGGTGCGTGCGGGCTGCTTGTCGCCAGTGGCAGTGGCGAGTGCTGTGCGGCTACCGCGCGCGGCTGATCAAGCGGCTTCGTCGTGCGGTCTGAGCCACTGGCGCACTGCCGCAAGGTCGGCGCCGGTCAAGCCGAGGTATGGGTCGACGTGGCGCAGCAGCGCTGGCTGCGAGTGGTGTGCGGCGACCCATCGCCGGTCGGCGTCGGTGGTTTCGTCGTCCAGCCAGACGAACGGGCGTCCTGCCGCCCACCGTGTCAAGGGCGCGGTCTTCCAGTGCACGCCGCGCAGTGGTTCCTCATGGTCTGGCCAGTCCACGAATGCCAGTACGGGAAGGTCGAGCCGGGGCGCGACGACCTCGTTCGCCTCTGCCATCCACGTGCTCGCCCAGACCAATTCGCCCGACAACGCGAGCAAACGCCCTCCATCACTGGGGTCCAGCCATCAACTGCCTCGGTGGAATCGGCGTGATCCGGAGCTCTTCACACGGAAGTCCAAGGCGATCAGGCACATCAATGCCTCGATCAGCTGTCGAAGGTCGTCGCTTTGTCTGCTCAGATGGCTTCCTGCGCCTAAGGGACGTCTCGTAGTCCGGACGTCCGTCAATTGAGAACGACCGTCGATGATGTCGGTGAACGGGTCGTACGGGGTCAGCGACGGGTACCTAGCCGATCCCGACCGTCTGTCGTTCTGGCTCGACCACGGCCACGACGCGTTGCTGTTCCCGGGAGTAGGGCGCCCCGGTGTACTTCGTGGACAGTTGGTCGATGATCGGCCATGCCGCGTCTCCCTCGATCCATTCCACGATCCGTCCACGGATCACGACGGGTTCGAACGGGTTGTCGACGGGCGCGATGGACAGCGCCATTCGAGGGTCGAGGCGCAGGTTGCGTGCTTTGCGGGAGCCCGGCCCGGTGAAGAAGACGATTCGGTCGCCGAGGGTGCCGATCCACAGGGGAACGGTGTGAGGCGAGCCGTCCGGGAGGACGGTGGCGAGGTGGGCGATCGAGATGCCGTCGAGTACGCGGCGTACGTCGGGGTCAAGCATGTGTGTGCTCCTTCAACGAGGGTTGTCGGCGCGCCACGCGACCTGGTCGGCGACCGCCGTGGCGAGGTCGAAGGTGGGGCTGAAGCCGGTGTCTTGCGTGAGCCGGGTGGTGTACGGCCGGCCGCTGAAGACGTTGTACGTGTCGTGCTGTGAAGTCTGCCCAGTCAACAGGAGGGCGATCAGCCCGCCGGAGATCATCGGACCGCCTCGTAGTGGAGGTGGGTCACGCCCGGCGCCGGGACGACGTCGACGAGTCGGAGCCGCACGTGCTGCGGGAGTGACTGGAAGTAGGGTCGGCCGCCGCCGAGCAGGATCGGCACTTGATGCAGGATCACCTCGTCGACGAGTCCCGCCGCCAAGGCCGCTGTCGCGACGCCGCCGCCCATGAGGGCGACGTCCTTGTCGCCGGCGGCGTCCCGCGCGGCCGCGACCGCGTCCTCGACCCCGGTTGTGATCAGCGTCTGGCGGTCGCTCATGCCGGGCACCGGCCGGTGACTGAGCACGTACAGCGGCGCGGTCGGGTGTGGCGCCCCGCCGTGGACCCACTCGGAGTCGTCGTAGGTGTTGCGGCCGGCCAGGGTGGCGCCGACGCGACCGGCGATGGCGTCGAACACCCGGGCACTCGGCTCACTCAGCCGGAACCCGTCGAACACCTGGCTGGGGGTATCGCCGTCGAAGTACCAGTCGAACAGCATCGTCGCGTCGCCGAGCCCGCGCCCGGCGCCGGGATCGCGACCGGTGATGTACCCGTCGACCGAGACCGCCAGTGCGATGAACACCTTGCTCATTCCCGCCCCCCTTCCTTAGTTCCTTCAAGAGACTCCGTGACCGTAACAGCTGAAGTTCCTTAAGGGAACCCAGCCTGCTAAGCTGGCTTCATGCAGCGCACGAACTTCGGGGAGATGGCATGCTCGGTCGCGCGCACGCTCGACGTGATCGGCGAGCCCTGGTCACCGCTGGTCCTGCGTGACGTGTACGCCGGGTTCACCCGGTTCGAGCAGATCCAGGCGGATCTCGGCATCTCACGCAAGGTCCTGACCGAGCGGCTGAACCACCTCGTCGAACAGGGGATACTCGAGCGCCGGCCCTACGACCGGCGACCCCGGTTCGAGTACGTCCTGACCGAGAAGGGCACCGAGCTCGTCGACCTGCTGATGGTGATGGTCCGCTGGGGCGACAAGTGGCTCGCCGGTCAGGCCGGCGCGCCGGTGCTGTACCGCCACCACGCATGTGGCCAGGTCAGCAGCGTCGACCTGCGCTGCGCGCACTGCGGCGAGCCGATGCATGCCGGCGACGTCGACCTGCTTCCCGGGCCCGGTGCGGCGACCTGACGCAATCCCGGAGAAGACCGAACTGGTTACGCCTCGCTGCTCCCCGCCTGACTGGTGACCCCTTGGCAAGCCCGAGGCCCCTGTCGAGGTGGTCCGGTCTCTTGCAACTGTGGCGGTGTGCCGGACGCGGCGAATGCTTCGACGGCGTTGAGCAGGCCGCCGAGGAAGGTGGCCAGGTCCGGGGCGGCGGGGCCGAACTGCGGATCGTCCGAGGTGTAGGTGCCGTCGATGACGGCGGCTGGCGGGAGCCGATAGACCGGTACTCCGGTGGGTGTGTCGAGCGCGTATTGGGTGCCGCCGCCGTCGCTGGCAAAGACGAGGACATCGGCGTGGTGTCCGCCGCGGACGTGTCGGAGTTGGCGTGACTCGTGGAAGCGCGCGATGTGGGAGGCGGTGTGTAGGAAGAACCCGTTACCGACGTCGGGCAGGTCGATCCCGCCGACGGCGCGGTACAGGAGCAGCAGATCTTGGGGGATGGTGTCGACTGCGGCGAGCCGGGCGGTCCCAGCGGGGTCGGGTGGGCTGATGCCGTTCTCGCCGGGCGGGTACCCGTAGCGTGTCTCGAAGCCGAGGAGGGCGGAGGCCGCCGCGTGTCGCAGGTCCTCGCGCCAGACTCTCAGTCCGTCGAGATCCATCTCGTGACCTGACAAGGTTCGTGCATGACGGATGATCTACCTTCCACGTGACCATTCTGTCCGTCGGGAGCGCAGTTAGGGGCCATGACCATGCCGACAGGCCCGGGCGAAGCACCAGGGCGAAACGTGACCCCGCCGACCGGATTGCTTGCCGAGGCGGCACGGAATCCGGGAGGTTCGGTCGCAGAGATCGACCAGACGTTGATCAGCGACCCGAACGGTTACATCCCAGCTGAAGCCATCCGGCGCGTGTGGAAGGTGGACGCTGGTGGCAAGCTCACCGGTGAGTTCCAGCCCAATCCGACGTACGGGCCTGTCCAGGATGACTTCACCAGGCTCGTCGGCACTGGCCATTTCCTCGACTGGCTGGGAGACGATCCGGCCACCACGGTCCGGCAATCGGTCGCCGAGATCATCGACCAGCAGGTGCCGGGCGCGACGGTGCGATGGATGAAGATCACCGACGAGCCGCGGTTCCTGACCGCCGGGCGGCGTGCCCCGGACGACCCGGACAGCCTGATCGTCACTCGCGCCGCTCTGGCCGCGTCCTTCGCCATCGGCGTCGATTCCCCTCCCAGCCGCCACGAGATCCTGTGGGGCGTCTACAGCATCGCAGTCGCCGGTCTCGACCGGGGCGAGCAGACGCGCAGCCGGGTGTGGTTCGACCTGTGGACGACGCTGGACACGGCGGAACAACAACTGCGCGAACGCATCACCGAGATCGCGTTACCGAGCTGACTGATTAAGACGTCAAGGCTCGAAGGAGCAGTGGGCCGGCCGAGGTGAAGCGTGGCAGCGACAGCACCAACGCCCTGGTCACGCACCGCAAGCCACCGAAGCTCGTGGCCGAACCCAGCCCGATCGCCGTCTCGGTCATCGCGTGATCGGCCGGATGATCCCCGTGGACGCCGGCGCCACCAACCGCGACCTCGTCCTGCAGAACGACGTGATAATCGCCTCGGCCGCCTAGGTTCGACGTCGGTGCTGGACGGTCCCGGTGGACGGGTGCGGGGTGAGCCCCTCGGCGACCGCCTCGATGGTCTGGGTGAGGTAGTCGAAGTCGGGCACGGCGACCCGCTCGGCCCGCTCGTGCAGCCCGTCCGGGGTGACCGTGTCGTCGATCCGGGCGACCTCGTGGTGTCCGTCTCGGTCCATGACCTGCCTCCCGTTACTGGTCGTGAGGCCTGTCGGCGGTGCCGTCACACCGTCGCTTGCACATGCCCATCATTGCACTGTGCCAGTACTTCGACCAGGCACCGATGCCAGGTTCCTCCGGTCGGGTGTTCAGTCCTCGGCCTCGGCGACGTGCTCCGACGCGGTGAACCCCAGCCACCACTCCTGCTCGGGCACCTCGCCGGCCGCAGTGGCGAACGCGGTCAGCGCCTCGGTCACCGCCGGCTTCCAGTACGCCGAGGTCGCCCCGACGATGCGGGACAACTCCTCTCGGCGCCGCTGGATCACCTCCTGCACCAGAGCCCGCCCGGCGGGTGTGAGTTGCAGGCGGACCACCCGCCGGTCGCTGATCGAGCGGGACCGCCGGACCAGGCCCTTGCGGATCAGGCGGTCGCACATCCGGGTCCCGGTCGACGGCGCGACCTGGAGCTCGGCGGAAATGTCGACGGCGCGCTGCGGTCCCCGGGTGGCCAGCACGACCAGCGCCCGGAACTGCGGCAGCGTGACCTCGGCCTCGAGGTCGGCCAGCGAGCGGGCGGCGAGGCCGACGAACGCTCGGCTGGCCGCCATGAGCGCCTCAACGGCGGCCTGCTCGGTCCCCGCGGTGAGTGGTTGCACAGGGCCATCATTGCCGACGGAGGCGGCAAGACGGGCGGTGCGCCCCCCCCCCGCGCACGCCGCAGCGCTCGGCGCCACACCGGGCAAATCGAGCAACTACTCATCGTGTGAGCCGGCCACGCACCATCCGGCACGGCGGCGGTGCCCGGCCCGCGACGGCTACGGCGCGACCACAACGCCCTGCACCTGCAGGTCAGCGATCAGCGCCCTGGCATGGCCGACCCGACGGTCGGGCCAGACCACCGGACCATGCAGCCCTCAGCGGACGCGGCATCTGGATCTGCCGCCAACTCGTCCCCGGCCTGGACATCAACGCGGGATCGGACAGCACACCATGACCGGCGTCATCAACCTCGACGATTGACCGGCCCGACCCGCGCACAGGCACAGCCATTCCCCGGCTTGCCTGCTTGTCCGCCGCACAAGGAGCGGCGTGGCCGGTGTTTCGTTCTTGGATCGCCTGGGAACGACGGCGGTACGCGGAGGGAGTTGGGCGACATGCAACCGCAGGCAGCAGCCGATGGGCGACCGGGCGCCGGGATGGCGACCTTGGAACTGATCAGCCAGGCGGCCCCGCACATCGCCACGACAGCGGGCGAGGAGCTGACACTGCGCGTTGGTGGCGCGGTGAACAGCGCGGTTCGGGAAGGACGGGCGTCGTGACAAGGTTGGAAACTGGCCCTGACCTGCAGCAGTTGCGGGAAGAGATCACACGGACCCGGGCCGCGCTCAGCGAGGCGGTCGAGGCGTTGGCAGCGGAGGCGAGCGCGAAGTTTGGCGCGGGCCCGGCCGTCGACCGGGCCGAGCAGCAGATTCGCACGGCCGGGCAGCGCCTGCACGCGCACGCGCTCGGGGCCGCTGAGCCCCTGTTGACGGCGGACTGGATCCGAGCGTTTACGCGGGAGCCGGTCCAGGACGATGACCCTCCCTCGAGGTTGCGCGCAGCGCTGCCGCTGGCGGCTGTCGGCCTCGCGGCCGTAGGCGGGTTGGTGGCACTCGTTCTGCGCCAACGATCCTGAGGCGGCCTGCCTGGCTCGACGAACCGAGGACCGGCGCTCGACACACTTCGGCGACGACAGCCGCCTCCATCACCTGGCTTCCGAAGCCGGGCTCGCGGCGAAGAATCCGAGCCCTGTGCCAGACCACACGTCCGCCGACATTTGTCCGCCCCGCCCGGACCGGGCGGGGCGGTACGGGTCCACGTCGTCGTCGGCCAGGCGGCAGGCGGTGCCGAGGCTCCCTCGCGCCGCTGTCCGGGCAGGACTGACACCACCAGCGGCGCGGCTCGTTGGGGCGGCAACCGCCCGCCGTCGGGGGACCGGTCAGAAGCTTTGGCCGGCCCGCACCGAGTCGATGAACGTTGACCACTCCTGCGCGTCGACCTTGATGGTGACCTCCGGCCGCTGCGAGTTCCGCAGCACCCGGTCACCCTCCGGCGTCACGGCGACCTCCAGGCAGTTCGGGCCGGAGTTGTCGCATCGGTTCGGGCGGATCCATCGCATGGTGTTCTCCTGCCGTCAGCCGGCCGCGGATACGGCCAGAATTGAACAAGGGCGGTCATTGGGTCTAATCGGCCAAGCGGGTGAGAATGTCACACTGTCTTAGTGCGGGCCGTTCCGCGGCCCGCTGAGGATGAGCTCGAGTAACGCCGTCGATTGGTCTGGGGCGGGAGCTGCCAGGAGACCCGTTCGAGCACCAGTTGATCGTGCGCGACGATCATGCCGCCCGTAGCCACCGGGTGTGGATGTCCTGGTAGCGGAGGCGATCGACGGCGACCGGGTGAGGGCATCGACGCCGACTCAGCCCTGTGCCCAGGTCGGGCGCGGCTGGAACGGGCCCGGTAGGCCGCGCCGGCTTCGCACGGGCTGGCAGCGGGTATCGAACCGGGTCGTCACGAGGGTGCGACGGAGGAGCGTCATGGCAGGGACCCGGCGGATCCTGTTCATCCAGGGCGGCGGCGCGGGCACGCACGACGAATGGGACGACAAGCTGGTCGACAGCTTGAGGCGGGAGCTCGGGGACGGGTACGAGGTCCGATACCCGCGCATGCCCGACGAGGACGAGCCGAGCTACGCCAGGTGGAGCGCGGCCATCCGGCGTGAGATGACGGCCTTGGGCGACGGCGCGGTCGTCACCGGCCACTCGGTGGGCGGGACGATCCTCATCAACGCGCTCGCCGAGCGGCCACCGGGGCCGCCGCTCAGGGCGATCGTGCTGATCGCCGCTCCGTTCGTCGGTGCGGGCGGCTGGCCCGGTGACGAGTTCGAGCTGCCGCGCGACCTCGGCGCGAGGCTGCCGCACGGCGTGCCGGTGCATGTGTTCCATGGACTCCAGGACGAGACCGCCCCACCGTCGCACGCCGACCTGTACGCCCGCGCCATCCCGCAGGCACAGCTGCACCGGCTGCCCGGGCGCGATCACCAGCTGGACAATGACCTGAGCGAGGTGGCGAGGACGATTATTGACCCGTGGGCCATCGCCCGGCACTGATGACTTGAGCCGACACCTCGACTTCCAGTATCCCGATATCGGTCATCTAGACCATGCCGGACAGGTACTCCTTACGTCGCTGCGGTTCGAACTTCTCGATCGCGTACCGCAGCGTGACCCGTGGCATGGCCCGGTAGTGTCGGGCCAGGAACTCCTCCTCCGCCGCTCGGTCACGGTTGCCCACCTCGCGCAGCATCCAGCCCACCGCCTTGTGGACGAGGTCGTGCGGGTCGCGCAGGAGCCGTTCACTGAGCCGGAAGGTCCAAAGGAAGTCGCCGGCTTTGATGAAGGCGAAAGTCGCCATGATGGCGATCCGCCGATCCCACACCACGCTCGACTCGGCCAACCGATCCAGTACGCGGCGGTCCTTGTCGATCAGCCAGGGACCGACGATGTACGGCGCGGATGAGTCCACCAGGTCCCAGTTGTTGATGCGGCCGGTGTTGGCCAGCACCAGGTCGAAGATCCTGCCCCGTTCCTCCTCGCCCCCCTTGGTGAACTTTCGCACCAGGATGAACAGCGACGTCAGCCTCTCCTCGTGCACGCTGCTCGTCAGCAGCAGCGCCGTCTCCGCCAGGGAGAGGTCGCGCCAGTACCGGCCGGCCACCCTGCGCTGTTCCGGCACGGAGACGCCGATGGCCCGGTCGCCCTCGCCGTACCCGCCTGGAATCATCTGCAGAAACCGGCTCACTTCCGCCGCCCGGCGCGGGTCGGCGAGGCTGGCGAGTTCCCGACGGACGTCCGCGGTCGTGGCCATGACTGTGCAACCTACCGGCGCAGGCAGTCCAAGCCCACCACGACGGCATCGACGCGGTGCTGGCAGTCGAGTACGTTACCCGCGGAGTCGATCTGGCGGTGGTGGACGGCGGGGAGGCCGCATGGCCGGCAAGCACCGTTCGTGGTGGGGCTGGGGGCACGTCGAGGACGCAGTGACCGGCGCGGAGGCCACAGCCTTGACCGACCGGGTGCGTACCCTGCTGCCCGACGCCGACCTGACCGAGCACGTCGCGCCGCCGGTGGCCGAACTCGACCTGCGCCGGCCGCGGGTCGATCCGCCGGCGTCACTCGCCCGGCTGTGCTCGACGGAGCCGGCCGACCGGGCGGCGCACACCCACGGCAAGGCGTTCCGGGACGTCGTGCGCAACCTGCACGGGGAGGTCCACGACCCGCCGGACCTGGTGGTCCGGCCGGTGACCGAGCAGGACGTCGTGGACGTGCTGGACTGGTGCGCGGGCCGGGACATCGCGGTGATCCCCTACGGCGGCGGCTCGTCGGTGGTCGGCGGCGTGGAGGCGCGGCTGGACGACGCGTATCCCGCGGCGGTCAGTCTCGACCTCGGGCGCCTCGACCGGGTGCTCGAGGTGGATCCGACCAGCCGGGCGGCCCGCATCCAGGCCGGCGTGTTCGGCCCGGCGTTGGAGGAGCAACTCCGTCGGCACGACCTCACGCTGCGGCACTTCCCGCAGTCGTTCGAGTTCTCCACCCTGGGCGGCTGGCTGGCCACCCGCGCCGGCGGTCACTATGCCACCGTCCTGACCCACATCGACGACCTGGTGGAGTCGTTGCGGGTGGTCACCCCGGCGGGCACCAGCCAGTCACGCCGGCTGCCCGGCTCCGGCGCCGGGCCGTCCCCGGACCGGCTGTTCCTCGGCTCGGAGGGCGCGCTCGGCGTCATCACCGAGGCGTGGATGCGGCTGCAGGATCGGCCGCGCTGGCGGGCGGACGCCTCGGTGCACTTCACCGACTACGACGAGGCGGTCACCGCCACCCGGGCCATCGCCCAGTCCGCGCTGCACCCGAGCAACTGCCGGCTGCTCGACCCGGCCGAGGCACTCCTCAACGCCGGCGCCGCCACCACCGGCGGCGTGCTCGTCCTGGGATTCGAGTCCGCCGACCATCCGGTCACACCATGGCTGGACCGCGCCGTCGAGCTGTGCCGCGACCACGGCGGAACCCTGCCGGAGCCGCCCCGCGGCGACGACTCGTCCGGTCCGCGGCAGCGCACCGCCGCCGCCGAGGCCTGGCGGTCAGCGTTCCTGCGGATGCCGTACCAGCGCGACGCGCTCGCCGCCCGGTCGATGATCGTGGAAACGTTCGAGACCGCCTGCACCTGGGACAGATTCCCCGCCCTGCGCGCCGCCGTGCTCGACGCGGCCGGCGAGGCGCTCCGCGCCGTCGCCGCGACCGGTGTGGTCACCTGCCGCTTCACCCATGTCTACCCGGACGGCCCCGCCCCCTACTTCGGCGTGTACGCCAGCGGCCGCTGGGGCGCCACCCTGGCCCAGTGGGACCAGATCAAACACGCCGTCTCCGACGCGCTGCTCGCCGCCGGCGGCACCATCACCCACCACCACGCCGTCGGCCGCGACCACCGACCCTGGTACGACCGGCAGCGCCCGGACCCGATCGCGCTCGCCTTGCGCGCCGCCAAGAACGCCCTCGACCCGTCCTGGATCCTCAACCCCGGCGTCCTCGTCGATCCCGCTGGCTGACTCGGGTCGGCACCGCGACGCCTGGCTTCCCGACAGGCACAGTGCTGACGGGGCAGGTACGGAAGTTGCTGCCGGGATCCGGGCGCGACCGGTCAGCGACCTGGGCGGGTGTTGAGCCGGGCGGCCTGGCGCGTCAGGTGGTCGCGCTCGGCGAGGTTGGGGGCCTTCAGGGCCGCCTCGGCGTACAACCGTGCCGCCCTGGCCAGGTCGCCGTCGCGTTCGTGCAGGTATGCCGCGACCGCCGCGTGGCGGGGCAGTGAGTCGTCCAGTGCCGCGAGCGCCGCCAGCCCGGCGCGCGGTCCGTCGGCCTCGCCGACGGCGACCGCGCGGTTGAGCCGGACGATCGGGCTGTCGGTCAGGCGCGCGAGTTCGTCGTACCACTCGACGATCTGCACCCAGTCGGTCTCCTCGGCGGTGGGCGCGTCGGCGTGCAGTGCCGCGATGGCGGCCTGGGCCTGGAACTCGCCCAGCTGGTCGCGGGCGAGGGCCGCCTGCAGGATCTCGATGCCCTCGGCGATGGATGTGGTGTCCCATCGGCCGCGGTCCTGCTCGGCGAGCGGCACCAGGCTGCCGTCGGGCGCGGTCCGGGTGGCGCGGCGGGCGTGGTGCAGCAGCATGAGGGCGAGCAGCCCCGCCACCTCGGGGTGGTCGATCGCGGCCGCGAGCTGCCGGGTGAGCCGGATGGCCTCGGCGGCCAGGTCGACGTCGCCGGAGTAGCCCTCGTTGAAGACCAGGTAGAGGACGCGCAGCACGGTGGCGACGTCGCCGGGCTGGTCGAACCGTACGGCGGAGACGGTGCGCTTGGCCCGGCTGATGCGCTGCGCCATGGTCGCCTCGGGCACCAGGTAGGCCTGGGCGATCTGGCGGGTGGTCAGCCCGCCGACGGCACGCAGCGTGAGCGCGACCGCGGACGACGGCGTCAGCGACGGGTGGGCGCACAGGAAGTAGAGCTGGAGCGTGTCGTCGACCGCGGGCGCGGGCCCGGGCGGCAACTCCTCGTCGACGAGCTCTTCACGCCGGCGGCGGGCGGCGTCGGCGCGGGTCGTGTCGAGGAACTTGCGCCAGGCCACGGTGACCAGCCAGCCCTTCGGGTCCCGCGGCGGGTCGGCCGGCCAGACGCGGAGCGCCTCGACCAGCGCGTCCTGCACGGCGTCCTCGGCCGCCGCGAAGTCGGCTCCGCGGCGGACGAGGATGCCGAGCACGGCCGGCGTGAGGCTCCGGAGCAGGGCCTCGTCCATCAGATCACTCCGTGATGGTGGGCGGCTCGGCCAGGAAGGGACGTACCTCGAGCCACTCGTGGATCGGCTTGCCGCCCGCCCCGGGGGCGGCCGACAGTTCCCCGGCCAGCTCGACGGCGCGCTCGTAGCTGTCCACGTCGATCACCATCCAACCGGCGATGAGGTCCTTGGTCTCGGCGAACGGGCCGTCGGTGACCGGCGGACGCCCCTCACCGTCGTACCGGACCCACGCCCCCTCCGGGGCGAGCGCCTGACCGTCGACGAACTCACCGGTGCGCTCGAGCCGGGCCGCGAAGTCGCGCATGTACTGCACGTGCGCCGAGATCTCCTCCGGCGTCCACCGGTCCATGGGCACGTCGTTGACGGCAGCCGGAGCGCCGCGGTAGTGCTTGAGCAGCAGGTACTTGGCCATCGGAGTTTCTCCTCGATCCTGGTGCGACCCATCTTGGTCACGTTCACCACGGGGACGGAGCCAGTCACCGGTTCTCGACATCACCGTCCGAACTTTTTTGCTCCGACAGGTGAGCGATTGCGCCAGCCCTGACGATAGGCGCATGGATCCGGCGCCGAGAACCGGTGGGGCACTGCCGTCGGACCTCCCTCGTATGGTGGTGGGGTGACTGAGCGATCCCTGACCTTGATGGCGGTGCACGCCCACCCCGACGACGAGGCGACGAGCACCGGCGGCATCCTCGCGCGGTATGCGGCAGAGGGAATCACAACAGTGCTTGTGACCTGCACGGACGGGCGGTGCGGCGACGGGCCTGGTGGGGTCAAGCCGGGCGACCCCGGCCACGACCCGCAGGCCGTGGTGGCGATGCGCCAGGCTGAGTTGGCGACCAGTTGTGAGGCGTTGAAGGTCACGCACCTGGAGACCCTCGGCTACGCCGACTCCGGAATGATGGGTTGGGCGGCCAACGACGCGCCCGGCGCGTTCTGGAACACGCCGGTGGAGGAGGCGGCCGACCGGCTGGCCGAGTTGATCCGCCGCTACCGGCCCGACGTCGTCGTCACCTATGACGAGAACGGCTTCTACGGCCACCCGGACCACATCCAGGCCCACCGCATCACCATGGCCGCGGTCGAGCGGACGGACATCCCCGCGAAGGTGTACTGGACCACCGTGCCGCACAGCGCGTTCCAGGAGTTCGGCCGCGTCATGAAGGAGATCGGCGTCGAGTTTCCCGAGCCGGAGGAGATGCCGGAGCTCGGCCTGCCGGACGACGAGATCACCACCTGGGTGGACACCAGCGCCTACGGCGGGCAGAAGTTCGAATCCCTGGCCGCACATGCCAGCCAGGCCGAGAACATCTTCTTCCTGCAACTGGGCCAGGAGCGGTTCACCGAACTCATGGGCGTGGAAACCTTCGTCCGAGTCCGCGACACCACCGGCACGCCGACGCCGGAGGACGACCTGTTCGCCGGGCTGCGCTGACCGGACACGGAGTGGCCGTCGTGCCGACGGCGATGCCGGGAGGATCGCTGTCGGGGACGGGGCAGGCTCGCGGGCCCGCCCCGTCCCGGGCCAGCTAGAGGGCGGTCTCGCCGGGCAGTCCGAAGAAGTCGTTCCACTTGGCGACGGTGCCGAAGGACGTGCCGGAGGAGAGGGCGACGTAGACGTCCGCTCCGGGGTCGCTGCTGAAGGCGGCCAGGTCGGCCCGCCCGTCGCCGTTGAAGTCGCCGAGGTAGGGGAACTGGCCGGGGATCGCGAACTGGTCGTGCCACTTCACCGGGGGACCGAAGCCGGTGCCGGTTGACAGGGCGACGTACACGTCGGCCGCGGTGTCTCCGGTGAACGAGACGATGTCGTCCCGGCCGTCGCCGTTGACGTCACCGATCCGGGGCGTTTGCCCCCCGGGGGAGAAGGCGTCGTGCCAGCGCACCCCCGGGCCGAACGACGACCCGTTGGACAGGGCCACATAGACGTCGGCGTTCGCGCCCTGGGTGAAGGTGATGATGTCGTCCTTGCCGTCGCCGTTGACGTCCCCCACCGCCGGCACCTCGCCGGCCGGCGCGAACCAGTCGTGCCACTTGGTGCCGGTCCCGGCGAACGACGACCCAGTGGAGAGCGCGACGTAGACGTCGGCGTTCGCGTCCTGGGTGAAGGTGATGATGTCGTCCTTGCCGTCCCCGTTGACGTCGCCGACGAGCGGGGTCTCCGAGCCGGCGGCGAACCAGTCGTGCCACTTGGTGGTGGCGCCGAGTCCGGTGCCGGTGGACGGGGCGACGTAGACGTCGGCCAGCGGGCCTCGGGTGAACGTGATCAGGTCGTCCCGGCCGTCACCGGTGACGTCGCCGGTCATCGGCGCCTCCCCGGGCAGCGCGAACATGTCGTGCCACTTGACCCCACCGCCGAACGCCGATCCGGTGGAGGCGCCGACGTACACGTCGGCCGACGGGTTCTGGGTGAAGGTGACGATGTCGTCCTTGCCGTCGCCGGTCAGGTCGGTCGAGCTGCCGGTCTGCACGGTTCCGGCGAAGGCGCCGTAGTAGACCTCCAGCTCGGCGATCGAGGTGAACCGTGCGGTGCCGCCCGATGAGCCGATGATGCGTACGCCGTCACCGTCGACCGGGTCGAAGCCGAGGGTGTAGGTCCGGTACGCGCCGGCGGTGTTGTCGTACGGGTAGACCGGCGTCGCCTTCAGGCCGCGTACGTCGGTCCACTGGTGGTCGCGCCGCACCTGCACCCGGAGGCCGCCGCCGAACCAGCCGCCGTCGGAGAACATCGCGCCCGTGGTGTAGACGACCTTGTTCATCAGGTAGCGCCGGGGCCAGGTGTAGCCCCACCAGCTGTCCGTCTTGCGCTCGTCGTTCCAGTCGTCCTCGCTCAGGTCGCGGCGCCCGTCGTTGTAGTACGACGTGTTGCCGAAGTGGTTGGCCCGTTCGATGCGGACGGTGCCGGCCTCCCGGGCGAGGTTGCGGCCGGGGTCGTAGCCGTTGGCGGCGGTCGTCGGGGTGAAGGGTTGCAGGGTCATCGGCCGCAGGGAGTAGGTGTACACCGCTGTGCCCCCGCCACCGCAGGGGCAGACGTTGGACTGGATCCACAGGGACCGGCCGTCGGCGCTGATGTACTTCGACGGGAGGGTGGTGGCGTACCCGCCGTGCTTGGCGGTGGTCCAGGGGTAGCCGCCGAAGTCTTTGGTGGCGAAGTGCCGCCAGGGCCCCCAGGGGGTGGGCGCCTCGTAGAACTCGAACGTGTACTCGGTCCACGAGGTGTAGAGGTAGCGGTTGAGCGGCTTGTCGTAGACCACCCCGCCCTGGCTGATCACGCTCAGGTTGCGGACGTGCCCGGCGGTGATGACGTCGGGGTAGATGCGGCGGTCGTCGTGCAGCACCGCGGTCCGCCGGGTGATGTCCGAGGTCCACAGCGGGTTGCCGGCGGCGTCGAAACCGGAGACGAACTGCCAGGCCGAGCGGTTCTGCACGGACCCGCGCGGCACGCGGGCCAGGTAGACGTCCACGGGGTCGGCGACCCGGTCGCTGAACGAGTCCCGCCAGTTGCCGTCGAGGCCGTACGCGTAGACGTAGCCGTCGATGGCGTTGGCGTAGTCCCGGCCGAAGTCGAGGAACATGATCGTGGTGAAGACGCCGTTGCCGAACATCGGCGCCGAGCGGTCCCAGGTCCAGGTCCGGCCGTGGTCGGTGGAGCGGGCGATGGTGGCGGCCGGGGCGTCGTCGAAGTCCAGGGCGAGGTCCTGCACCGCGAGGTACAGCGAGCCGTCGGCGCACGCCATGCCGGTCGGCTTGCGGGTGTGGTTGGCGGTCCACACCTGGCCGACCTGGTCACCGAGGGCGAGGGTGGTGCCGGTCAGCGAACCGGGCATGCCGCTGATGCGGTTGACGCCGATGTCGGCGAAGGTGGCGCCGAAGCCCTTGCCGTCGCCGTGCGCGGCGTAGACGTTGTCGTCGTCGGACCAGCAGTTGGCCCACAGGTCGCCGTCGCCGTCGGCCTGCGTGGTGGCGTGCTGCTCGATGTCGACAGTGGAGAAGAAGGAGCTCGCCGGCGGCGAGCCGGACGCGGCGGTCCGCCAGGGCGGCGCCGGCGGGGCTGACAGGGCGGCAGCGGCGGCGAGGACGCCGACGGTCAGGACGGTCGCGGTGATGGTGTGACGTAGGCGCATCGGCGCACTCCCGTGGGACGGGGGGTCAGGATGAGCAATCGATTTCTGCGGAAAGTACATTCACGAGCCTGGTTGGTCAAGGCCGAGGGGTGGCCGCGGGGGCGCAAAATGCGTGCCTGGCCTTGATCGGCGGACGCTTCGTCGCTGGTGCCACCCGCCGGAGGGTCCGCCGGAGGGGGCCCGCTTGGGCAATGTTGTGCGGCAACCGCGAAAACGATTTCTTGACGACCGGTCATCGATGGTTGTAAGTTCGCCGGCAACCTGTCCGCTTCAGGATTGACCTCTATCTATCACCCGGCCCGCCCGGCGCGGGCCGTGATCCCCCGTGCCCGCCTGGGCACCCTCGTCCTCGGAGCAGCCATGCGAAGACTTAGCGCCATCCTCGGCACCCTTCTCCTCGTCTCGGGCCTGGCCGTCGGTGTCACTGCCACCCCCGCCCAGGCCTCCTGCTCGTACATCCCGCCCACCGCCGACCCGTCGGTGCTGCTCGTCGTGCACCGCGTCGGTAAGAACGTCGTGGTCAACGACAAGGTCCTCCTGGCCGGGTTCGAGGCCGGCTGGGTCGAGTCGCACATGAACAACCTCGCCTGTGGCGACAAGTCGTCGCTGGGGGTGTTCCAGCAGCGCTGGGACTACGGATGGGGCACCCCGGAACAGATCATGGACCCGGTCTACGCGGCGACCCAGTTCTTCACCCGCGCGGTCGTCTGCGATCGGAACCACCCGACGTACAGCCCCGGGCAGGTGGCGCAGTGTGTCCAGGGTTCGGCCTTCCCCGACCGCTACGACCAGGCGCAGGGGACCGCCCAGGGCCTGATGGCGACCGCGCGCCGCTACGCGGAGATGGCGGCGGGCTCACCGACGGACTTCCATGGCGATGGCAAGGAGGACATCGTCGCCTTCACCCAGGGCTCGCTGGCCGACGTCTACGTCGGCAACTCGACCGGGTACCAATTCCTCGAACCCTCCGAGAAGTGGAACGACTTCTTCTCCGTCGGCGGGGAGACCGCGCTGACCGGCGACGTGAACGGTGACGGCAAGGACGACATCATCACCTTCGCCCACGGGTCCAACACGGAGGGAGCGTCCAACGCGGCGGTGGGGGGCGACGTCTACGTCGGACTCTCCACCGGAACCGGGTTCCTCGCCGGCGCCAGGTGGCACGACTGGTTCGCCCCGGCCGCGGAGATCCCGGCCGTGGGGGACGTGAACGGTGACGGCAAGGACGACATCGTCACCTTCACCCACGACCAGGACGGCCGCGGCGACGTGTACGTGGCGCTCTCCACCGGCACGTCGTTCGGGCCGGGCCTGAAGTGGAACGACTGGTTCGCCCCGGCCGGCGAGTACCCGGCGGTCGCCGATGTCAACGGCGACGGCAAGGCCGACATCATCACCTTCACCCAGGGCCCGTCGAGCGCCGCCGACGTGTACGTCGGCCTCTCCACCGGCTCGTCCTTCGCCGCCGGCGTGAAGTGGCACGACCTGTTCGCCGTCGGCAACGAGCTGCCCCGGGTCGGGGACGTCAACGGCGACGGCAGAGCCGACATCGTGACGTTCACCTGCGACGCCAACGCCGACGCCTACGTGGCGCTGTCGAACGGGTCGGCGTTCGTCGGCACGACGGTGAAGTGGAACGACTTCTTCTGCCTCGGCGGCGAGTTCCCGTACCTGTCCGACGTCAACGGCGACGGCAAGGACGACGCCGTGGTGTTCACCAAGGGCTCGACCAACGACGTGTACGTGGGGCTCTCCACCGGCAGCGGCTTCCTCGGCGGCGCGAAGTGGCACGACTTCTTCGGCCTCAACGGCGAGACGACCCTGTGACGACCTCCGCGGCGGCGACGCCCGGACAGCTCGATGGAGGAACGATGAGAACACGAAGACTGCTCGTTGCCGCGGTGGCGGCGAGCGTCGCCCTGGCGGCCGGCCCCGGCACCGCCGTCGCCCGCCCAGCCGCCGGCACCGGCCTGGACGCCGCCTTCGCCACGGCCTCGGCCCGCTACGACGTGCCACGCGACCTGCTGATGGCGGTCGGCTACAGCGAGACCCACCTCCAGGACCACCGGGGCCTGGCCAGCCAGGACAACGGCTACGGCCCGATGCACCTGGCGAGCAACCCCACCAACCACAGCCTGGACAAAGCCGCCTCGATCACCGGACTGGACGTGGCCACCCTCCGCACGGACGCCGCGGCCAACGTCCTCGGCGCGGCCGCCGTGCTGTCCGCGTACGCCGACGAGGCCGGGCTGAGCCGCGCGGACCGGGACCGGATCACGGCCTGGTACCCGGCGGTGGCCGCCTACGCCGGCGCCCGCGACGACCCGACCGCGCGGCTGTCCGCCGATTACGTCTACCAGCTCCTGCAGCGGGGCGTGCCCGGGCGGTTCGCCGCGCACCGCGCGGCGCCGGAGCTCGGCCGTTACGCGCAGGTGCGTCCGGCCGGCGAATTGTCCACGGCCTCGCCTGCGCCGTCGACGCTGGCGGCGGCGGTGCCGCAGTACCCGTCCGCGCACTGGGTGCCGGCGAGCACCGCCAACTACTCGGCCGGCCGGTCGTCGGCGATCACCACGATCGTCATCCACGTCACCCAGGGCTCCTACGCCGGCACCATCAACTGGTTCCAGAACCCGTCCGCGCAGGTCAGCGCGCACTACGTGGTGCGTTCGGGCGACGGCGACATCACCCAGATGGTGCGCGAGGAGGACACCGCCTGGCACGTGCGCGACGCCAACTCGTACTCCCTCGGCATCGAGCACGAGGGCTACGTGGACCAGCCGTCCTGGTTCACCGACTCGATGTACCGGGCGTCCGCCGGGCTGACCCGCTACCTCGCCGACAAGTGGGGGCTGCCGCGCGACCGCAACCACATCAAGGGGCACAACGAGATGCCCGGCAACGACCACACCGACCCCGGCCCGTACTGGAACTGGAACTACTACATGTCCCTGGTCAACTCCGGTGGCGGCCAGTACCTCGGTGGTTCGCCGACGGATTTCTCGGGTGACGGTAAGGACGACGTGGTGACGTTCACGTTGGGTTCGTTGAACGATGTGTATGTGGCGTCGTCGACGGGTTCGGCGTTTGCGGGGACGTCGGTGAAGTGGAACGACTTCTTCGGGCTGTCGGGGGAGAAGGTGTCCTCGGGTGATTTCAATGGTGACGGTCGGGACGACATCGTCACGTTCACGGGTGGCTCGTCGGGTGATGTGTATGTGGGGTTGTCGACGGGGTCGTCGTTCGCTGCGGGTGCCAAGTGGCATGACTGGTTCTCCCCGGGTGGGGAGGTGCCGGCGGTGGGGGATGTGAACGGTGACGGTAAGGACGACATCGTGACGTTCACGCATGACGGTGCAGGGGATGTGTACGTGGCGTTGTCGACCGGCACGGGTTTCGGGCCGGGGGTGAAGTGGCATGACTGGTTCGCCCTGGCGGGGGAGTTCCCGGCGGTGGGGGACTTCGACGGTGACGGTCGGGACGACATCGTCACGTTCACGCAGGGTCCGGCGACGGCGGGGGATGTGTATGTGGCGTTGTCGACGGGTTCGGGTTTCGGGCCGGGGGTGAAGTGGCACGACCTGTTCTCGATCAGCGGTGAGCAGCCGCGGGTGGGTGACGTGGACGGTGACGGCAGGGACGACGTCGTGACGTTCACCTGCAACGGCGACGCGGACGTCTATGTGGCGACGTCGAACGGGTCGGCGTTCGTGGGTACGACGGTGAAGTGGAACGACTTCTTCTGCTTGGCGGGGGAGTTCCCGTATCTGGGTGATTTCAACGGTGACGGCAAGGACGACATCGTGGTGTTCACCAAGGGCTCGACCAATGACGTGTACGTCGGCCTGTCCACCGGCACCGGGTTCCAGGGCGGCGCGAAGTGGCACGACTTCTTCGGCCTCAACGGGGAGACCACGCTGTGAGGGCGATCCGTATCGCCCTGGTGGCAGTGCTCGGGGCGGCGGCCAGCGCCGTCGCCCCGGCGGCGCTCGTCGCGCCCACACCCGCCGCGGCGGCCGTGGTGACCGGCGGTGCCGAGCGGATCGCGAAGCTCACCGGCCCGGGCTCGATCAACGCCACCGACACCCGCTGGCAGATCAAGGCGACCGACCTGGGCATCATGTGGGACAACGGCTCGGGCCAGATCCTCACCGCGTTCGGCGACACCTTCGGCAACGGCTGGACCGGTCCCGGTGGTGGGGTGGGGGACCCCGCCACCATCGACTGGCGGTGCAACACCCTGGTACGCAGCGCCGACCACGTCCTCGCCGACGGCATGACCTTCGACGACGCCGTGCTCGACCGGCCCGGGCACGCCGCCCAGGTGCTGCCGTGCAAGAAGATCGACAACGACGAGATGACGGTCATCCCGACCGCCGGCGTCTCGGTCGGCCGACGGCAGTACCTCCACTACATGTCGGTCAACCACTGGGGCCCGGCCGGGCAGTGGTTCACCAACTACTCCGGGATCGCGTACTCGGACGACAACGGGCAGACGTGGGTGAAGGATCCCGGCGCCCGCTGGTACAACACGTCCGCGTGGGACCAGCGCTTCCAGATGGGCGCGTTCCTGCGCGAGGGTGGGTACGTCTACCTCTACGGCACGCCCAACGGCCGGTTCGGCAACGCCTACCTGTCCAGGGTGCCGGAGAGCCAGGTGCTGCAACCGGCCGCGTACCGCTACTGGAACGGATCGGGCTGGGTGACCGACCAGTGGGCGTCGGTCCCCGTCGCGTCCGGCCCGGTCGGCGAGCTGTCGGTGCAGTACAGCCGGTATCTCGGCCGGTTCGTGATGACGTACCTGAACGAGAACCGGGCCGCCCTGGTGCTACGCAGCGCGCCGAGCCCGGCCGGGCCGTGGAGCGCCGAGGAGGTCCTCGCCACCGGCACGCAGTACCCCGGCCTGTACGGCGCGTTCATCCACCCGTGGTCGGCCGCGTCGGACAGCCCGTACCTGTACTTCACGATGTCGCAGTGGGACCCGTACAACGTCTATCTGATGCGTACCCGGCTCACCGGAGGTGGGATGTTCGGCGGCGGCCCGGCCGACTTCACCGGCGACGGCCGCGACGACATCGTGACCTTCACCCACGGCTCACTCGGCGACACCTACGTCGCGACCTCCACCAGCACCGGATTCGCGGGCACCTCCACGAAGTGGCACGACTGGTTCGCGCCGTTCGAGGAGACACCGCTGACCGGCGACTTCAACGGCGACCGCCGCACGGACGTCGTGACGTTCACCCACGACCCGACGAACGACGTGTACGTGGCGCTCTCCACCGGCTCGTCGTTCGGGGCCGGCGCGAAGTGGCACGACGCGCTGCTGTTCGGCAACGAGGTGCCGGCGGTCGGGGACGTCAACGGCGACGGGCGGGACGACGTCGTCACCTTTACCCACGACGGGGCGGGCGAGGTCTTCGTCTCGCTCTCCACCGGCTCGTCGTTCGGCCCTCGTACGAAGTGGCACGACTGGTTCGCGCCGTACGGCGAGTTCCCGGCGGTGGGGGACGTCAACGGCGACGGACGCGACGACCTCGTCACCTTCACCCGGGGGCCGGCCTCCGCCGCCGACGTCTACGTGGCGCTGTCCACCGGCACGGGCTTCGCACCGGGGCAGAAGTGGCACGACCTGTTCGCGGTCGGCGACGAGTCGCCACGGGTGGGGGACGTCAACGGCGACGGCAGAGCCGACATCGTGACGTTCACCTGCGACGCCAACGCCGACGTCTACGTGGCACTGTCGAACGGGTCGTCGTTCGTCGGCACCACCGTGAAGTGGAACGACTTCTTCTGCCTGGCCGGCGAGTTCCCCTACCTGGGCGACGTCGACGGCGACGGCGGCGACGACGCGATCGTGTTCACCCAGGGCTCCACCAACGACGTGTACGTGGGGCTTTCCACCGGCAGCGGATTCCTCGGCGGCGCGAAGTGGCATGACTTCTTCGGCCTGACCGGCGAAACAACCCTGTAAAACCGCTGCCATCCGCCAGCCGGGAGGGCCCCCACCCTCCCGGCCACGGCCTCCCCATCCTTCCTCCCGCCCGAAGGGAATTCCCTGATGCTCGCTCGGATCGTTGCCGCGCTGGTGCTCGCCGCCGGCGCCCCGACCTCTCCACCCTCCGCCGGGCCGCCGAACCGGGCGGCAACCCAGGACGCTGCGGCCCAGGCAGCCCCCGGCAACGGCCCGGTGGGCTGGGACGTCTACCGCCGGTTGGACCTGTTGCCGGTGCTGACCACCGGCGCGCAGACCCGCCAGTTCTCCAGCTTCGGCCGCGACGGCTCCAACGACGACGGCTTCTCCGGGCGGTACTCCTGCCTGCGTAACCTCAACGGCTGCGTGATCGCCGAGGACACCGGCGCCGGTGAGGTGGAGTCGATCTGGTTCACGCGCGACAACGGCGACGTCACGGCGACCGGCTGGATCAGGATCGAGCTCGACGGGGTCACCGTCGTGGACACCGGTCTGCAGAACCTCGTCGACGGCGGCCTCGGCGCGCCGTTCGTCGCGCCGCTCGTGGCCAACGCCGACCAGAACTCCGGCGGCGTGGTCATCAAGGTGCCCATGCCCTACCGCAGTTCGATGCGGATCACCACCCAGAACAACCCGCTCTTCTACCACGTGACCTACCGCAGGTTCGCCGACGCCCAGGCGGTGTCCACCTTCGATCCCGGTGACCGCGCGTCGGACGTGCTCGGCAACCTGGCCGCGGCCGGCACCCGCGACCCGAAGCCGGCCCAGCCCGGCGCCTCGACTGTGAGCAGCAGCGTGAACGTCGCCCGCCAGTCCTCCGCGACCCTCGCGACGCTCACCGGCCAGCGGGCCATCTCCGCGCTGCGGCTGCGGATCCCGGACAGCCTGACGAGCGAGGCCATGCTGACCGGGCTCCGGCTCAGGATCAGCTTCGACGGCCGGCAGACGGTCGACGCCCCGGTCGGCGAGTTCTTCGGCTCGGGGCTGGGGGAGCGGCAGGTCAGGTCGTTGATGTTCGCCATGGATACTGCGGCGGGCGGCTGGTACAGCGCGTGGTGGCCGATGCCGTTCCTGAGCAGCGCCACGGTCAGCCTGGCCAACACCACCGGCACCAGCGTCAACGGCGTACAGGCCGAGATCACCTCGGCGCCGCACGCGCTGACCGACTTCGGGTACTTCACCACCCAGGCGCGCTCCGGCGCGGTCACCGACGGCCGCGACTGGACCTTCGCCGACCTGCCGGGACGCGGGCGGTTCGTCGGGGTCACCCAGACCGTGCACGGGCAGATCACGAGCGGCAACACCCGCAACTACCTGGAGGGCGACGAACGGGTGCACGTCGACGGTTCGGCCAGCCCGCAGCTGTACGGCACGGGCACGGAGGACTTCTACGAGTCCGGCTGGTACTTCAACCGGGGCACCTACAGCGGCGCGTTCACCGGCAACCCGGCCCACCTGCTGCGTTCCGGCGGGTGCAGCTACGAATGCGACTCGGCGTACCGGCTGATGCTCGGGGACGCGGTGGCGTACGCCGCCGGGCTGCGGTTCGGCATCGAGCACGGCCCGGCCGACGACATGCCGGCCACGTACGGGTCGACCGCCTACCTCTACACCCAACCGACGGTGACCGTCCGGCAGGCAGCCGCGCTCTCCGCCGGTGGCGGCACCAGCCTCACCTCCGCCTTCGAGGGCGACGACGACTCGACGCCCGTCACGGACCAGGTGCGCGCCTCGTCCGGCGCGGTGAGCCTGGCGCTCGCCATCGACGCCGCCAACCAGGGCGTACGCCTGCGCCGCACCTCCGATCAGCAGAACGGCTACCAGAGCGCGGCGGTGTCGGTCGACGGCCAGCCGGCCGGCGTGTGGACGCAGCCACTGGGCAACCCGAGCCAACGCTGGCTGACCGACGAGTACGCCCTGCCCGCGGCGCTGACCGCCGGCAAGTCGTCGATCACGGTGACCCTGTCGCCGCAGGCCGGCTCGCCGCCGTGGACGGCCAGCCGGTACACCGCGCTGTCCGTGGCGCCGCCCTACCTCGACACCACCGCCCCGGCGACCGTGGCGGGCCTGGCCGTCGGCCCGGGCCGGGTCCACGCCCTGGCCCTCTCCTGGTCGCCCGCCTCGGACGATGCCGGGGTCACCCAGTACCGGGTGTACTCGTCGACCTCGTCCTCCGTCGCGATCACGGCGGACAACCTCGTCGGGACCACGACGGGAACCTCCTTCCGGCACGGCCCGCTACCGGCCAACCAGACCCGCTATTACCGGGTGGTCGCCGTCGACGGCGCCGGCAACGCCGGCCTCGGTTCGGTCGCCGTGTCCGGGACGACCCGGACCCGCAACGTCAGCGACATCGATGGCGACGGGCGCGACGACGTGCTCGACTTCACCCGCGGCGTCACCGCCGACGTCTACACCGCGCTCTCCTCGGGTTCGTCCTTCGGGCCCGCCAGCAAATGGCACGACTATTTCGCCGTCGACCAGGAGATCCCGTTGACCGGTGACGTCAACGGCGACGGCCGGGCCGACATCATCACCTTCACCCGGGGCGGCGCGGCCGACGTCTACGTGGCGCTGTCCACCGGGTCCGGGTTCGGGCCGGGTGTGAAGTGGCACGACTGGTTCGCCGTGGACCAGGAGATCCCGGCGGTCGGTGACGTCAACGGCGACGGGATGACCGACATCATCACCTTCACCAGGGGTGGCACCGCCGACGTCTACGTGGCGCTGTCCACCGGGTCCGGGTTCGGGCCCGGCGTGAGGTGGCACGACAACTTCGCCATCGGCACCGAGACGCCGCAGGTCGGTGACGTGGATGGCGACGGCCGCGACGACATCGTCACCTTCACCGGCGGCACGTCCGCCGACGCCTACGTCGCGTTGTCCGACGGGACCCGGTTCGTGCAGAACGGCTGGCTGTGGTCCGGGCAGGTGGCCGGGGACGGGCAGTTGCCGGTGCTGGCGGACGTCGACAACGACGGCCGCGACGACGTGGTCGCGTTCACCGGTGGCACGGCCGGGGACGTGTGGGTGTCCCGGTCGACCGGTGCGGCGTTCGGCACCGCGGTGAAGTGGCACGACTGGTTCGCCGGGGGCACCGAGGTCCCGGGCACGGCCGATGTCACCGGCGACGGGCGGGCCGACGTGTTCGCCTTCACCCGCGGCACCACCGCCGACGTGTACGTCAGCCTCTCCGATGGCACCCGGTTCGTGCAGAACGGCTGGAAGTGGTCCGACCAGTTCGTGCCCGACACGGATCTGCCGCGCCCCTCGGCCATTCTCGGCTGACGCGCCTCGATCGTGGGGTCCGGATTGGCGCGGAGCACCCTGTTCCGCGCCGATCCGGACGCCGAGCAGTTGACGGATATCGGTTTTCTGCCTTGCCGGGCGGGCTGCCGCCCGGCCCGCCGAGAGGAGCTGTCATGGGCCGTCCAGCCCGCCTCGTTCTCAGAACCGTCCTCGCCGCGCTCCTCGTCGCCGTGGGGGCGACCGTGGTCGACGCGGCTCCCGCGTACGCGGCACCGAACTTCAAGGCACCCTTCCCCTGCGGGCAGGAGTGGACCTACAGCCACCACGACGGCGAGGTCCGGCTGGCGCTGGACTTCGTCCGTTCCGACGGTGGCGTCACCAACGGGACGCCGGTGCTCGCCTCGGCGGCCGGTGTCGCCTACCGGTACTCGCAGCCGGACGGTGCGGGAAACTACATCGCGATCGACCATGGCGGTGGGTGGAAGACCTACTACTTCCACCTCAGCGCCTACTCGGTGCCGAACGGTGCGGCGGTGGCCCAGGGGCAGGAGATCGGGCTGACCGGTAGCACCGGCAATTCGTCCGGCCCTCACCTGCACTACGAGCAACTCCTCAACGGCGTCGGTCAGACGATCGTCATCAACGGTCAGTCCCTGGCGCCCTACCCGAGCGTCTACAACCAGCGCTTCCTCACCAGCGACAACTGTGGTTCGCCGTTCTCGGCGTGGCTCGGTGGTTCGCCGACGGATTTCTCGGGTGACGGTAAGGACGACGTGGTGACGTTCACGTTGGGTTCGTTGAACGATGTGTATGTGGCGTCGTCGACGGGTTCGGCGTTTGCGGGGACGTCGGTGAAGTGGAACGACTTCTTCGGGCTGTCGGGGGAGAAGGTGTCCTCGGGTGATTTCAATGGTGACGGTCGGGACGACATCGTCACGTTCACGGGTGGCTCGTCGGGTGATGTGTATGTGGGGTTGTCGACGGGGTCGTCGTTCGCTGCGGGTGCCAAGTGGCATGACTGGTTCTCCCCGGGTGGGGAGGTGCCGGCGGTGGGGGATGTGAACGGTGACGGTAAGGACGACATCGTGACGTTCACGCATGACGGTGCAGGGGATGTGTACGTGGCGTTGTCGACCGGCACGGGTTTCGGGCCGGGGGTGAAGTGGCATGACTGGTTCGCCCTGGCGGGGGAGTTCCCGGCGGTGGGGGACTTCGACGGTGACGGTCGGGACGACATCGTCACGTTCACGCAGGGTCCGGCGACGGCGGGGGATGTGTATGTGGCGTTGTCGACGGGTTCGGGTTTCGGGCCGGGGGTGAAGTGGCACGACCTGTTCTCGATCAGCGGTGAGCAGCCGCGGGTGGGTGACGTGGACGGTGACGGCAGGGACGACGTCGTGACGTTCACCTGCAACGGCGACGCGGACGTCTATGTGGCGACGTCGAACGGGTCGGCGTTCGTGGGTACGACGGTGAAGTGGAACGACTTCTTCTGCTTGGCGGGGGAGTTCCCGTATCTGGGTGATTTCAACGGTGACGGCAAGGACGACATCGTGGTGTTCACCAAGGGCTCGACCAATGACGTGTACGTCGGCCTGTCCACCGGCACCGGGTTCCAGGGCGGCGCGAAGTGGCACGACTTCTTCGGCCTCACCGGGGAGACGACCTTCTGAGGCCGGTTGCGGTCCCGCCCGAGGGCCGGTGACCCGGCCGACGGGGTCGCGGCTGACCACATGGTGGCCGGGAGGCGGCGGCTCGCCGCCCTCCCGGCCACTCTTCGCGGTCCGGGTGCCGGCGCCTCAGCGTGGCCGGCGGGAACTGTCCCGTGCCTGAAGCCCGGTCCGCAGGGTGACCGTCGACGGGGTTTTCGCCGGGTTCGTGATGCGTTCGGTGAGCAGCAGCGCCGCCGTCCGGCCGAGGTCGTACGTGGGCTGCGAGACGGTGCTCAGGGAGGGCTTGACCAGGTGCGCCCAGGGGATGTCGTCGAACCCGACGACGCCGAACCGGGCCGGAACCTCGATACCGCGATCGACCAGGCACTCCATCGCGCCGACGGTCATCAGGTTGTTCGTGGCGAAGACGGCGTCCGGCGGCTCGGTCTCGTCCAGCAGCGACGCCATCGCCTGGTACCCGCCCTCCTCCCGGAAGTCGGCGAACCGGATCAGCCGGTCCGACGGCCGGATCCCGCGCGACCGCAGCGCCTGCTGGTAACCGCGCAGCCGGTCGGCGGCGGTGGAGATCCGGCGCGGACCGGTGATGCAGGCGACCCGCTGGTACCCGCCGTCGAGGAGGTGAGCGGTGGCCAGCTCCGCCCCGTGGGTGTTGTCGACGAGCACGGTGTCCAGATTCCCGCCGCGAATCTGCCGGTCGATCGCGACGACGGGGATCTGCGCCTCGATGAGGCGGTTGACCACGCTCGCCCGGCCGGAGGTGGAGATGATCACCCCGGCCATCCGCTGGGCCACCGCCGCGGCGATGTAACGGGACTCCTTCTCCGGGTCCTCGTCGCTGTTGCACAGCGCCACCGAGAAGCCCGATTCCTGCGCGACGTCCTCCACCCCGCGGACCATCGCGGTGAAGAAGGGGTTGCCGATGTCGGAGATGATGACCGCCCAGAGATTTGTCTGGTTCAGTCGAAGGTTGCGCGCCACGGCATTCGGTCGGTAGCTGAGCTCCTGCATCGCCTGCTGGACGCGCGCGGCCATGACGGGGTCCACGGAAGCTCGCCCGTTCAGCACCCGCGACACCGTCGCTGGCGACACCTGGGCGTGCCGCGCCACGTCGTAGATTGTCGTCATCGGCCTCCTGTCGTTGACGTCCGTCGACGCTGGTGATCACCCACGGGGCGAACAGCGGTGATCGCCGGGGCGCGCTGCCAGCATTCTACTGCCTAGCAATCGATTTCCAAGGGGGCCGGTCGGAGGCCGCCTCGCCGCCGGACCCCGCCGGTGGGCGGAACAGGGGCGCGGGGGCCCGGGAGTCGAGCCGTATGAGCAGCGATTATCCTCCCTCGCGGCGTCCACGCTCGGGCGGGGTCGGGAACCGGTGCCGGGCGCCGGCGGCGGTCGTCGTCGAACGCCGAGGGGCGCGAAGGGTTGACGCGTCCCGGGTGGGCTCGTACATTGCTGAGAAATCGATTGCTCGCCTACCCCCACCACCTCCCGTCGGCGCAGCAAGGGCCACCCCAAGGCCCTGGTCCGCGGTGGATTCCCCCACACCAGAGAGAGGCTTCATATGTTTCGCTCGGACCTTCCGTCCCCGGCCTCCGTCCGGCCTCCCGCCCAACTCAGCCGCCGGTCGCTGCTGCGTGGCATCGGCGGCGGCCTGGTCGGCGCCACCCTGCTCGGCGCCACGCCGCTGCTGTCGGCCTGCGGCAGCGACAGCGGCGGCGGTGGCGACGCCAAGGAGTTGACCTTCTGGAACTTCTACGGCCCCAACCCTGACGGCAACCCGCAGAGCAAGTGGTTCGTCGACCTGGTCGACACCTGGAACAAGAACAACGACGTCAAGATCAAGCTGCACTACCTGCCGGTCACCGAATACCTGGGCGGCACCGCCCTGCAGACCGCGTTCTCCTCCGGCAAGGGCCCGGACATCTTCATCATCAGCCCCGGCGACTTCCTGCGGTACTACAACGGCGGGGTGCTCACCGACCTCACCCCGCACCTCGGCGCGGACGCGATCGCCGACTTCAGCGACGGCGTGCTGGACACCCGCAAGGTGGACGGCAAGGTCTTCGGGCTGCCGATGGAGGTCGAACCGCTGGCCATGTACTACAGCGTCGACGCCTTCGAGAAGGCCGGCCTGTCCGAGGGCGACCTGCCGAAGACCTGGGACGCGCTGCTCGACGTGGCCGGCAAGCTGACCAACCCGAAGCGGTTCGGCGTCATGTTCGAGACCGCGCCCGGCTACTACCAGAACTTCACCTGGTACCCCTTCATGTGGATGGGCGGCGCCTCGGCCATCCCGGAGGACGGCAAGCCGGGCTTCAACACCGACGCGGTGCACAAGGCGCTCGGGCTCTGGCAGGACGCGGTCAAGTCGGGTGCGGCGCCGAAGAAGACCAAGGCCGAGGGGGGCGGCAACCTGCCCGCGCACCTCGGCGCCGGCTACTGCGCCATGCAGCAGAGCGGGATCTGGTCGGTCTCCCAGATGGAGACCGACGCCAAGAACGTCAAGTACGGCGTCTTCCCGCTGCCGACCCCCGCGGGGGGCACGTACACCACGGACATGGGTGGCTGGGCGTTCGTGGCCAACGCCAAGGGCGGCAACCCGGCGGCGGCGGCCAAGTTCATCGCCTGGGCGCTCGGTTCGACCGACGCCGACGGCGTCGAGCGGATGCGCCAGTGGAACACCGTGGTGAAGACCAACATCCCGGCGCGCAAGTCGGTCAAGGACGCCGCGACCAAGGCGGGTGCCTTCGAGAAGCCGGCGCTGAAGATCTTCATGGAGCAGGTGGCCCCGGGCGGCCGCGGCGAGCCGCGCTACACCCCCGAGGTCTACAAGGCGGTCTCCGACGCGATCCAGGCGACCATGCTGAACGGCGCGAACCCGGCGCAGGCGGCCGCTGACGCGGCCGGCAAGATCGACACCTTCCTCAAGGGCTACAAGGGCGCCCCGATCCTGTAACGGATCGCCCACGCCCGGATGCCCGGGCACGGAATCAGTCAAGGAGCGCAAGTCACCATGACAGTCGTTCAACGACCGAGCCCGGGCCGCACGGCCCGGCCGGGGGGTGCGCCCCGGTCGGGCCCGGCGAGGGGCTCGCTGGCCGGGCGGCGCCGCCGGGAGGCCCTCGCCGGCTACGCGTTCGTCGCGCCCGACCTGTTGGGCCTGCTCGTCTTCGTCGGGTTGCCGATGGCGCTCGCGCTGGGCGTCTCGCTGTACGAGGCCGACGGCTTCGGCGGATACACCTTCGTGGGCCTGGACAACTTCCGCCTGATGGCGTCGGACGACCAGCTCTGGCAGAGCCTGCGGGTCACCGGGACCTACGTCGTGGCGTTCGTCCCGCTGTGTTTCGTGGTCAGCCTGGGGCTGGCGCTGCTGGTGCGGGACCATTTCCCCGGGGTCGGCGGGGTACGCGCGGCGCTGTTCGCGCCGAACGTCATCAGCCTCGTCGTCGTCGGCATCGTCTGGCAGTTCCTGCTCATCGACAAGCAGGGAATGCTGTCCAACCTGCTGCGCCCGGTGGGCTTGGGCAACGTGTCGTTCCTCGGCAGCCCCGGCCTGGCCATGGTCACCTACATCCTGATCAGCGTCTGGTTCTTCATGGGCTACAACATGCTGATCATGCTGGGTGGGCTGAAGGACATCCCGCGGGAGTACAGCGAGGCGGCGATGATCGACGGCGCCAGCTCGTGGCAGCGGTTCCGGCACGTCACCTGGCCGCTGCTGAAGCCGACCAGCTTCTTCGTCGTGGTCAACTCGATGGTCGGCGCGGTCACCGGCCTGCAGGCCTTCGACCTGGTGTACGTGCTGACCCGGGGCGGCCCGGCCAACAGCACCTCCACGGTCGTCTTCTACATCTACCAGCAGGCCTTCGGCTTCAACCACTACGGCTACGCGTCGGCGCTGACCACCGTCGTGGTGGCGTTCCTGGTCGTCACCACCGGCATCATGTTCGTCGCGACCCGGGGAGGCCGGTTCCATGCAGAGTGAGGTTGCCACCCACGTCGTCCGCAGCCGGCCCCGCATCGGCATCCGGGCCGTGGTCGCGTACCTGATCGCCGCGCTGACCGTCGCGCCCCTGCTGTGGTTGCTGCTCACCGTGTTCAAGCCGGGCGACGAGGTCTTCCGGCCGGGGCTGCCCAGCCGGCTCACCCTGGACAACATCACCTACGTGCTCACCCAGATCCCGCTGGGCCGGTACGTGCTCAACAGCGCGGTGGTCTCGGTGGCGGTCACGGTGATCGCGTTGGCCCTGCACTCGATGGCGGCGTACGCGCTCGCCCGGCTGCGCTTTCCGGGCCGGCAGCTGATCTTCAGCGTGATCATCTCGACGCTGCTGGTGTCACTGCCGGTGATCCTCGTACCGCTGTTCCTGGTCGTGAAGGAACTCGGCCTGCTGGACAGCTACGCCGGCCTGATCCTGCCGGCGATCTTCCACGCGTTCGGCATCTTCCTGCTGCGCCAGTACTACCTCAACATCCCGAAGGAGTTGGAGGAGGCCGCCGACCTCGACGGCTGCGGCTACTTCCGGCGCTGGTGGACCATCGTGCTGCCGCTGAGCAAGCCGGCCCTGGCCTCGCTGAGCGTGTTGTTCTTCCTGGCCAACTGGAACGCCTTCCTCTGGCCGCTGATCGCCACCCAGGATCCCGACCTGCGGATGGTGCAGGTCGGCATCTCCACCCTGCAGGGCCAGTACGTCTCGGGCTGGCACTACGTGCTCGCCGCGACCGTCATCGCCGCTGTCCCGACGGTGGTCGCCTTCCTGATCGGCCAGCGCTGGCTGGTCGACGCCATCAAGACCTCCGGCCTCAAGTAGTCACACGTAAGGAAACGACATGAGTTACGGCCAGTTTGGTTCCAGCCTGCGCGACCTGCCCCGACTGCGGACGAGCCGCCGGCGCCGGGCCTCGAGCTGGGACCGCACCGGCGGCAACGACGACCGGCTCACCGTCGCCCCCGGCAGCACCGCGCTGCTGGCCGACATCGACGGCCCCGGATCGATCAACCACATCTGGTGCACCGTCGCCCTGCCGCACCGCGACGTCCCCGACGCCGTCGAGAGCGACTACCTGCGTCGGCTCGTGCTCCGCATCACCTGGGACGACGCGGCGGCACCCAGCGTGCTGGTGCCGCTCGGCGACTTCTTCGGCATGGGGCACGGCAAGACGACCAACTTCGTGTCGGCGCCGTTGCAGATGAGCCCGCAGGACGGCAAGGCCTTCAACTCGTGGTTCCACATGCCGTTCGCCCGGCACGCGCGCGTCGAGCTGATCAGCGAGCTCGAGCACGAGCCGGTGTACTTCTACTACTACGTCGACTACGAGCTCTTCGAGCCCGCCGCCGCCGACGACATCACCGCCGGCCTGGGTTACTTCCACGCCCAGTGGCGCTGCGAACGGCCGACCGACGGCGTGCCGCAGGGCACGGAGACCAACCGGCAGTTCCAGGTCGAGGGCACGAACCTGACCGGCGACGGCAACTACGTCATCCTCGACGCGGTCGGCCGCGGACACTACGTCGGCTGCGTGCTCAACATCCGTAACCTCCGCCAGACCAGCGACTGGAACTGGTACGGCGAGGGCGATGACATGATCTTCATCGACGGTGAGCCGTTCCCGCCGTCCCTGCACGGGACCGGGACCGAGGACTACTTCAACACCGCGTGGTGCCCCACCCAGTCGCACCATGCGCCGTACCACGGCATCACCCTGCCGGGCGGCGAGAACTGGAGCGGTGAGATCTCGCTGTACCGGTTCCACGTCGAGGACCCGGTGACGTTCACCGAGTCGATCCGGGTGACGATCGAGCACGGTCACGCGAACAAGCGGTCCGACGACTTCTCGTCGGTGGCGTACTGGTACCAGACCCTGCCTCATCGTCCCTTCGACCTGGCGCCGGTCACCGAGCGGATCCCCTTCCCGACCCGCTGACGGAGGCGCACGGACAGCCGGCCGCAGCGGCGGCCGTCGCCGGGGGCGGTGCCCGCCCCCGGCAGGGCGAGCGGCGGGTGCGCCGCCGAGTCGTCAGGGTGCCTTCACCCGATCGCGCCCAGCCGAGAAATCGATTTCTGGAATGGTGGATCACATGGGGGTTTCGGCCGTCATCGGCGTGGACATCGGCACGTCGAGCAGCAAGGGCGTCCTCGTCGACCTCGACGGGCGGGTCATCCGCTCCTGCATCAGGGACCACGACGTCGGCCGGCCACAGCCGGGCTGGGTCGAGATGGACGCCGAGGTCTGGTGGCAGGAATTCGTCGCCATCACCCGGGAACTCCTCGCACCCGGTGGTGCGGACGTCGTCGCCGTCGGGGTGAGCGGCATGGGTCCCTGCGTGCTGCTCACCGATGCGGCCGGCACACCGCTGCGCCCGGCCATCCTGTACGGCATCGACACCCGCTCGACCCGCCAGATCGCGACGCTCAACGAGCGGTTCGGCGCGGACGAGATCATGCGACGCTGCGGCTCGGCCCTCTCCACCCAGGCTGCGGGCGCCAAGATCGCCTGGGTCGCCGAGACCGAGCCCCACCTCTTCGCGCGGGCCCGCCGGCTGTTCATGCCCAGCTCCTGGCTCGCCTTCCGACTCACCGGCCGGTACGTGCTCGACCAGCACTCCGCCAGCCAGTGCACCCCGCTCTACGACACCGAGAACCGGGACTGGTACCTGCCCTGGGCCCGGGAGATCGCACCCGAACTCGACCTGCCGCCGCTCGGGTGGGCGGGGGACGTGGCCGGCGGTGTGACGGCGGAGGCGGCCGCCGTGACCGGACTGCCACCCGGCATTCCCGTCATCACGGGAACCATCGACGCGTGGTCCGAGGCGATCAGCGTCGGCGCCCAGGGCGTGGGCGACCTCATGCTCATGTACGGCACCACCATGTTCCTGGTCCACACCGTGCCGAACCGGCTCACCAGCCCGTCGCTGTGGGGAACGGTCGGCGCCCTGCCGGACACCCGCAACCTCGCCGCCGGCATGGCGACCTCGGGCGCGATCACCCGCTGGCTGCGTGAGCTGTTCGGCTCACCCGACTATCCGGAGCTGCTGCGGCTCGCCGAACGCTCCGGACCCGGCGCCCGAGGGCTGCTCATGCTGCCCTACTTCGCGGGGGAGCGCACGCCCATCATGGACCCGGAGGCCCGCGGCGTCATCGCCGGCCTCACCGTCTCGCATACGCGCGGCGACCTGTACCGGGCCGCGCTCGAGGCCACCGGGCTCGGCGTGCGCCACAACATCGAGACCATGGAGGCGGCCGGCGGCGAGATCCGTCGGGTCGTGGCGGTGGGCGGTGGCACCCAGGGCGACCTCTGGACGCAGATCGTCTCCGACATCACCGGGCGACCCCAGCTGATCCCCGCACAGACCATCGGCGCGAGCTTCGGCGCGGCGTTTCTCGCCGCGCAGGCGGTCGGCGACGTCTCGATCGACGTGTGGAACCCGATCCGCGAGGTCCGGACTCCCCGGCCCGAACTCGCCGCCGACTACGACGAGCTCTACACCCTGTACCGCCAGCTCTACGCCGGCTCCCGGAAGGTCACCCACGGCCTCGCCGCCCGGCAGGCCCGCCTGATGACCCCAGCCGCAGCCCGCACTCACCACGAAGTACGCACCGAAGGAGTCGCCCGATGACCACCTACACGTTGCCCGTGACGGCCGCGCGTCCCAAGGCCGAACCCGGCACGGTCTACACGGTTGCCAGCGGCGACCTCCGGCCGAGCGCCAATGTCACCTGTTGGCCGGTGCAGCAGAAACTGGAGTCCGATCTCGCGGCGGCTATCACCACGCTCGGCTGGCAGGTGCGGCGCGGCCACGAGTTCGACGCCGACAAGGGGCACGGCTTCATCGACAGCCAGCGCGCCGGCATCGAGGTCTTCAAGCGACTGCCGGTCGACGCGCCGCTGATCGTGGTGGAAGGGGTCTGGCAGTACAGCCACCACGTCCTCGCCGGTCTCCGCAGCCACCAGGGGCCCATCCTGGTCGTGGCGAACTGGAGCGGCCAGTTTCCCGGCCTGGTCGGTCTGCTCAACCTCACCGCCAGTCTCACCAAGGCGGGAGTGCGGCACTCGGCGCTCTGGAGCGAGGACTTCACCGACGAGTGGGCGCTCAAGGGGCTGAAGACCTGGCTGGAGACGGGCGAACTCTCCCACGACCTGAGCCACGTCCGCGACCTGCCCGCGCTGCCGGCCAGCCCGGAGGTCCAGCTGGGCACGGCGCTCGCCGCGCAGCTGTCGACCGAGAAGGCGATCATCGGCGTCTTCGACGAGGGCTGCATGGGCATGTACAACGCGATCATCGACGACGAGCTGCTCAACCCGCTCGGCATCTACAAGGAGCGGCTGTCGCAGAGCGCGCTCGTCGCCGAGATGGCGCGGGTGAGCGACGCGGAGGCCCAGGCGGTGCGCGCCTGGCTGGACGAGGCGGGCATGACCTTCCACCTCGGCACCGACGAGGCCACCGAGCTGACCGAGCAGCAGCTGCTCAGTCAGTTCAAGATGTACATCGCGGCGCTGCGCATCGCCGACGACTTCGGCCTGGACGCGGTGGGCATTCAGTACCAGCAGGGGCTGAAGGACACCGTGCCGGCGAGCGACCTGGCCGAGGGGCTGCTGAACAACGTCCAGCGCCCGCCGGTGCGCAGCCGCGACGGGAGCCGCGAGCTGTACGCGGGCGCGGCGCTGCCGCACTTCAACGAGGTGGACGAGGGCGTCGCCGTCGACTCGCTGGTCACCAACCGCATCTGGACCGCGATGGGCCTCGACCCGGCCACCACGCTGCACGACATCCGCTGGGGCGAGCGGTACGGTGACGACTTCGTCTGGGTGTTCGAGATCTCCGGGTCCGTGCCCGCCTCCCACAACGGTGGCTACGACAAGTCCTACAGCATGCGGCAACCGCCGATGTACTTCCCGCTGGGCGGTGGCACCCTGAGCGGCGTGTCCAAGCCGGGCGAGATCGTCTGGTCCCGGGTCTTCATCATGGACGGGGTGCTGCACGTCGACCTGGGCCGCGGCACCGTCGTCGAACTGCCCGCCGAGGAAACCCAGCGGCGGCTGGACGCCACCACCCCGCAGTGGCCGATCATGCACGCGGTGCTCCACGGTGTCGGCCGTGACCAGCTGATGGCCCGGCACAAGGCCAACCACCTCAACGTGGCGTACGCGCCGGACGCCGCCACGGCGGACAAGGCGCTGCAGGTGAAGGCTGCCATGTTCGCCCAGCTGGGCGTGCGGGTGCACCTGTGCGGCGAGGTCAATCTCTGACAGCCGTCCCACCGGCCCTTCGCCAGCACGATTCTGCCCACCGAGCGGCGGCCGTCCAGCCGGTCCGGCCGCCCGGTCGCCGCTCGGTCGGGTAGAAATCGTTTGCTCAATTTTGATCCGGCATCGTGAATGCTCGTTGTGCGGGCCCTGTCTGACGTCGCCACGTCACTGGCCCTGGCTCGGCAGTTGAGCCCAGCTGGCCTGCCTACCCTGGACGCAATATCGAGAAATCGATTCCTCGTTGCGCACCTCAGCCCGCCCCACCGACCGATGTGGAAGGCGAATCATGAGACACACCGCGACTCGGCCACCACTGGCCGCCCGCCGCCGGTTGCTGCGCGCCACGCTTGTCGCGCCGCTCGTCGCCGCGCTCACGCTCACCGGCTCCACCGTGGCCAACTCGGCGGCCGTCAGCACGCCCGGCAACGGCCCGACGGGATGGGACGTCTACCGGCAACTCGACCGGCTCCCCGAGCTTCCCGACGGTCCACGTACCTACCAGTTCTCCAGCTTCGACCGGAGTGGCGGCAACGACGACGGCTTCTCCGGCCGGTACTCGTGCCTGCGCAGCACCAGCGAGGGCTGCGTCATCGCCGAGGCCGCCGGCGCCGGCGAGATCGACTCCATCTGGTTCACCCGCGACGACGGCGACGTCTCCGCCACCGGCACGATCAAAATCGTGCTGGACGGCGTGACCGTGCTGCACGCGAAGCTTCAGGACGTGGTCGACGGCAGGCTCGGAGCTCCGTTCGTCCACCCGGTGGTCGCAAACGCGGCGCAGAGCTCCGGCGGCGTCTACATCAAGGCGCCCATGACGTACCGCAGCTCGATGCGCGTGGTCACCGAGAAGAACCCGATCTTCTACCACGTCACGTACCGGAAGTTCACCACCGCCACCGGGGTGCGTACCTTCGATCCGTCCGACCAGGCGCTGGACGTCATCGCACAGCTCAAGGCTGCCGGCACCCGCGACCCCAAGCCGGCCGAACCGGGCGCGACGACGGCCGAACGGGACTTCGCCGTTCCCGCCGGCGCCCGGGTGACCCTCGCCAGCGGTACCGGCCCCGGCGCCGTCACCGCCCTGCGACTGCGGATCCCGCAGCTGGTCGGCGCGCCGGAACCGGTCGCCGACGACGGCCGCGCCTTCGGCCCGGGCGGCAGCAGCGAGTTCACCGTGGCGGTCGACCCGGCGAACACCGGCGTACGGCTGACCCGCCGGCTGGACCCGCACATCGGACACCAGCGGGCACAGATCCTGGTGGACGGCGCACCGGTCGCCGAATGGCCGGGCAACGACCCGGTGCCGTTCGGCACCTGGCAGGACCAGACCGTCGACCTGCCGGCCAGCGCCACCGCCGGCAAGACGCACCTCACCATCAGGAACTCGTTCGTCTCCTCGGACCTGGACGTCAACGAGTTCACCTACTGGGTCGACAGCCTGGTGGCCGGCACCGCCCGGCGTACCGACACGCTCGACCTCGGCCCCGCCCACCTCGACGCGGAGGCCGCCCACGACTACCGGATCACCGCGCAGACCTGGCAGGGCGCCAACACCCTGTCCTACCCGGTGGACGCCGCGCGCAAGGCGGCCATCGCCGCCTCCGACGAGGTCCTCCGGGACACCCGGCTGCGCATCTCGTTCGACGACACGACCACGGTGGACGCCCCGCTCGGGGAGTTCTTCGGCACCGGCCTCGGACTGCATCCGGTGCGGTCCCTCATGTTCGGCGTGGACACCACGACCGCGACCCTGTCGGCCTGGTGGCCGATGCCCTACCGGTCCCGGTACACCGTCGAGCTGCGCAACGGATCCACCCGGCCGATCACGCCGTCCGTGGCCACGGTGACCACCGTGCGGTCCGCCCGTTGGACGGCGGCGCTACGGCCCACCGGCGACGCCGGCTACTTCCGCGCCACCGCGACCAGCGCCGACACCACCCCCGGCGCCGACCACCTGTTCCTCGACGTCGCCGGCCGCGGCAAGGTCGTCGGCGTCACGCACACCATGGAGGGCCACATCCCCTCCGGCAACCAGCGCAACTACCTCGAGGGCGACGAGCGGGTCTACGTGGACGGCGGGCAGAGCCCGAGCATCCACGGCACCGGCACCGAGGACTTCTACGAGAGCGGCTGGTACTTCAACCACGGCACGTTCTCGGCACCCACGAACGGCAACCCGGCGCACGAGGTCGGCGACCACGGCTGCCGGTACGACTGCACCGGCGCGTACCGGCTCATGCTCGCCGACGCGGTCACCTTCGCGACCGGCCTGCGGTACGGCATCGAACACGGCCCCGGCGACCAGGATCCGGCCCGGTACGGGTCGACCGCGTACTGGTACGGGCAGGACACCGTCGCGCAACGCTGGACCGACACGGTCGACGTCGGCGACCCCGGCAGCGAGTCGGCCCACGGCTACGCCTCGGGTGGCGAGCGCGAGGTCCTCACCGCGAGCTACGAGGGCGACGACACCGACCCCCGGCCGGTCACCGACGACAGCCGCGCCTCCACCACGCCGATCCGCTTCCGGGTGACCCTCGACCCGGACAACACCGGTGCCGTGCTGCGCCGGGTCGCCGACCAGTCCGCCGGATACCAGTCGGTGGCGGTCCAGGTCGACGGCCGCGACGCCGGCACCTGGTCGCAGCCGCTGGCCAACCGGTCGCACCGCTGGCTGGACGACGAGTACCGGCTGCCGGCCGCGCTGACCGCCGGCAAGCAGGCGGTGACAGTCACGCTGACCCCCACCGCCGGCGCCCCCGCCTGGTCGGCGGCCCGGTACGCGGTCCTGAGCCTGGTCACCCCGTTCGTCGACGGGATCCGGCCCGGCCAGGTCACCGGGCTCAGCACGACCAGCGGCAGGACGAACGCCGTCGCGCTGGCCTGGCAGCCGGCGCGGGACGACGTGTACGCGCCCGGCTACGAGGTGTTCGCCTCCCGCGACGCCGGATTCACCCCCGGGCCGGACAACCGGGTCGGCACCACCACGCGGCCGAGCTTCCAGCACACCGGGCTCGGCTTGCGGGAGACCTGGTACTACCGGGTGCGCGCGGTGGACGACGCCGGCAACACCGGCCCGTACTCGACGCCGGTGTCGGGCACGACCGGTGACATGCTGCGGATCGAAGCCGAATCGCTGCTGCCGGCGGTCGCCACCGACGCGCCGGCGGAGGTGCAGGGCGACTGCTGCGGCGTCCACTGGTCGCAGAGCGCGCAGCTGTGGTTCCGGCCGACCGGGCCGAACCAGAGCGTCACCGTCGCCTTCACCGTCCCCACCACCGGCACCTACGACCTGCGGCTGGTGCAGACGCTGGCCCGGGACTACGGCATCAACACGGTGGCCATCGACGGCACCCGGGTCGGCGAGGCGTTCGACGCGTACCACTCGCCGGAGGTGGTCATCAGCGACCCGCTGGACTACGGGCAGCGGGAGCTGACCGCGGGCCGGCACATCCTCACCCTCACGGTCACCGGCAAGGCCGCCGCGTCGAGCGGACTCCTGGCCGGCCTCGACTACCTCGAGGCCCGCCTCACCTCGTGACCGGACCGGAGTCGGAGGCCCACCCGCTGGGCCTCCGACTCCGGCCAGACCCGCAGACCTCCACACGAGCCACGAGGTGCCGCATGACAGATCGGCCGCTGGTCCGGATGACCGGCATCGGCAAACGGTTCGGCGGCGTGCGCGCCTGCCGCGACATCGACCTGGCCGTCACCGCCGGCGAGGTGCACGCGCTGCTCGGCGAGAACGGCGCCGGCAAGTCCACGCTGATCAACGTCCTGTCCGGCGTGATCACCGAGTACGACGGCACGATCGAGGTCGACGGCGAACCGGTGCGCTTCGCCGGCCCGGCCGACGCCCAACGCGCCGGCATCGCCACCATCCACCAGGAACTGGACCTGGTGGCCGGGCTGTCGATCGCGGAGAACATGTTCCTCGGCCGCGAGCCCCGTACCCGCCTGGGCACCCTAGACCTCAAGGCGATGCGCCGCCAGGCCACGGCCCACCTGCGTACGCTCGGCGCCGACCTGGACCCACGACGGCTGGTGGGATCGCTGCGCGTCGGCGAGCAGCAACTCGTCGAGATCGCTCGGGCGCTCTCCCTGAGCGCCCGGGTCCTGATCATGGACGAACCGACCGCGGCCCTGGCCGACGCCGAGGTGGAGCGGCTGTTCGCGACGATCGCCGAGCTGCGCCGAGCCGGCGTCGGAATCATCTACATCTCCCACCGGATGGCCGAGATCGAGGTCATCGCGGACCGGGTCACCGTCCTGCGCAACGGAACCGTCGCCGGCACCGTCGACCCGAAGGTGGCCTCCCGGGACGAGATCATCCAGCTCATGGTCGGCCGCCCGGTCGACGCGCTGTTCGGCGAGGGCCGCAACGAGCCCGGCGACGTGCTGCTCGACGTACGCGGACTCGCCGTGACACCCCGCCGGCCGACTCCCGGACGGACCGAACCGGCCGGCGTGGACCTGACCGTGCGCGCCGGGGAGATCGTGGGACTCGCCGGTCTGATGGGCGCCGGACGCACCGAACTGCTCGAGACGCTGTTCGGCGCCGGCCGCCCCGGCCGACACATCGGCCGGGTGACGATCGACGGCCAGCCGTACCGCCCCCGCGGACCGCGATCGGGGCTCGCGCACGGGGTGGCGTTCGTACCCGAGGACCGGCGCGGCGCCGGGCTCATGTTGGAGCACTCGGTGGCCGACAACGTGGTGCTCTCCGCGCTGCCCTCGCTGACCACACTCGGGTTCGTCCGCCGCCCCCTGATGCGCCGGACGGTGGCCGAACAGCTTGCCGCCCTCGCCGTGAAGGCCGCCGCACCGACGGTCGCCGCCGCCACCCTCTCTGGCGGCAACCAGCAGAAGGTCGTCTTCGCCAAGCAGTTGCTGATGCGCCCCCGCCTGCTCCTGCTCGACGAGCCGACCCGAGGGGTCGACATCGGAGCCAAGGCGGAGATCTACCGACTGCTGCACCAGCTCGCCGACACGGGCATGGCGATCCTGCTCGCCTCGTCGGAGCTACCGGAACTGGTGAGCCTCTGCGACCGGGTCGTCGTCCTGCACCGCGGACGCACCGTGGCGGTGCTGCCCCGTGCCTCCACCACCCAACAAGCCATCCTCGCCGCGGCCAACGGGGACGACCTCAAGGAGCCACGATGAACTCGCCCCACACCACCCTCGCCGAATCGCCGCCGGCTGCGCCGCCCGGCCGCCGGCCGCTCCGGCTGCCCACCGACCGGCTCGGGGTAGTCGAGACCTTCTTCCGATTCCAGAGCCTGTTCGGCCTCGTCGCCGTCTTCCTGATCGCGATCATCGTGTCGCCGGCCCGTAACGGCGAGAACGTCTTCCTCAGCTCCGGAAACCTGGCCAACATCGTCCGGGCCGTCTCGGAGATCGGCATCATCGCGGTCGGGATGACCTTCGTCATCCTGATCGGTGGCATCGACCTCTCCGTCGGCGCGGTGCTCGGGCTCGCCGCCGTCGGCTCGGCCACCCTGATGGTGGACAGCGGCCTGGGCATCCTGCCCACCGTCCTGATCGTGCTCCTCATCGGTACGGCCTTCGGCGCCACGCAGGGACTTGTCGTGGCCCGGCTCGGCATCCAGTCGTTCATCGTCACCCTCGCCGGCCTGCAGGCCGCCCGCGGCATCGCCCGGATGTGGTCCGGCGGCCTCGGCATCCCCATCGCCTACGGCGACGGGCCGCAGGAGGCACCCAAGTCGTTCTCGCTGCTGAGCGGCTCGATCAACGGGGTGCTGCCGGTGCCGGCCCTGCTGTTCCTCGCCATCGGTGTCGGTGCGCTCCTGGTGCTGCGCAGCACCGCCTTCGCCCGGCACGTCTACGCCATCGGCGGCAACGAGAAGGCGGCCCGTCTCTCCGGCGTGCCCGTGCGCCGCGTCCGGGTCACCGTCTTCGCCATCGCCGGCCTGCTCGCCGCGCTGGCCGGCGTCATCCACGCCGGTCAGCTCAACCAGGGCAGCCCCAACGACGGCGCGGGCTACGAACTCGACGCCATCGCGGCCGTGGTCATCGGCGGCACCAGCCTCGCCGGTGGCAGCGGATCCATGGGCGGCACCATCGCCGGCGCCCTGCTGCTCGGGATCCTGAACAACATCCTCGCCCTCAACAACATCGACGCCAACGTGCAGCTGCTCGTCAAGGGCCTGGTCATCGTGGCTGCCGCCGCGTTGCAGAAGCTTCGCCCCCGCATCGCCTGACCCACCACCACCCGGAGGAAACCCATGCGCCACGCAAGTAGAGCCCTCGCCATCCTGGCGTTGACCGCGCTCGTCACCACCTCGGCCTGCAGCATCGAGAAGGACGGTGCCGGCAGCGGCGGCACCGAAGCCTCGGCCGCGTGCGGCAGCGGCAAGGACTTCCTGATCGGCATGTCCCAGGCCAACAACGCCGAGCCGTACCGCCAGGTCATGAACGACGACGTGACCAACGCCGCCAAGGCCGTGCCCGGCTTCAAGGTGGTCGTCTCGGACGCCGCTCAGGACAACAGCAAGCAGGTCGCCGACGTGGAGAACTTCCTCTCCCAGGGCATCAACCTGCTGATGATCTCCCCGAACGAGGCGAAGCCGCTCACCGCGGTGGTCAAGAAGGCGTACGACAAGGGCGTCCCGGTGATCGTGCTGGACCGCAAGGTCGAGGGGGACGCCTACACCGCCTTCATCGGCGGCGACAACGTGGCGATCGGCAAGGCGGCGGGGGAGTACTACGCGAAGACGCTGCTGCCGCAGGGCGGCAAGGTTGTCGAGATCTCCGGTCTGCCCGGCTCCACCCCGGCCGCCGAGCGCGCCCAGGGTTTCCGGGAGGGCATCGCGAGCAACCCGAAGATCCAGATCGTCGCCAGCCAGACCGCCGAGTGGCTGCGGGAGAAGGGGCAGAGCGTCATGGACGCGATGCTCAAGGCCCACCCGGACATCGACGCCGTGTACGCGCACAACGACCCGATGGCGGAAGGTGCCTACCTGGCGGCGAAGGCCGCCGGCAAGGAAACCACGATCAAGTTCACCGGGATCGACGCCCTGCCCGTCCCGTCCGGCGGCATCAAGGCCGTCGAGCAGGGCCGCCTGCAGGCCACGTTCCAGTACCCGACCGGTGGGCGCGAGGCGATCGATCTGGCCAAGAAAATCCTGATCGACTGCGCGAAGGACGTGCCGAAGACGACGATCCTCGGCACCATGGAGATCACCAAGGACAACGCCGCCCAGGCGTACACCACGCTCGGCGGAAAGCAGTAGCAGCCGGACGCGGGTCCGCCGCCGCAGCCCGGCGGCGGACCCGCACCGCCTTCCTCTCGGGTCCGGTCCCCGCACCGGCACCGGCAAGAGCGGCCGCAGAGGTGGACACGAAGCCTAGGCGGTGTACCTGATACGCAAGGAGCGTGATGTCTCCCTCGCCCGTACCCGACATCGAGAACCAGGCCGGCGTTCTGCGGAGTTCGGCATCCGACGGCGCGCCCGCCACCACTGCGGTTCCGCTGTGCAGCGCGAACCTGCGGCATCTCGGTCCGGGCCTTCGACCGGACTACGACCGTTCCCGGGTGACCGCGAGCATCGTGCACTTCGGTGTCGGTGGCTTCCACCGAGCGCACCAGGCGATGTATCTCGACCGGTTGATGAACATGGGCGAGGCGCTCGACTGGGGTCTGTGCGGCGTCGGCGTGCTGCCGCGCGACCGCAGGATCATCGACACGCTCAAGGCCCAGGACGGGCTGTACACCCTCGTCCTCAAGCACCCGGACGGCCGCCGCGAGCCGCGGGTCATCGGCTCCGTCGTGGAGATGATGTTCGCCCCCGAGGACCCCGGGGCCGTCGTCGACCGGCTCGCCGACGAGCGGACGCGAATCGTGTCGCTGACCATCACCGAGGGTGGCTACCTCGTCAACCAGGTGACCGGCGAGTTCGACGCCGCGGACCCGTCCGTCCAGCACGACCTCGCCGCAGGTGCCCCTCCCGCCACGGTCTTCGGCTTCATCACCGCGGCCCTGGACCGCCGCCGCCGTGCGGGTCGCGCGCCGTTCACCGTGATGAGCTGCGACAACCTGCCCCACAACGGCGACGTGGCGCGGCGGATGTTCTGCGCGTTCGCCCGTCTCAAGGACCCGGCGCTGGCCGACTGGATGGAGGCGCATGTGCCCTTCCCCAACGCCATGGTCGACCGCATCACGCCGGCCACCCGGTCGGAGGACGCCGAGTTGCTGGCCGCCGAGTTCGGTGTCCAGGACGGATGGCCGGTGGTGTGCGAACCGTTCGCGCAGTGGGTGCTCGAGGACCGGTTCGGCCAGGGCCGGCCACCCCTCGAGGACGTCGGCGTGCAGATGGTCGACGACGTGGTGCCCTACGAGCTGATGAAACTGCGCCTGCTCAACGCCAGCCACCAGGCCCTGTGCTACCTCGGCTACCTCGCCGGCTACCGCTACGCCCACGAGGTCTGCCAGGATCCGCTGTTCACGCGGTTCCTGTTGGCCTACATGGAGCGCGAGGCCAGCCCCACCCTGCCGGACGTTCCCGGCGTCGACCTCGACGCCTACCGCCACCAACTCATCGAGCGGTTCGCCAACCCGGAAATCCGCGACACGCTGGCCCGCCTGTGCGCGGAGTCCTCCGACCGCATCCCCAAATGGCTGCTGCCCGTCATCCGGGACAACCTCCGCTTCGGGGGAGAGGTGGAGCTCTCGGCGCTGGTCGTGGCCGCCTGGGCCCGCTACGCCGAGGGCGTTGACGAGCAGGGCCAGCCCATCGACGTCGTGGACCGGCTCAAGGACCGCGTCATGGCCGCCGCGGCCCGGCAACACGACGATCTGCTGGCGTTCATCCGCGACCGTGACCTGTTCGGCGATCTCGCCGAAGACCATCAGTTCGCCGCGGCGTACGCCACCGCGCTTGAACGGTTGCACGATCTCGGCGCACGGGCGACGGTGGCGGCATCGAGTGGCGGGACCCGTTGAGGGCAGGCGTGACAGGGAGGACGTGCCAAACTGGAATCTGCCGCTCCCGTTGACCGTGGCCACGACGACCACCCGCTGCGTACGCCGGAGGAGAGCATGTGCCGCACGGCGGCCGCGCTGTCCGAGAACGCCAGGCCGCCGCTTCCGGCGATGTTGATCCTCGAGAAGCTGGAACAGCCACGGGCAGCGGCGGCCAGGCGGGCGAAAAGCCCTGCCTGGCCGCCGCTGCTGACGCCCGGACGTTGGCCGGGCCATCGAACTGGTCAGGCGGCGTCCACCTGGACGCCCGGCCGGCCGTTTTCCACCACGAAGCTGGCCCGGGTGGACGCCGGAGCGCCTGGCTCGGTGACGTACGGCACGACGCGATCGTCGGTGCGCCACAGCTCCTGGTCGAGCTGGCAGCGAACGTACCCGCGTCGGGCGTTGTAGAACCGCATGTGCGGGTTGCTGGCCAGCCACTCGGTGCCCCGGGTATCCATGTCGGAGCCGTTGCCGCCGGAGGTGATGGAGGTGCCGAGGAACTCGACGCCGACGGTGCGGGACGACTGGTCGTCGAAGTTCTGCTTCAGGTCGGCGACCATGCTGCAGTGCGCGTCGCCGGTGACCACCACCATGTTTTCCACGCCGCGCTCGACCACACCGTCAAACAGACGCTGCCGGGCTGCCGCGTAGCCGTTCCAGTTGTCGTCCGACAGCCGCTTGCCGGGACCAGGATCGCGGTCGGCTTCGGCGATCACGGTCTGGTTGCCCAGCACGTTCCATCGGGCCGTCGAGGCGGCCAGACCGTCGAGCAGCCACTGCTCCTGGGCGCTGCCGAGCATGGTCCGGGACGGGTTGTCCATCCCGGCGGGCACCTGGTCGGACCGGTACTGCCGGCCGTCGAGAATGTTGAACTCGGCGAGGTTGGCGTAGCGGAGCCGGCGGTACAGCCGCATGTCCGGCCCGTGCGGGATGCTCATCCTGCGCAGCGGCATGTGTTCGTAGTACGCCTGATAAGCGACCGCGCGGCGCTGCCGGAAGCTCTCCTGCGACTGCTTCGGGTCCTCGGAGGTCCCGTCGGCGTAGTTGTTCTCCACCTCGTGGTCGTCCCAGGTGACCGCCCACGGGAACCGGGCGTGCGCGAGCTGCAGGTCCGGGTCGGTCTTGTACTGGGCGTGCCGGATCCGGTAGTCGCTGAGCGAGAAGATCTCGGTGGCGGGCAGGTGCGGGCGGCCGATGGCGCTGGCCCCCGGGCCCTCGTAGATGTAGTCGCCGAGGTGCAGGACCAGGTCCAGGTCCTCCTCGGCCAGGTGCCGGTAGGCGGTGAAGTGCCCGGCCGGCAGGTTCTGGCAGGACACGAAGGCGAAGGCGAGCCGCCGGCGGTCCGCGTCGTACGCGGGGGCCGTGCGGGTTCGACCGACCGGGCTGAGCTGCGTGCCCACCCGGAACCGGTAGTAGTACTCGCGGTCGGGGCGCAGCCCGGTGACCTCCGCGTGCACCGAGTGACCGAGCTCCGGTGTGGCGTGCTCCTCGCCCGCGCGGACCACCTGCCGGAAGTGCTCGTCCTCGGCAACCTGCCAGAGCACCGGCACGACTCGCGGCGGCATCCCGCCTGACCCGTCAACGGCCAGCGGGTCCGGCGCCAGGCGGGTCCACAGGACGACCCCGTCGGGGTACGGGTCGCCGGAGGCGACGCCCAGTGTGAACGGGTTGTCGGCGAAACTGGGGTCTGCCCAGGCCGGTGCCGCGGAGAAGCCGGCGATGGCGGCGGCGACACCCGCTCCGGCCGCGCCGGTCAGCCCGAGGAATGTGCGCCGGTGAAGTGAGGGCATGCGACAGTCCCTTCAGGGTGATGAAAGATCACCACCGATTCTTGGGATCGAGATGGCCGGCGGGTGGCCGTCCGAAGACCGCAGGTGGACGCGGCCGCAGACATCCGAGGGTGAGGCTGGGCGACGGGGGATGGCCGTCCGGCCGCCTGTCCCCGCGCGGCCTGCTCACACCGATCAGCGGGGGCGGCGAGGATCGCGTCGACTTCGCCGGGCCACAGCGTCGACCACCGACGTCGCGCCCTTCACCGTTGGAAAGGACGCTAGAGACCACTCAACCGCGAGCAGTTGTTAACCCTTCCACCCGCTTCTTGAGGGCCTCGTTCAGTGCGACGAAGCCCGCCTGCGTGTTGTTCAGCAGTCTGCCGGTGAAAGGCACCAGGATCCCGGTGAACCGCTCGGCCTGCACGAGCCGGGTGTGGCCGTCCGAGGTGGCGGTCAGGGTGAAGGTGTGCTCCCCGTCGAACACTCCGGGCATCAGCAGCCGACCGATCCAGCGCAGCTCGTGCGGTGGTGTCATGGCCAGAACCCGTGGCTTGAGCGAGAACGGGCTGGAGCCCGGGGGATGGGCGCGGAAAGTCGGCCGCTCGCCCACGGCCAGCCGGCCGGTTGCCTCCCGCAGGAAGGGGTTCCATTCCGGATAGGCGGCGACGTCAGTCAGCACCGCCCACACGGCGGCGGGGGCCGCCTCGATTTCGATCTCGGTGGTGATGGTCCTCATGCCGGAAATCTTCGCGGCATGATCGTCACGGCGGGAGGACAGTTCGCGCCGGTGCGGGGGGCCGAAGGCGCAAGACTACGACGCGGCTCGCCGGTACTCTGTGGGGCTGCTGCCATGCCGGCGGTGGAACGCTCGCCGGAAGGCGCGTACGTCCGAGTACCCCAGTCGGGCGGCGATCGAAGCGATCGGCATCGCGCTGTCGCCCAGCAGTTCCGCCGCGAGTGCTGCCCGGGCCGCGTCCACCTCGGTACGCCAGGTCGTGCCGGCCGAGCGCAGTCGCTGCTGCAGCGTACGGGCGCTGACGTGCATGTGCTTCGCCGCCGCGGTCAGACTCACCTCGCCGTCGGCCAGTGCGCGGGGGAGCCACCGCCGCACCGACTCCAGCGCCGCCGTCTGCTCGTCGACGGCGGGGAATGTCTGGATCCGCCCGGTGGCGTGCCGGCGCAGCACTGCGGCAAGCACCGGATCGGCGCTGAGGATGCGGGTGGCGAGATCCGCCTTACGGAAGGTCACCGTGTTGGTCGGCTCGCCGAACCGGATTTCTTCCACGCCCAATGCATCGGCCAGCGGACGGTGCCACCGGGGCGCGGGCTGCATGAAGCCGACACTGTACGGCGTGACGCGGGTCCCGGTGGCGCGCTGGGCCATCGCGATCTGGTAGGCGACGCCGAAGCTCGCCGACTGCAGGCTGGTCATGGCGGCGTGGTCCGGCGGCACATGCGTGGTCAGGGTGACGAGGCTGCCGTTGTCGATCAGCGTCGCCCCGCCCACGCGGGACAGCGAGGCCAGGTGACGCAGCGTGACCTCGATCGCCTCGCCGAGCGTATCGGAAGTCAGGTAGAGCGAGTCCTGGAGGCCGAGCATGCCGACCTCGTGGCCGAAACCGACGTGTGCCCCGACCAGCGGATCGTCCAGGAGGCGCTCGGAGCGGCCCCAGAGTGCGTACACGCGCTCGGCACTGACCCATCCGGGCACCTTGAGCTGGCTCAGGTCGAGACCGACCTCTCGCGCCAGCCGCATGGGATCGGCGCCGAGGCGCGCCAGCGAGTGCAGCAGCATCCGCGGAGCCTCGGCCGAGACCCGGACATCCGACATGATCCGAGGGTACTGAACGGCCGGCGACCCGCGGGTCCCGCCCGTCGTCGTCACGGTGACGTTATCGGCGGCCGCCGACAGGGGTGGGCTCGTACTGGCCGGCACCGATCGTCGCCGGGGTGACGGCCGGTTGGGGCGTCCGCCGCTCCACCCCGGGCTGCCGCGGGATGACCACTCGGTGCGCCGGCTGCCGCCGCGCCGCGAGCCGGTGCCGGGTCCACCGCAGCACGGGTCGCTCCAGGCACCAGTACGACAGCTCGACGGCCACGAGGGTCAGCGCGAGACCGAGGACCGTCCCGAGCCAACCGGTCCGTGACTCACCGAACACCATCCGCATGCTCTGCCCGGCCAGCAGATTCCACAGGTACAGCCCGTAGGAGATCTTGCCGATGTGCACGAGGGGCCGGGCCGAGAGCAGTCGCGCGGGTCCACGGTCGGGACGCCCGACGAGGCCGAGGATGAGCACCACGGTCGCCACCGACAGCAGGGGCAGCCCGAGCAGGTTCATCACCCTGGTCCCCTGACCGAGGGCCGGCACGAAGTAGGAGACCACCAGCAAGCCGAACGCGGCCCAGGCCAGCGGCACCGGAACCGTCAGCCGCCGCCCGTGCGTGGCCAGCGCCGCCAGGCACCCGACGGCCAGCGCGTCCATCCGCGCGGGCGTCGAGTAGTAGACGAAGTCGTGCCAGGTGGCGGAGTCGTTCAGCAGCGCGCGCAGCGTGACGGCGACGGCGATCATCCCGCCGCAGCACCACATGGCGATGGTCCGCCCCCGCGGCTCGGCGAGTGCCCGCCGCAGCACCGCGGGCCAGAACAGGTAGAAGTGCTCCTCGACCGACAGCGACCAGGTCCAACTCAGCCCGCCGACGTCGAAGATCACCGGGTGCACCAGGCTCGTGAGGTAGCAGAGTCCCACCGCGATCTGGAGGGCGATGGTCCAGGACGGCCGCTGCGTACCCCAGACGAGGGTGTGGACCACGAGCAGCAACAGCAGCGCCGGCAGCAACCGGGCGGCCCGGCGGGCGTAGAACGCGGACATGTCCACCCTGCCGCTCCGGACGTGCTCGTCCATCAACAGCCTGGTGATCAGGTACCCCGAGAGCACGAAGAACACGGCGACGCCCAGGTGGCCACCAGGGGTGACGCGCGGCACGGCACCCCAGAGGCTGAGGTGCAGCAGCAGCACGCCGATGATCGCCAAGGCGCGGACGCCGTCCAGGGCGGGCTGGTAGCCGAGGTCACGAGCGGGTGCGCCGGGCGAGAGCAACTGGCCGGTCTCCTTTCGCTGTGCGTCAGGCCGTCCCCACACGGCCGCGTCCGCCGCTTCTCCTTACCCCGTTCTCCCATCTGGATGCCTTCCGCAATCGGCCCCTCGACAGCGGGCACCACGCGTCCGTGTGGACGCGCTGACGAGGTCCGCGAGGCCGGACGGTCAACGACGCCCGGGCCGGTAAAAACGGATAGCGGGCGGGGGCGACCATCGCCCCCGCCCGCTCTCGGCGTGACCGTCAGCAGAGCAGGTCGTCGGCCGTGATGAACCCGTTGCGCTGGGCGAGCCGGTGGTCGTAGCAGGCACCGTCCGGGCCGGTCAGCCGGTACCGCTGCTCGGACTCGCCGACCGCGTGCCGCTCCTCGCGCGGTACGCCCAGTGTCCAGGACGCCGAACCGGTGAACGTGTTCGCCAGCCGGCTCCACGGCGCCTGCGCGGTGCCGGCGGTTGTCTGATCGGCGTAGTCGCCGAGCGTCATGCGGGTGGTCAGCCGGTCACCGTCGATCGTGATCCCACCGTCGACGGTGAACCGCTTCGCGCTGCGGTTGACCCGCGGCGACGACCCCTGCCCGGACACCGTCACCGTCGAGGTGTCGGTCCAGACCGCGTGCTGGGCGTCCGGGCTCTCGCCCGGTCCCCAGTAGTGCTCGTTCTGGTTGGTCAGGGCCTGCTCGACGGTGGTCACCACCCGGCCGTGCGAGGTGTCGAGCCAGCCGACCGTACGGAACCGGTGCGCCGCGTCGACGTCAACGTGGTGCGTGTCGCCCTCGACGTAGCTGGTCACGTCGTTGCGCAGCGCGTCAAGCTGGTGGCTCAGCAGGCCGCCGGTGGTCTGCGTGCTGCCGTGGTCCCGCCACACCAGGAAGTTCGTCGGCGTGTCCCAGCCCGACTGGCCGGCCGGCACCCCGATCGTCCGCACCCGCACCCGGTGCGGCGCACCGTCGGTGAGCAGCCCCACGAACGGGGTCAGGTCGTACCGGATGGCTTGGATCTGGAAGGCGCGCGGCGCGGGGAGCACGTACCAGAGGAACGGGTTGGACCAGCCGCCGGTGTAGATGTACGGGTACGGTGCGGCGATGCCGGCGACCTGGTCGTCGATCAGCACCTGCACCTCCCGGTACGGCCCGTCGGCCGCGGTGGCGCAGGAGTAGCCGGTGTCGGGCGGCGTGGTGCCGTACCAGAACTCCTCGCAGCCGCCGCCGGAGCCGGTGGCGTACACCTCCGCGACCAGTCGCTCGGTGTTGCGGGCCACCGTGACGGTGCCGTGCAGTTCGCCGCCGGCCTGGGCGGCGTCGGCGAGCGGCAGTACGTCGTCGGAGGTCTCCGCCGCCGGGTAGTCCTTCGTGGCCTGGTAGAACGTCAACTCGACGGTGGTGTCCAGGATCCCCGTGTACGTCTCGTTGACGACGTTGCCGATCAGCATCCAGACCGGCTGCTGACGGGTGAGGAGCGGGGCGTACCGGGTGACGTCACTCTCGACGCTCCAGTGGATGCCGTCGACGGACGGCTCGGCGGTGGAGGTCTTGAAGATGGTCACGTCTCCGACCCGCAGCGAGCCGAGGCGGTCGTACTGCCGGCCGGCGATGGAGGTCTCCATCCGCAGCACGACCTTGTTCCACGGCCCGACGCAGCCGGCCGGCGGGGTGTACGTGCCGGTGTACGGGCTGAAGTCCCGGAACTCGTGGTCGACGATGGTGACGGTGCAGGACGGGGTGGGCGGCTTCGGGACGGGCTGATCCGCCGTACGGGGGTCAGCCCAGTCCGAGCCGAATTCCGGTGGCACGGCGGCGTGTGCCGCGGTGCCGGTGAAGAGGGCGAAGCCGAGTACGGCGGCCCCGACGGCGACGAGACGTCTCATCGTTCTCCTGATGCGCTCTGCTGGTCGATGCCGTGGCGCCCCGCCATGCTGCGCGGCACCGGTACCGGACGTTACGGGAATGATCATGATGGGGAAAGAGCTCTTCGCCGTCGGGCGTGCTCATCGGTCGCGGCCCTTGCTCGATCATTAGCCGTAGTACTCGACCAGGCAGAACTCGTGGTCCTCGGGGTCGGCCATGACGACGACCACGCCCTCCTCGTAGTCGTGCCGCTCACCGGTGAACCGGCCACCGAGATCGACGACCGCCGTCATGGCCTCGTCGATGTCGTCGACGGAGATGTCGAGGTGAATCCGCACCTTGCCGGTTTGGGGCTCGGGCACCGGCTGGAACACCAGCCGCGGCTGCGGGTCACCTCGCTCGCCGAGGTAGACCCAGCCCTCCTGGGACGGTCCGGGCTCGCGACCGAGCAGGGCGCTCCAGAATCGGGCCACCCGCTCGGGGTCAAGGCAGTCGATCGTGACTCCGGACCAGACGTTTGCCATGCGCTGATCCTGGCAGAGGGCTTGACCTTCGGTGGGTCACACGGTGGTGAGCAGCGCATCGAGCGGCCGCGGCAAGGCGCCCCGGCCAACTGCCGCCTCGACGAGCAGGCGTGCGTAGCGCTGGTTACGGCGCGAACTGCTGCGCAGGAACCGCCACATCTGCGCTTCGGGCTCCCGGCCGCGCCACGCAGGCTGGCTCTGGAACGAACGGAACGACCGGAGGTCGTCCTGCGAGTCGAAGAGCTCTTCGACCCGTGCGGTGCCCAGGGCACGGATCAGCTCGTCCTCCAGATCCTTGACGCAGACGTAGAACCCGAGGCGCTCCATGTCCCTACGGGTGCGGGGTGAGCCGACACGGGTCACCTCCAGTGCGCGCCGGAATACCTCCTCCTCACGCAGGTCACACAGACCGGCAAGTCGCACCCGGGTGCCCTCCGCGCCCAGCCTCGTCAGGAAGCGGCCGATCGCGTGCGCCCCGCCGATCGGCACGATCACGACCCGCTCCGCCTCGAGATCCCGGCCGCGGCCCACCGCGGCCGTTTCCAGCGCGATCTGGTCGCTGATGCCCTCGACGAGCACCACGGCCACCGCGGACTCGACCTTCGACAGGGCATGCGCCGTCGCCCGGATCGAGGCGGCATTGCCACCCAAGTGGCCATCGAGCGCCCCGTCGGTGAACATCTCAGCTGTCGTGGCCATGGCGCCATCATCGGTGATACGCCTACGAGGCGACCAGGGATTTAACCAGGGCCGATCTGGTCGACGAGCTCCGCGCCCGACGCGGCTGAGGTACCCCGGCCGGGACGCGGATCCCCACCGGGTGGCACGGGACCGGCATGTTCGGCCGGTGAGGTCAGGCCGTCCCGGCGGGTGTCCGAGGCCGCTGTCCGCTCGGTGGCCTGCGGCGAAGGTCGAACGTGTCCGGGTGCCGGGTGAACGCCCAGGCGCTGAGGGCGAAGGCCACCAGGCACAGCGCCGCCGGCACGAGGAAGCCGATCTGGTGTCCCAGCGTGGCAACGGACACCGTGGCCACGAGACTTCCGTTGACGGTCGCCACGTTCTCGTGGCTGAGGTATATCGACGTCGCCATGCCGGCACGACCCGCCATCAACCGCTGGGCGAGGTCGATGCCGGCGATGACCGTGGCGGCGCCGAAAACCGCGTAGACGACCTGCAGCAGCATCAGCAGCCCCGGTGTGCCGACCACGACCAGGCCGCCGTAGTAGACCACGCTGGCGGCGGCGCCCACCAGGAACACCGTGCCGCGTCCCCAGCGCACGGCCGCAAACGCCATCGCCGGCATGAGGACCAGTTCACACAGTGGCGGCAGCGCGAGCGCGAATCCGGTCAGTTGCACCCGTCCGTGCAGGGACACGGTCATCAGGATCGGTAGCTGGGACAGCAGCATGACGCGTCCGCTGGAGAACAGCACCATGACGACCACGAGGATCAGCAGTGGCCGTTGACCACCGACTGTCCTGTCCCGGACGTGGTGCCCGCCGTCGGTGTTCTCTTCCATGGGCTGTGGCGCCGCGGTGGTAACGGCGCCGCGCCCGCGCAGCAGGTACCCCGACAGCGCTAGACAGCCGAGGCAGACGACGGCCACGACCCGGAACAGCGGACGTGCCCCGGAATAGGCCAGGCCGAGGCCGCCGATGCCGAATCCGGTGAACGAACCGATGGACAACACGATGCGCATCATGGCGATCACCGCGGTGGAGGTGGCGCTGCCTTCTCGGCGTTCGACGAGGTCACGCGCGTAGGCCATCAACTGCGCGTTGGGCACGCCGACCGCGCAGAAGAAGACGACCCCGACGGCGAGCATCGCCGGGTACGAGCGCACGCTCGCCAGGATCGCGTAGCCGATGCCCAGCCACGCCAGGCTCGCTGGAATGATCACTCGCCGGACGCCACCACGGTCCGAGACGTGCCCCGTTGCGAGCATCACCGCCATGCTCGCCAGCGCGACGACGACGAAATTGACCGTCACCATGGTGTCCGAGGCGCCCAGCTCGTCCCGGGCGAACAATGACAGAGCGCCGAGCGCCGCGAACGACGCCGTCGAGCTGACCAGCATCAGCACCATCAACGGCCGGTACGGCGCGGTGGCACGCCAGGCGATCCCGAACCGGTCAACACCGCGGGCGGCACGCCGGACGTCGGTCTCCGCCACCACGACACCTCCCGTCCGACGTTCGCTCCAGCCGCGAGGGGCCGATGCAGTACAGGCGCGGCTAACGCCGATTCCACCAGCGCCGGCGGCCCGGCGCTTCCGTCGTGGTGGGCGCCAGGAGGGAGCGGACGGTTGGTTTGCCGATGATCAGGCTGATTTCCTGGGTGGCGCTGTTGACAAGGATGCCTTCACACTCGGGGTCGGCCGCGGCCATCTGCAGGAGAACCTCGCCGGACAGGCCGGCGTTGAATCGGGGACCGAAGTTGCGTAGGGCTGCCTCGGGGTCCGCGTAGGCCAGTATGCGTCGACGACCGTCGCCGTGAGTGGTCCCGCCCGCCCCAAAGTTGCCGTCGGTCCTGAGCTGGCCCTGCGGATCCTGCGAGGCTGTCCCGGTGGCCACGATGCCGATGACAGAAGCCCGGAACAGGGTGAGGAAACGCTCGTAGCTCTCCGGGGTCCTGGTCTCCGCATGCTCCGCCATGACATCGGACAGCGGTGTGTCACTCATACCCGGACGCTAGCGCGTACCCGCCGATGGTGCTCGGACGGCGGTCGGGAGGGCCGGTCGGGGACTGATGAGGAGCGGTGCTCTGCGGATCCGGACCGTCGCGTTGCCTTTCGGGCACTGGCGGCCCGGATCCGTGCTGCCCCGGCCGGCCAGGGCGCTCGCACTCATGCCGTGCGCAGCGCCGTGGCCGGGGAGAGACGGGCGGCTCGCAGAGCCGGGTAGACGCCCGCCAGCCCGCCGATGAGGATGGCCGAGGCCAGCCCCGCGCCGATCGCGGCAACCGGCACGAGCGTCTGCCAGCCGCGGACAACGGCCATCACGTACGTGACCGCGGTGCCCAGCAACACCCCCGCCCCGCCACCGCCCGCGCCCAGCAGCAGCGACTCGACCAGGAACTGGGCCGCGACGTGCCGCCGGGTGGCGCCGAGCGCCCGGCGTAGCCCGATCTCGCCGCGCCGTTCCAGGACCGAGATCACCAGTACGTTGGCGATGCCGATGCCGCCCACCAGCAGAGCCACCGCGCCGAGACCGAGCAGCAGAACGGTCGCTCCGCCGGTGACCGCGAGCCGGGCGGTGAGCGCCTCCGACGGCCGGCTCACGGCGACCTCCTCGGGGTGGGCCGGGTTGGCCGCCCGCCCCAGCAGGCCGGCCACCTCGTCGGTGCGCTCGGTCCGTGCCCGCACGAAGATCCGGGTCGGTCTGCCGTCGTACCCGAACTGGGTGGCCGCCACCGGTGCGCCGATCAGCGCCGACGCGTCCAGCTCGGGCGCCAGTTCGACCGGCGTCATGATGCCCACCACGGTGTACCAGCGGTGGCCGAGGTAGACCTGCGGGTGGCCGGTGACGTCGCGGATGCCCAGCGTCGTGGCGGCGTAGTGGCCGAGCACCACCGCCGGATAACGGGCCAGCGCCGCGTCCAGGAAGCGGCCGTCCACCAGGGTGCCGTCCAGCGTGGCGAGCAGCGCCGGGTCGGCGACCCGCACCGACAGCCCGCCGGTCCGCCCGGGCGGCATCCGGTCGTTGCGGTAGACCCGTACGTCGAGGGTCGCGGTCGCCGCCGAGGTGAGCACGCCATCGGTACGCGCCACCGCCGTGCCCGCGGTGACCGGCAGCTCGGCCTCGTCCCCGCGGATGGTCTTGCCGTTGGCCACGGTGAGCAGGTTGGTGCCGACCCGGTCGATGCGGGCGAGCACGTCGGCCTGGCTGGACCGGGTGACGCCGAGCACGGCCACCATGGCCGCGATCCCGATCGCCACCCCGAGGATGGACAGGGCCGCCCGGCCGGGCCGCGACCGAAGGCCTGTGGTGCTCACCGGCAGCAGGTCGGCGACGCGCAGGCGGGACCTCACGACGCACCCCCGCTGTCCGCGACCACCAGGCCGTCCCGCAACCGGATGCGGCGCCGCATCGCTGCGGCGATCCGCTCGTCGTGCGTGATCACCACGATGGTGACTCCGTCGTCGTTGAGCTCGCGCAGCAGTTCGACGATCTCGGTGCCGGTGACCGAGTCGAGGTTGCCGGTGGGCTCGTCGGCGAGCACCACGGCAGGGCGGCCGACCAGCGCGCGGGCGATCGCCACCCGTTGCCGTTCGCCGCCGGACAGATGTGCGGCGGGGAAGTCGGCGCGGTGGGCGAGGCCGACCCGCTCGCATGCGGCGTGGGCCGCCCGCCGGCGTTCGGCGGCCGGCACCCCGCGGTAGAGCAGGCCGGTCGCCACGTTCTCTGCCGCGCTCAACCGTTCCAGCAGGAAGAACTGCTGGAAGACGACCCCGAGGAGGTGCGCACGCACGCCGGAGAGCTGCGCGTCGCGCAGCTTCTCGACCGGGTGGCCGGCGATGCGTACCGAGCCGCTGGACGGGCGGTCCAGGCCGGCGGCGAGGTTGAGCAGCGTGGTCTTGCCGGAGCCCGACGGGCCCGCGACGGCGACCAGCTCGCCGCTGTGCACGGTGAGGGTGACGCCGCGCAGCGATTCGACCGGCGGCCTGCCGGGGTAGACCTTGCGCGTGTCGATCAGCTCCAGGACGGCGGTCATTGCGCCGGCACCTCCACGGTCTGGCCGGCGGTGAGGCCGCGGACGATCTCCACCTGGCCGGTGCTCTCGTCGAAGCTGCCCGGTTCCACCCGGACCGCGCCCCCGCCGGCCAGGCGGACCTGGTAGCCGCCGCCGGGCCGGGCGAGCAGTGCGGCGATCGGGACGAGCAGGACGTCGCGGCGGGTGCCGGTGGTGATGGTGACGGTCACCGGTGCCTGGTCCAGGCCGGAGCCGCGGGGCAGGCGGACCGCGATGGTGAGCGGGACGGTCGCCGTGTCCGGGTTCCCCGGCTGCTGCGGGCCGTTGCCCGCGTCACCCGACGGCGCCGTCGCCACGTCGCCGACGGCGGTGACCCGACCGGGGATCGGGTCGGCGTCCGGCAGGCCGACCTCGACCTGGTCGCCGGTGTGTACGCTGCTGCGCTGCCCGGTGTCCAGTTGTGCCGTCACCGCCCGGCTCGTCGATGTTCCGGTGAGCACCGTCGTCCCGGGCCCGACGGTCCCGCCGACCCGGATCTGCGGCTGGGTCACGCGCAGCGGGGTGGGCAGGAAGACGATCTCACCCTCGCTGAGCCGCCCCGTGCGCTGGTACGCCGGCCGTCCCCAGGACGCCTCCCAGCGACGGATCGCCGCGGCGGTGGCGGCGGAGAAATGCCGGTCGACGGTGATCCGGTGGTGCGGGTCGAAGCCCATGGCGACCAGGTTGCGTTCGAGTTGGAGCACGTCGGGGCCGTTGCTCATCCCGGACCCGAAGTCGCGGTAGGCAGGGACGCTCCCCAGCAGGAGACGGACCGGCGCGTTGGCGACGCGGTAGAGGATGCCGCCGCGGCCGATCGTGTCGCCCGAGTCGGGCCCCGCAGTCAGTACGCCCGGCGCGCCGTGATGGTCGATCGTGTAGGCGCCGGCGTAGCCGAGGACGCCGCTGACCTGGACGCGTTCGGTGAGCGTGCCCCGGGTAACCTTGGCCGTTCCGACGGCAACCGCGGCGGCGGGTGTGTCGGGGGCGTTCCCCTTCGGGCGGGCGGCGTAGGCCACTCCGGCGGCGAGCGGCGCGGCCACCACAACCGCAAGCACCGTGCCGGTCCCGCGCCGGCGGTTCACTTCTTGCCTCCGCCGGGGCCGTTCTGGATGCGGACATCGCCGCTCCAGATCTGCCGGCACGCCTCGGTAGCAGCCCTCATCTGCGGCGGCTCGGCGTTCGCCAGCGGGGTTCCGGCGAAGTCGAATTCGCCGGCGGCGTTCGGGTCGGGGAACTCAGGGACGCCATGCTCACGGATGCACTTGGCGTACTCGCCGAGCTTGCGTAGGTCGTCGGCCGAGAACTGTTGCTTGGGGCGGAACGCCGTTGGGGGGTAACGCTCCTCGATCGACTGGCACGCCTCGATGGCCCCCGGATGGTTTCGCAGGTCCGCCTTCCAGTTGTATCCGCCCTGTGGCGGAAATTGGAGGTATCCGTCCGGGCTGAGGTCCGCGTCCGGCATCCGGGTCAGGCCGTGGTCGCGGATGCACTGGACCCACTCCTGGCCGAGGGCGAGGAGCTGCTGCCGGCTCACCGAGGGGGAGGCCGACGGGCTCGACGCCCCGGAGGCAGCACCGCCGGTGTCGCATCCGGCGGCCCCGACCGCGAGCAGTACGGTGAGGAACACTGTGGACATTGTTCTGGTCATGGCTCAACGGTGGCCGTCGCAGCGACTCAACTCGTCGGACCGGAGTCGGTCATTCGCGCGCCGCCGGTACCGCGGACGTAGCACCTGAGTCGGACGCTGCCGGGGCCTCCGCTCCCTACCATGGGAGAGTGCCCCGGTTCGTGCCGCGCCACTTCCTGACCGACGCCGCCCTGGCGCTGGTGCTGGTCGTGCTGACCGTCGGTCCCGGGTTGGTGACGGAGTTCCTCGCCAGGACGAACCCGGACGCCGCGGCGGAGTACCTGAAGAAGAATGATCTCCCGGCGGGCCAACTGTGGTGGATGTTCGCCGCACTGATCATTGTCGGCCTGCTGATCAGACAACACCACCCGCCACTGGCCCTGGTTTTTGCCGGCGCCGGGGCGTTCGGCCACCTGTTCATCGACGCCAAGTTCCGGCTGCTCGATCTGGCGCTTCCGCTGGTGCTGTACACCGTGGCCGCGATGGCCCGGAACCGGCGGCTCTCGCTCGCCGTGCTGGCGCTCGCCATGCTCCTGACCTACGCGACGATGCTGAGCGGCCGGATCTATGCCGAACGGCAGGAGTTCGCCAACAAGCAGGTCGTGCAGGAGCAGGTCGAGAGGGCTTCGGGGAAGGTGGTCAAGCCGGCGCTGGCACCGGCACCGGCTTCGGTGATCTCGGTCGACAGACTGGCCGATGTGGGCCAGGGAGTCATGGAGCTGTGGCTGCTGCTGGTCGCGGCGTACGCGGTCGGTGACGCGATGCGCAGCCGGCGCGCGCACCTCGCCGCGGTCGAGCAGCGGACCGCCGACCTGGCCCGGGAGGAGCGGCAACGGGCGGCGCTGGCGGTCGCGGCTGAGCGCGCCCGGATCACCCGGGAGCTGCACGACGTGGTGGCCCACGGGATTTCTGTGATGGTGGTGCAGGCACAGGGCGCGTCCGCCGCGCTGGACCGGCATCCGGACCTCGCCGCCACCGCGCTGCAGCACGTGATCACCACCGGACGGGCCTCGCTGGCCGAGATGCGCCGGCTGCTCGCCGCCGGGCGCACCGACCCGGCCGAGGACGCGCGACTCACCCCGCTGCCGGGCCTCGGCGCGCTGCCCGCGCTGATCGATCAGCTGCGGTCCACCGGAATGCGGATCGAGCTGCACGTCGGCGGGGCGCCCGCCGCGGTGCCCGCAGCGGTCGACCTGTCCGCGTACCGGATCGTGCAGGAGGCCCTGACGAACACGCTGAAGCACGCGGGCCCCGGCGCCGGCGCGGTGCTGCGGCTGGCATTCGAACCCGGACGGCTCCGGCTGGAGGTGACCGACGACGGCACCGGCGTGGCGGACGGGGCGGACGGACGCGGCAACGGGTTGCGCGGCATCGCCGAGCGCGTCGCCATGCTGGGGGGCAACCTGGAGACCGGCCGGGGCGACGGCGGCGGGTTCCGGCTGTGCGCGACGTTGCCGCTGCAAGCGCGCGAGCTTCCGTCGGTACCGCGATGAGCATTCGGGTCGTGCTGGTCGACGATCAGACGCTGGTGCGCACCGGGTTCCGGCTGGTGCTGGAGGAGACCGGCGACATAGAGGTGGTCGGGGAGGCCGCCGATGGGTCGCAGGCCTTGGCCGTGGTGGCCCGCAGCCGGCCCGACGTGGTCCTGATGGACGTGCGGATGCCGGGCCTGAACGGCATCGAGGCCACCCGCCGCATCCGCCTCGGCCCCCACGCGGCCCGCGTGCTCATCCTGACCACCTTCGACCTGGACGAGTACGTGCTGGCCGGGCTTCGCGCCGGAGCCAGTGGCTTCCTGCTCAAGGACGCGCTCGCCGCCGACCTGATCTCCGCCGTACGGGTGGTGGCCGCCGGTGAGGCGGTGGCCGCCCCCAGCGTCACCCGCCGCCTCTTCGCGCACTTCCTCGGCAAGACCCCGCCCCGGCCGGAGGCGAACGCCCGGCTGGCGGCGCTGACCGAGCGCGAGCGCGAGGTGCTGACCCTGGTCGCGCGAGGGCTGTCGAACGCGGAAATCGCGGTGGCGCTCTTCGTCTCCGAGAGCACGGTCAAGACCCACCTCGGCCGGATCCTGGCGAAGCTGGGGCTGCGGGACCGGGTGCAGGCGGTCATCCTCGGCTACGAATGCGGCCTGGTGGAAGTCGGCAACGACCGATAGGTAAGCGTCACCACCTGTTAGGTCGACGGCTGAGCCAGCTTGTCAGGACAGCTGCAGCCGCGGCTCCAGGATCACCTCGAAGAGCCGGTCCCACGGCAACTCCACACGCACCGACTCGACGCGCGCCAGCGTCGCGGTGAACGTCTGCTCGCCCCGCGCGCCCAGGACGACGCGGTGCCCGGCGAAATGGTCGGCGAAGTACCGCTCGGTCAACGGCACCAGCCGGTCGCGTACCCAGCCGTCGAAGTAGCTCTTCTGCGCGGCGGTGAGCGCGAGCGGGTCCCAGCCCTGCGCCCGGGCGTGCGCGTACGCCTCGACCTGCACGATGTTCTTCCACGGGTCGTCCTTGACGAACCGGTAGAGCAGGTACTCGGCGTGCGCTAGGCCGGGTCCGCGCAGGTCCGGCACGCCGAAACCGCGTCCGGCGGAGCGAAGGTACGCCCAGCGGGCGGTGCCGTGCCCGAGCGCCAGACCGAGCGCGTTGCCGCCGGTGTTCCACGCCGAGTACGACAGCAGCACCGCGAGGTCCAGCCGGTTCTCCATCCGCGCGACCAGTTCGTGGTCCGCCTTGTTCACGATCAGCGGGTCCACCACGATCACCGGCGTGCCGGCGGCCAGCAGGTCGCCGATCCGCCCGACGAAGGCGTCCAGGTCAGCCGCCCGCTGTCCGGACGCCGCCGAGGGGGTGTTCACGGCGAGCACGATGTCGGCGTCGCCGTCCACCACCCGTCCGCCCACCGTGGCCACGTGCCGACGGATGTTCTCCGCGAACGGGATGCCCTCCAGCTGGGCGGTCCAGCCCTCGCCCGAGACGCCGGCGTACTCCACCCGGTACGTGGGCGCGGTGCCGGCCGCGATCACCCGCGCGACCAGCAGCGCGTCGACCTCGTCGGCGCCGGGGAAGATCTCCACCCGGTCGCCGACGCCGAGCCGGGCCACCAGCGCCTCCAGCTCCACCCGCTCCGCCCGGGCCAGGCCGACCGGCGCGGTGTCGTCCTCGGAGAGCACCAGGTGGCTGATCGTGCCGTCGGCGACCCACTCGACCATCAGCCGGTTGACCTGGTGGTTGCGCGCGCGTGCGGCCAGGTAGTCCTCGACGACCTGGTCCGGGATCCGCGCCCGGACGGCGTCGAGCTGGGCCCGCAGCTCCTCCTGTCCCAGGTTGACCACCTGGTCGTAGAGCTTCGCCCACTGGACCAGCAGGTCGCGATACTTGTCCAGGTCGGTGCCGGTGCTGGTGACGGCCAGCCGCTGGATGGTGTCGTGCACCTCGATCACCACCCCGGGCCGGGCCGCGCGCAGGTCCCGGATCGCGGCCAGGTTCGCCAGCGCGGCGGCCAGGGTCGGGGCGGCGGTGCGGGAGGCGATCAGACCGCCGTAGGCCAGCATGCTGACCGAGATCACGTACCCGTCGACGCCGTCGGTGGCGCCGAGCCAGCGGGCGATGGCGGCCCCGTCGCCGGGCGTGAAGAAGCGGCCCAGCAGGTCCCGGGGCGGCAGCTGCACCCGGGCGCCGGCGCTCGCCGCGGTCATCTGCGGGCAGTAGGTGTTGACCGGCCGGTCGTCCAACGGCACCAGCGCCACGGTCAGCTGCCGGGCGCCGGGCCCGGCGAAGGCGGGCCGGCCGACGGCCGTGGCCGCCAAGCCGGCCACGCCGGCGGCCAGCAGGGTACGTCGTCTCATCTGCACTTCCTCTCTTCCGGGGCGCTCGCCGCGCGGGGGGTGGCCGGCACGAGCCGGCGGGTGATCCACAGCGGTGAGGTGACGGCGTTGCCCATCACCACCGCGTGCGCACCGGCCGCGAAGGCGCGGCCGATCTGTTCCGTGGTGCGGTACCGCCCTTCGGCGAGCACCGGCACGGGCAGCAGTGCGGCGAGTCGCGCCACGAGCCCGAGGTCGGGCCCGTCAGTCGGTGGGCTGGCCGGGGTGTAACCGGACAGCGTGGTGGCGACCGCGTCCGCGCCGGCCTCGACGGCGGCGACGCCCTCGGCCGCGGTGGAGACGTCGGCCAGGACCAGCGCGTCGGTCCGTTCCCGGATCGCCCGCACCGTGTCGGCGAAGGTGCGCCCGTCCGGCCGGGGACGGTCGGTGGCGTCGACCGCGACGATGTGCGACCCGGCCCGCGCCACCTCCAGCGCGTGGGCCGCGGTCGGGGTGATGAACACGTCCTGCGTGCCGTGCTTGTACAGCCCGATCACCGGCACGTCGACCGCGGCGCGTACCGCCGCGACGTCGTCGGGTCCGTTGACGCGGACCGCGACCGCGCCGCCGCGGACCACGGCGGCCGCCACCCGGGCCTGGACGTACGGGTCGCGCATCGGGTCGTCCGGCTCGTCGGGCAGCGGCTGGCAGGACACCACCAGCCCGCCGGCCAGGTCGTCGAGCACACTCACCCGCTGATCCCTCCATCGATGTCGGGTCCATCCATGGCGAGCCGCGCCGCGCCGACGACGACGGCGTCGGCGCCCAGCGTGGCGGCCAGCAGCGGCACGTCGGCCCAGCCCGCGGGCAGCTCCGCCCAGTAGGCGGCCGACGCGGCGGGCAGCAGGGCGCCGGCCGCCCCGCCGGCCACCAGGACGACCTCCGGGTCGAGCAGGGCCACCAGTCCCGCCAGGGTCGCGCCGAGGATGGTGCCGGCCCGGTCCACGACCTGCCGGGCGACCCGGTCCCCGGCCGCCGCCCGGTCCGCCACGGCCCGCCCGGTGATCCGGGCACCGGTCGCGATGGCGTACGCCGCGGCCAGCCCGGTGCCCGAGGCGATGGCCTCCAGGTGCCCGTACCGGCCGCACCCGCAGCGCAGCCGTTCGGCACCCGGGGCCGGCAGGTGCCCGACCTCGCCGGCGGCGCCGCGCGCACCGGCCTCGACGCGGCCGTTCCGGACGACCGTCCCGCCCAGCCCGGTGCCGACGGCGACCAGCAGCACATGCGCACGGTCCCGGCCGGCGCCGGCCCAGCACTCGCCCAGCGCCGCGGCGTTCACGTCGTTGGTGACCCGCACCGGTCGATCCAGCCGTACGGCCAGCGCGTCGGCGACCGGGGTGCCGGTCCAGCCGGGCAGGCTGTCGGTGGCGTACCGGATGCTGCCGGTCGCCGGGTCGACCGTGCCGGCGGTGCCCACCCCCACCGGCCCGGTGCCGGCCCCGCCGAGCAGGTCGGCGGCCAGCCGGGCGGCGGTGTCCAGCACCGCGTCGGGACCGGACCGGGCGGGGGTGGGCGCCTCCCGGCGCTCCAGCACCTGTCCGCCCGGGCCGACCAGCGCGGCGGCCGTCTTGGTGCCGCCGATATCGACACCGATCACCGGTGCCGTCATCCCTTGAGGCCCGTGTGCGCGAGGCCCTCGACGAACTGCTTCTGCGCGATGACGAAGACCAGCAGGACCGGCAGTGCGGTCATCGAGGCCGCGGCCAGCTGCACGTCCCACATCGGGCCGCCGTACGCGTCGACGAACTGGGTGAGCGCCTGCGGCAGGGTGAACTTCTCCGGCGAGGAGAGGAACACGACCGGTTCCAGGTAGAGGTTCCAGCTGTGCAGGAAGGTGAAGATGGCCACCGCGCCCAGTGCGGGCCGCGACAGCGGCAGCGCGATCCGCCAGAAGGTGGCGAAGCGACCCAGCCCGTCGACCCGAGCCGCCTCCTCCAGCTCACCGGGGAGGCTGATGAAGAACTGCCGCATGATGAACGTCGCCAGCACGCTCGGCGCGCCGAAGATCGGCACCAGGATCAGCGGCCAGTGGGTGTTGATCAGCCCGAGCTTGAAGAACATCTGGAACAGCGGCACGATCGTCACCTCGCTGGGGATGAGCAGGCCCGCGAGGACGACCAGGAACAACAGGTTCTGGCCCCGGAACCGGATCCGCGCGAACGCGTACCCGGCCAGCGCCGACACGGCCAGCGTGCCGACCGTGACCACCAGCGCGATGTAGAGGCTGTTCAGGTACTGCTGCCCGAACGGCTGCAACTCGAACACCCGCCGGTACGCGTCGAGCCGCGGGTTGGTCGGCAGCAGCTGCGGCGGGAAGGAGAAGATGTCCGCCACCGGCTTCAGCGACGAGGTGACCATCCACCAGGTCGGGAAGACGAACGGGATGGCCAGGACCAGCAGCGCCCCGTAGAGCACCAGCTTGGCCCGTCGCGACAGGTCACGACTCATGGAAGACCCACCTCTTGCGCATCTGCCACTGCAGCACGGTCAGCGCGAGCACGATGCCGAACAGCAGGATCGACAGCGTCGCGCCGTAGCCGAAGTGATGGAACTGGAAGGCCTGCTGGTAGAGGTAGTAGACGAGCACCGTGGTCGAGGTGCCGGGTCCGCCCTGGGTGAGCACCGCGATCTGCGCGAAGACCTGCAGCGACCCGACCACCGTGATGATCGACGTGAGCAGGATCGTCGGGCTGATCAGCGGTACGGTGATCCGCCAGAACTGGCGCATCCGGCTCGCCCCGTCCACCTCCGCGGCCTCGTACAGCTCCGCCGGCACGCCCTGCAGCGCGGCCAGGAACAGCACCATGTTCAGGCCGACGTTCTTGAACACCTGCACGACGATGACCGACACCATCGCGGTGCCCTCGCCGCGCAGCCAGTTCGGCCCGTCCACGCCGACCGTGTCGAGCAGGCCGTTGATCCCGCCGTTGTCCTGCAGCAGGAAGCCCCAGACGATGGTCCAGGCCACCAGCGAGACCACCACGGGGGAGAAGAACAGGGTACGAAACAGGATCGTGCCCCGCAGCTTCTGGTTGAGCAGGACGGCCAGCAGCAACGCCAGGCCGAGGTTGAGCACCACCAGGCCGACGGAGAACAGCCCGGTGGCCCGCAGCACCGCGCCCAGGTTGGGATCATCGGCGAGCGCCGCGTAGTTGTCGGTCCCGACGAAGTCGAACGTCCCGGCGAGCACGTTCCACTCGTGCAGGCTGTACCAGACCACGAGGACCAGCGGCAGGATCACGAAGACGGCGCTGCCGAGCAGCTGCGGGGCGATGAACAGGTAACCGGTGAGCTGGTCCCGGCGGCGGCTGGTCCAGAACGGCCGGGCCGGGCCCGGGGCGGGCCCGGCGGCTGCCGGGCCCACCCTGGTGTCCGTCTGGGTCATGATCGTTGGCCTTACTTCGCCAGCAGCGGCTGGATCTTGGCGCAGAGGCTGTCGAGTACGGCCTTGACGTCCGCGTTCGGCTGCCACAGCGGGTCCAGGCCGGCGCGGACCTGCTGGCTCAGCTCGGCCTGCCCGGCGTGGCTGGGCTTGACCACGCCGCTGGTGATGCCGTCGATGACCACCTTCTGCAGCTGCTCCGGCTTCAGCTTGGGGTTCGTCTTGGCCAGGGTCTCGGCGTTCAGCTGGGACTGGCGGGGCGGCGGGAAGAACTGCGCGAGCTTCGCCGAGTTGGTGGGGTTGGTGAGGAAGGCCAGGAAGTCGGCCGCCTGCTGGGCGTGCGGGCTCTTCTTCATCACCCCGATGCCGGCCTGGCCGACCACCGCGTACGGTCCCTTCGGGCCCGCCGGCAGGGGGACCAGGTCCCAGGCGAAGCCGTCGTCCTTCAGCAACGAGGCGCGGGAGATCTGGGTGATCGTCATGGCGGCGTCACCGGCGAAGAAGTCGGCGGTCGTACCCGGGCCGGGCAGCGCCTTCTGGGTGAAGGTGGCCTTGTGCAGGGTGGTCATCGCGTCGACCATCTCGGGGCTGTTGAAGCCGCAGGTCCTGCCGTCCTCGCTCCATGCCCGGGCGCCCCACCCGGTCCAGAAGGTGGACAGGTTGTCCCAGCCCTTGTAGTCGAAGTCCCGGATGACCAGGCCGGCCTTGCCGGACTTCGCCGCCGTCGCCGCGGCGGTGGCCAGGGCGTTGTCCCAGGTCCACTGCCCGGCCGCGATCAGTTCGGCGGGGGTCTTCTGCCCGGCCTTCTTGACCATGTCGGTGTTGACGAAGACCCCGAACGGCGAGGTGGAGAAGGGGTACGCGTACAGCTTCCCGTCGGTCTGCCAGAGCTTGAGGGTGGCGGGGGAGAGGTCGTCGTACTGGTATCCCTCGGTCTTCTTGAGCGTCTCGTCGAGGGGCAGCAGCGCGCCCGAGGCGACGAAGTCGGGGGCGGAGTTCTCGAACACCCACGCGAGGTCGGGCGCGTTCCCGCCGGCGATCTGGGTGGTCAGGGTGGTGGTGTAGTTCTCGAACGGCAGCGGATCGAACTTGATCTCCGCGACGTCCGGGTGGCTCTTGCGGTACTCGTCGGCGATCTCGTTGAACAGCTTCAGGTGCGCCTCGTTGGCCGACCAGACGGTCATCCGCAGACTGGCCGGGCCCTTGTCCTCCGCCTCGCCGCCACCGCAGGCGGACAGGGCGAGGACGCCGGCCAGTGCCGCGGCGGCAACAGCCAAACCCTTTCGTGGTTTCACTATCTTCTCCTCACCGGGGGTTTCAGTAGCCCGCGATCTGCGGCCAGCGGCGTTCCACGCCGGCGGCCGAGACGCGGTCGGTGAACTCGGCCAGCAGGCGGGGGGTGCCGCGGACCGCGCGCGGAGACTCGCCCCGCGCCAGACAGAAGTCGGCCAGCAGGCCGGCCACCTCGCCGACGTTCCATTCGACGGGGTGCAGCCGGTAGCTGCCGTTGGTGATGTGCGTGGTACCGATGTTCTTTCCGGCCGGCAGCAGGTTCTCCATCCGCCGCGGGATCAGCGCCCCGAGCGGAATCTCGAACGGGCAGGAGCCGACGTCGATGTAGTTGTCGCCACCGGTGGACGGATGCAGGTCGATGCGGTACATCCCCACGCCGACGGAGTCGGGGTAGTGCACCGCACCGTGCTCGCCCCGCACCGCGAGGGAGAGGTCCTGCTCCACCACCGTGTACTCGGCGCGGATCCGGCGTGATTCCCGGATGTAGGGGGCCTGCGCCAGGCCGTCCCGGCTGCCGGTCACGTCGCCGCGCAGCCGCAGGCCGGGGAAGCCGGTGCCGCCGTCCGGCCGGGGCGCCTCCGTCTGCAGCCAGTAGAGCACCGAGTACGACAGCTCGCGGGCCTTGGCCAGGTGCCACGACGCGTTGGGCACGTCGATGACCGGCCCCTCGAAGTAGTCGATCATCGGCCAGTTGACCAGCGTGATGTCGCTGCCGTACGCCCCGTCGGTGAAGTTGCGCCGGGCGGCGATCCGCCGGAACGTCCACAGATTGCCGTCACCCGGGTTGACGCGCTGGTCGGCGTTGACGCTCAACGGGTCGTCGTCGGGGTTGGGGGTGAAGCTGCGCTCGACGATCTCCAGCGTGCGCGGGTGCGGCGACTTCCAGGACAGCAGCCGGTCACCCCAGAAGTCGGGCTTGTAGTCGCGCCAGAAGTCGTACCCGGCGGGGCGGTCGATGGTGTGGTCGCCGTCGACGTGGTCGAGGGCGAAGCAGACCGAGACGGCCTGCATGTTCATCGGCTGCGCCTCGGCCGGTGCGCTCGGCTCACCGGTCTCGGCCTGCGACTCGAACCCGGTGACGTACTCGGTGCCGGTCAGCGGTAGCAGCTCACCGGTCTCGGTGGCGTCCAGGATGTACGGCGCCACCACGTCGATCCGGTCGTCCCGGTCCCGGTGCGCGAGGGTGACACCGGTGACCCGGTCCCCGTCGGTCTCGGCGGCGACCGGCCGGTACGGCTGGAGCACGGTCAGCCGTCCCGATCCCCGATACGGCGCGAGCATCTCCTCGAGGACGGCGACGGCGACGCGGGGCTCATGGCAGATCCGGCTCACCCAGCCGGCCCCCGGGTTGAGGTCGGTCCAGGCCCGGGAGCGCTCGGTCAGGGGGTAGTGGCGACGGTAGTAGTCGCGGATGCCGTTGCGCAGGGCCCGGTAGCTGGCGGTGGCGCCGAACTGCTCGATCCAGGAGTGCTCGTCCGGCGGCACCGCCTGGCTGGTGAGCTGCCCGCCGAGCCAGTCGAACTCCTCGGTCAGGATGACGGACCGGCCGGCCCGGGCCGCGGCGAGCGCCGCGGCGACCCCGCCCAGTCCGCCCCCGACGACGAGGACGTCCGCACGCATCTGTACCACTTGCTTCCTTCCAGTTGCGCGGGCGACCGTTCAGCGCCGGTCGACCGCCGGATCAGGGGTGCCGAGGGTGTCGCCCTCGACGAGTTCGCAGGGAAGAAGTCGCTGCTGGAGGCCGGCTCCGCTGCCGTCGATGACGCCGGTCAGCACCTCGACCGCCTGCCGGCCCATCTCCTCGCGGGGAATGCGGAACCCGGTGAACGCGCTGTCGGTGGGGACCGGGGACGTCGGGTCGCCGAGGGTCACGATCGACAGGTCGCCGGGCACGGTCAGCCCACGCCGACGAGCGGCCGACTCCAGCGCCACCGCCGTGGCGAAGTCCTCCACGAAGGCGGCGGTGGTCCCGTCGGCCAGCAGGTCGTCGAGGCACGCGTCGGCCTCTCCGGCCACCGCGGACACCTGGCGGGCGCTCGCCGCGGTCGTCGCGGCGGCCAGGAAGCCACGGCGCCGGTCCTCGGAGGATTCGGCGGTCATGCCCATGCCCACGTACGTCAGGCGCCGGTGACCGCGCCGCAACGCCAGCTCGACCAGCCGGGCCACCGCCGCGGCGTAGTCGGCGCCGACATAGGGCACCGGTCCGCCGGCGTCGTCGCGGCGTCCGACAGCGACGTACGGAAATCCGTCGCGGTTGAGCCGGTGCAGCTCCGCGCCGTCGATCTCGCGTCCGAGCAGGATGCACCCGTCGGCCAGCCGCAGCCGGTTGTCCTGGTGGAAGATGCGCCGCCGGCCGTCCACCACCGGGGCGCTGGTGAACAGCAGCAGGTCGCAGCCGACCCGCTCGGCGTACTCCTCGATGCCGAGCAGGAACGGGTGGAAGAAGTCCCGGCTGCCGCTGGGGAAGGCCGGCTCGTACGTGAAGACGCCGATGATCCGGTTGAACCGTGAGGCGAGGCGGCGGGCCACCGGGTCGGCGGCGTACCCGGTCTCGGCGATGACCCGCAACACCCGGTCCCGGGTCTCCGGGGCAATGCGGACCTCGGCGTCGGTCCGGTTGTTGAGGACCAGCGACACCGTCGCCTGACTGACGCCGGCCATCCGCGCGATGTCACGTTGGGTGACGCGTCTGGGGGGAGCGGTCACGGCGGGTCCTTCCGGTGCGGCTAATGCGTATTAGCGCTCTGGGTTGGGAAGGAGCCTGGCGGGTGGACCAACCCCGTGTCAAGAGGATGACGAAGATTTCGGGGGAGTGAACTTCCTGGAGTAATGCGCATTAGCGACAGCCGGCCCCGGTGGGGCCGGGGTGCGGGTCCACAGAGGCGGGTGGGACGCCGGACGAATCGGGCGGCCTCTTGACAGGGGGCTCCCCGGACGCGCAACATTCGAGAAACGTCGATGCTAATACGTATTAGCAAGCCGGCTCGGACTGACCCCGGCGGTCGATGACCCCTGCGCTCTTACCGAGAGTCACCGCGCGTCGCTCGGCACCGTCCGTGCGAGGCCGGCGCAGCGCCCGATCCCACCGACAGCAGAGGAAGACGCATGACCAGAGCACCCGCCCCCTCAACCCGACGCGCTGTCGCGGCGACCGCCGGTGCCGGCCTGCTCGTCGTCGCCATGGCCGGCGCCGCACCGGCCGCCGCCGATCCCGGCCTCGACTTCCCCCGGTTCACCTACGCGGGCACCGCGTTCGACAAGAGCACGCTCGCCTACAACCCGACGAACGAGTTCATCTTCCCGAGCGTCATCCGGGCCGCCGACTACTTCCCGAACCCGCTCGGCACCTACTACCTCTACTACGCGCCGCACGAGCGTCCCGGCGGGATCGCCCTCGCGTACGCCGACTCGATCGACGGTCCGTGGACCGAGTACGACGCCAACCCGCTGATCAGCAACACCTGGCTGCCGCACTACTCCACGGTCAGCCACATCTCCTCACCCCACGCCGTGTGGATCGAGGACGAGCACAAGCTCTTCCTCTACTTCCACGGCGAGAACTCGATCACCCGGTACGCGACCTCCGACGACGGTATCCACTTCAGCTACGGGGGCACCGCCGTCAGCCGCAACGAGACCACCGGCGGCGAAACCTCCTACGCCCGGGTGTTCGAGCAGTCCGTGCCCCGCCTGGGCACGCGCTACCTGATGCTCTTCATGGACAACCCCACCGGCGGGGCGCCCGGCCCCACCGGACCGGTGTCCCGCCGCATCCGTTGGGCCGTCTCGAACGACGCGCGCAACTGGAGCATGCAGCCCGCACCGATCGTCACCCCGGAGGGCGACGAGGGCCCGAACGCCTCCGGGCCGTTCTTCCTCCGCTGGAACGACCGCAACCTGGTGATCTACCACGCCGCCGACGGCAACATGCACGCGGTGGACGTCGGGGAGGACTTCGACCAGGAGATCCACCTCGGCATCGTGCACGACTCGATGTCCGTCGCGCCCGACCTCGGCCGGTCGGCCGCGCCGACGTTCTACTTCGACGGGCGTACCGCGCACATGTACTACGAGGCCGGCGGCCGGCTCACCGCGACCATCGGACACGCCACCGCCGCCCTGGCCGACCCCTTGCCGGTACGGCAGCTGGACTGCGCGGCGGACCGGCCGGTCCTGTGGCCACCGAACCACGAACTGGTCGACGTCAACGTCACCGTGGACCTGCGCGACGGCGTGCTCGGCCCGAACGCGTTCGCGCTGACCGCCGTGACCGGCGGTGACGCCGCGGACGTCAGCGGCTTCGCCACCGGGACACCGGACACCAGCGGCCAGCTCCGGGCCGAACGGGCCGGCAACGGCGGGGATCGGGTGTACCACCTGACCTACGCCGGCCACGACGAGATCGGACGGCCGGTGGGCTGCACGGTCACCGTCACCGTCCCGCACGACGAGGGCGTCAACTAGACCGGCACGAGCCCCGGCCACCCGGTACGACGCCGAGGTGTACACCCGCCGCCGGGAGCAGCCGGCGGCGGGTCACGGGCGGAAGGTCCGGCGGTAGGTCCCGGGTGGGCTGCCGATCTGATGGCCGACGTGGCGGCACAGCCTACCGGCGGTTGGCGTACGCGCGGACCTTGGCGCGGTTGCCGCAGACCGCCATGCTGCACCAACGCCTCCGGCCGCGGGGATCGAGGAAGAGCCATCCGCAGTCGTCGCCGGGGCAGGCGCGGACCTTGGTGCGTTGCGCCGTGCAGAGCAGGTCGGCGGCGGCCTGAGCGCAGGCGAGGAACGGCAGGGTGAGGCCGGCGTCCCGGGGGAGGACCCAGCGGGCGATCCCGGACCCGTCGGCGTGCAGTGTCGCGGTGGCGGCGGCGCGTTGCGCCGCCTCCGCAACGGCGCGGAACGCGGCGGTGTCGCCGGGTGTCAGAAGCGCGTCGTACAGTGCGGTTCGCAGGGCTCTGGTCTCCGCGAGGGCGCCCTCGGCGGCGGCCGGGTCCTCGCGGGCCGCCATGCGTAGCCGCTCCACGGTGGAGGGGTCGAGCAGCCCGACGTGACTTCGTCAACGCCGACACCGGAGAGACCGCGCGGCGGGACGCCGGCGGCTCGGGAGCCGCTGACTACCGTCCGGACGGCAGCTGGCTGCGCTACTCCATCGTCGGCCCGGCCGGTTTCGGCTTCCGGGCCGAGGACCGCTATCCGCGGGGCTACTACATCCTCAACGGGCTGCACGTGATCGCGTTCGACGGCTCCGGCACCCGCCGGATGGCCGTTGCCGTGGGCGAGGAGGAGAACGTCTGCCTGGCGCTCGGCGACGCGGTCTGACGCTCAGCGATGCCGGGGATTGCCGCGCCGGTGAGGCCAGCGCCAGCTCGTAGGCGGCTCCCGTCGGTGAGACGGTCGCGGGTGGCGCATTCCGAGGGGTCTACGGTTTGCGCGCCACCCCGGCCCAGTAGTACGCGGCGTAGGGATCGGCGGGAGCTTCACCGTCGGGCCGCCAGGCCATCACGGGCGCCATCCCCGGCTCGATGAGCTCCCAGCCGTCGAAGAACCGCTCGATCTCTTCCCGCGTACGCGGAACCAGGGTCATGCCGCCGTGGGTGGCCGCCGCGACCGCGGCGCTCATCTCCTCCGGATTGAAGTCCTGGGTGGGGTGGCTGATCGCGAGATAGCTGCCGGACGGCAGGGCGTCCATCAGGGTCCGCAGCCTGGCCTGCGGAGCGTCGTCGTCGCTGAGCAGCATGAGGACGGCGATGAGGGTGAGCGCCACCGGCTTCGTGAGGTCGAGGGTGTCCACGAGGGTGGCGTCCGCGAGGATCGCTTCCGGCGTGCGGAGATCAGCGTGAATGTAGCTGCTGCGACCCTCCTTCGTGCTGATCATCAACGCCCGGGCATGGGCCAGCACGATGGGATCGTTGTCGACGTACACCACCCGGGTGTCGGGTGCGATCGACTGGGCGATCTCGTGCAGGTTGGGGCGGGTGGGGATACCTGTGCCGATGTCGAGGAACTGCCGGATGCCCCGGTCGGCAACAAGATGACGCGCTACCCGGTGCACGAAGCGGCGGTTCTCCGAGGCCATCTGCCGCAGCGTCGGGATCGCCTTGATCATGGCCTCGCCCATGGCCCGGTCGACCGCGAAGTTGTCCTTGCCGCCGAGCCACCAGTCATAGACCCGGGCGGAGTGGGGGATGGTGGTATCCACGGTTGGCGGCGCGACCTCCTCGGTCTGCGCACCACTACCCGACACAACGGTCTCCCCTCGGCGGCGGTTCGGGCCTCCACGATAGACGGTTCAGCCGGCGCTCGGTGACCGGAGGGAGCTTCTAGGCCGTGAATAGCTCTGACCACGCGATGAAGCAGCGCCCAAACAGTGCACCAGGGCGGCCTGGACACGGGGTGGTTGAACCCACATGATGGACGGCGACCGCGTTTCGGGAAGTGCGCATGCCCCGTCGGCCTCCTGCCGCCGTCCGAGCCACCCTCCAACGTCACCACCGGCGACGACCGCAGGCTCCCTGGCCCGCACACAGAGTCAAGGCTCGGCTCGATGTGCGTCGCTTGTCCGCCTCGACAATGCGACAGCTACGCGTGCTCGATCGCCTCCACGGCTGGCCGGACCCATCCCCAACTCCCCTGGTGGCTACGGACGTTCGACTACTGAACCCGGACCTCAGGGGAAAAATCCAGTGCGTCGGTTTCACGCCGTCTCCGTGACCGCTATCGGACCCTGGCGTCCAGGATGATCAAGGCATGGACCCCGCCGTCGGGCGAACGGCCTACGGCCAGCCCCCGGTGAAATCGATGACCTGGCCGGTGGTGAACGGCGAACGTCCGGAGGCCAGGAAGGCGATGAGCTCCCCGACTTCCTCGGGCTCGCCGAGCCGCCCGGCCGGCACGGTCCGCACGATCAGTTCCCGGCCGGCCGGATCGTCGACGAACCTGGCCCGGGGGTAGTACATCTCGCTGTACAGGTAGTTCGGAGCCACGACATTGACCTGGATGCCGTCAGGGGCCGCCTCCCTGGCCAGCGCCAGGGCGAACGCGGTGGTGCCGGCCCGGATCGCCGTCGGAGTCGCGAAGCCGGGCTCCGGCCGTCGGGGACGTGCCGAGGTGACGAAGACGAACGCGCCGGTGCCGCGTGCCCTCATCACCGGCAGGAACAGTTGCGCCAGCCGTACCGGAAAGACCAGGACGGCCTCGAAGGTGGCCCGCAGGTCGTCGAGTGGCAGGTCTTCGACGGCATGACGGGTGATCGGATGGACGTCGTTGGACACCAGCGCGTCGACCGTTCCACCGTCTCGCGTCACGGCCGCGTGGATCTCCTCCGGGTCCACCGCGGCGAGGCACCGCGCGCCGGCGTGCTCGCTCTCGTACCGGGTCCGCTGGGCCGGGTCGGAGAACAACGGATCGTGACAGAGCACCTCACATCCCGCGCGCAACAGGCTGCCCACCGCACCCGGCCCGGCATACTGCGTGACGTTGGTGACGAGGACTCGCCGCATGTCGTTCCCCCGACTTGAGCGTGGATCGCGAGCGTACGAGGGCGGAATCACGCATGGCAATGTGGTCGCCGATCACGGTCACAACCTACGGTGTGGGGACTTCTCCCAGGTCGCCGACGACGAGCCCCGCCTGGTCGCGGACTCGGACGGCTCCGTGACCGGTCATCGCGGGAGACTCCGCCCACCCACCGCCGGCCAGGGCCGCCGGCGCGGGGACCGGACGACCTGGGTAGCTTCCCTGTCATGAGTGAGGACACCTTCCGCTCGGTCGAGATCGAGCGCACCAGCGTGGGAAAGTACGTCGTGCGGAATGCCCGCGGCGGTTCGATGTCGATGGGCGCGGGCGAGGACGCCAGCTTCACGCCGGTGGAACTCCTCCTGGCGGCCATCGGAGGCTGCACCTCGATCGACGTCGACCACATCACGAGCCGCCGCGCCGAGCCGACCCAGTTCTCCGTCGAGGTCACCGGCGACAAGATCCGGGACGAGGCCGGCGGAAACCGGATGCAGAACCTCAAGGTCGAGTTCACCGTGACGTTCCCGGCGGGCGCGGACGGCGACCGGGCGCGCGAGGCGCTGCCCCGGTCGCTGCAGCAGTCGCACGACCGGCTCTGCACCGTCTCCCGTACCGTCGAACTTGGCACGCCCGTCTCGATCGTCACGGCTGCCGGTCCCGCCGGGGACTGAGGTTTTCCGGGACTGCGCCCGGGCATGCGCGGGCCCGGCCCGGATCGAATGATCCCGGGCCGGGCCCGAAAATGCCTGCCGATCAGTTCGTCATGCTGGCGAACATGCCGGGCTCGTACGAACCGCCCTTCTGGTGCACGATCACGGCGAGCCGGTTGGCCGCGTTGATCAGAGCGACCAGGGCGACCAGCGCGGCGATCTGGTCGTCGTCGTAGTGCTTGCGCACCTGGGCCCAGGTCTCGTCGGACACGCCCTGGTGGGCGTCGGCGAGCCGGGTGCCCTCTTCGGCGAGCGCCAGCGCGGCCTGCTCGGCCTCGGTGAACACGGTGGACTCGCGCCAGGCGGCGACCAGGTTGAGCCGGACCGCGGTTTCGCCGGCGGCCGCGGCGTCCTTGGTGTGCATGTCGATGCACCAACCGCAGCCGTTGATCTGGCTGGCGCGCAGCGACACCAGTTCCTGCGTGGACCTCGGCAGCGGCGACTGGTGGATCACCAGGCCGGCGTTGGCGAACCGCTTGGCGAACTTGACGGCGATCTCGTTGTCGAGCAGGTTGAACCGGGCGTCCATGACCCCGTCCTCTCTCGTCGTGTTGCGGTGGACGAACACGAGATGCCGGCAACCCGATCCCTGTGACAGCGTGGCCAGGTGACGGCAGCCACAATCACGCGGAGCGCGGTAACCGGATTGGTCGAAGACGAGGCCCTTCCGCAGCGTCTTCCGCCGCGTGGGGGTGACCGACGTGGCCGGGCGGCGGCCGAGCCTGGATGGCGGCAGGCTATCCGCCGGCGACGCGCTGCTCGTGCACGCGCAACGCCACCGTCGTGGCATCCAGCAGGGGAGTGGGTACGCCGAGCGCACGGGCCCGCGCCGTGAGGTCGCCGAAGATCTGCTCGGCCTCGGTCGGCTGCCCGGCGATCAGGTCCCGGTAGAGCGAGGCGGTGTCGGCCGAGCCGGGCCGGGTCACGAAGGCCTGGACGTTGTCGAGGGCCTGCTGCGGCACCGGATAGCCGGCCGCTGCCGCCACGGCCGCGGCCTCGGCGGCGATCTGCGGGCCGAGGCGCTCGCCTCCGGGGACCGCCACGGCGTCGCCGACCGAACCGCGTACCAGGGTGTTGAGGGCACCGACCGTGCTGATGAAGACCCACTTGTGCCACATGGCACGGCGGATGTCCGGCGAGACGGCGAAGTCGAAGCCCGCGCCGGACAGCACCTCGGCGACCTGCTCGACGCGCTGCGACGTGCCGCCCTGCTGTTCACCGATGACGATCTCGGCCAGGGTGCCCAGCCGGACGATGTCACCCTCGGCGTCGAGCGTGGTGAGGACGCGGACCACGCCGCCGAGCACGGCGTCCACGGCGAACCGCTCGTTCAGCGCGTCCATGTGCGCCATGCCGTTCAGGAACGGGATCACCGTGGTTCGCGGGCCGACCGCCGCGGCGACGTCGTCGATCGCCGCCGGTAGCGCGGTGGCCTTCACCGAGACGAGCACGATGTCGTAGTGCCCGTCGAGTTCGTCGGCGGTGAGCAGCCGGGGCGTGAGCACGGTCTCGGGCCCCAGACCGGTGATTCGCAGCCCACGCTCGCGGAGCACGTCGGCGCGCTTCGGGCGGACGAGGAAGGTGACGTCCCGGCCGGCCTGCTGGAGCTGGGCGCCGAAGTAGCCTCCGGTCGCGCCCGCCCCGACGACAAGAATCCTCATGCGCCGAGACGTTACTAGTCGAGCCGGTAACGCGACAGCGTCGATGGAGTGATCTGGGTTACCGGTTGAACCGGTATCATCGAGTGGTGTTTCAGGATGCGGCGGCGTTCCGGTTCGTCGGCGGCCGGGTCTCGGTCGACTTCACCGCGACCCACGGCCTGCGGTGGCGCGACCCCAGCGTCGAACGCATCCCCGCCCCGGCCGATCTCGCGCGCTGGTTCATCGCGGCGGGGCTGACCGACCTCACCGTGCCGGTGTCCGCCCCGACCCTCCGCGGCGCCCGTGCGCTGCGCGAGGCCCTCTACCGGCTGATGCGTGGCCGAGTCTGCCAGGAGCCGCCGGACCGGCGCGCCATCGAGGTGGTGAACCGCTGGGCGGCCAAGGCGCCACCCGCGGTCCAGCTCACGGCCGACGGCTCGGCGAAACGTCTCGTGGAGCCCAGCGCCGGCTCGCTGCTGGCGCTCGTGGCCCGCGACGGCGTCGACCTGCTCGGCGACCCCCACGCCGACCGCCTGCGCGAGTGCTCCAGCGACACGTGCACGCTGCTCTACCTGGACACCACGCGGGCCGGCAGCCGCCGCTGGTGCGCCATGGAGGTCTGCGGCAGCCGCGACAAGATGGCCCGCTACCGCCGGCGCGGCGCCGTCTGACCCGGCCTCGTCGCAAGCTCGCGGCGTGGCTGTCCCGCGGCCGGCATGACGGCCCGGTCCGCGTACCTCGCCGATGACGGGCAGAGTGAGGCCGGGGAATCAGACCTGTGTGATCACGTCCTTGCCGTACGAGGAGAGGGTCTTCTCCTTGTCGTCGTGCATGAGGTAGAGGGCGAAGTGGTGCACCCCGATCTCCTTGAGCTCCTGCAGCCGGTCCACGTGTGCCGACTCGGGGCCGAGCAGGCAGAACCGGTCGACGATCTCGTCGGGCACGAAGTCGGTCGACGGGTTGCCGGCGCGGCCGTGGTGCGCGTAGTCGTAGCCCTCGCGGCCCTTGATGTAGTCGGTCAGCGCCTTCGGCACCACCCCGGAGTCGCCGTAGCGGGCGACGAGGTCGGCCACGTGGTTGCCGACCATACCGCCGAACCAGCGCAGCTGGTTCCGTTGGTGCGCGAGGTTCGTGCCCACGTAGGCGGGCGCGGCCACGCACATGGTGATCGAGTCGGGATCGCGGCCGGCGGCGGTGGCCGCGTCGCGTACCGAGCCGATCGTCCAGCGGGCGATGTCGGGATCGGCGGTCTGCAGGATGAAGCCGTCGGCCTGCTCGCCGACCAGGCGCAGCGCCTTCGGTCCGTAGGCGGCCATCCAGATCTCCAGCCGGCCGTCCCGCACCCACGGGATGCGCACCGGCGTGCCGTGGTGTTCCGCCTCGCGGCCCTCGGCCAGCTCCTTGATCACGTGCATGGCCTGTTTGAGGGTGGCGAGGCTCGCCGGCGGCTGGCCGATGACCCGGCGGGCCGAGTCGCCGCGGCCGATCCCGCACACGGTGCGGTTGCCGAACATGTCGTTGAGGGTGGCGAACAGCGACGCGGTGACCGACCAGTCGCGGGTGCTCGGGTTGGTCACCATCGGCCCGACCATCAGGTGCTTGGTCGCGGCGAGGACCTGCGAGTAGATGACGAACGGCTCCTGCCACAGCACGCAGGAGTCGAACGTCCACCCGTATCGGAACCCGTTGTCCTCGGCCGCGGTGAGGCCCGCCACGACGTCGCGCGCGGGCGGGTCGGTCTGCAGTACGACACCGAAGTCCACGGCTACTCCTTGGTCAGACCAGGTATTGACAGAGGTCGCGCTTCAGGAACCGGCCGTGCCCGGCGGCGCCATGGAAGGTGTCGTCGTCGACGACGACCTGACCGCGGGACAGCACGGTGGAGACCTTCCCGGTCAGCTCCATGCCCTCGTACGCCGAATAGTCCACGTTCATGTGGTGGCTGCGCGCGGAGATGGTCTGCCGCGCCGTCGGGTCGTACACCGTGATGTCCGCGTCCGCGCCGGGGGCGATGACGCCCTTGCGCGGGTAGAGGCCGAACATCCGGGCGGGCGTGGTGGAGCTGATCTCCACCCAGCGCGCCAGGGTGATCTCGCCGCGTACGACGCCCTGGTGGAGCAGGTCCATCCGGTGCTCGACGCCGGGCATCCCGTTCGGGATCTTGGAGAAGTCGCCCCGGCCCAACTCCTTCTGGTCCTTGAAGCAGAAGGGGCAGTGGTCGGTGGACACCAGGGACAGGTCGTTGGTGCGCAGCCCCCGCCACAGCTCCGCCTGGTGCTCCTTCGGACGCAGCGGGGGAGAGGCGACGTACTTCGCGCCCTCGAAGTCGGGCCTGGCCAGGTCGTCCAAGGACAGGAACAGGTACTGCGGGCAGGTCTCGGCGAACACGTTCTGGCCCGTGTCGCGGGCCTGGGTGACCGCGTCGAGGGCGTGCGCGGCGGACAGGTGCACGATGTACAGCGGCGAGCCGGTGACCTTCGCCAGTGTGATCGCCCGCGAGGTGGCCTCGCCCTCCAGTTCGGGCGGCCGGGTCAGCCCGTGCTGGACCGGGTCCGTCTGGCCGTTGGCCAGCGCCTGGAGGATGAGCTGGTCGATGGCGATGCCGTTCTCCGCGTGCATCATGATCATCGACCCGGTGTCGCGGGCCTTCTGCATCGCCCGCAGGATCTCTCCGTCGGTGGCGTAGAAGACCCCCGGGTACGCCATGAACATCTTGAACGTGTTGACGCCCGCGTCGATGCAGGCCTCCATCTCCTTCAGCGACGTGTCGTTGACGTCCGAGATGATCATGTGGAACGCGTAGTCGATGGCGCAGTTGCCGCCGGCCTTGCCGTGCCACTTGTCGAGCGCGGACAGCAGCGACGTGCCCTTCGCCTGTACGGCGAAGTCCACGATCGTCGTCGTGCCGCCCCAGGCGGCCGCGGTCGTCCCGGTCTCGAAGGTGTCGGCCGAGAACGTGCCGCCGAACGGCATCTCCATGTGGGTGTGGCCGTCGATGCCGCCCGGCACCACGTACTTCCCGGCCGCGTCGATCACCCGGTCGGCACCCGAGGCCCACTGCTCGGCCAGGCCCGAGTCCGGCGCCGCGAGCGCCGCGATCCGCTCACCCTCCACCAGCACGTCCGCCGGGTACGCACCGGTGGCGTTGACCACTGTTCCGTTCCGGATGACGATGCTCACGGCTTCACCAGCGATTCGTACGTCTCGGGCCGGCGGTCGCGGTAGAACGCCCACAGGTCACGGACCTCGGCCAGCTTGTCCATGTCCAGGTCGCGCACGACGACCTCCTCCTCGGTGTCCGACGCCGCGTCGCCGACCAGTTGCCCGCGCGGGTCCACGAAGTACGACTGCCCGTAGAAGTCGTTGTCGCCCAACGGCTCCACGCCGACCCGGTTGATCGTGCCGACGTAGTACTCGTTGGCCACGGCGGCGGCCGGCTGCTCCAAGCGCCAGAGGTACTCGGACAGGCCGCGGCTGGTGGCGGAGGGGTTGAACACGATCTTCGCGCCGGCCAGGCCCAGCGCCCGCCAGCCCTCCGGGAAGTGCCGTTCGTAGCAGATGTAGACGCCGATGCGGCCCACGGCGGTGTCGAACACCGGATAGCCCAGGTTCCCGGGCCGGAAGTAGAACTTCTCCCAGAAACCCTTCACCTGCGGAATGTGGTTCTTGCGGTGCTTGCCGAGGTAGGTGCCGTCGGCGTCGATCACCGCGGCGGTGTTGTAGTAGACGCCCGGCTGCTCCTGCTCGTACATCGGCACGATCAGGACCACGCCGTGCTGCTCGGCGATCTCCTGCATCAACACGGTCGTCGGCCCGTCCGGGATCGCCTCGGTGTACGAGTAGTAGTCGGCGTCCTGGATCTGGCAGAAGTACGGGCCGTAGAACAGCTCCTGCAGGCAGACCACCTGCGCGCCCTGCGAGGCGGCGCGCCGGATCGCGTCGACGGCGTTCGCGATCATCGACTCCTTGTCGCCGGTCCACTTCTGCTGCACCAGCCCGGCTCGGACGATGCTGCTCATCACTGCTCCCCCTTTGCGTGGCCGGCGCGCGACATGGTCAGCGCCAGGTAGACGAGGAAGGCGCCGATCAGACCGGCGGCCCAGCTGTAGTCGTAGAGCGGTTTGAGGAAGGGGATGAGCCCGTCGGACGGGAACGGCCCCTTGCCGGGCGCGGAATAGGCGCCACCGACCGCGAGGAGGGCACCGACGAGCGTGGCGACGAGGGCGGCCCAGTTCCAGCCACCGGAGAACCAGTACCGCCCCTCGGGGCGGTAGAGGGCGGGCAGTTTGAGGCGGGTGGAGTTGCGGACCCAGTATCCGGCGATGAGCACCCCGGCGACCGCCCCGAGCAGACCGCCGTAGAACCCGAGCCAGACGAAGATGTAGATGTTGGGGTCCTGCACCAGGCGCCAGGGCTGGATCAGGATGCCGAGCACGCCGGTGATCAGGCCGCCGGTCCGGAAGCTGATCAACCGGGGGACGGCGTTGGAGAAGTCGTACGCCGGGCTGACCGTGTTCGCCGCCACGTTCACCGACAGCGTCGCCACCACCACGGTGAACAGGCCGAGCGCGACGACCAGCGGGTTCTCGAACTTCGCCGCGAGCTGGATGGGGTCCCAGATCGCCTCGCCGTAGATCACCGCCGTGCCCGACGTGATCATGATCGACAGGATGGCGAAGAACGACATCGTGGTGGGCAGGCCGAGGATCTGGCCGTACGCCTGCTGCCGCTGGCTGCCGCCGAACCGGGTGAAGTCGGGGATGTTCAGCGACAGGGTCGACCAGAACGCGACCATCGCCATCAGCGACGGCGCGAACAGCTTCCAGAAGTCGGCGCCCCAGCCCAGTTTCGACGGCTCGGACAGGATCGGGCCGAACCCGCCCGCCTCGACCAGCACCCAGATCAGCAGGGCGACCGCGACCGCGATGACGAACGGCGCGGCCCAGTTCTCGAAGCGTCGCAGGGTGTCCATGCCCCGCCAGATGATCGCCATCTCGATCACCCAGAACAGGAAGAACGAGGCCCACAGCGTCCACGGGTAGTCCATCACCGTGGCCGCGTCGACCCACCAGGAACCCAGCAGCTTGCCGGCGATCGCGTAGATGGCCTCGCCGCCGATCCAGGTCTGGATGCCGAACCAGCCGCACGCGATGAAGGCGCGCAGCAGGGCCGCGAGGTTGGCGCCCCGGACCCCGTAGAACGCGCGGGCGAAGACCGGGAAGGGGATCCCGTACTTCGTGCCCGCGTGGCTGTTCAACAGCATCGGGATCAGGACGAGCAGGTTGCCCAGCGTGATCGTGAGGAACGCCTGCACCCAGTTCATGCCGAGCTGGATGAGCCCGGCGGCGAGCAGATAGCTGGGGATGTTGTGCGCCATGCCGATCCACAGCGCCGCGAAGTTGTACGTGGTCCAGGTGCGTTTCTCGATCGGCACCGGAGCGAGCTCTTCGTTGAAGTACGGGCTGTCGGCGATGGTGGAGAAATCGCGTAGCTCGACTCGGCCATCCGGATGGGTGATCTGTGTGCCCGGCTCGACGGCGGTGGTTTCGGAGGGCAGGGGTTCAACGGCCATCGGTCACCTCCCTGTTGCACTGCCGCAACAGTGCCCGGGCAACCGGCGCGCGTGCTGCGGATGAGGGCGGATCAGCACGATCTTTATCTCGGAATGGTGGGTGTCGCGGACCCGCCATGGCAGTGGCAAAGTGTCCACGCTTGCGAGGGCCGTGGCACACTCTGTCCACGGGCATGCCCGCCCGAACCTGTCAATCGGCGCGGTGGATCGATTCCGGCCGCCTACCAGGGCCGGAACGGCGTCAGGCGTCGTCGAGTTCGTGGACGAGCAGCGCCACGTACAGGGAGAGCATCGACTCCGGGTCCTCCAGCGACACCCCGAGCACCTGCGCGATCCGCGACAGCTGCTGGTAGTACGCCGTACGCGACACGTGCGCGGCGGCAGCCGCCGCCGACTTGTTCCCGCCCTGCTCGCAGAAGCAACGCAACAGCTCCACGAGCCGGCTGCGATGGTTGGCGTCCCGGGCCAGCAGCGGTCCCAGCTCACGGTCCGCGAACGCCCGGACCCGCTCGTCGTCGCGCAACAGGTGCAGCAGGCCGCGCAGGCGGACGTTGTCCAGCCGGTGGTAGAGCTGCGTGCCGGGAGAGCGGAGCGCCGCCCCCGCCACATGGGCGGCCTCGCCCAGGCTGCGGCGTACCTCGGCGACGTGCGACACGGTGGTGCCGACCGCCACCAGCACCGGACCGGCCGCGGAGCGGTGCACCTCCCGGGCCAACCGGCGCAGGACCGCGTCGACCCCGGCCTGCGCGGGCAGTGACAACAACGCGCGTACGCTCGTGTCGTCCACCACGCCCACCAGGGCCGGCACGGCCACCCGCCGGGCCGCCAGTGCGGTCGCCTCCGCGAGGTCGCGCAACACCTCCTGGGTGGCCAGCGCGGGGGCGCGTGGCGTCACGGTGGCGGGCCGGACCGCCATTCCGACCAGCTGCCGCCGCTCGAGGCTGACCCCCAGGGCCGCCGCCCGGGCGGCCAGGTCCGGAGGCGGCACCGCCTGACCGAGCAGTTGCGCCAGCAACATGCGGTGCGTCTGCCGCTCCAGACTTTCCCGGTCACGCGCGACGAGCCGGTGCACCGCCAGCGCCGATGCGGCCCGTTCCGCGACCACCACGTGCCGATGCGGCGGCGGATCCGGCGACAGCAGCACCAGACGTCCCCAGTCGGCGCCCTGCGCGCCGACCATGGTGACCAACCAGCCCGCCTCCTCGTCGTAGGCGGTCCGCTCGGGCGCCGCCACCGACCGGGACCGCTGACCCCAGTCGGCCAGCAGCTCCGTCGGATCCTTGCCGGCCGCGTCGTACGCGAGCACCTCGTGCCCCAGCGTCTCCAGCACGACCGGAAGGCCGGAGATCCGGGCCACCTCGCGCAGCACCTCGGCCGGCTCCGCGCCGGCCACGGTCAGCGACGTGAACGTCTCGTGCACCTGCTCGGCCGCCCGCAGCTCGGCCAGCTGCGCGTCGACGATCAGCGCCACCACCGCCTCGGTGACCGACACGAACGGTGTCTCCTGGGCGAGCGTGATCAGGGGGAGCCGTTGCCGGTTGGCCGCTGCCACCAGCGCCTCCGGTAGCCGGTCGTGCCACCGCCGGACCAGCTCGATCACCAGCCCCGCGGCGCGGACCGCGGCGAGGTCGTCCACGTACCTGGTCAGCTCCGCCGGCTCGTCCGGCAGGGCGATGCCGGTGGTCAGCACCAGCTCCCCGCCGCGCAGCAGGTGCGCGATGTCGGCGACCTCCGCCACGTGCACCCAGCGGACCCGGCCCTGCATGCCGGCGGAGCCGGCCACCACCTGCGGCTTCGCGCGCCGCATCACCGGCAGTGCGATGGCTTCTGCGACGGAGGGATACATCGCGCCTCCCGACGGTGGGATTGCACACAACGTAATGGGGCGGCGACCACAGCGGTACAGGTTGTGCGTAGCGGTTGGACAACGATTGCCGCCACACTCGCCCTGGGGACGAGTTACGGGAGGACGCGATGGCGCACCGCGAGCTGCTGGCCAGACACCGGTCCGTACTGCCGAACTGGCTGGCGTTGTACTACGACCAGCCGATCGAGATCGCCACCGCCCACGGTCGCCGGGTGACCGATCGCGAGGGACGGACCTATCTCGACTTCTTCGCCGGCATCCTCACCAACGCCATCGGCTACGACGTGGCCGAGATCAGCGACGCCCTCCGCGCGCAGATAGACACCGGGGTGTTGCACTCCTCCACGCTCTACCTGATCAAGTCGCAGGTCGAGCTCGCGGAGAAGATCGCCGAGCTCTCCGGCATCCCGGACGCCAAGGTGTTCTTCACCAACTCCGGCACCGAGGCGAACGAGACGGCGCTGATGCTCGCCACACAGCACCGCCGCAGCGAACAGGTGCTGGCGCTGCGCAACTCCTACCACGGCCGTGCCTTCGCCACCGTGGCGATCACCGGCATCCGCGGCTGGTCGGCCAGCGCGCTCAGCCCGATCAAGGTCAGCTGGGTGCATGGCGGCTACCGCTACCGAAGCCCGTTCCGCGACCTGTCCGACGCCGACTACATCAAGGCCTGCGTCGCCGACCTCCGCGACATCATCGAGACGACGACGGCGGGCGACGTCGCCTGCATGATCGTCGAGCCGATCCAGGGGGTCGGCGGCTTCACCACCCCTCCGGACGGTTTGTTCGGCGAGTTCAAGAAGGTGCTCGACGAGTACGGCATCCTCCTCGTCTCCGACGAGGTGCAGACCGGCTGGGGCCGCACCGGCGAGCACTTCTGGGGGATCCAGGCGCACGACGTCGTACCCGACGCCATCACCTTCGCCAAGGGACTGGGCAACGGTCTCGCGATCGGCGGCGTGGTCGCCCGCGCGGGCCTCATGGACTGCCTGGGGGCCAACTCGATCTCCACCTTCGGCGGCAACCCGCTCGCCACCACCGGCGCGCTGGCGTCGCTGACCTACCTGCTGGAGCACGACCTCCAGGCCAACGCCGGGCGGCTGGGCAGCCGCCTGCTCGACGGCCTGCGTGCGGTCGCCGCGGCGCATCCCGTGGTCGGCGACGTCCGCGGCAAGGGCCTGATGATCGCGCTGGAGCTCGTCGGGCCCGACGGCGCGCCCAACCCGGCGGCTGCCGTCGCCCTGCTGGAAGAGACGCGGGAACGGGGACTGCTCGTCGGCAAGGGCGGCCTGTACGGCAACGTCATCCGCCTGGCACCGCCGATGACGCTGACCCCGGCCGAGGCGGACGAGGCGCTCGAGATCCTCACCCAGTCGATCGAAGCGGTGGCCAAGGAGGTGCAGGGACCATGAGGACCACGCACTGGATCGGCGGCAAGCCGTGGCACGGTGTCGCCGAGCGGAGCGGCCACATCTACGATCCCGCCACCGGTCAGGTCGTCGGCCAGGTCGACTTCGCGGCCGCCGCCGTTGTCGACGAGGCCGTCGCCGCCGCGTGCGAGGCGTTCACCCGGTGGCGTGCCGTGTCCCTCGCGCAGCGGACGAGCCTGATGTTCGCATTTCGGGAACTCCTCAACGCCCGCCGGGCCGACCTTGCCGAGATCATCACTGCGGAGCACGGCAAGGTGCTGTCCGATGCCGCGGGGGAGATCCAGCGCGGGTTGGAAGCCGTCGAGTTCGCGTGCGGGATCCCGTCACTGCTGAAGGGCGGGTACAGCGAGAACGCCTCGACCCAGGTCGACGTGTACTCCATCCGGCAGCCGCTCGGCGTGGTCGGCGTGATCTCCCCGTTCAACTTCCCGGCCATGGTGCCGCTGTGGTTCGTGCCGAACGCCATCGCGTGCGGCAACACCGTGGTGCTCAAGCCGAGCGAGAAGGACCCGTCCGCGGCGAACTTCCTCGCGGAGCTGTTCGCGGAGGCCGGGCTGCCGGACGGGGTGTTCAACGTGGTGCACGGCGACAAGGAGGCGGTCGACCGGATCCTGGCGCACCCGACGGTCAAGGCGGTCTCCTTCGTCGGCTCCACTCCGATCGCCCGCTACGTCTACGAGACGGGCACCCGTCACGGCAAGCGGGTGCAGGCGCTCGGTGGCGCGAAGAACCACATGGTCGTCCTGCCCGACGCCGATCTCGACCTCGCCGCCGACGCCGCCGTCTCGGCCGGCTTCGGCTCGGCCGGCGAGCGCTGCATGGCCATCTCCGTCGTGGTGGCTGTCGACCCGGTCGGTGACGAACTGGTCGGCAAGATCCGGGAACGGATGGCGGCCCTCCACGTCGGCGACGGCCGTCGCCCGGGCTGCGAGATGGGACCGCTGGTCACCGGCGCCCACCGCGACCGGGTCGTGTCCTACCTGGACGCCGGCCAGTCGGCGGGGGCGCGTCTGGTGGTCGACGGACGGAACCACCCGATCGACGGTGAGCAGGCCGGCTTCTGGCTCGGGCCCACCCTCTTCGACCACGTCGACACCGACATGTCCATCTACACCGACGAGATCTTCGGGCCGGTGCTCTCGGTGCTGCGGTTGCCCAGCTACGACGCCGCCGTGGAGGTGGTCAACGCCAACCCGTACGGCAACGGCACGGCGATCTTCACCAACGACGGCGGCGCGGCCCGCCGGTACCAGAACGAGATCGAGGTCGGCATGGTCGGCGTGAACGTGCCGATTCCGGTCCCGGTCTCCTACTACTCGTTCGGCGGCTGGAAGGACTCACTGTTCGGCGACGCCCACGCGTACGGGCCGGAGGGAGTGAACTTCTTCGTCAGATCCAAGGTGGTCACCAGCCGATGGCTCGACCCGTCCCACGCCGGAGTGAACCTCGGCTTCCCACGGAACAGCTGACCAGCTCACCTGCCCTTGAGATGCCGCGCCAGCACCAGCGCGGAGGAAACCGCCAGCTCACGGTCGAACACCTCGTCCCGGGGGACGAACACCATGGCCCGTCCCTCGCCGAGCACCACGTCCTCCTGCCGGGCCCCGGTGGTGCCACCGAACACGTGGACCGTCACCGCGTGCGGGAAACCAGCCTCGTACGGACGCGGACCGCTCCACAGCGGGCGCAGCTCGCCCGCCGCCAAACCGGTCTCTTCCCGCAGTTCGCGGCGGGCCGCCTCCTCAGGCGACTCGCCGAGCTCGACATGGCCGCCCGGCAGGCTCCACTGGTTCGGCGACGCGGCCGCATCTCCGTCGCGGTGCTGCAGGAGCACCGCTCCTGACGGATCGACAAGCAGCACGAGGGCGACGTCATAGGTGGCCACGGCGAGAGCATGCCATGCCCGACACCCGCGGGAGGGGATCAGAACCCTTCTTATCGTGGGCAGCGACCTGTTGCGGGATTCACCGGAATCGTCGATCGTCATCCCTGCCGTCCCTGACCCGGGAGCAGATGAGTGCGCGTCAGCATGGCGACCAGCGCCGGCAAGGCCGGCCAGCCGAACGAGGACTTCGCCGGGGCCGTTCCCGGCGCTGCCGTGCTGCTGGACGGCGCCGGCATCCCGGGCACCGAGTCCATCTGCTCCCACGGTGTCGCCTGGTATACGCACCGCCTCGGCGGTGCGCTGCTCGGCCGGCTGTCGCGTGACGACGGGCGGGACCTCGCGGCGATCCTCGCCGCCACGATCGACGAGGTAGCCGCCGATCACCGCCGCACCTGCGACATCACGAACCCCGGCAGCCCGCAGGCAACCGTGCTGATCGTCCGCGCCCACCGGGGCCGCCTGGACCATCTCCTGCTCGCGGACTCCTACCTCGTCCTCGACCAGGTCCGCGGTGGCCCGCAGGTCATCACCGACGAGCGTGAGGTCACCGCCAGGCGCATCTGCGCCGCGCCCCTGGACGGCGTGCCCAGGGGAACCCCGGCGTACGACCGCATCCGGGACTCCTGCGTCGAGGCGCTGCGTGCCCGCCGGAACCAGCCGGGCGGCTACTGGATCGCGAAGGATGATCCGCACGCGGCGGAGGAAGCGGTGACCGGCAGCCTGCCCCTCCGTGACCTGAACAGCGTCGCGCTGCTCAGCAACGGCGCCAGCCGCATCGTCAGCCCGTACGGCCTGACCGACTGGCCCGGCGTGCTGGAACTGCTCGGCGCGCACGGGCCGGCTGACGTCATCCGCCGCGTCCGGCAGGCCGAAGCCCGCGCCGCCGGCGGCCCCGATGCCCGGGTCCCTGACGATGCCACGGTTGCCCACTGCACCCACCTGCCGCCCTCGTAGGTCGGCGAACCGTCGTCAGCCAGCAGGCAGCAGCCAGCGGATGATCGGCCGGACACGTCTAGGCCACGAACGGGTAGGCGGGGAAGCCGGGCACCCCGGGTCGGATCCGGAACAATGCTCCCGCCGGGGAGCGGTCGTGGGCCGGCAGGCCCTGGCGGGACGTCGTGATGTAGAGGTCGGCGTGGTCGGGGCCGCCGAACGCGCACGCGGTGGGGCGCCGGACGGGCAGCTCGACCACGGCCGTGAGGCGGCCGTCCGGGGCGTACCGGTGGACGGCTGCACCGTCCCACAGGGCGACCCATACACCGCCCTCGGCGTCGACGCACAGTCCGTCCGGCGTGCCCCGGTCGGGCGGCACCGCTACCACCGGCCGCCGGTCGTGCAACTCGCCCGTGGCCAGGTCGAAGGCGAAGGTGTCGATCCGGCGGGTGGCCGAGTCCACGTACCAGGCGGTCGTGCCGTCCCGGGTCCAGGCCAGCCCGTTGGAGACGCTGATCCCGGTCAGCACGGTCTCGACCGCGCCGTCCGGGCCGAGCCGGTGCAGCGCGCCCCGACCGGGTGCACCGTCGTACGCCATCGAGCCGCAGTAGAAGCGCCCGAGCGGGTCGCACCCGCCGTCGTTCATCCGGATCGCCGGGTTCGACCAGATCTCGGGCAGCAGCTCCACCGAGTCCTCGGTCAGCAGCGCGAAGCCCCGCTCGACGGCGGCGACCAGCCCGCCGCCGGATCGTGGACGTAGCGCCGCGACCAGCGGGGCGACGTGCCGGCGGACGATCACCCCGGTGGCCGGGTCCAGCGCCAGAATGTCCCCGACCAGCATGTCGACCCAGCGCAGCCGCTGGTCGGCCGGGCACCACACCGGCCCTTCGCCGTGTCCGGCGAGCGGCGGGGTGACCTGTTCCGCCCTACCCATCAAACCTCCCTGGCGACCGTGCGACGCGGTGGGCTACTCAGACCCACCACATCGCACACCGTCCGTGCCCGACCGATGCGGTGACGCTCGCCGTGGTCCAACACCCGGACCCCGCCTCGGGCCGGCGATCATCCTGGTGATGCTCGTGAGGGCGCGGCCGCCGGTGGCGACCGCGCCCTCACTGCCCTGGGCCGGTCAGGCGATCGGCAGGTTGTAGAAGGTCAGCAGACCCGTGCCGGTCGCGTTGACGATCCAGGGTCCGGCCCGCAGATGGCTGAGGTAGCTGACTCCTGTCGCCCCGTCGGCGGGCGCGGAGAGGGTCAGCCTCAACCGGCCGCCCGCGAGGTACTCGACCGCCGTCACGGTGACCGTGGTCCCGTTGACCCGGAAGTCGGCCGCCGAACCCGGCTCCACCGTCAGCGGGTCATCGCTGCGCAGCTGGATGGTGATCTCCGTGCGGTCGGCGTTCGAGAACGCCGCGGTGCTCGGGTTCGGCGGGGCGACCCCCACAGCGGACCCGTGGTAGAGGTCGCGGGCCACCACCGCGAACGTGTGATCGCCCATCTCCCGGTAGCCCTGTGCCCAGGCGTAGTGGCAGCCGTCGTGTCCCGAGAGGCCGTTGGTCGACAGCAGGGTCACGCCGAGCGTGTCGCCCATCTGCCGCTGCGCCTCGCGCAGCGCGCCGGTGGTGCTGTTGCCGCACGGCGAGGTGCGCACCTGGTAGACGAAGTACCGGGTGCCCTCGGCGACGTCGGCGCCCAGCTCACCTCGCCAGTCGTCGAGGAGCGCGGTGAAGCCGGTGACGTGGACGGCCGCGTTGTCGTTGTCGGACTCGCCCTGGTACCAGAGCAGGCCGCGGACGTCGCCCAGCACCCCGGCGCCCGCCAGGCGTTGGCGCAGTCGGCCGTAGTTGGTGGTGATGTCATCCGGATTCGCGTCATTGCGCTGGAAGAACGAGATCGGCCGGCCGCCGTGCGCGCCGTTGACGATGGCCACCGGCACCTGGTACGTGTCCGTGATGCGCCGGGCCATCCGGATGCCCCACTGCCCGATCGAGCCCGGCTGGTTGGTGACCTCGCTGCCGGCGTAGTTCCAGTGCCGGTCCGCCGCGGACAGGACGGGATCCGCCGTCGGGGACCCGTAGCTGCGGATGAACGGCGACTCCTCGCCGGCGGAGGAGCCGTTGTAGGTGGCCGACACGGCGTTGGACTGGCCCTGGATGACGTAGACGTCGCCGGCCACGATGCCTTCCCAGACGCCTACCCGGCGGGTCACCTGGGCACCCAGCGCGCGTAGCTCGAACCGGTACTCCCGCAGGGCGGCGTCGATCCGGGGGTGGAACGAGAAGTCACGCCGGTCGGTCACCTCGGCCGTCTCGGTCCACTCGTCGTCGCCGCTGGTGACGTGGAGCTGAACCGCCTTGACCTGCGAATCGGTGATCACGCCGGACACCGGCACGGTGGCGCCGTTCGCGGTGTCCCGGGGGTACAACTGACGGTCCTGTGGGTGCTGGTCGAGAGTCAGCACGGAGGACCGGGCGTACACGGTCAGCCGCCGTTGGGTGAACGTGCCGGCGTTCCCGGCGAACGTCCAGTCCGGATGGCCGGTCGGCGCGGAGCCGATGCCCAGCGAGAGTGCCGCGCCGTTCGACGTGAAGGTGTTGACCGCGAACACGGTGCGCGGCGCGACCGGCGACGGCCGGCCGGCGCCGACCTGGTGCACCTGGAACGAGCCGTACCCGCCGGAGGCGTTGACGGTGTCGTCGGCGTCGTAGACCGCGGGCGAGGCCCCGGAGATCTGCCGGGACGAGCCCGCGCTGTAGGTGTTGGGCCACATCTCCAGGTAGCCCGCCAGGCCGGTGCCGGTGGTCACGCCCGGCACGTTGGAGGCGACGTCCAGGTCGTTGACCCGCTGGCGGGTGATCTCGCCGGTGCGGGTCGGCAGGCCGAGCCGGTGCGCGTCCGTGGTGAAGGGCTCCATGGCCGTCCAGACCCACTGCGGGCCGGCCGGGCCGTTCAGTTCGAGACAGTAGCCCACCCGGTCGAAGCCGGCGGCCACCGTGTCGGTGTGGTCGAAGGCGTACGGCGGGGTCTGGTTGAGCCACTGTGCCTGAGTCGGGAGGTCGAGCGACAGGACGGGGGTGAAATCGGCCGTGCCGTCGACGTTCGCCGAGCAGGCCGTGTCATCGACGGCCCGGTCGGTGTCGAGTGTGGGGCTGGCCGCGGCCGGCGCGGAGACCACCGCGATCGACGTCAGTAGCAGCAGGCCGGCCGTGGCGAGAGCGACGCCGGGCCGTCGTGGCGCCGCGGCGCGCAGCCCGGGGGAGAAATGTGGACGGGGCATGACTCGTACCTCCAGCAAGGTCGTAGTTCGCGTCCGTCGGAACGACGTGCCCCATGACTAGCAACGGACATTCACCAACTGCAATCTCCTTGCGGTGAGCGGCGGGATCTTCGCGATGGAGGCGCGCTGAGCGGCGACGAGCGGGTGACCGGTGCTGTCCACACTCGCCCCGAGCCGGGCCGTGCGGCGGGTGCGTGTGCGCCGAGAACTGATTGACGGCATGCAATACGCGCACTAGTTTCTCACATGTTGCAAGCCTATCGCCGATTCCAGGGTCATGGACCGCGCTCACTGGCAGCCCGCTTGCTGCAGAAGAGGCTCGACTACGACGAATCGCACCGATCGACCCACCGCCCACCGTCCCGCGAGGAGCTCTCCGTGACCCCACGTACCCGCCGACGGGCCGCCGCGGCCCTGGCGCCCGTCCTGGTGGCGGCCGTCGCCCTGTCATCCGGGGCGGCCGCCGCCCCGGCCCAGCAGCTCTTCTTCGACGACTTCACCACGGGGCTCACCGGGTGGCGTGCCCTGACCGGATCGCTCGGCGAATGGACGACCACCAGGGCCGAGTTCCCGTACGTCACCGTCGACACCCGCACCCAGTCCGCCGGCCGGTACGTCACCCCGATCACCCCGGTCGGGCTGCCGGAGGCGTACGAGCTGCGCACCCGGGTGCGCGTCGAGGCGACGGCCGACTCACCCACGGTTTCCCTGCTGACCGACTTCCGCGAGCCGTACGCGGTCACCCAGAACAACCTGGCGGCGCAGCTGTCCGGCTGGTCCGGGGTGCAGATCTCCCGTCCGGTGACCAGAACGGTGTGCCGGGGTTCCGCCCCCGTGCGCCAGGGCGAGTGGCACGACCTGGTCATCCGGCGGGCCGACGACATCTCGGTGGTGGAGATCGACGCGCAGCCGGTGGCGGTCGTCGACGCGCCGGCGGCCGGCGGCACGATCGGGCTGGGCGTCTACCACGCCCGGGCGTCCTTCGCGGGCGTGGTGGTGCACGCCCTGGACGGCGTGCCCGCCGACCATCCCACCGCCGCGACGGGTTGCGCCTGGACCGAACCCGGGGAGCCGGACGCCGATCAGCCGGTGTTCGTCAACCAGAGCGGCTACAACCTCGGTCAGGCGAAGCGGTTCACCGCGCCGCGGGCGGTGGACGGGGACCGGTTCCGGGTGACCGACGCGGCCGGGGCCGTCCGGTACGAGGGGACGCTGCGCGGCCAGGTGGGCGACTTCACCGGCTTCGATCCCGCGGACAGCGGCCCGTTCACGGTGGTGGTCGAGGGACCGGCGGGCACCGGCACGTCGGTGCCGTTCGGGGTCGGGGCGGACTGGATCGAGCGGGTGTCCTACCGCCGTGCCGTCGAGTTCATGACCGACGTCCGGTGCTACTACGGCGACTTCAGCAGGATGGTCCACGGCGGCACCGACCCGCAGAACTGCGCCAACGGCGTCGGCTGGCGGGACTCGCACCAGATGTCGTTCGAGCTTCCCTCGCTGATCGACATGTACCTGGCGAACCCGTCGGCGTTCGCGCAGATCAAGGATCCCGACGCCCGGTACGTCGGGCTGCCGGTGCAGTTGCCGCCGGACACGCCGGAGATCGTCCGGCTGATCCACTGGGCGGTCGAGGTCTACCTCGGCGGGCGGGTCAACCACACCCTGCTCAAGGAACAGCTCGCCGCCTTCCTCTACGCCTACCCCTACCTGCAGGAGTACATCCCGCGGGAGGTCTACGAGCGGGCCCGCGACTACCTGTTCCCGATCTGGGGCGACGAGGCGAGGGACCGGTTCGCCTGGTACGACAACACCCCGCACACCGCCGACCTCTTCCAGGTCTACACCCAGATCGGCACGGGCAAGGGTGAGCTGCCGCCGGGCCACTCGGTGTGGCCGAACGTGATGATGTACGAGGTCGCCAAGCGGGAGGGGCGCGCCGACGCCGACCGCTACCTCGCGGCTGCCCGCGCCCAGGCGGCCTGGCTCATCGACCATCTGGACGTCACCGACCCCACCGTCACCAAGGGCCAGCGGCAGGGGGAGTACCACCTCGTCACCGGCCTCGCCCGGCTGCTGTCGGCACACCCCGACCAGGCCCCGTCCGGCATCCGGGACTTCATCCGCGACTGGGCCCGGGTGGTGATCGAGCGCTCCGACAATCTCTGGGACTTCCGCCGGTACTCCGCCGACCGGTGGACCATCCCGCCGTTCACCGGCGGCGGTTCGGCCAGTGACCCGAACGAGACCGGCAACGTCGCCGGCTTCGCCGCTCCCGCTCTCGCCGCCGCGCAGGTGCTCGGCGACGACCCGATGGCCGCCCGGCTCCGGCAGATCGCGGTCGCCCAGGTGGACGACATCTTCGGCCGCAACCCGACCGGCCGGCACGCCTCATACCGGGCCGCGACCACCCAGTGGGGCTTCGAGGGCGTGGAACGCGGCTGGTACTCGGAGTACCAGGGCGGTGCGGGACGCCTGCAGGGGTCGCGCGGGGTGCTCGACGGCAGCCCGAAGAACGCGCACTACCCCTACCACCCGGACGCCGGGAACATCGGCCACTCCGAGGGCTGGGTCACCTTCAACACTGCGTGGAACGAGGCGCTGGCGTGGCGCGCGACCGACACCACCGCCGTGCAGGTGGTCGACGCTACGGGTGCGACGCTCGACCGGATGCCCGAGGGGACGCGTGCCACGATCCGCCTGACCGCGCCGCTCAACCTCGACGCGACGGCACTGGACCAGGCCGAGGTGTGGGTCCGCGTCGGCGACCGGGTCCCGCGGCGGCTCACGGTCGTGCAGACCGGCCAGAACACCACCACGTACGCCGCCGACCTGGACCTGACCGCGCTCGGCGCGACCTTCGGTGACACCGTGACCGTCTCCTACGGATTCGGCAACTTCACGCACCGGGCCGAGGTGGCGGTCACCGCGCCGCTGTGCCACGGCGTGCCGGCGACCGTCATCGGCACCGACGGGGCCGATCAGCTGGTCGGCACGGCCGGCGACGACGTCTTCGTCGGCAGGGATGGCGCGGACGAGATCGTCGGCCTGGGCGGGAACGACGTCGTCTGCGGCGGTGCCGGCGCGGACCGGCTGGTCGGTGGCCCGGGCGACAACGTGCTGCTCGGCGGCGCCGGCGACGACGTGCTGACCGGCGGCCCGGGCGACGACCGGCTGTACGGCGGCACCGGGCACGACGTGCTCACCGGTGCCGGCGGACAGGACCTGATCGCGCAGGACGGCCCGGACGCGTGAGGCGGCCGCGGTGCCGGGTGGCCGCGCGGGTCACCCGGCACCGCGGGCCGGCGCCGGCCCGGACCGCCGGCGGCTCACCCGGACGGCCGTGACGATTCCCCGGACCAGCGGCACCGCACCCCGTCCAGCAGCATGGCGGCCGCCGACCGATCGGGCAGGCCCGCGGTGTCGCCGGGCGCGGCGACCACCGCGGCGGCCAGCGCGTTACCCAGTTCCGCCGCACCGGCCGGCGGGATCCCCCGCAACCGGCCGGCCAGGTAGCCGCCCGCGAAGGCGTCCCCGGCGCCGACCGGATCCACCACCACCGTCGCGGCGCTCGGCAGGTGCACCGCGCCGCCGCCCGGCCCGCCGGCGTGGTAGCAGCCGTCCGCGCCGGCCTTGAGGACCGTTTCCCGTACGCCGGCGGCGGCCGCCGCCGCGAACACCTCGTCCGGGTCGGACGGATCGCGTACGCCGAGGACGGGCCCCGCCTCGTCGGTGCCGAGCAGCAGGACGTCCACGTGCCCAAGCAGCGCCCGCACGTCGGCGGCCTGCCGCTCGACCGCCCCGAGGGCCGGGCGCAGGTTCGGGTCGAGTGCCACGGCCGTGCCGCACCGCCGGGCGTCGCGCAGCACCGACGTCACGACCGCGCGGGGGCCGGGGCCCAGCGCCAGCGTGACGCCGGAGACGGCGACCATCCGGGGGCGGGCGGCGAGCAGCCGGGCCGCGTCGGCCGCGTCGAGGTGCGCCGCCGCCGAGTCACGCCGGTAGTAGTAGACCCGCCGTCGCCCGTCCGGCCGGGCGTCCTTGAGGAACAGGCCGGTCGGATGCCCGGGATCGACCGCCAGCAGTGTGGTGTCCACGCCGGCGGCCCGGGTCTCGGCCAGCACCCGGGCGCCGAGCGGGTCGGCGCCGACCCGGCTGCAGAAACCCGCGCTGGTGCCGAGCCGGGCCGCGGCCACGCAGAGGTTGAGTTCCGCCCCGGCCACGTGCACCTCCACGACATCGGTGTCGGACAGCAGGGCTCCCGACGGTGGCTGGAGGAGCACCATCGCCTCGCCCAGCCCGACGAGGTCGAGCCGTGCCGGCACGGTGGTCAGGCCCGCCATCGTGCCCGCAGGTCCTTACGGAGGAACGCGGCGGGGGAGGCGATGGAGAGTCCACCGTCGACCGGGAGCACCGCACCGGTGACGAACCCGGCCCCGGCCAGGAACAGCACGGCCGCGGCCACCTCCTCGGGGGTGCCGGTGCGCCCCAGCGGGTAGCCCGCCGCCGCGTCCGGCAGGTCCGCACCGCCGATCATGCCCGGCGCGACGGCGTTCACCCGCACCCCGGCCGGCCCGTACTCCAGGGCGAGCTGGCGGACCAGGCCCTCCAGGCCCGCCTTGGCCGCCGCGTACGCCGGCAGCCCCGGTGCGGCGAGGACCGCGTTGACCGAACTCACCGCCACGATCGCGCCACCCCGGGGCAGGACCGGCAGCGCCGCGCGGCTGACCGCGAAGGCGGTGCCGAGGGTGGCGTCCACCGCCGAGTGCCACTGCGCGTCGGTGGTGGCGGTGACGGGGGCCACCGGCATGACGGCGGCGGCGAGCACCACGACGTCGAGCCGCCCGGCCGCCTCCACGGTGGCGGCCACCGCCGCCTCGGCGCCGGCCACGGTGGCACAGTCCAGCACCAGTTCCACGGCGTACGACGAGTCGCCCGGGCGGTCCAGTGCGACGCCGACGGCGGTGTCGCCGGCGGCGGCGAACGCGCGGCCGATCGCCCGTCCGATGGGCGAGCTGGCGCCGACGACGAGCACGCCTCGGCTCATCGGATGCCCAGGTCGTCGAGGATGTCGGCGAGCGCGGCGAGGGTACCCGCACCGGCATCGACCGCCGGTGGCCGCACGGCCGGGCTGTCGATGACGCCGCGCCGGACCAGGACGTGCTTGTGCACCGACCAGGCGATGCCGGGTTGCAGGCCGAAACGCACCAGGGGCAGCAGTCGGTTGAACCCGGCCCGGGCCGAGACGGCGTCTCCGGCCGCCCAGGCGTCGAGCACGGGCCGCAGCAGATCCGGGAACTCGCAGGCGGGCATGGTGCCGGCGGCGCCGAGACGGTACTCCTCGAGCAGGAACAGGGCGTTCTGTCCGCCGAGGACCAGGAAGTCCGGCGCGACGGCGTCGACCACCGCGCCGAGCTTCGGCGCGGTCGGCGGCGCCTCGACCTTGACCGACGTGACCCCGTCCAGCTTCGACAGGTCGGCGATCAGCGACACCGGCATGGTCACTCCGGTGGACCCGGGAGCGTCCTGCACCATCACCGGCAGGCCGCCGTCGCGGGCGACCGAGGCGTAGAAGTCCACGATCTGCCCCGGGCCGGGTTTGACCATGTACGGCGGCACGACCATGACGGCGCTGGCCCCGTGGTCGGCGGCGCGCCGCGACTGTTCGACGGCGTCGGCGGTGCCGGTGGCCGCGACCCCGGCGACGACGGGCAGGTCCGGGCCGACGGCGGCGGTCACCGCGTCGAGGATGGCGGCGCGTTCGGCGGCGGTGAGCGCGAATCCCTCGCTGGCGAAGCCGAACACCGCGACGCCGTCGACCCCGGCGGCGACCTGGAAGTCGACCAGCCGGCGCAGCGAGTCGAGGTCGAGCTCGCCGTCCGCGGAGAACGGGGTGGCGAGCACGGGGATCAGGCCGCGCAGGTCGGATGAGCGGGTCACAGGTCCTCCAGGAGAGAGTGGTCGACGTCCACGCCGAGGCCGGGGGAGTCGGGAAGGGGGAAGCTGACCGGGCCGCCGGCCAGCGGGACGGTGAGGATGCGGCTGGCGACCCGCATGGTCCCGGGTTGGAACTCGAACGCCGGCATCGCGTCGATGGCGGCGGCAACGTGCAGGCCGGCGGCCACCGCGACGCCGAGGCCGACGGAGTGGTGCGGGGCCACCGGGACGTGGTGCGCCGCGGCGACCTCCGCGATCGCCATCGCCTCGGTGATCCCGGTGCGGGCGACGTCGGGCTGGCACAGGTCGACCGCGCGGGCGGCCAGCCAGGCCCGGAACTCGTACCGGTTGCGTAGGGCCTCGCCGACGGCGACCGGGGTGGCGATCGCCGCGGCGAGTTCCCGGTGGCCGTCGACGTCCTCGGGCACCAGGGGCGCCTCCAGGAACCAGGCCTGCCGCTCGTCCAGCGCCCGGCCTAGCCGGAGGGCGTCCGCGGTGTCGTACGCCCAGTGCGCGTCGACGGCGACGCGCAGGTCCGGGTGCGTGGCGGCGACCGCGTCGTAGGTGGCCAGGTCGGCGTCGACGCCGTGGCCGAGGTGCAGTTTGATCGCGCGTACCCCCTGCCGCACCCAGTCGGCGGCGAGTGCGGCCCGGTCGGTGTCCGTGGGGCGGGGCAGCCCGGAGACGTAGGTGGGCACCTCCCTGCGGTACGCGCCGCCGAGCAGCGCGTGCACGGGCATCCCGTACGCCTTGCCGGCGAGGTCCCACAGCGCGGTGTCCACGGCGGCGAGCGCGTCGGCCTGGTGCCCGACCAGGTGGCCCCGTTCCCGCATGAGCCCGGTCAGCCGGGTCCACAGCGGACGTACCCGCCGCGGGTCCTGGCCGATCAGCGCGGGGGCGAGCAGCCGGTCGACGATCGCCTGCGGCACCTCGGGCGCCACGGGAGCGAGCGCCTCGCCCCAGCCGTAGGTGCCGTCGTCGGCGGTCAGCTTGACCAGCAGCGTCTCGAAGCGGTCCGAGTAGAGGCTGCGCCAGGGCGGTCGTAGGTAGTAGTCGTCGCCGTGGCCGCCGTCCGGCCGGGCACCGAGGTACGCCTCCGGAGGGCGCAGCTTCACCACGTACGTCTCGACGCGCTCAATCTGCAACACGAACCTCCGGCATACGATTGACCACATGCAACATGCGGGATATCTTGCCGTATCGCGCAAGCAACTTCCAGAGAGGGTTTCCCATGGCAGCGGAAGCGGGCAGCAACCAGAGCGTGGAGCGGGCACTGGGCGTGCTGCGGGCACTCACCGCCGGGCGATCCGAGTTGCGGGTGTCCGACGTGGCCAAGGCGACGGGGCTGGGCCTGTCCACCGCGTCCCGGCTGCTGGCCACGCTGGAGGCCGCCGGATTCGTCGACCGGGACCCGGTCAGCGGGCTCTACCGGCTCGGCCTGGACATGGTCTCGCTCGGCGGAACGGTGCTCAACAACCACCCGGTGCACCGGGAGGCACGCCAGACCGCGCAGAACCTGGCCGCCGAGCTGGGGCTCGGCGCCAACGTGGCGGTGCGTCGCGGCGACCGGCTCTTCTACCTGCTCAACTTCGAGGGGCGGCAGGCGCCGCGGGCGTTCGTCCTCGCCGGGCAGTACAACCCCCTGCACGCCACCGGCCTCGGCAAGGCGCTGCTGTCCGGGCTCGCCGCCGAGGAGCGGCGCGCCCTGCTGCCCGGCCCGACCCTGCACGCCTACACGCACCGCACGATCACCACCCACGAGCAGCTCGACGAGGAGATCGCCCGTACCCTCGCCCGCGGCTACTCCACCGAGATCGAGGAACTGGCCCTCGGTCGCGCCTGTGTCGCCGCCCCGATCCGCGACGCGTCGGGAGCGGTGGTCGCCGGGCTGTCGGTGTCCGGCCCGCTGTCCGCGATCGACCTCGCCACCCGCGAGGCCGCACTCGCCCGCGCCGTGATCGAGGCCGCCGACTCGGTCAGCATCGGCCTCGGCTACGTGGGCCCCGCCCACGTGAGTCCGCAGCAGATCGCGATGCCGGAGGTGGTGTCGTGACCACCCCGACGGCACGCGCGCCCGGACCGGGGCGCGGGCTCTCCGACCGGTCCTTCGGCTTCCTGCTCACCCTGCCGGCGCTGGTGCTCCTCGGGGCGATCGTGCTCTACCCCCTGGTCGGCTCCCTGTCGACCAGCCTGTTCCGGCAGAGCCTCGTGCTGCCCGGGCGCAGCTTCGCCGGACTGGACAACTTCCGGGCGGTGCTCGCCGACCAGTTCTGGCCGGTGCTCCAGCACACCCTCGTGTTCACCGTCGCCTGCACCCTCATCCCGTTCGTGATCGGGTTCGCCCTCGCCCTCGCGCTGCACACCCGGCTGCCCGGACGGGCCGTGCTGCGGGGCCTGTTCCTCTTCCCCTGGGTCATTCCCGGGGTGGTGGTCTCGTTCGTCTGGATGTGGATCTTCAACGCCAACTACGGGGTGCTCAACGGGCTGCTGGTACGGGCCGGGCTGGTCGACGAGCCGGTCAGCTGGCTCGGGCAGCCCGGGACGGCGATGGCGGCGGTGATCGTGGCCAAGTCCTGGGCCAGCTTCCCCTGGATGATGGTCATGCTGCTGGCCGGGCTGCAGACCGTGCCCCGTACCCTGCACGAGGCCGCCGCCCTCGACGGGGCCGGCACGCTGCGCCGGTTCTGGCACGTCACCCTGCCGCACCTGCGCGGCATCATCGGCGTGGTCGTGCTGCTGGAGACGATCTGGAACTTCCAGCACTTCGACACCATCTACGTGCTGACCGGCGGCGGCCCGGCGGGCGCCACCACCACCTTCGCGGTCTCCGTCTACGACACCGCCTTCAAGGGCTTCGACCTCGGCAAGGCCGGCGCCCTCGGCGCCCTGTGGATGGTGCTCCTGTCCATTCTCGTCGTGGTCTACGTGTGGGCCTCGGAACGGGGGGAGAAGTCGTGACCCTCACGGACACCGCCACCGTCGCGGCTCCGGCACAGCGCCCGTCGCCGCGACCGGCACCCCGCCGACGCCGTCCGCGACCGCTCGGCGCCGCCGCCACCGTGGCGGCGATCGGGGTGTTCGCCTTCGGCCCGGTCTACTGGCTGCTCGTCACCGCGCTCACCCCGAACGACGACGCCTTCGCGTTCCCGCCCCGACTGTGGCCGAAGACGGTCACCTTCGCGCACTTCACCAACCTGGCCGACAACCCGGCGCTGGCCCGCTACCTCGGCAACAGCCTCATCGTGTCCCTGCTGACCGCGATCCTCACCGTGGTTGTCTCGGCCTACACCGCCTACTCCTTCGCCAAGTTCCGGTACCGCGGCCGGCGCTCGCTGATGTACCTGGTGCTGGCCTCGCAGATGTTTCCGCAGGCACTGCTGCTGATCACGCTGTATCTGGTGTTCAGCGCCTACGGACTGCTCAACACCTACCTCGCGCTGGTCCTGTCGTTCACCACCTTCACCCTTCCGCTGTGCGTCTGGATGCTCAAGGGGTTCTTCGACACCATCCCCGACGAGCTGATCGAGGCGGCCAAGGTGGACGGCGCCGGCCAGGGCGCCATCATCCATCGCATCCTGCTGCCGGTGAGCCTGCCCGGCCTCGTCGCCACCGGGCTGTTCGCGTTCATCCGCGGCTGGAACGACTTCATCTTCGCGCTCACCCTCGCCGGACCCGAGAAGCAGACGCTGCCGCCGGGTCTGGTCAACACCTACCTGGGCGAGTTCCAGGCGGCCTGGCCGGACCTCATGGCCGCCTCGCTCGTCGTGTCGCTGCCCGTCGTCATCGGCTTCATCGTGCTCCAGCGCTACCTCGTCGCCGGTCTCACCAGCGGCGCGGTGAAGGGCTGACCCCCACCCACCGCCCGGCCACCGGCCGGACCTCACCACTGCCGACAGGGGATCACAGATGTCAACGCGACCCAGTCTCCGCACCGCCCACCTGTCCCGCCGTAACCTGCTCCAGCTGCTCGGCGCCACGAGCGGCGCCATGTTCACCGCGGGCGTGCTGTCCGCATGCGCCCCGTCCACCGGCTCCTCCGGCAGCTCCGGCGCCGCGGCCGACGACGGCGCCAAGGACTTCGCGTTCACCGGCTGGTCGCTGAACGAGGCGTCCACCAAGGACTCGCTCCAGGCGCTGCTCGACAGCTACGCCGGGGCGAGCGGCGCGAAGATCACCACCGCGTCGTACCCGTACAACGATTACCTCAACCAGATCCTGCTGCAGGTGCGCGGCGGCACCCTCACCGGCGCCGTGCAGGTCGACGTCGCCTGGCTGGCCACGCTGGCCGCCACCGGGAAGCTGGTCGACCTCGGCGCGCAGGCCACCAGCGGCGGCTACACCGAGGCCGCGCTGGGCATGGGCAAGGTGAAGGGCACCCAGTACGGCCTGCCCTGGACCACGGCCGGGATCGGCCTGATCGGCAACTCCGAGCTGCTCGGCAAGGCCGGTGTCACCGCCCCGCCGAAGACCATCGAGGAGTTCGAGCAGGCCCTGCGGGCGCTCAAGGGCCTCGGCGGCGGCGTCGTGCCGTGGGCGGCGATGACCAAGGTGGACCAGCTCAAGGACTTCATCGCCTGGATGTGGGCCTTCGGCTCGCCGGTGGTGCAGGACGGCAAGATCGTCGTGGGCGACGACGCCAGCGTCGCGGCGCTCACCTGGTACAAGAAGCTCTACGACGAGAAGCTCATCGCCCCCGACGTGAACCGGTTCGACGCCCGTGCCCTCTTCGCCCAGGGCAAGGTCGGCTACTACGAGGACGCGGTCGCCGGCCGCGGCGCGGTCACCAAGACCGCCCCCGACAAGCAACTCGGGGAGAAGCTGCAGCCGGTCCCGCGCCCGGTGCGTACGGCGGGGGACAAGCCCCGCAACCTCGCCTGGGGCCACGCGATCGCCGTCGTGGCGGGTGCCGGTTCCGGGGCCGCCGCGAAGTTCGCCGCCACCGTCACCAGCGACCCGAAGTACACCGGCGAGTGGTTCGCCAAGGCCGGCTTGCCGCCCGCCACCACCAACGGTCTCGCCGCCGGTGAGGTGCAGGCCGACCAGTTCGTCAAGGACTTCACCACCGCCATCGGCGCCTACGCCGAGCCCGACCCGTTCTGGGCCTACCCCCAGTTCGCCCAGATCGAGCAGGCACTCGCCACCCAGGTGCAGGCCGCGCTGGTCGGCAAGGCGTCGCCCAAGGACGCCCTGACCACCGCGCGGGAGCAGATGCAGGCGCTGGCGAAGTGACCGTGCTGCGCGGGGCGCGGGTGATCGCGATCGTCCGGTTGCCCGCCCCCGACGCGGTGCTCCGCGCCTGCCGGGAGCTGGCCGCGACGGGCCTCGACGCCCTGGAGGTCACCCTCACCACCCCGGGGGCGCTCGACGCCATCGCGGCGCTGCGGGCCGAGCTCGGCGAGGCGTGCGCCGTCGGCGCCGGCAGCGTACGCAGCACGACGGACGTGACGCGGGCACGCGACGCCGGTGCCCAGTTCCTGGTGACGCCGACCACGCGGGAAGCGGTGCTCGCCGAGGCCGTCACGGCCGGGCTGCCCGTCGTCTGCGGCGCGCTCACCCCGACCGAGGTCGATGTCGCCTGGTCCGCCGGCGCCAGCCTCGTGAAGCTCTTCCCCGCCGGCCTCGGCGGCCCGGCGTACCTGCGCGAGCTGCGCGCCCCCCTGCCCGACGTACCGCTGGTGCCCACCGGGGGCGTGACCGCCGAGTCGGTGCCCGGCTGGGCCGCGGCGGGGGCGGTCGCGGTCGGGGCCGGCGGTTCCCTGGTCGACGCCACGGAGATCGGCGCCGGCGACTGGGCTGCGCTGCGCCGCCGCGCGCGGGCCTTCCTGGCCGCGGCCGCCTCCGCCCCGTGGCCCGAACAGCCCCCTCTCCCACCCGCTGGGTGACCTCACCGGACGCTGCTTCAGGATGGAGTGCAGTTGATGGCTGCTCGTCCCAGATCCAGACTCTTCCTCGCCTTCGTCGCGGCGCTGCTCGCGATCGTCGCCGCGCCGCCCTCCCCGGCCACGGCCGCCCAGACGCTGATCGTCACCCCGTCCACCCCCGGCGCCTACGCCGAGACCGGAACCTGGGCGAACGCCCGGGATCCGGGATATGACGGGTCGCTGTCCCGCTACAGCCGTACGCCCGGCTCGACGGCCACCTGGACCCTGGTGGCACCCGCCTCCGCCCGGTACGACCTCGCCGTCTACTACGCGGCGAGCGTCGACAACGCCAAGGCGGAGTACGCCTGGACCGGCGGGCCGGACACGCCCACCGTGGCCGACCAGGCAACCGGGGGCAACGCCTGGCGCACGATCGGCTCCACCTACCTCGACCACGGCCAGACCTTCACCCTGACGGTCACCGCCACCGCGGGGCCGGCGGTCACCACACCCAACCTCAACGTCATCACCCGGGCCAACGCCGTACGGCTGCTCGAGGTCGCCGGCGACGGCGGCGAACCGGCCGCCGACTGCGGAACCGACGACACCCCGGCACCGGAGGTCGACGCGCCGGACCAGCGGTTCCCCACCTACCGGCTGACCCAGCACGGGACCACGGTCACGGTGGCCGGGGACGGCTGGGCGATGCCGATCGACCGGCGGGGCTTCCGGTACGGCTTCGAGGTCGACGGCTCGCCCGCCGCCACCCCGCACCCGCAGGCCGGCCTGCAACTGGCCGCGGTGGACGGATCGGCGTGCGACGCCGTCGCGGCGAGGCTCACCGGCGCGGACGCCTCCGGCGTGCGGTTCTCCGTGACCTTCTCCAACGGGCGCACGGCGGACGTCGCCGTCGAGCCGGCGGACCACTCCGTGAACCTGCGGATCACCGCCTCCGAGGCCGGCACCGGCAGCGTCCGGGCCCGGGTCGCGGGCGGCATGAATCCCGCCTACGGCCTGGGTGACCTCGGCGGATACCGGACCGACCTGAACGTCTACGGCATCAGGAACCTGGACTACTACGCCCAGAACGGTGCGGGCACGACGAGCCAGCGGTTCGTCTCCACGTTCACGGTCTTTCCCGGCAGGAAGCTCGCCCAGGTCGCGCTCTCCACCGGGCGACTGGCGATCCAGGTCGACGAGTCCGCGACCCTGCTCGGGGTCAACGGCCCGGCCATGTCGGGGCTGCACTACTTCTTCGGGGACATGCCGACGATCTACCGGAGCTACGCCGAGGTCCGCCGGGGCGCCGGCTACGCCGACGCGAAGCCCGACTACGCGCTCTTCGGCGTCGGCTACGAGTCCTACGGCGCCCTCGGCTACAACACCAACCAGCAGACCATCACCGACTCGGTGACGAAGTACCTGGACAAGGGCTTCCCGATCAGCTGGGTCGTGACCGGCTCCGGCTTCTGGCCGTACGGTGCCGGCAGCGCCCAGGGCACGACCTCCAGCTTCGGCCTGTGGGGCGCCAAGTACCCGGACCCCGACGCGTACAAGAAGTTCTTCCACGACCACGGCATCAGCCTGCTGCTCGGCGCACGTCAGTCCTTCCGGGCGCTGCCGGCCGACGGCGGCACCTACGACCCGGCCCTCGACGGCGACGGCACCGCCGTGGGCATCGAGCGCGGCTACTTCATCAAGGACGCGAACGGCAGGCCCCGGGTCTTCAAGCCGGTCTCCTTCCCCAACACCGCCATGTACCTGATCGACCCGGACAACGAAGAGGCCGTCCGGTGGTTCGTGGCCCGCAGCCGGGAGTGGGGAGCAGACGGCTACAAGGAAGACCACATGTTCGACGCCACGGCGAACCGGTACGTCGACAACGCGCTGGTGAACCCGATCAACGAGGGTCTCGACGGCGACGGCAAGCTCATGATGGTGCGCAACAGCGCGTACTCGGTGGCGGGCTCGATCCTGCGGATCAACGACACCGACTACAACCAGGGGCCGGGTGACCGCGACCGCACGGTGGTGAACGGGCTCGCCTACGCGGCCAGCGGCCAGCCCAACTTCTATCCGGACATCGTCGGTGGTCGCATCATCGGTGACCTGGAGACGAACACCGCCAAGCAGCGGTATCTGACCCGCAACGCGATGATGGCCGCCATGTCGCCCGCGATGTCGTTCGGCAACGAGCCGTGGCGGATGAACGACCCCGTCCTGGTGGCGGCCGCCCGGAAGGCCGCGCAGTGGCACGCGGAGTACCAGCCCTACATCTACTCGGCGGCCGTCAGCGCGTACGAGACCGGCTTCCCGTCGACGGCCACGCCCCTCCCGGTGGCGTTCCCCGACGATCCCCAGGTCCGGGACCTGGCCTCCGCCGCCCGGAAGCAGTACGAGTGGATGCTCGGCCCGTCACTGCTCGTCGCCCCGCTGTACGGCAGCGACACGGACACGGCGATGGCCCGGGACGTCTACCTGCCGGCCGGCGAGTGGATGAACATCGAGACCGGCAGGCAGTTCTCCGGTCCCACCACCCTGACCAGTTACCAGCAGCCGTTCGGCAAGATCCCGGCGTTCGTCGGCGGCACGGGCATCCTCGTCCACGACCCCGGAGCCCGCGACCCGGGTGACCGCGACGCCCCCGGCGACGTACGGGCCAGCGTCTACCCGGTCGCCGGCCCGGGCGCCACCCTCTCCTACATCGCGAGCGACGGGAGCACCCGGAGCCGGATCACCGCGAAGAACACCTCCTGGTCGGCTGACGACATCGTGGTCCGCGACTCCACCGGAGCCGACGTCCCCTCCACGAAGGACCCGGTCACCGGGGCGATCGGGTTCCCGATCAGGGCCGGGTTGGACTACGTCGTCTCGGACGCCGGGAGCCCCGAGTGGGGGGTCAGGGTCGCCGACGTCAAGACGGCGGGACCGGTGGCGACCGACCGCGCGCTGCCGGTGCAGTTCGCCCTGGTCGACCAGGCGGGCGCGCCGGCGTCGGGCCTCGTCACCCGCCTGGTGCAGACGACACCGGACGGCACCGAGCAGGACCTGGCGTTCGAGACGGACGACCAGAACCGGGTCCACGCCGTGCTCACGACGCAGGCCGGGACGCCCGGCACCTACGTCATGGTCGCCGAGGCAGCCGACGGCCGTCGGCTCGCCCACCTCAACCTGCACGTCACCTGACGCGTCTGCGCGTGCCCGGCAGGCCCTTCACACCACCTGGGAAGGGCCTGCCGGGCAGCGCGGCGCCCGTGCCCGCCCGGCCCGCCGGGCAGGTGCCGGCGGGGGCCCGACCGGGTGGCGGCCCGGCTCCGTTTTCCGGGGGGTCGCCGGCGGTTCATCCCGCCGTTCCGCTCGGCCGGGAGTCTTTACATGCCGTCCCTTCGCCTGACATGCTGAGCAGCGTCGATCGCCGAAGATATATCCAATATTTCGAAGATACCGAGGTGTAGGTGGGCCCGATCTCGTAGCCGGGGCCTGGCGCCGATCGGGGGCGTGCACCCTGGCCGACAGGGTGCGCGGGGCCGCCGGCTGCGAGCAATCGGGCGATACGGGGTACCGCGACCGATGGGAGAACAGGCGTGAACCTCACCGCGATGGCGAAACGACTCCCTGCGGAGCCGTTGTTTGCGGCCAAGCTGGCTCGGCGACGGTTCCTGACGGTCACGGGCGCTGCGGCAGCCCTCGCCCTCGGCGCGCGGCTGCCCGCCGCCACGGCGAGCACGGAACGTCCGCGCGGCTATCCGTTCACCCTCGGCGTCGCCTCGGGCGATCCGCTGCCGGACGGGGTGGTGCTCTGGACTCGTCTGGCACCCGAGCCGCTGGACCCGTTCGGGGGCATGCCCTACGACAGGATCGTTCCGGTTCTCTGGGAGGTGGCCGAGGACGAGAGGTTCCGCCGGGTGGTGCGTCGGGGCACGGCCCTCGCCGACCCTGAGTACGCGCACTCCGTCCACGTCGACGTCAGGGGCCTGCGACCCTCGGCCGAGTACTTCTACCGCTTCATGGCGGGTGCGGAGATCTCCCCGGTCGGGCGCACGAAGACCGCGCCGGCGGCCGGAGCGTCAGTGTCCGCGCTGAACTTCGCGTTCGCTTCCTGCCAGCATCGCGTCGTCGGCTACTACACCGCCTACCAGCACATGTGCCAGGAGGACCTGGATGTCGTCCTCCATCTCGGTGACTACATCTACGAGGGTCCCGACCAGGGCACGCTCGGCCGGGGCCACGCGCCCGCCCGCTTCCTGGAGACCCTCGACGACTACCGGATCCGGCTCGCGCAGTACAAGACCGACCCCGACCTGCAGGCCGCACACGCCGCCTTCCCGTGGATCGTGACGCTCGACGACCACGAGGTCCTCAGCAACTGGGCGGGGGAGCACTCGTTCTACTACCCACAGGAGAGCATCGAGCAGTTCCTCGTGCGCCGCGCCAACGCCTTCCGGGCGTACTGGGAGCACATGCCGTTGCGGCTCGCCCAGCTCCCGCAGGGTCCGGACATGCCCCTGTACCGCCGGTTCACCTACGGCGACATGGCGCAGTTCAGCGTGCTGGACACCCGCCAGTACCGCAGCGACCAGGCCAACAATGACCGCAACAGCCCGCCCAACGACCAGACCCGCGACCCCAACCGCACCATGCTCGGCGGCGCGCAGGAGCAGTGGCTGTTCGACGGGCTCTCCACCTCGCCGACCACCTGGAACGTGCTCGCGCAGCAGGTCTTCTTCTCCCAGCTCGACCTGGATCCGGACGACGCGAGGGAGCTGTACGTCATGGACCAGTGGGACGGCTACGAGGCGAGCCGGAACCGGATCGTGGACTTCCTGCAGGAACGACAGGTGCGCAACCCGGTGGTGCTCACCGGCGACATCCACGCCAACAACGCCTGCGACGTGAAGGCCAACTTCGACGACCCGGACTCGGCCACCGTGGCCGTCGAGCTGGTGGGCACCTCGATCAGCAGCTCCGGCGACGGCTCGGACACCGACCCGGCCCGCGACGCGCTGGCCGACCAGCTCCCGCACATCAAGTACTACAACGTCCAGCGCGGATACGTGCGCTGCACCCTGACGCCGGACCTGTGGCGCACCGACTTCAAGGTCGTTCCGTACGTCAGCCGGCCCGGCGCGCCGATCCGGACCGACGCCACCCTCGTCGTCGAGAACGGGCGGCCCGGGCTGCAGTTCGACTGACCCCATCGAGGCGCCGCGGCATCGCCCCGTCGCATGAAGGAGGTAGCGCTCATGCCGGACTCCACCGTGATGGCGACCACCAAGGCTGTGGCCGCGGCCCTGCTCGTCGCCGCGCCGCTGGCGGGCATCGCCCTCTACGACCATGCCGAGCCGAGGCCCGAGGCGCAGAAGGAGTCCCCCGTCACCCTGGCCGTGACGCCGCAGCAACTGGATCTGCTGCCCCGCCCCTGCCTGCCCGCCACGCTGACCGTGACATTCCACAACGGGTCCGGCGAGGGGGCGTACCCCAGCGCCTTCGTCCGCCCGGACGCTCCGCTGCGGGTCTCCCGGGAGGCCGTCACGACGTACGTCCCCGCCGACTACGACGTCGCGGTGCCGGTCCAGGTGCTCGTACCCCGGCTGACACCGCCCGGTGAGTACACGGTGCTGCTGGAGGCCGGGCGCGAGCGTCTGTCGGTGCCGGTTGTGGTGTCGGAGCCGCCGAGCGATCCCGCCCGGAATCTCGTCCTCGGCCAGGAGACGACGGCCTCGTCGACCAACGGCCTGCTGACGCCCTGCGGTGTCGTCGACGGCAACCGCACCTACACCACGCAGGGCTACAACCGGCCGGCCACGGCGTGGGCGGACGACACCCCCGGTGTGTTCCCCGACCAGATCGAGACGACGCTGGCCGAGCCGGCCCGCATCGGCCGGGTCGACCTCTACACCCACGCACAGCGGCAGTTCGCGCTGCGGGACTGGGACGTGCAGGCCCTGACCGGCGCCGGGTGGCAGACGGTCGCGCAGGTCAGGGGACACACGGCCGGGTTGTTCAGTGCGCGGTTCGAGCCGGTCACCGCGAGCGCCGTACGCATCGTCATGCTGGCCACCAACGGCTACGCCTACTCCACGGTCGTCGAAGTCGAGGTCTACGAGGGGTAGGCCCGCGCTGTCGCGGTGATCGAGCGCGGCGGAGGCGCTCATCACCGTGCGGGGCAGCGCCGGGACCGAAGATCAGCGATCATCGACGTTGACGAGTCCCCCGGCGGCAGGGGAGGGCTGGTGATGGACCACGTCGAGACAGTGATGCGGGAGCTGAGCCTCCCCGAGACGGCCCGGGAAGCGGTGCGGAGGTTGGCCGGCGCCGCCGGCCCGGCGACCGTCGGCCTGCCCGCGCCGAGTCGGACGGATGCCGTGCTCCGGCGGCTCGGTCTGGCCGAGGTGGACCGTCGGGAGATGGCGGCGGCCCGGCCGTCCGCCGAACGGCATCCGGCCCTGTGGTGGCTGCTCACCCGATGCCACGCCCAGCTCGTCGCGCAGCTGGGTCGACCGGGGCCGGTCCCGTCCTGGCCGCAGTTGCCGCCCGCCCTCGGACCGACCGCCCGCTACCTCTACCCCTGGGTGTTCGTGGCGACGCTGCCTGCCGTCCGTCGGTATCACCGCGGTCGTGGCGTGCCGTCGGAGCTGTCGTGGGAGATCCTCTCCGCCCTCGGTGCGCAGATGGCCTACCACCGGGCCGTGCACGGGCAGGGTGGCCTGCACACCGAGAACTGGCTGACGGTGCACTTCCGGGGAGCCATCTACGCCCTCGGTCGGCTGCACATCGAGCGGCAGCGGATCTGGTTCGACGCCGCCGCGCCGGGGGAGACCGCGACCGTGGGGCCGCTACCTGGTCGAGGTGACCACTCGCTCGGCCTGCACATCCCGGCCGGCACCCTTCCTCCGGAGTCGGTCGACGACGCCCTGGCCAGGGCCCGCGACTTCTTTCCCCGGCACTTCCCCGAGGAGCCGTACCGCTTCGCCACCTGCGTCAGCTGGCTGCTCGACGAGCAGTTGACGGAGTACCTGCCGGCGGAGTCGAACATCCTACGGTTCCAACGCCGGTTCCGGCTGCTGCCGTCCTCCGGTGCCGACGACTCCGCCACGATGGTGCAGTTCCTGTTCCGCCGGCCGCTGTCCGAGCTCGGCCGGCTGCCCCGGGACACCACGCTGCAACGGGCGGTGATCGACCACATTCGAGCGGGGCGGGTGTGGACGTTCCGCACGGGCTGGTTCCCTCTGCAGACGAGCACGTGGGAGGGCTGATCGCGGCCCCGCCGAGCCTTGCTTCGTGACCGGCGTCACCCCTACTATCTTCGGTAGAGCGATTCTTTCTCTCAAATGCTGTAGATAACGCTCCACCCGGCAATGGCAGTGGATCACCGGCATGCAGGACAGGAGTCGACATGAGACAACATGGGCTGGAAGCGGCCATCAGCCGTCGACGGTTCCTCGCCTTGGCCGGCGCGCTGGGCGGGGCGGCCGCGCTGGGAGGCTGCGGTGGCGACGGCGGCGCCTCGTCGAGCAAGGTCACCTACTGGGTGCCACCCAACGCGGAACTGTCCCGGATGCAGGCGTACCTCGCCGACGTCAAGACCGGCTTCCAGAAGGCTCACTCCGGCACCACCCTGGACAACGTGGTGGTGCCCTGGGAGGACGCCCTCACCAAATACACCGCGGCCTTCTCCGGCGGCAACCCTCCCGACGTGACGTACCAGATCATCCCGTGGATGAACAAGTGGCGCAGCACCGGCGTGCTCGCCGACTTCCGGACCCTGGACAAGGGGTTCACCGACACGTTCCTCAACGGCGTCAACCCGGACTACGTCAAGGCTGCCGAAGGCCCGAAGGGTGAACTGCTCGGCCTGCCCTACGTCGGCGGCTACTGGGTGCTCGCCCTCAACGAGGCTCTCTGGGAGAAGGCCGGGAAGCCGACCCTGCCGAAGACGTACGACGACCTGATCCCCTTCGCCCAGGCGATGACCTTCGACAAGAACGGCCGGAAGCTGGGGGAGAGCGGGTACGACGCCCGCAACGTCGAGACCTACGGCATGTGCTGGGCCCCGTCGCCGCCCATCCAGGAGAACTACCTCTGGCACTACTTCTGGAGCTTCGGCTCGGACTACATCTCCGCCGACGGGATGGACGTCGGCTTCAAGGACGACGCCGGCCGCGCCGCCCTGCGCCACATGAAGGCGATGGTGGACTCCGGGGCCGTCACCCCACCCAACCTCTACTCCGACGACGTGCGGTGGCAGGCCGCGGTCATGTCGGGCAAGGCGGCGATGGCCTGGTCCGAAGGGTTCACCGCGGAGTACGCCAAGCAGTACCCACAGCTGCGGATCAAGGTGCTCGAACCGCCGGCCGGGCCGGGGGGACAGTACATCGTCGGCGCCTGCGGCTTCCTCTCCGTCGCCGCCAAGGCCAGGAACAGGAGCGGCGCGCTCGACCTCGTGAAGTACCTGGTCGACGACAAGCCGCTCCAGGACTTCAACAAGCTCATCCTGGCCAAGCCGGTGCGCCAGCAGCCGAGCAACTACTACGACGGCCTCGACGACCCGCGCATGACCACCTTCATGAACGAGGCGGCGGCGCTGTCGAAGTACGTCAAGATCACCCGCATCCTGCCCTACCAGCCGCAGGAGTACCTCGTCGGGAAGATCAACGACTTCCTGCTCGGCCGGCAGAGCATGGACGCCATGATCGACGAGGCGTCCAAGCAGATCAAGCAGATGGCAAAGGCGGCCAAGTGAGCAGGATGCCCGGTTGGCGCCCGGAACGCCGGCCCGACGACCGGCGATGAGTGTCAACGTCCCCGACCGGACCCGGGCCCCCGCCAACCTTCCCGCGGGGGCCCCGAGCGGTCCGGTCCGACCCCGACGCGCCAGGCTGGTCCGGCTACGACGTGGCCTGACCAACCTGGCCCAGGCGGTGCCCTTCCTGGTCCCGAAGGCGGTTGTCTTCGGGCTCTTCGTGCTCGCCCCGTTCGCCTACACGGTCGTGCTGACCTTCCAGCGCGGCTCGCTGCTGAGCGGTCTGACCTTCGCCGGGCTGGAGAACTACCGCACCGTCTTCACCGACGACCTGTTCCGGCAGACGCTGATGAACACGGCACTGTTCATGCTCATCTGCGTCCCCCTGACCATCGTGGTGACCATGCTGGTCGGGCTGCTGCTGTCCAGCTCGATCCGCGGGATGAGCGCCTACCGGACCCTCATCTACCTGCCCTCGCTGCTGTCCGTCGTGGCCACCGGCCTGATCTGGAAGATCATGGTCGACTCCGAGTACGGCCCGCTGAACGCCCTCTTCTCCCGCCTGCTCGGCATCGACGTGCCGTGGCTGACCGACGGCACCGTCGCCATGGTCTTCCTCGCCCTGATCACGCTGTGGAGCACCTGCGGCTTCTACTCGATCATCTTCATGGCCGGCTTCAACAACATCCCCACCACCGTGCTGGAGGCCGCGCGCATCGACGGCGCCTCCGGCTGGCGGCTGTTCACCGCCATCAAGCTGCCGCTGGTGCGGCCCGTGCTGCAACTGGTGCTGATCCTCGTCACCATCAACAGCATCCAGGTGTTCGACCTGGTCTTCGTCCTGACCAACGGCGGTCCGGGCACCGCCACCTACACCGCCCTGTGGTACATCTACCAGAGCGCCTTCAACGGCGGCTCGCTGTCCTACGCCGCCACGATGAGCATCATCCTGCTGCTCGTCACGGCGGTCATCTCCGCCGTCTTCATCGGCCGCACCCGATCGGATGGTGCCGACTATGAGTGAGGCGCTCCGGCGCCGGCGCCGCCGCCGGCAACCCCTCGGTGTGCTGGTCGGCACCCACGCCGGCGCCGTCGTGGCCGTCCTGCTGTGCGCCACGCCGATCGTGCTGGTCGCCCTGGCGTCGGTCCGCTCCAGCGTGTTCTCCGACTTCTCGCTGGCCGCGGAGAACTGGACGACGGCCAACTACACCGCCCTGCTCGGCGACCCCCTGGTGCTGCGCTGGATCCTGAACAGCCTGCTGGTGGGCGCCCTGGTCACCGTGCTCACCGTGGCGGTCGACGTGCTCGCCGCGTTCGCCTTCGCCAAGCTGCCGTTTCCCGGCCGGTCGGCCGCCTTCGGGCTGCTGCTGGCCACCCTGATGCTGCCGGTCTCGGTAACCCTGCTGCCCACCTACCTGATCGCCAACCGGCTGCACCTGGTGGACAGCTACGCGGGCCTGATCGTGCCGGCCATCGCCGGCCCGTTCGGGGTCTACCTGCTGCGGCAGTTCATCCTCAAGATCCCCGACTCGCTGATGGACGCGGCGCGCATCGACGGCGCCTCGCAGTTCCGCGTCTTCCGCAGCGTGGTGCTGCCGCTGTGCCTGCAGCCGATGGCCGTGCTCGCCATCTTCGTGTTCGTGGCCAACTGGAACAGCTTCCTGTGGCCGCTGCTGATGGCCCAGTCCGACGACATGAAGACGATCACCGTCGGGATGGCCACCAGCAACACGCAGTTCTCCCAGAACGTCAACGGGATCACCGCGATGGCGATGTTCAGCCTGCTCCCGATGGCGATCCTGTTCCTGGCGTTCCAGCGCTACTTCATCCGCGGCGTGCTCGCCGGGGCGTTCAGGGGCTGACGTCGGCTCCCGCCGCTCCGGCGCCGGCAGGCGCGGCGACGCGGGCGAAACAGTCCGCGACGGTGTGCCGGATGCGGCGCGGCCGGTCGGGCGCGAAGATGTCGATGGCCGCCACCGCGGCACCGCCACTGTCCGCCAGGTCCCAGCCGGTCGGCTCCTCGAAGCCCGGATTGGCCAGCGCGAAGCCGATGGCTTCCAGGTGATCGAACCCGATGTCGAGCCCCGGGTCGGTGACCTCCTGGGTCACGCGCAGACGCAGGGTCAGGGTGGCGCTCGCCCGGCCGGCGAGGACGGTGGTGAGGTCGACGGGGCCCTGCAGGCTGTGCCCCTGGATCCACAGGTGCCACGGCTCGTCGTGGAGGTCGCACCGCCACACCACCTCATCGTCGACGAGGACCTCCTTCACCACCCGACCCGGCGGCGGGACGTTCGCCGAGAACTGGTCGAAGTGCCAGAACGACAGCTCGTACCGCGCCGCCGCCGGGTCGGGGTGGATCACCTGGCTGGCCTGCGCCCACGTGCCGGCCGGGACCGACCGTTCGGACGGCAGGGCCAGGCTGAGCCGGCCGAGGCCGTACATCGCCTTGTTGTCACTGGCGATCGTCGGCGCGTCGTCGAGTTGGGTGCCGTAGGCGATGACGCCCTCGATGACGTCCTCGGCCGCGCACTCCAGGCCCGTCGTCAACGCCTCGCGCACGTACGACTCGGTCGGCCCGAGGGGAGCGGCCAGGAACCGGCCGGCGTAGACGAGCAGCACCAGGTCCAGGCCGCGGGGGCGGGTCTTGGCGCGGATCCGGGTCAGGCACCGGCGCAGCGAGCCGGCCGCCTGCGTGTTGTGGTTCGGGCCGTCGAGGAACGGATAGATCACGCCGTCGATGAACGGGGCGTACTTGTCGAGAAAGGCGTCGTCGAGCGCCACCCGGTAGTAGACGCAGGTGAAGAAGCCCAGGTCCGGATTGATCGCCTGCTGGGTCTCGCGGATCCGGGCCATGTAGTCCGGAGTGAAGAGGCGGGCGTTCACCTCGAACTCGAAATCGTCGATGGCCCACCCGGTGAGGTTGGGGTACCGGACGGACGCCTCCGCGACCGCCCGCGCCCACGCCACGTAGTCGGTGAGGTAGGGCCGTGAGGCGCGACCGTGCTCGTCCGTCTCGGACGGCGGCACCAGGTACGGCCACACGTCGATGCCCGCCTGCGCGGCCGCGGGCAGGAACTCCGCACACAGGTCCGCCCAGTCGGTCGCGCTGTCCCACACGCCGAACAGGTAGGTGGTGACCTTCAGTTCGCGCAGGCGCGCGACCAACGCGGGCGTGTCGATGTGCCGGTAGCCGTCGGCCCGCGGCTGGCTCTCCCGGACGGCGGCGCCGACGGTGTTGCCGCCGACCAGGACGGCCCGGACCCCGCCGGCCGGCACCCACGGGCGGGACCCGATGGTCGAGCGCGATGGCATGCCTGCTCCTCCCGACGCGGTCACCCCGCCGTGTGGACGCGGACCCTGTATGCACGGTATTCAGAACATAGAAACGCGATGCTGTAGACACGGTAGGGCGGGGAAGGCGGCTCTGGCAACGGGCCGGCACCGCGACCCCACGGCTTTCCTCCGAAATGAGGAAGAACGGCATGGCATACCGGAACGGTGGGGGAAGCCGGCCGCGCCGTACGCTCAACACGACAACGGCCGGTCGCATCCGGCGGACATGGAGGAACCGGTATGGCGATCCCTGATCAGGCCGACGCTGCCGAACGCGCGCCGTCGCCAGCGGTCGACCGCGCGCTGACGGTCCTCGAGCGGCTGGTCGCGGCCGACGAGGAACTCACCCTCACCGCGCTGGCCAAGGCCACCCGGATCCCGCTCGCCACCTGCGCCAGCATCGCCTACACCCTGGAGCGCCGGGGGTACGCGACCCGCCGCGTGGTCGGCCGCAGCCACTTCTGGCGGCCCACCCTGCGGCTGTACGGCCTGGCCAGCCAGCTCGTCCGAAAGGTCGACCTCTCGTCGGTGGCCCAGCCGGAGATGCGGGCGCTGGCCGACGAGTTGAGCATGCCGGTCCACATCGGGGTGCTGGACGGGGCGAGCGTCGTCTACGTCGCCAAGGCGGCGACGGCCGGCTTCATCCAGTTCGACACCTACCCCGGCAAGGTGTCCCCGTTCAACCTGACGGCCCTCGGCCGGGCCATCGCGGCGTACCTGCCGGAGGAGGAGCTGGAGGCGTTGCTGCCGCGGCTGGTCGTTGGGCGCGGACCCGGCGCCGGCGACAGCGGCCCGGAAGCCTTCCGCAAGCTGCTGAAGGAGGTGCGCAGCCGCGGGTACGCGGTGGAGGACGAGGAGGAGCAGGCCGAGGTGGCGTGCGTGGCCGCGCCGTTCTTCGACGCCGAAGGGCTGGTCGCCGGGTCGGTCGGCGTCACCGGCTTCGCCCGCGACCTGCGGGGCAGGCGACGCAAGCAGGCGGCGGCCGGAGTGCTGCGGGTCGCGGCGGAGGTCTCCCGGCGGCTCGGATGTCCGCCCGCGGCATTGCCACAGACGAAGGCTGTCTCCTAGTATCCGTGAAACGGAAGATTTCTCCCGGATACTGAAGGGTGGCGCCCATGGCGTCCGCCGCGCGCTGGGCCGAGACCGACCGTCAGACCCTCACCAGTCAGCTCCCCGAGGCGATCGTCCTGCTCCCGGTGGGCGCCACCGAACAGCACGGCCCCCACCTGCCCACCGGAACCGACGCGCTGCTCGCCGACGGCGTGTGCGCGGCAGCCGCCGACCAGGCGGCGGGCCGCTGCGAACGACCCCTGCTCGTGGCGCCGACCATTCCGGTCGGCGCCTCCGACCACCATCTCCCGTTCGGCGGCACCCTCTCGCTCACCCCGGAGACCCTCACGGCCGTCCTGCTGGACCTCGCCCGGTCCGTGGCCGTGCAGGGCGGCCGCCGGCTGGTGCTCGTCAACGGGCACGGCGGCAACGTGGGCGTCTGCCACGCCGCCGCGGCGGCGGCCAGCACCCGCTACGACCTGGCGGTCGGGCACATCGACTACTGGCGCGCGGCCGACGCGGAGCCGCGCGTACCGGTGCCCGGGCACGCCGGCGAGTTCGAAACCTCCCTGGTCCTGGCCCTGCGTCCCGACCTGGTGAAGGAGTCGACGCCCCGCCCCGAGCCGCCGCAGCCACCCGCCGTGCCCGGCGTGGACCTGCACGCGGCGGCCGTGTGGCAGGCCATCGACGGCTACACCGACCGGCCCGAGACCGCCGACGCCGCCGCCGGGAAACAGCGGTTCGACCGGCTGGTGGCAGGTCTCGCGGACCGGATCGTCGACCTGGCGAGGGTGCTGTGATCGACTTCCACACCCACACCCCGGCGTGGCGCACCAGCACCTGGTTGGGGGGCGCCCCGTTCAGCGCGGACGACTTCGTGGCGTTCATGGACACCGCGGGCGTGGACCAGGCCGTGGTCCTCAGCCACGACGGCCTGTTCGACGCCCGACCGCAGGCCAACGACGAACTGGCGGCGTTCGTCGGCCGGCATCCGCACCGGCTGGTCGGATTCGGCACCGTGCATCCCCGCCACCCCGACGCCGCCGCCGAGGTCGACCGCATGCTGACCGTGCTCGGCCTGCGCGGCCTCAAGCTGCACCCCTGGCTGCAGGGCTTCAGCATGCACGAGCGCGCGCTGGACCCCATCTGCGAGACGCTGGCCGCCCACCACGGGATCCTGCTCAGCCACGACGGCACCCCGCCCTACTCGACGCCCGCGCAGATCGCCGCGCTGGCCCGCCGGCACCCGGCGCTGCCGGTCGTGCTCGGCCACGGGGGCCTGCACGACTGCTGGCGGGAGGCGCTCGCCCTGACCCGCGAGACCGACAACCTCTACCTGTGCATCTGCGGCACCCCGCCGTACGCCGCCCGCCGGATCCTCGCCGAGGCGCCGGCCGACAAGGTGCTCTTCGGCACCGACGCCGGGCTGTCGGACCGGAAGAGCCAGGACTACGCGGTGGCCCGGGTGGCCGAGATCGACGGCTGGGGCATCACCGACGCCCAGCGCCGCGCCATGCTGGTGGACAACCCCCGGCGTTTGCTCGCCCGGACGAGCAGATGACCGCGACGATCGCCGCCGTCCAGACCCTGCCGGTCAGCCTGCCGGTGCACCCGGGCCTGGTGGTCCGGGGAGCCCGCGGCGTCCACGACCGCTCGGACTTCCTGCTCGTACGGGTCGTCACCAGCGACGACGTCGTGGGCTACGGCGAGGTGAGCGGCACGCCACTGTGGAGCGGCGAGGACGGCGCCAGCGCCGATCACTTCATCCGCGACCTCCTGGCGCCGGCTCTCGTCGGTCGGCCGCTGACGCCGGTCGGCGCCCTCGAGACCCTGATGGACCGGCTCCTCGCCGGGAACCCGTTCACCAAGGCCGGCGTCGCCACCGCCCTGTGGGACGCGCACGCTCGCACCCTGGGCGTACCGCTGGCGGTCGCCCTCGGTGGCCCCTACCGCGACCAGGTACCGATCAAGCTCTCGCTGTCCGGCGACGGCCCGGGACTCGACCAGGTGCACGCGACCGCGCACGCCCTCGGCTTCCGCGCCTTCAAGGTCAAGGTCGGGCTGGGCGTCACCGCCGATCTCGCCCGGGTCGCCCGGGCCCGCCAGCTGGCCGGCCCGGACGCCTTCCTCGGCGTGGACGCCAACGGCGGATGGTCGCGAGCCGACGCCGCCCGCGCCGTGGTGGGCCTCGTCGAGCACGGAATCCGATTCGTGGAGCAGCCGGTCGCGTCGACCGACCTGCCCGGTCTCGGCGCGCTGCGCGGCCGGGGCATACCGGTGGTGGCCGACGAGGCCGTCTTCGGCCTGGCCGACCTCGTCGCCCTGCTCCGCGCCGAGGCCGCCGACTGCGTGAGCCTGTACGTCGGCAAGAGCGGCGGGCCGGGCCGGGCGGTGGCCATGGGACAGCTCGCCGGGGCCTTCGGGGTCGAGACCCTGCTCGGCTCCAACGGCGAGTTCGGCATCGGCGCGGCCGCCCAGTTGCACGTCGCCTGCGCGCTGCCCACCCTGTCGGAGTTCCCGTCGGACATCATCGGCGCCCACTACTACGCCCAGGACATCCTGGCCCACCCCCTGGACAGCGACGGCATGACGGTCCGCCTCGGCGGCGAGCCCGGGCTCGGGGTCGTGCCCCGCCCCGACCTAGTGGGCGCGTTTCGATGAAGGTCTGGTGATCAGGTGATCGTCGACGTTCACACGCACACACCTACCCACCGCGAGGCGGTGCCGGCCGAGCAGCGACAGGTCTTCACCGGGTGGCGGACCGACCGCGACGTGGTCACCACGAACTCCTGGGCGGACTACGACGAGGCGATGGCCGCCGCCGACGTCTCCATCGTGTTCAACATCGCCGTACCGGATCCGTTGGCGGCGACCGGAATCCCGCACCCGCCGGAACGGACCAACGACGCGACCGCCGAGTTCGTGGCCGCGGATCCCACCCGGCGGATCGGTTTCATGTCGGTCAACCCGCTGGACCCGGCCGTCTTCGAGGAGGCGGAACGCTGCCGCGACCTGGGCCTCGTCGGGGTCAAGCTGGGCCCGAACTACCAGAACTTCGACCCGCTGTCGGAGCCGGCCCTGGCGTTCTACGCGTACTGCCAACGGCTCGGCCTGCCGATCCTGTTCCACCAGGGCGCCTCACCGATCCGGGCGGCGCCGCTGCGCTACACGTACCCGTTGGTCACCGACGAGGTCGCGCTGCGCTTCCCGGAGCTGCGCATCGTGATGGCGCACATGGGGCACCCGTGGGGCCGGGAGACGGTGGTGACGATCCGCAAGCACCCGCACGTCTACGCCGACGTGTCCTCGATCTACCTGCGGTCCTGGGTCTGCTATGAGTCCCTGCTGGCGGCGGTGGAGTGGGGCTGTGCGCACAAACTGCTGCTCGGATCCGACTTCCCGATCGCCAACACCGCCGAAGCCATGGCCGGACTGCGGGGGGTCAACCGGATCCTCGAGGGCACCGCGCTGCCGCGCGTGCCCGGCGAGGTGATCGAGCGGATCATCCACGCCGACGCGCTGGGCGCGCTCGGACTGGCCCGGCCGTCGCTGCCGACCACGGCGGCCGGCCCGGCGACCGGTCCGGCGCCGGTGAGCGGGGGAGCATGACGTGATCATCGACGCGCACGTGCGACTGGGCCAGGGCCGCGAGGTGTCCCTGAGCGTGGCGGAGCTGCTGGCCACCATGGACGAGCTGGGCATCGACCGCGCCCTGGTGGCGCCGGACGAGCGGTGCGTGGCCTACCACAACCGGGACGGCAACCAGGCGGTGGCGGCCGCCGCCGCGCGGTCGGCGGGCCGGCTGGTGCCGTACGCGGTGGCCAACCCGTGGCGCGGCGCGGATGCGGTGGAGGAGCTGGCCCGGGCCCGGGACGCGGGCGCGCGGGCGCTGCACGTGGACAGCGTCCTGCAGGGCTTCGACCTGCTGGACGGGCTGGTCGACCCGCTGCTGGAGTTCGCGGCTGACAACGGCTGGCCGGTGTACGTGCGTACCGGCACGCCGCCGAACGCGTTGCCGCTGCCGCTGGCCACGCTCGCCCGGCGGTACCCGGACGTACCGTTCATCATGGGCCGCAGCGGCGCGACGGACTTCTGGATCGACGCCGCGCCGGCCCTGCGGCACGCCCCCAACCTGTACGGCGACACGTGTTACGCGCCGTGGGACACCGTCCTCAACGAACTCGGCCAGGATCCCGGGATCGGCACCTCCCGGCTGGTGTTCTCCACCGACGCGCCCTACGCGGTGCCCCGCGCCGAGCTGGGCCGGGTCCTCGACTGGCCGATCGACGAGGCCGCCCGGCGCGACGTGCTGGGCGGAAACCTCGCCCGCCTGCTGCGCTGAGCCGCGGCCGAGGGCTTGTTCCGGATCGACGAAGGCCATAGTCTTATCTCATAATCAGAACATATCTACGGCATATCGAAAGATCGGGCGACTCTCGGCCGGTTCGGAAAGCGAGGGACGGTGCGCGGACAATGAGTGCTACGCCAGCGACAACCTCCCGGCGCGGGCCGCTACCCGCCGACCGGTCCACCGTGGCCGACCCCGCCGCCCTGGTACGCGGCGTGTCACCGGTCCTGGCGGTGCCGTTCACCGCCACCGGCGACATCGACCCCGACGGCTTCCGCCGGGTGGTGCGCCACGTCCTCGGCACCGGGGTGAGCAGCGTGATGTTCCCCGGCTTCGCCTCCGAGTTCTACAAGCTCGCCGAGCACGAACGGCGGACCCTCACCGAGGTGCTGCTCGCCGAAACCGGACCGCGGCCCGACGTCGCGGCCATCATCGCGGTCCAGGACCACGCCACCCGCCTGGCGGTGACCCGCGCCCGCGAGGCCGTCACCGCCGGCGCGGACCTGATCAACCTGCTGCCGCCACACTTCCTGTCGCCGCCCCGCCGAGCCCTGATCGACCACGTCCGGGCGGTCCTCGACGCGGTCGCCCCGACGCCGGTGGTCCTCCAGTACGCGCCCACCGAGACCGGCACCAGCCTCGACAGCCCCACGGTGGCCGCGATCGCGGCGGCGCACCCCAACCTGCGACTGGTCAAGGTGGAGTCCAGCCCGCCCGGCCGGCTGATCGCCGAACTGGCCGCCCTCGACCCCCCGCTACCGTCCGTCGAGGGATACGCCGGAGTGCACCTGCCCGACGCCATCCGCCGCGGGGCGGTCGGCACCCAGCCCGGCTGCTCCTTCACCGAGATCTACCACGAGATCTGGCGCCGGTTCAGCGAGGGTGACCACGCCGGCGGGGAGGAGCTGCACCGACGGCTCCTGCCGTACATCTCGTACTGGATGCTCGACACCGAACTCATCGTCGCCGCAGAGAAGCACATCTCGTTCCGCCGCGGCCTGATCGGCAGCGACCTGTGCCGCAGCCCGGCACACGAGCTGGACGCCGAGGAACGACGCATGATCGACCGGTTCCTGGTCGAGTTCCGGGACCTCCTGCCCGACCTCTCCGGCTGACCCCGGGCCCCGGCCGCCCACGCCCGGCGCCGCTGCACGAACCGCAACCACCCACCGCAAGGGAGACCGCGTCGATGGACCAGCCACCAGCCGACACCGCGCCGTCGTACGCACTGGTCACCGGCGGGGGCAGTGACATCGGCGTGGCCATCGGCCGCGCGCTGGCCGCCGCCGGCCGCCACGTCGTGGTCAGCGACCTCGACCCGGACCGGGCGCGGCACGGGGCCGCGCAGGTGCCGGGCGGCACCGCCCTGGAACTCGACGTACGGTCGGCCCGCGCGGTGGGCCGTGCCGTCGCCGACCTCGCCGCCGCCCACGGACCGTTGGCGGTCCTGGTGAACTGCGCGGCGGTCTGCGCGAACGAGCAGTTCGAGACCATCACCGAACCGACCTGGTCGGCGGACCTCGACGTCGTGCTCGGCGGCGCGATCCGGATGTGCCAGGCGGTCCTGCCCACGATGCGGCAGGCGGGACGGGGAGCGGTGGTCAACGTCGCCTCCGTCAACGGCCACCGCTACTTCGGCAACGACGTGTACAGCGCGGCGAAGGCCGGCCTGATCAACCTCACCCGCGCCCTCGCCGTCCAGTACGGCCGCTTCGGCGTCCGGATCAACTCGGTGTCACCCGGCACCATCGCCACCGCCGGCTGGAACGAACGCCTCCGGACCCACGGCGACGCGCTGGAGGCCGCCCGCCGCTGGTACCCGATGGGCCGGGTCGGCACCCCGGACGACGTCGCGAACGCGGTGGCCTTTCTGGCCTCCGACCGCGCGTCCTGGATCAACGGCACCGACCTCGCCGTGGACGGCGGGCTCCTCGCCGGCACGCCCGCCTTCGCCGCCGACATCGGCGCCAGGTCGGTTCCCTGACCCCAACCGGCATCTCAGGAGGTGACGACATGGACCGCAGCCCCACGGCCGTCCCACCGGCGCGCACCCACGCCGCGGATCTGACCGTGCCACCGGCCCGGCCGACCGGGTCCGACGGCGACTGACGGAGGGCGCGGTGGCAGCGATCTGCATCGACGCCGGCACCACCGTGATCAAGGCAGTGGGCTACGACGACCGCGGCCGGGAAGCCGTCGTCGTCCGCCAACCGGCGCACGTCCGGCACCCCCGGCCCGGCCGGGTCGAGCAGGACATGATTCAGGTACGCGACACGGCGCTCCGGGCAGTCCGCGAGGTCGCCGATCGGCTGCCCGGTCCGGTCGATTTCCTCGCCGTCACCGCCCAGGGCGACGGCTGCTGGCTGATCGACCGGCACGGCGCCCCCACCGGTCCCGCCGTGCTGTGGAACGACAGCCGGGCCGCGGCGACGGTGCAGCGGTGGTCCGACAGCGGACTGCTCGCCGAGGCGTACCGCCGCAACGGCTGCGTGACCTTCCCCGGACTGCCCAACGCGATCCTCGCCTGGATGCGCAGCCACGACCCCGACCGGCTGGCCAGCGCCACCGCCATGCTGACCTGCGGCGGCTGGCTGTTCGCCCAACTGACCGGCGTTGTGGTCATGGAGGAGTCCGACGCTTCGGCGCCCTTCGGGAGCCCGCACCACCCCGACCGGTACGACGACCACCTGCTCGACCTGTTCGACCTGGAATGGGCGCGGCCCCTCCTGCCCCCGGTGGCCGGCGACGGCCGGCGGGTCGCCCCGCTGCGCCAGACCGTCGCCGCCGAGCTCCGCCTGCCCGCCGGCACGCCGGTGGTCGCCGCACCGTACGACATCGCCGCCACCGCGATCGGTGTCGGCGCCGTACGGCCGGGGCAGGCTTGTGCCATCCTCGGTACCACCCTCTGCACCGAAGTGGTGACCGACCGGTTCGCCCCCGGGCCCGAGCCGCTGGGGCTGACCGTCGCGCTGGGCGTGCCGGGACGCCTGCTTCGCGCCCTGCCGACCCTCGCCGGCACCGAGGTACTCACCTGGGCCTGCGGCATGCTCGGTCTGACCGGGCCCAGCCAGCTGATCGACCTGGCCGACCACACCCGGGCCGGCCCGTCGGGTCTGCTGTTCCTGCCGTACCTGTCCCCGGCCGGCGAACGTGCCCCGTTCGTCGCGCCGCAGGCCCGCGGCGCGCTGCTCGGCCTCTGCCTGGAACACGACCGGGAACACCTCGCCCGCGCCGTCGTCGAAGGGCTCACCCTCGTCATCCGGGACTGCCTCGCCGCCTCCGGCGTCACCCCGGGTGAGCTGCGGATCTGCGGCGGAGGCGCGGCCAATGACGGGTGGGCCCGCCTGATCGCCGACATCGTGGGCCTGCCGGTCCGGCGCTGCACCGACACCGAGATCGGCGCTCGCGGCGCCTACCTCGTCGGCCGCGCCGCCACCGGCGCGGCCGCCACCGTGGCGGAGGCGGTGGCCGCGTACGTGCACCTCGGCGACCCGGTCGAACCGGATCCCGCGCTGGCCCGCCGCTACGACGACCTGTTCGCGCGCTTCGTGCTCCTCCGGCAACACGCCGCCGGGGCCTGGCCCGAGCTCGCCGCCCTGCGGGAGGCCGACGGTGCCGCGTGAGGGCGACGTGTGGGTCGGGATCGACGTCGGCACCCAGAGCGCCCACACGGTCGCCGTCACCTCGTCCGGTGCCGTGCTCGGCCGCGCACGTTCGGCGCTGACCAGCCGCCGCGTCGGCGACCGCCACGAGCAGGATCCGCAGCAGTGGTGGACCGCCGTCACCCGCGCCACCCGACACGCGCTGGCCGGCGTACCGCCAGGTGCGGTCAGGGGAGTGGCGGTCGCCGGCACCTCGGGCACGGTGGTCCTGCTCGGACCCATGGGCACGCCGGTGACCCCCGGCATCATGTACGACGACGCCCGGGCGACGACGGAGGTCGCCCGGGTGAACGAGGCGGGCGGACCCCTCTGGGCGGAGCTGGGCTATCAGCGGATGCAACCCACCTGGGCCCTACCCAAGCTGCTCTGGCTGCTCCGGCACGTGCCCCACCCGCCGGCCGGCCTGGCGCTGGCACACCAGAGCGACGTGATCAACCGGCGACTGGTGGGCCGTGCGGTGGCGACCGACCTCAGCAGTGCCCTCAAGACCGGGGCCGATCTCGTCGCGGGCACCTGGCCGCGGGCCGTGTTCGACGCCCTCGGTGTGCCACCGGACCTGCTGCCCCCACTCGTCACCCCCGGCACGCGTCTGGGCGCCGTCTGCGCGGCCGCCGCCGACGAAACCGGCCTCCCCGCCGGCACCCCGGTCCACGCCGGCATGACCGACGGCTGCGCCGCGCAGCTCGCGTCCGGTGCCCTGCGGCCCGGCAGTTGGAACTCGGTCCTCGGTACCACCCTCGTCCTCAAGGGCGTCGCGGACAGGCCTCTGCGGGATCCCACGGGAGCCGTGTACTCCCATCGAGGACCGGGCGGCACGTGGCTGCCGGGCGGCGCTTCCAGCACCGGCGCCGGCGTCATCGCCCGCGACTACCCGCCCGCGGACCTGCCGGCGCTCACCCGGGCCGCCGGCTCGTACGAACCCGCCGCACCCGTGTGCTATCCCCTGCTGTCCGCTGGAGAGCGGTTCCCCTTCGTCGCCCCGCAGGCCCGCGGCTTCGTCGTTGGCACGCCACGGGACGAGGCGGAACGCTTCGCCGCCGTGCTCCAGGGCGTCGCCTACCTGGAACGGCTCTGCTTCGACCACCTCGACCTGCTCGGCGCCCCGCTGCACGGCGAGGTCGTCCTGGCCGGCGGGGCAACCCGGAACAGCTACTGGAACCAGCTACGCGCCGACATCCTCGACCGACCGGTGCTGCTGCCCGACGACGTCGAACCCGCCCTCGGCATGGCGATCCTCGCGGCCGCCGCGGACCGGGACCTCACCGCGACCGCGGCCACCATGGTCCGGATCCGCACCGTCATCGAGCCCCGGCCGGGAGCACCGGAACGCTTCCTGCCGGGGTACCTCCGGCTGGTCGACACGCTCGAGCGACTCGGCTGGCTACCCGCGGCCACCGCCACCCACGCGAGGAAGAGGTCGACGGGATGACCCACCTCGTCCTCGTCCGACACGGCGAAACGGTCTGGCACGCCGAGAACCGGTACGCCGGCGTCAGCGACGTGCCGCTCACCCCGCGCGGACACGAACAGGCCGGATGGCTGGCCACCTGGGCGGCGACCGCGCGGCTGACCGGAGTGTGGACCTCGACGCTGAGCCGCGCCCGGCTCACCGCGCAACCCTGCGCGGACGCGGCCCGGGTCCGCCTCGTCGCCGATGCGCGCCTGCGCGAGCTGGACTTCGGCGCGGGGGAGGGGCTCACCCGGGCCGACATGGGCCAGCGGTTCTCGGCGGCGCTGGACGCCTTCATCGCCGAACCCGCCGTCCACCACCTACCCGGCGGCGAAGACCCGGCGACCGCCGCGGACCGGTTCCTCGACTGCCTGCGCGACATCACGACCCGCGACCCGGCGGGCCGGGTGCTGGTGGTGGCCCACGGCACCGTCATCCGCCTCGCCCTGTGTCAGCTGATGGGGCTGCGGTTGGGGCGCTACCGCCAGGTGTTCCCGGTCGTCGACAACTGCGCCGGCACCGAGATCAGGCTGCGCCCCGACGGCTTCTCGCTGCTCACGTTCAACGCGCGGCTCCCGCACGGGACCCCGTCGTCGGGAGGTGCCTGATGGCCGTCCGCCTGCTCGCCGCCGGCGATCACTTCGTCCTCAACCGGCTCCTGGTCGACGCGCTGCGGGCCGAGGCGCCCGACGCCGTCGAGACGACGCAGCTGACCCTGCCGTGGCCGATCGAGCCGTTCGGGCCGGTGGCGGAGGTCGACGAGGCGTCCGGGACCGAGGAGGACCTCATCGAGGCGTTGCGCGGCGTGCAGATCTGCGTGACCCAGATGGCACCGTTCACGAGAAAGGTGCTGGATGCCGCCGCCGAGCTGAAACTGATCTGCGTCACCAGAGGCGGCCCGGTGAACGTCAACCTCACGGCGGCCACCGAACGAGGCATCCCGGTCTGCTCCGCCCCGGGACGCAACGCCACCGCCACCGCCGAGCACGCCGTCGCCATGATCCTCGCCGTCCTCCGGCGTATCCCGGCAACCCACGTGGACCTCACCCACGGCGACTGGCGCGGCGACTACTACCGGTACGACAGCGTCGGGCCGGAACTGAGCGGTAGCACCGTCGGGCTGGTCGGCTTCGGCGCCGTCGGCAGCCGCGTCGCGCGAGCGCTACGCGGGTTCGGCGTGCACCTGCTCGTCCACGACCCGTACGTCCAGCAGCACCAACTCGGCGACGATGCCGAGCTGACCACCCTCGAGGACCTGCTGTCCCGCGCCACCATCGTCACGCTGCACGCCCGGGTCACCGCGGAGACCAGGCGGATGATCGGGGCCGCGCAGCTGGCCCTGATGCCGCCGGGCTCGGTCATCGTCAACTGTGCCCGCGGGGCGCTCCTCGACTACGACGCCGTCTGCGACGCACTCGACCGCGGGCACCTGTTCGGCGCCGCGTTCGACGTCTTTCCGCACGAGCCGATCCCCGCCGGTTCCCGCCTCCTCACGACCCCCAACATCGTCGTGACCCCGCACCTGGCCGGAGCGAGCCGGCAGACGGCCGCGAACGCCGCGCGGATGGCCGCCGCCGAGGTCGGCCGGTACCTGCGGCGGGAGCCGCTGCGTCACTGCGCCAACCCGGAGGTGCTGCGCTGACCGTGCGCGGTCCGGACAGCAGGCGTGCGCCCGGCGTCATCCCTGCCTCCCGGGGGTGCCGACCTCGGTGGTGATGACCGGCGTGCGGTGCTGCGGGGTGAGGCCGGCGCGTCGCTGGTAGTCGGTGACGAGGTCGAGCAGGGCGGGTCCGGTGGGTCGGCGGCCGGGGCGGATGTCGCAGGTGCCGACTTTGCTTTCCTGGATGAGGACGTTGGGGTCGAGGGTGATGCCGAACAGGTCGTTGACCGAGTCGCCGGTGACCAGGCCTTCGCGGCCGAAGTGGTAGGGCAGCCACACCTGATGGATGGTCCGGCCGTCCACGTGTAGCGGGGTGAGTCGGTCGGTGACCAGGACCTTGGCTTCGATCGCGGCGCGGCCGGTGATCAGGTGGGCCCAGTCCAGGTCGTCGAGCCCGATCTGCGCGGCCAGTTCGGGTGAGACCTCGACGAACATCTCCGGTTGCAGTTCCGCCAGCGGCCGTACGGTGCGGCTCATGCCGCCGGCGCCGTGGTGCTCGGTGAGCCGGCTGACCGTGAACACGTACGGGAAGACGTCGGCGTGCGACTGCGGTGGGCTCGGGTTCACGGAGTTCACCGGGTTGTCGTAGACCTTGCGGACGGGGTTGGCCTGCTGCCCGTACAGCGGGTTGCGGATCGGCGACTCGGCCGGCTCGTAGTGCGTCGGGAGCGGCCCGTCGATGACGCCAGCCGGCGTGAAGAGCCAGCCCTTCCCGTCGCCCTGCATGATGAAGGGGTCGTCGCCGGCCAGCCCCTCGACGCCCACGGCACCCACGGGCGGCCGGTACGTCGGTGGCTTGGTCTTCTCGAAGTCCGGCACGTCGTACCCGGTCCACTCGCCGTTGTCGGGGTCCCACCAGACGTACTTCTTCCGCTCACTCCACGGCCGCCCCGCAGGGTCGGCGGAGGCGCGGTTGTAGAGGATGCGCCGGTTGGCGGGCCACGCCCAGCCCCACTCGGGCGCGACCCAGTGCTGCTCGTGCCCGGGCTTGCGCCGGGCCGCCCGGTTCACCCCGTCCGCGAAGACGCCGGAGTAGATCCAGCAACCCATGGCCGTCGAGCCGTCGGCACGGGCCTCGAGGAACCCGTTGAGCGGGCGGCCGTTGGCCACCTCGTAACCATTGATCTCGCGCAGTACCGCCTCGGCGCTCGGCTCCGCCTCGGGTCCGTGCGTCGGGTAGTCCCAGACGAGGTCGCGCAGGGCCCGGTCGCGGGGGTTGTCGGAGCCGGCCAGCTTCTGCCGGATGATCCGGCCGAGGTGGTAGAAGAACCAGAGTTCGGAGCGGCAGTCGCCCGGTGGGTCGAGTGCCTTTTC
>NZ_JBICUB010000017.1:0-125627 GCF_043197935.1 Micromonospora sp. NPDC048930
CCATCCAGAAACCCCGCATCCACAGGGCCCCCGTCCGGGGCATTTCGTTCACCCGCACCCACCGCTCTCGCGCCGGGCACTTTTACTACGTTACCTCACCGTCTCTGCCGTGTCAAACCGTGTGTCCCGGTCTGTCGTGCTTCATACGGGTTGGCGCCGCTGAGCCCGCGCAGCAGCGAACCGCTGCGCTTGATCATCGGATTTGGCAGGCCGGCCGCTGCGGTGTCCCGCAAGCTCGTCCGGTGCCCTGCCGGTCGACAACCTTACCCGGTCGGTTCCGCTCCGCCAAATCCGCCCCGCGGATCTGGACGAGCCCCGCCCGGACCGGGTGCCAGGAGCTTTTGGCCCCTGTCTGACCCGGCGCCAGTCCGGTTCGGCGCTCCGGGCTTTCGTCCCGTTTGCCCCGTTCCGCGCTGGCAGAGAGAAAGTTACGCGTCTGCGGGTTTGAACGTCAAATCCGCGGGTAGCGTCCCGCGTCACATCATCGCCGCGAAGCTATCTTCCGAGCTCAGGCGCGAAAGGACGGCGGGAACGCGGTCAGGCGGTCGGCCGGCGGCGGGCAGTCAGCCAACCCCGTACGCCGAGCACTCCCACGGTGGTGCCGATCGCCAGCGAGGCCGCGATGAGCAGGGCGTGCACCCAGAGGAAGCTGGTGGGGTCGCCCTCGGCCACCGTGCCGGTCGACCAGGCCCGCGGGTCGTTCCAGATGGCGACCGCGAACCTCGGCCAGATCACCCAGGTCCAGACGCCGACTCCGACAAGGAAGAGCGACCAGCCACGCGACAGCACCATGGCTGGCCAGTATGCCAGCGGAGCCGGGGCGTCGGCTGCGGCGTCGGTGCAGGTCAGGGCGCTCCGTCGGGCAGCCCGCCGGGGCGGAGCGTGCGGAAGGTCAACGAATGACGGAGGGCGGGCACCGGCGGGATGCTGTGCTGCCAGGCCGACCGGGCCGCCCCGGTCAGGACGTACCCGGACCGGGGCGCGAGCTCCAGCTCGTACACCCGGCGGTCCTCTCCGGCGCCCCGCTGGAACCGCAACAGACACGCGGCGCCCAGCGAGACGCCGACGACCGTCGGCCCGAACGCGGGCGCGTCGCGGTGCCAACCGATGACGGAGCCCGGCGGGTAGCGGGTGACCAGCGTCTGGGCGAGGTCCTCGGGGTCGAGGCCGGCGAACGTGGCGCAGCGGTCCCGCACCCAGCTCAGCGCCACCGGCAGGGCCTCGGTGGCGGTGAGCTGGAACGAGCCGTAGTCGTAGCGGTAGCCGAAGTGCCGGACCGTCCGCCGGGCGATCTGCCCGTGCATCTCCACGGTGCGGAAGTCGAGCGCGTCGAGGGTGGTGAGCAGGGACCGCTCCTCGTCCTCATCGACCAGGTCCGGCTGGTACGCCAGCCCGGCCGGTCGCTCATGGATCCCGCGCATCCTGCCCACCGGCACGACGGTAGCGGCTGCCCGGCCCCACATCGGGTGGAAGCCGGGCCGCTCACCGGACTCAGAAGCAGGTGACCGCGCCGCCGATGGCCGGGTTGGCCCGGTCGTGGCGGTGCACCCCGGAGCCGTCCGCCATCAGGCCGCCCCAGATCGCGCAGCCGCCCCCGACGTATCCGTAGACCGGGCCGGCGGCGTAGAGGCGGTTGCCGTCGTCGACGGTGAACCAGGTCGACTCCGGGTCCAGGTAGACCTGGGTCCTGGTGAGCGTGCCGACGTACGCGGACTTGAGGGTGACCGCGCAGCCGTACCCGGTGAAGGGGTTGTGCAGCAGGTAGACGGTGCCGAGCCGGGTGCCGGTGGCGGCGTCGTGGATGGGGTCCTGGTCGACGGTGCGGAAGCCGGGCCCGCATAGCCCCTCGGGGGTGTACGGGTTGACCACTTCGGCCCGGGCGCCCGTCCCCGTCACCCCGACCAGTACGGCTGCCGTCGCCGCCGCGATTCCGATCCGTCGAAAAATCCGCCGCATCTGCATTCCCTTTCCTCGGTAACGACCGGATGCGGGACCAGAATGGTCGGGCGGGTCCGCGGGATCGAATGTGTGCGATGGACACTCCGACCCGCCGGCCGGTGTGCCGATCGGCCTGACCAGCAGGACTGAGCTGCGGGAAGGCATCCGAACCGATCATGACGTATCGACTATGAAGTATCTCGCAGGATCGGTCCGAGGTGACCGGGGAATTGCGGCGGTGTTTTCTCGGACGGGCTCGCGGGCATGTTTTCCGTCGGCGGGACGACGACATCCGGAGGTGTGCTGTGCAGCCGTTCAATCCGTGGGCCTGGCGGGACCCGGCCGCCCTCGCCGGCGGCTACGACCAGACCAGCCCGGGGGAGGTGCCCCGGCAGCGGTCGGTGCGCGACGAGGGTCCGGATGCGCCCGGCCCGGGCACTCCGCTCGACCTGACCGGCTACCGGGTCGAGGCGACCGACGGCCGGATCGGCTCGGTCGACGAGGCGACCGAGGACGCCGGCGCCCGTTACCTGGTGGTGGACACCGGGCCGTGGATCTTCGGGAAGAAGGTGCTGCTCCCGGTCGGCACGGTGGCCCGGGTCGACCACCTGGACCGCGTCGTGCACGTGGACCGCACCCGGGACCAGGTGAAGGAGTCGCCGGCCTTCGACCCGGACGACTTCGACCGGCCCGAGTATCGGGAGCAGGTGGGCAGCTACTACGCCGAGAGCTACCGCCGGGACTGAGCGGAACAGGGCGGGACGCGGTGGCCGGGTGCCGCCGCGTTCCGGTATGCGCGTATGCGCGGGGAGCGGCCGAGCGGCTACCGTGTCAGGCATGGTCCGGCCGAGCACCTGCGCCCCGGAGACCGTTGACGGTCTCGCGGTGGCTGCCGCTCCGGTTCTCCTGGCCCGTGTCGACGACGGTCGGGAGCAGATCCTCGACGTACTCCGTGCCGGTGGGCTGCGGTTCCGCGCCGGCGGGCGATGGCGGCGCTCGTTCTGACGAGCCGACTCCACTGATCCGGGCACGACCCCGGGTCGTTTCCGCGCGCCCGCGCGTCCTTCCACTGTTCTCTGGCACGAAAGGCGTACCACCATGTCCGCGACACGGATGCTCACCGGGGACCGCCCGACCGGGCGGCTGCACCTCGGCCACTACGTCGGCAGCATCGCCAACCGGGTGAAGCTGCACCAGCGGTACGAAAGTTTCTTCATCATCGCCGACCTGCACATGCTGACCACGAAGAACAGCCGTCAGGACATCGAGCAGGTCTCCCGCAACGCGCGGGAGATGGTCACCGACATCCTCGCCGCCGGCGTCGAGCCGGACCGGGCCACCTTCTACCTCCAGTCGGCGATCCCGGAGGTCGGCGACCTGAACACCCTGTTCCAGAACCTGGTCACCGTGCCCCGGCTGGAACGGGTCCCGTCGCTCAAGGAGATGAGCCGCGACGCCGGCAAGGAGGAGATGCCGTACGGGCTGCTCGGCTATCCCGTCCTCCAGGCCGCCGACATCCTCTGCGTGAAGGGGCAGGCCGTCCCGGTCGGGAAGGACAACGCCGCACACGTCGAGGTGACCCGGGAGATCGCCCGGCGCTTCAACCACCTCTACGGCGAGGTGTTCCCGGTGCCCGAGCTGATCATGTCGGAGACGCCCACCCTGGTCGGCACGGACGGGCAGGGGAAGATGAGCAAGAGCAAGGGGAACGCCATCGCGCTCTCCGACGACGCGGCCACCGTGCGCCGCAAGGTGATGGGCATGTACACCGACCCGAACCGGGTCCGGGCCGACGTGCCGGGAACCGTGGAGGGGAACCCGGTCTTCGCGTACCACGAGGTGTTCAACCCGGACCGGGCGCAGGTCGAGGAGTTGAAGGCGCGGTACCGGGCCGGCCGGGTCGGTGACGTCGAGGTGAAGGAGGCCCTCGCGGTGGCGCTCAACCGGTTCCTCGACCCGGTCCGGGAGCGGCGGGCCCGGTTCGAGGCGCAGCCCGGCCTGGTCGACGAGCTGATCTTCGAGGGCACCGAACGGACCCGGGTCCAGGTGCGCGGCACCCTGCTGGAGGTCCGCCGGGCGATGGGCCTGACCAGCACGTACACCCAGGTGCGGCGGCGGGCCGAGCGGTACCGCAAGGCCGTCGCCACGCCGGCCTGACGATTCGCGTACGCCCTGCCGGCCGGTCCGGGAACGGCCTTGCACCGCCCCCGGGCCGGCCGGTTAGGCTGTCGTCGTGACCAGCTCGCACGCCCTCCAGCCGACGTCCCCCGACGTTCGGGTCGGCGCGCTGCGACGCCGGCGGTCCCGCGACCGCCTGCGCTGAGCACTTCCTCTTGCGACCGGCGGATCGAGCCGCCGGTCATCGCCGATCGTCCTCGGTCCGCCCGCATCCGTAGTCCGGAGATCCGCCCGAGGCGGGTCCGAGCGAGATCGGCGTACCCATGGATCTGGAGAAACTGCTGACCGACCGGCTGGCGCCGGCGTTCGAGACGGTGGCCGGCGTACCGGTGGATCCGGTCGTGCGGCGCTCGCAGCGCGCGGACTTCCAGTCCGACGCGGCGCTGGCGCTGGCGCGGCGGCTCGGCCGGCCGCCGCGGGCGATCGCCACGGAGGTGCTGGAGCGCGCGGAGCTGGCCGACCTGTGTGCCGCGGCGGAGGTCTCCGGGCCGGGCTTCCTCAACCTGACCGTCGCCGACCGAGCCCTGGGCGGGCTGCTCTCCGCGCTCGCCACCGACCCGCGGCTCGGGGTGCCGGAGACGGCCGCGCCGGAGACGGTGGTGGTCGACTACTCGGCGCCGAACGTGGCGAAGGAGATGCACGTCGGGCACCTCCGGTCGACGGTGATCGGCGACGCGGCGGCCCGGCTGCTGGAGTGGCTGGGGCACCGGGTGGTCCGGGCCAACCACCTGGGCGACTGGGGAACCCCGTTCGGAATGCTGATTGAGCACCTGGTCGACCTGGGCGAGGCCGAGGCGGCGCAGGAGCTGTCCATGGGCGACCTGGACTCGTTCTACAAGGCTGCCCGGGCCAAGTTCGACGCCGACGAGGCGTTCCGGGAGCGGTCCCGGCGGCGGGTGGTGGCGTTGCAGGGCGGCGACGAGGGGACGCTGCGGCGCTGGCGGCTCCTGGTCGAACAGTCCGAGCGCTACTTCCTGACCGTGTACGACCTGCTCGACGTGACCCTCACCGAGCGGGACTTCCACGGCGAGAGCAGCTACAACGACCTGCTCGGCCCGGTGGTGGAGGACCTGGACCGGCTGGGGCTGCTGCGGGAGAGCGGCGGCGCGGCCTGCGTCTTCCCGCCCGGCCAGGTGGGCCGGGACGGGGAGCCGCTGCCGTTGATCGTGCGCAAGTCCGACGGCGGCTACGGCTACCCGGCGACCGACCTGGCGGCGATCCGGCACCGGACCGGGACGCTGGGCGCGACCCGGCTGCTCTACGTGGTCGGCCTGCCGCAGCGGCGGCACTTCGAGATGGTGTACGCCGCGGCGGCGCAGGCCGGCTGGCTGGTCCCGCCGGCCCGGGCCGAGCACGTCGGGTTCGGCTCGATCCTCGGGCCGGACGGACGGATGCTGCGCAGCCGGGCCGGGGAGTCGGTGAAGCTGGTCGGCCTGCTCGACGAGGCGGTGGCCCGGGCCACCGCGCTGGCCCGGGAGCGGAACCCGGAGCTGGGCGAGGCGGAGGCGGCCGAGGTGGGCCGGGCGGTGGGCATCGGCGCGGTCAAGTACGCCGACCTGTCCAGCGACCGGCACAAGGACTACGTGCTGGACTGGGAACGGATGCTCTCGCTGGACGGCAACACCGCGCCCTACCTCCAGTACGCGTACTCGCGGATCCGGTCGATCTTCCGGCGTGCCGGGGTGGCTGCGCGGCCGGACGCGGGGATCAGCCTGGCCGAACCGGCCGAGCGGGCGCTCGCGTTCGAGCTGGTCGGCTTCGGGACGGTGGTCGCCGAGGTGGAGCGGAGCCTGGAGTTCCACCACCTGGCCGCCTACCTGTACCGGCTCGCCGCCGCGTTCAGCGCCTTCTACGAGCGGTGCCCGGTGCTGCGGGCCGACGTGCCGGTGCGGGAGAGCCGGCTGGTGCTCTGCGACCTGACCGCGCGGGTGCTGCGGCAGGGCCTGTACCTGCTCGGCATCCGTACGCCCGAGCGGCTCTAGCAGGAATCATCCGTTCGGCGGCACACCCGTCGAAGATCATCGAGCTAGGCTGCCCACATCTGGGCGCGTTCCGCGCCACACCTTCCCAGGAGGACCCCTTGGGTCGCACTCTTCCGGCCGGCGCCCTGGCGACCACCCTCGCCCTGGGCCTGCTGGTCGCGCCGGCCGCACCGGCCGCCGCCGAAACCGCCACCGCACCACGTGAGATCGCCGTCTTCCCGGAGAGCGAGGCGACCGTCCCGGCCCACGAGGCGGTCATCTTCGCCGGGGCGACCGGCTTCCTGCACCGCCACGACATCTCCACCCAGTACCTCTGGACCCGCTACGACAATGGCGAGACGGTGGTGGTCAAGGACCTGGCCGGCCTCGCCCCGTCGGTGCTGAAGCCGGCCGGTGGCGACTTCATCTCCACCCGGGCCCAGGTGCCGGCGAAGCCGGCGCCCGGCAAGGTGAGCGTGCTCGACCTGTCGGATCAGAGCTGGCAGCAGTGGGCCGTGCCCACCGGCGCCAACGGCTACACAATTCTGGGCCTCTACGGCCACACCATGATCGCCCAGAAGTGGGTGGGCGGCGGCCCGACCGGGCCCGTGTTGCTCACCTTCGCCCCCGACGGCACCATCGCGAGCAGCACGCCGGTCACCGTGCCCGACGGGGCCAGCCCCGGCAGCGTCAGCATCGCCGTCACCGGTGACCTGACCTCCGCAGTGGTGCCGTACGCGGCCGACAGCGCGTACCACTCCGGTCTGCTCGACTTCGCCAGCGCGCGGATCGTCGAGATCCCCGAGTCCATGCCCGCCTATCTCAGCGACATCGTCTGGCGGCTCTCCGGCGACACCGTCGCTTGGGCGTACCCGACGAACGGCAGCGGGACCTTCCGGCTGTACTCGCGGAGCGGGCTGACCAGCGGCACGAACACCCAGTCCCGGCAGATCCGGCCCCCCTACGACAGCTTCGCGCGCTCGGCGATCGTCGGCGACGGCCTCGTCGTCTCGCGATCCGCCAGCGGATGGGGTGCCACCTGGGACCCGGCGGTCGCCGTGCCCGCCGATGGCAGCGCCACCACGACCGTGCTGCCGCGGATCGACTCGGAGAACACCGCCCTGGTCCAGGCTCCCGACGGCACCGCCCTGGTCGTGGGCGGCACGGGGGCTCGGGACTGGGCGGTACGGCGGATCACGGCCCAGCCGGGCCAGACACCCACCACCACGCCGCTGCTCCCGGTGCGGGACCCGGTGAAGAATGCCGGCCTGCTCTACCACCAAGGTCTCGTCCGGCACGTGCAGAGTGAGATCGTCGGCGGCAACGGCACGAGCCAGTACGCGGTCTACAACCACCCGATCGTGGACGACGGCTCGGTCAAGGCCGGCGGAGTCGCCTTCCGCTACACCCCCGCGGCCTGCGCCCCGAACGCCGCCTGCGTGCACTTGGCGGAAGACAGCCAGGAAGGGGCCGTCTACCTGGTTCCGGGCGCCGCCGGCGCGTCCGACACGCTGTACAGCTTCCAGGAGTTCCCCTCCAGCTACAGCCAGGATCCACTGCCCACGCACAACGGTCGGGTCGTCGATGTCGGCAACCGCGTCATCCTCGTCAACGACGGCGCATCGAATGACCAGTACCTCGTCGATCACGCGCACGGGCTGAAGACGCGACTCGGGCCGATCACCGGCGCGGCGCTCTGGTTCGACACCCTGTGGCGGTCGACCGGCACGGCCGGCCAGCTCAAGGCGGTCGACCTGGCGACCGACACCACCAGGACGATCTCCACCGGCGCGGCCTGCGTACCGACCGAGCTCCAGACCAGCGCCCGCTGGCTCTACTGGTCGTGTGGCGCCGCCGGGCCGGCCGGGGTCTACGACCTGCAGGGCAACCGGAACCTGAGCGTGCCGGCCGGGCCGGCGATGCTGGGTGACGGCTTCCTGGTCCGGCACGAGAACGGGGCGCTCCAGCTCACCGACTTCCACGGCGGCACGGTGCAGGCGCCGGTGAAGCTGGCCGACCTGGCCGCGGGCACGCCGGCCGACGACCGCCGGGTCTCCTGGGCGGTCGACCGGCACGGCTCGGGCGTCGCGTACGTCGACGCGGACGATGCCGTACACGTACTGGACACCGGGGTGCCGAGCACGGCTCCGCAGTTGGGCACCCTGGCGGCGAACAATGTGGTCAATCCCCGGTCGGGGGGAGTCCCGTGGTACGCGACCTTCGGGCTGACCCGGCCCCTCACCGGCTGGGAGGTGACCATCACCCGCAAGTGGACCGGTGAGGTGGTCAAGCGGCGGGCCGGTGGCCTCACCCGGGAGTACGTCCAGGCCTCCTGGGACGGCAGGCTCGCCTCGGGCGCGCCGGCACTCAACGGGCCCTACCGGTGGACCTTCACCGGCACCACGGCCGACGGCACCGCCCCGGTGACGATCGGTTCGGGCGAGTTCTCCGTGGGTTGCGGCACCTTCCCGTTCCGGGGCTACGACTGCTACGGCGGGCCCGGCCTGCTCGGCGTGAAGTCGACCGGTGAGGCCCACTGGTACGGCACCCGTCAGGACGGCACCGTGCCCGGCCGGCTCTACGACAACGGGTACACCGAGAGTTGGTGCCTGAGCTGCAGCGGTTCGGCGCGGACGTCGGCGTTGGTGCCGTTCGGTGACTACAACGGGGACGCCTATCCCGACCTGCTGGTCCGAGACGGCAACGGGTACATGAAGGCGCACCTGGGCATCGGCCAACTGCACTTCGGCGGCCGGTCCACCAAGAGCCTCGGCGGCGGCTGGATGATGTACAAGTCGATCCTCGCCCCCGGGGACGTGAACAGCGACGGGCACGACGACATCCTCGGCATCGACACCTACGGCAAACTGTGGCTCTACACCACCACCGGCACCGGCGCCATCAACCCCCGCGTCCAGGTCGGATCCGGCTGGAACATCTACAAGCGGGTCACCGGCGCCGGCGACCTCAACGGCGACGGCCACGGCGACCTGATCGGCATCGACGCCTACGGCGTCATGTACACCTACTTCAGCAACGGAAACAAGGGCTGGAGCAGCCGCGTCAAGGTCTACGGCGGCTGGAACATGTACAACACCGTCATCGCCATCGGCGACCTCAACGAGGACGGCCGCAACGACCTCGTCGCCCGCGACGCCTACGGCGTCCTCTGGCACTACGCCGGACTCGGCAACGGCTCCTTCGCCGCCCGCGTCAAAGCCGGCACCGGCTGGAACATGTACAAAATCATCATCTGAGCAGGCCACTCCCACCGACCGCCCCCGGACGCCCACGGCGACCGGGGGCGGTCGCCGTTTCCCACCGTGTCAGCCCGCCGTCCAGGTCTGCACCTCGACGAGGTTGCCCTCCGGGTCACGCAGGTAGGCCGAGCGGACGCCCCAGCCCGGGCGGTCGGCGGGCGCGGCGACGACGGCGTCCGCCGGCAGGGCCGCGACAACGGCATCCACGTCCGGCACGGGTACCACCACCAGGACGCCGCCGTCCCCCCGGCCGATCGGCAGCACCGCCTCGGCGGCCTGCCGGCCGAGCAGGGCGAGCACGGTCTCGCCGCCCGAGTCGAAGCTGGCGTACTCGAAGTCGGCGACGACCTTCTCGGGCTCGCCGAGCAGGCCGGCGTAGAAGCGCAGGGTGGCCGGGAAGTCGTCGGTGACGACGCGGGGATGAACACTCATGCCCCGGACCCTAACCCCAGGCCCGGCACCCCCCGATTCGCATTCTAAAAACGTGGGAAACAAACGAAACAAATTGCACCATACGCACTGTCCTTGAGGGACTTACGGACCATGGATTCAGGCTTCTCGACGGTGTTAGAAAGAGGGCGACAAGGAAACGGCCGGCCGTTCGACGTGACCACAGTCACGCGGCCCGGCGGAGGTCGGCGATCGCCGAATCCGTAGCGCCGGCTGTTTCGCCGTTCCCACGAGGAAAGGGTTCAGTCATGTCCGCCATGCTGCGCGCCATCGGCCGCGTCGCCACCGCGTTTGCGCTGCTCATCGGCGTTGGAGGTGGCCTCCTGGCAGTGGCCGGTCCGGCGCAGGCCGCCCGGAGCACCGCGTACCAGGTCACCGTGGAAAGGACGGGTGGATTCGCGGGCCTCGACGAGTCGTACACCGTTCTTTCCAGCACCGTTCACCTCTACACCACCGATCTGATGACGATGGTGAACGGCCGTGAATTCCGTACCCTCGCGCCGTGCTACCTGCCGGCGGACACCGGTGCCGACCGCTACTTCTACACGGTTTCCGTGGCGTACACGGACGGGTACTCGAAGACGGTCACCACGGTCGACGGCGTGACCGCCCCCACGGTGCTCTGGCAGGTCATCGACCTGACCATGCAGATCACGGCCGACGTGGCCGCCCCCAGGCCGGCTGATCGCCGGTCACCGTACGGGCCGGGTTCCAATGAGGACGGCAGGGACTTGGCGGCGATGCGGGCGAGCCGGAACGCGCTGGCCCGGCTCGACGGCGAGGACGGCAACTGACCCGCCATCAGCCGTTCGGCGGCACACGCGATCGCCGCCGGGTCGCTACGCTCGCCTGATCTCCACGCGACCTGAACCAGGACGGCCGGCACGATCTGGTCGCCCGGGACCCCAACGGCGTGCTCTGGTTCTACGCCGGCCTCGGCAACGGCTCCTTCGCCGCCCGGGTCAAGGCCGGCTCCGGTTGGAACATGTACAAGGTCATCGTCTGACCCGAACCGTCGGCGGAACGCCTTCCGGACGCACGGCGCGCCCGGAAGGCGTTTCCGTTTCCGATCCGAATCGGTCAATTGTCAGATCGGCCGCAACCGGTCCGGGCGCCAAGGCGTGTGGGCTGCGACGGCCGAACGGAGCCGCACACGGGGCAGAAGGAGAGGCGGCTTGATGTCATGGTGGTCGAGGAGTTGACGCTGACCTCCGACGGCGTCGAGGGCTCGGACTTCGACGACTTCTACCGCGCACGCTTCCAGGGGCTGACCCTCCAGCTCTACGCCTACGTCGGCGACCTGACGGAGGCGCAGGACCTGGTCCAGGAGGCGTTCTGCCGGGCCTTCGAACGCTGGCAGAAGATCAGCCGGTACGACGACCCGAGCAAGTGGGTACGCCAGGTGGCCTGGAATCTCGCCACCAGCCGGTTCCGCCGCCGCCGCACCGCCGCCGCCTTCCTACGCCGCCAACGGCAGGTCGTCGTGGCCGGGCCGGAACCCGACCGGGTGGCCCTGGTCCGTGCGCTGTCCGCCCTCCCGCCCACCCACCGGCGAGCCGTGGTGCTGCACCACATGGCCCAGCTCTCCGTCGCCGAGATCGCGGCCCAGGAGGGCGTAGCCGAGGGAACGGTCAAGTCCTGGCTGAGCCGCGGACGAGCGGCGCTGGCCAGTCAGCTGAGAGGGGACCAGTGATGACCGAGCACGACGACGAGCTGCTGATCGACCGCGCCTTCAGCGACTTCACCTCCGACCTGGCGCCGGCGGTGCGGGCGCCTGGTGGCGTACGCGACGAGGTGGCGCGGCGCCGACGGAACCGCGTGGTCACGCTGATCGTGACCACCGGCCTGGCCGTGCTGCTGCCGGCCGGGGCGTTCATGGGAACCGGTCGGGGGCAGCCGGACCTGGCCGGAACGAGCACCTCGCCGGTGCCGAGCGAGACGCCGGCGTCGCCCACGCCGAGCCTCTCCGCCTCGGCCACCAGCGTTGCGACGGTGCCCGGGTCCACCAGGTCGGGGTCTGACCGATCGATCACCCTGGCACAGCTGACCGGCGCCCCGGTGGCCGTACCGGCGTGGGAGTGGATCGGCGGGGCGCCGGGCCGCTGCGCGAGCGGCCGGGTGCAGCTCCGCCCGTCGGGCGACGTGGCGGCGGCCCGGGTCGGGGTGGTGACCCTGGTCCGGAGCAACCTGGACGACGACCCGGGGCTGGAGACCGCGGCCCTGCTGCGCTGCGGGTACGGGGCCGAGCAGGTGGTGGCCTTCGGCCGGGACGACGAGGGACAGATCGTCACGCTCGGCCTGGTGGTCGCCACCGATCGAGCCACGCCGGCCATCGTCCGGATCGCCCGGCGTAGCCGGGGCGGGGTGACCGTCACCGTCGCCGACACCCGGGACCCCGAGGCCCAGCAGCGCCAGGAGCGGTCGTACGCCTGGACCGGCCAGCGGTTCACGCAGGTGGGCGGCCCGCGGGCCTTCACGCCGGTGACGCAACCGGCGGACCTGGGCCTGACGGTGGCCGAACCGGTGGCGCAGCCGGTCAGCGGGGCGTGCGACGGGCAGTTGCGGGAGGTGTCGGTCACCTTCACCGTGCGGAACCACAGCAGCTACTCGTCCGGGCAGTTCTACCTGGAGTGGCGCGGCGGCGCCTTCCTGCCGAACGGCTCGTACGACTCGCCCTACTGGCTGGACACTCCCGGCGATCCGGCGTCCGACGGCGGGTACCGCGCGCTGGAGGGCGGGGAGAGCGTCCAGCTCACCTACTCGTTCAAGATCGACGCCTGTGTGACCGACTGGGGGTTCACCACCGACATCCGCACCGACACACCGGACCCGGACGACTCGAACAACCACGTCACCTGGCGGCTGCGCATCCAGTGACCACCGGACGGTGACGGGGGCCGGTCTCCCCGTGCCACGGGGAGACCGGCGCCGCCCGCTCACCGGGCGCTGGTGAGGGCGAGCCGGACGCCCAGGCCGATGAGCACGACACCGGTCACCGCGTCGACGGCACGGCGGACGGCCGGCCGGGCGAACAGCCGGCGGAGCCCGGCGACCAGGCTCGCCACGGCGAGGAACCAGGCGCCGGTGATGACCACCGCGGTCACCGACAGGGCCACCGTGTCCAGGAGACCGGGGTCGGCCGGCAGGAACTGCGGCAGCAGCGCGACGAAGAAGACCGCCGCCTTGGGGTTGAGCAGGTTGCACAGCAGGCCGTCGCGAAAGGCGACCCACCGACCCGGACTGGCGGCACCCGGGGCAGTGGGCTCCACCCGGAACCCGCCCACGCGCCGGGCCGACCAGAGCGCCCTGATCCCCAGGTAGGCGAGGTAGCCGGCGCCCACGAGCTTGATGACGGTGAAGGCGACGGGGATCAGGGCCACCAGCGCGGCGACTCCCGACGCGGCGGCGATCGCCCAGGCGAACACCCCGCTGGCGACGCCCGCCGCTGCCAGCGTCCCGTGCGCGCGGCCCGAGACGGCCGAGTGCCGGACCACCACGGCGAAGTCCGGTCCGGGCGACATCGCCCCGAGCACGATGACACCGCCGAAGGCGAGCAGCTGCGGGGCCGTGGTCATGAATTCCCCTTCCGCCCCGTCCGGCGCGTGCTGTCCCTTGTGGATAAGTCGGGGAAGTCGCGCCCGTGCCGCCGGGTCGGGGCTTCCGTCGGATGTACGTCTGTTGTGGACCGTGGCCGTACCGACCGTAGTCATCCACGCGGATACGATGTTAGTCTTCCCCGGCCAGGCATGATCACGGTAAGCGACCGGGGGACACATGGGGGCCGGCGTTCCGAGCGCGGGAGGCTTGCTGGATCCGGACGGCGCCAAGGAGCGGCTGGCGGCGTGGAAGGGTCGCATCGACCAGCTCGCGACCGACACCAGGGCGATGAGTGACCGTCTCCAGGAGCTGCGGGTCACGGTCGCCGACGGCAACGGGTTGGCGGAGGTCACGGTCGACTCCACCGGGGGCCTGCTCGACCTGCGGCTGGGTCCACGGATCCAGCGGGTCGCCCCCGAGGTGGTCGCCAGGACGATCATGGACACGATCCGCGAGGCCAAGCGGCAGCTCGCCGACCGCTCACAGGAGATCATCGCCGACACGATCGGCACCGAGTCGGCCGCGGGGCGGGCGATCGCCGAGCGGGTCGGGCAGCAGTTGCGCGACGCCGATCCCGCCGGGGACGACGACCAGCACGGTCGGTGGTGAGCGCGATGGCCGACGGTTTCGCAGTCGACGCGGAGCAGATCCGCGCGCACGCGCGCAACGTCGACGCCGTGCGGGGACGTTTCGACGCGGTCAAGACCGCCAGCGCGCACATCGCGCAGGACGACTCGGCGTACGGGCTGCTCTGCTCGTGGATGCCCGCCATCCTCGAGGGCCGGCACAAGCGGCAGGACGAGCTGATCGCGTACGTGGAGGAGAACCTGTCGTTGGTCGTTGCCGGGCTGCGCAAGACCGCCGACAACTACGACAACGCCGACACCGACGCCGACACCACCATCCGCAAGGCGGGTGGCGGCCTGACGAGGTCGGCGCAATGACCGACACCTCGCTGATCGCCGACGTCCAGTCGACGCGCAAGCCGTGGACCGGCGCGGCCCTGGCCGACAGCTTCCAGGGGCTGGTCGACGCCATCCACAGCGAGGGCTGGGTCGACGACCTGATCGCGGGCGCGGCGTTCGGGGTCGAGGTCACGGCGACCGTGATGGACCCGTTCAGCGCGTTGCTGGCCAACGGGCTGGGCTGGGCGATGGAATACTTCGAGCCGCTGCGGCAGGTCCTCGACGAGCTCACCGGCATGCCCGACGTGGTCGCCTCGCACGCCGCCACCTGGGACAACATGGCCGTCGCGCTGCAGAGCATGGCCGCCGACCTCAAGTCCTTCGTCGAGGGGGACACGCCGCACTGGCAGGGGCGGGCCGCCACGGCGTACCACAACCTGATGGAACACAACGTGGAGGCCATCAACGGGCTCGGCGGCATCTCCGCCGCGATGGCCGCCGCCACCCAGGCCGCCGGGAACCTGGTGATGTTCACCCGGGACATCGTGCGGGACCTCATCGCCGACCTGGTGGCCCGCGTCATCGTGTGGGCGGTCGAGGCGATCTTCGTGGTCACCATCCCGGTGATCGCCTCGCAGATCGCGGCGGCCGTCGTCAAGTGGGCCGGACGCATCCTGACGTACGTGATGGCCCTGATCACCAGCCTGACCAACCTCTCCGCGCTCCTGGACGGCTAGGCCCGACGATGGCGAAACCCCACACCCCGCACGGCGGAGACGGCCCGAACCCGCGCCCCCACGGCGAGGGTGACGGCGAGGGCGACGGCAGCACCCCCGGCCGACGGCGCAGTACCCCCGAAGCCCCCGAGAACGTCAGCCGAGCGCAGGAAACCGTCGCCGAGGAGGCGCGCCAGGGCCGCCCGGGCGGCGACCAGGGCGGTTCGCAGGGCAAGCCCTCGGGCAGCGACGACGGATACCAGACCCCCAAGCCCGGCACTCCTGAGTACGACCGCCGGGTGGAGGAGCTCGCCGCCGACCCGGCCCACAACGGAAAGATCAGCGCCAAGTCACGCCGGGAGGCGGAGGTCGGGCTGGAGGCCGAGGCGCAGGGCAAGATTCCTGGCCCGATCCGCCGCGCCGAGCTGGACAACACCGATCCTGCCTTCCAGAAGGATCAGGGCGAGTTCATCGACGCCAACGGCGACAACTGGGACGTCAAGAGTCCGGTCGACACCTTCCCGGCCGGGCGGCAGGCCGGCCAGCCGATGCCCGAGGGCACCAAGGGGCGTTACAACGGCGACGAGTTCGAGCAGAAGCTCGGCGACGAGGTGGCCGGCGGACAGCGTGTCATCATCGACAGCAAGAATCTGTCTCCGAGTTCCCTGGCCGACCTCAAGAGTCGGGTCGCCAGTAACACGGACTTGGACGGCAAGGTGGTGTTCCTCGAATGAGCAGGTACAAGCAGAGCAGCGCCGACGTGACCCGTTGGCCCGACAATGCCGAGGCCAGGGCGGCGCTCGAGGAGTGGTTCACCGCCCTTGCCTCGGACAGCACGTCGTACCTGTCGGGTGATTTTCTCGATTTCCGCGGCGCGGACCTCAGCACCATCGACCTGACGGACGCCTACCTGGTCAGTTCCTGCCTGGTCGGCGTCCGACTCGAGGACAGCAACCTCGGCGGCGCGAACCTGAACAACGCAGAGCTCGCGGACGCCGACCTGAGCTTCGCCGACCTGGCAAAGGCGGAACTGGTCGGATGCTCCGCCCCGAACGCCCGCTTTCGTGCTGCCCGACTCTTCGCGACGGAGCTCGACGAAGCCGTCCTGACGGGGGCCGACCTCAGCCACGCGATCCTCAACTCGGCCAAGCTGTACAAGACCGACCTGCGCGGGGCCAACCTCGAGTTCGCGAGCCTGCGGTGGTGCACCCTGGGGGGCAGGAACATGCCCGCGATCCTCAGCGGAGCGAGGATGTTCGGCTGCCAACTCGAAGGCGCGAAGGGGGCTGTCGTCGGCCCGGTCCTCGTCGACGAGCACGGTAGCCAGTCGCTCGACGGCCCGGAGCTCGAGGCGTGGTTCGTGGAGCGGGGCGCGGAAAGCATCCAGGTGGTGCCCGGGACGCCGTGACGCGACCGGCATCCACCCGGAGCGGCTCTGCCAGGGCGTCACAGGAGCTGGTGCCGTTCCGCCCAGTCGCGCACGGCGGCCGCGATCGCCTCCGGTTGGTCCTCGGGCGCGTGGTGGCCGGCCGGTCCGAGGTGCTCGATCTCGAGGCCGGCGATGTTGGCCGCGCACCATTCGACCAGTTCCGGCCCCATCATCGCCCCGGGGCCGGGCTCGAAGGCCAGCAGTAGCTTCGGCACATCAGGGCTGGCGGCCAGCCAGGCGTCGTACCGCTCGATCCGGGCCACCACGCCGGCGGGCTCACCACCGAGGGGCATCGACCGCGGCCATTGCAGCAACGGCCGGCGGCTCTCCGGCGTCGGGTACGGCTCCAGGTACACCTGCAGATCCTCGTCGGCCAGACCGCTGGCAACGGTGAACGGCAGCAGCTCGGTGAGGAACGCGTTCTTGTCGAGGACCATCGGCTCGCCGACGCCCGGCGTCCTGATCGACCGGAACAGGTCGCGACCGGCCGCGGGGAACTCCTCCCACGCCATCGGCTTCACGATCGTCTCCAGGAACGCCAGGCCACGCACCCGCCCCGGATGCCGCGCGGCCCAGTCGAACGCGAGCGCGCCACCCCAGTCGTGGCCGACCAGCACGACCTCGTCCAGGTCGAGCGCGTCGAACCAGGCGTCGAGGTATCGCGTGTGGTCGTCGAAGGCGTACCCGACATCGGGCTTGCCGGACCGGCCCATCCCGATCAGGTCCGGTGCGAGTCGCCGGCCCGCGCCGACCGCGGGCATGACGTGCCGCCACAGATGGGAGGAGGTGGGGTTGCCGTGCAGGAAGACGATCGGGCGCCCGCTGCCCAGCTCGCGGTGGAACATCGTCGAGTCGAGGACGGTGGTCGTAGGCATGGGATGACCTTTCAGAGGTTACGGCTGAGGATTTGATCGACCGCGATCTCGATCACCACGCGGTCGGGTGGGAAAGGCGGCGCGTGCCGACAGCGGCCGGGTCACTGCCGCTTCTTCCCGGCGACGGCCTCGCGCCAGATCAGGCCGACGATGCTCAGCCGGACCTCGGTGGTGACCACGGCCATGGCGCGTCGGACGAACCGCTCGTCGGTCAACTGCGCCACCATGCTCGCCGCGAGATCGGCCCGCGCCGTGAACAGCCCGTCCGTGACGTTCTCCTCGACGTGGTACCGCGTGACGGTGGGATGGTCGAACAGCCCGGACGGTCGCACGATCGTCCAGTCCAGGCCGCTGTCGCGGACGAGGGCCTCCATGCGGCGCATGTCCTCGTGCGCGGTGCGCCCGAACCTGCGGTTGAACAGCGGGTCCATGACGTTGTTGAAGAAGAACTCGCCGGTCGGACGCCAGGTCGGATCCATGACGCTGGAGCTGACCGTGAGCAGCCGCTTCACCCCGTGCCGGTGCATCGCCGCCACGATGTTCGCGTTGCCCCGCGAGTAGACGGTGATCGGTTTCGGGGTGAGCGGGACGCCCAGACTGGACAGCACGGCGTCGCTCCCGGCGACGGCACGCTCCACCGCCACGGGATCGGCGACGTCGGCGGTGACCACGGTGAGGCCGGGGCGGGGCTCGACTGCGCCGGGGCGGCGGGTGACGGCGGTGACCTCGTGGCCGGCGGCCAGGGCCTGCGCGGTCAACTGGCGGCCCGTGGGGCCGGTGGCGCCGAAGACGACGGTACGCATCTGTTCGCTCCTCCTCGCGGGTTGACGGCGTTGACGGTGCCGCGCGAGGAGCGCAATATTCAACCGTGCTGAATAAAACCCGGGGCCGGCCACGCGGCAACCCCGACACCAAGGCCCGCATCTCCGCGGCCGCCCGCGAACTGTTCCTGGAGCACGGCTACCGACGCACCACGGTCCGCGCGGTCGCCGCCGCGGCGGGGGTCGACTCGGCGCTCATCAGCTACCACTTCGGCTCCAAGCAGGGCCTGTTCGGCCAGTCACTGAACCTGCTGTGCGTGGAGTCCGCCGCCCTCGACCATGCCTTGCAGGGCGACCCGGCCGGCCTCGCCGACCGGCTCCTCACCGCCATCACGACCCTGTGGGACGCCACCGCGCCCACCGAGAACCGGCTGGCGCTGGCGGACGACGACACGATGCGCGCCTTCCGCGGCTACCTGGAAAGTGAGCTACTCGTCCGAGTTGCTGAATTTCTCGGGGGCCCTGCGGCGACCGAGCGCGCCACCGCGGCGGTCGGGGTGATCGGTGGCCTGATCTTCACCCGCTACCTGAACCCGATCCCGGCCATCGCGGCTCTGCCCTCGGAGGAGATCCGCCGCATCTTCGGACCGGCACTGCGCGCCGCCCTGCACCCCCGGCCCGTCCGCCACCGGTGAGAGGGGTTCCCGCAGGGAGGCGTCGGGTCAGGACGGCCGGGAATCAGCCGTTCGGCGGCACATGCCCCTCGCGTACGGCCACTAGGCTGCGGGCATCTGTGCGCGTTCCGCGCAGCCCCATCCCAGGAGGACCCCCTTGGGCCGCAGAATCCCGGCCGGCGCCATCGCGACCACCCTCGCGCTGGGCCTGCTGACCATCCCGGCTACCCCGGCCACCGCCGAGCCGGGCACCGCTCCCCGGGAGATCGCCGTCATCCCCGAGAGCGCACCGACCGCCCTGGCGAACGAGACCTTGGTCTTCGCCGGACGCACCGGCTTCCTGCACCGGCACAACACCTCGCCCGACTACCTCTGGACCCGTTACGACAGCGGCGCGACCACCGTGGTCAGCGACCTGGCGGGGGTGGCCTCGACGGCATTGAAGTCGGCCGGCGGTGACAGCGTCTCCACCACCGCCCAGGTGCCGGCCCGGCCGGCACCCGGCAAGGTGAGCGTGCTGGACCTGTCGGACCAGAGCTGGCAGCAGTGGGAGATCCCGATCGACCGCACACTGTGGGGTGTCTACGGCCAGCGGATGCTGCTCAGGACGTCGGGGACGGACCTGAGGCTGGAGCTGCGCACGTTCGCCGAGGACGGCACCTCGACGACGGCACCGGTGACCGGCATCCCGAGCGGTGCGGCGTCGCTGGGCCTTCCCCGGGCCGCCGATCTCACCTCGGCCGTCATCACGTACCAGGCCGGCGGCAAGACGCTCTCCGGTCTCCTCGACCTTCCCACCGCCACCCTCATGCCGATTCCCGGTGCCCCCTACACCTCGATCTGGCGCCTCTCCGGCGACACGGTGGCCTGGGGGTCAGTCGGCGGCACGTTCGAGCTCTACTCCCGCACGGGTCTGACCAGCGGCACGGACACGTCCGCCCGGGTGGTGACCGTCCCGCAGGACAGCACACTGCGGAGCGCCGTCGTGGACGGCGGGCTGGTGGTCAGCCGGTACACCAACACGAACGACTACTACCCGGTGATCAGCGTGCCCGTGCAGACCACGGCTCCCCGCCCCACGCTCCTGCCGAAGATCGCGCCGCCGCTGTCGGCGCTCATCCAGGCACCGGACGGAGCCGCCCTGGTCGTCGGCGGTTCCGGTTACGGCGACTGGGCGGTGCACCGGATCACCGGCGCGCCAGGCCAGACCCCCACCGTCACGCCGGTCCTTCCCGTGCGCGACCCGGTCGAGAACGCCGGCCTGACGTACGACCAGGGCCTCGTCCGGCACGTGCAGACCCAGGTCTCGCCGACCACCGGGGCGAACCAGTACGCCGTCTTCAGCCACCCGATCTTCCCGGACAAGTCCATCACCGCCCAGGGCCTCGTCCTTCCGGCCGCCGCCGCGACCTGCGCGTCCGACACGCCCTGCCTGCGCCTGACCGAGGGCAACAAGTGGGGCGTGGCCTATCTGGTGCGAGGCGGCGCCGGCGGGACGGACACCGCGTACGCGATCAACGACGCCTCCTCCACGGCCCAGCGAGCAGACCTGCCGACGACCAACGGGCGGATCATCGACGCCGGCGGCGACTTCGTCCTGGTCAACGACGACCAGATGGGCAAGCAGTACGCCCAGCAGGTCGGAGCGCCTTCACCCGCCTGGACGGCACCGATCCGGGGGGCCAGCCTCTGGTTCGACACACTCTGGGCGGCGACCGGCACCGCCGGCCAGCTCAGGTCGAGCCACCTGTTCAACCGGCAGTCCCCCCGTACCGTCTCGACGGGCTCGGCGTGCGTCCCGACGGACGTACAGGCCACCGCCCGCTGGCTCTGGTGGACGTGCGGCGCCAGCGGCCCCGCCGGCGTCTACGACCTGCAGAACAACCGGAACGTGCCGGTCCCCGCCGGGCCGGTCCTGCTGGGTGACGGCTTCCTGGTCCGGCACGAGAACGGCGGTCTCCAGCTCACCGACTTCCACGACGGCACCGTGCAGGCGCCGGTGAAGCTCGCGGACCTGCCGGCCGGCAAGCCGGCCGACGGTCGCGGTGTCACCTGGGCGGTCGACCGGCACGGCTCCGGCGTCGCGTACGTCGACGCGAACAACGCGGTGCACGTCCTGGACACCGGCGTGCCGGGTACGGCGCCGCAGATCGGCGAGAACCTGACGAGCGCCGGGTTCTACCCGCGATCGACCAACCAGCTCTGGCACGCGTGGATCGCGTTCAGCCGTCCGCTCTACACATGGGAGCTGACGGTCAGGCGGAAGTGGACCGGCGAAGTGGTTCACCGCGAGACCGGCAGCATGGCACGACGGTCCGTGAGCGGCTCGTGGGACGGCAGGCTGCCGTCCGGGGAGACGGTGCTCAACGGCGCCTACACCTGGACCCTGACCGGCACGACGACCGAGACGTCCGCCCCGGTGACCGTGGGTTCGGGTGACTCCGTCGCCAACTGCGGGACGTTCCCGTTCCGGGGGTACGCCTGCGACGGCGGGCCCGGGCTCCTCGGCGTCAAGTCGACCGGCGAGGCCCACTGGTACGGGACGCATCCCCTGGCCACCGGCCCCGGCCAGCTCCGCGACAACGGGTACACCGAGAGTTGGTGCCTGAGCTGCACCGGTTCGGCGCGGACGTCGGCGTTGGTGCCGTTCGGTGACTACAACGGGGACGCCTACCCCGACCTGCTGGTGCGGGACGGCAACGGGTACATGAAGGCGCACCTGGGCATCGGCCAACTGCACTTCGGCGGCCGGTCCACCAAGAGCCTCGGCGGCGGTTGGATGATGTACAAGTCGATCCTCGCCCCCGGGGACGTGAACCGGGACGGGCACGACGACATCCTCGGCATCGACACCTACGGCAAGCTGTGGCTCTACACCACCACCGGCACCGGCGGCATCAATTCGCGGGTGCAGGTCGGGTCCGGCTGGAACATCTACAAGCGGGTCACCGGCGCCGGCGACCTCAACGGCGACGGCCACGGCGACCTGATCGGCATCGACGCCTACGGCGTCATGTACACCTACTTCAGCAACGGCAACAAGGGCTGGAGCAGCCGGACCAAGGTCTACGGCGGCTGGAACATGTACAACACCGTCATCGCCATCGGCGACCTCAACGAGGACGGCCGCAACGACCTCGTCGCCCGCGACGCCTACGGCGTCCTCTGGCACTACGCCGGACTCGGCAACGGCTCCTTCGCCGCCCGCGTCAAAGCCGGCACCGGCTGGAACATGTACAAGATCATCATCTGAGCTGACCGCTCCGCCGACCGCCCCCGGACGCCGCCACGGCGACCGGGGGCGGTTCGTCTTCTCCGGCGACGCTCAGCCCGCTGCTCAACACATGCCCGTCCGTCGCCACGGAGCCTAGGTAGGACTGGGCGGTGGCGAACTCCACGGTGTGTCGGAGCGTGTCCGGACAGTGACCCCGAGGCACAATCACAGGCCTTGGGTAACGAAGGCGTACCCGTCGGAGGTGCCTGTTGTTGCGGTGTCCAGGCCGGCTGGCTCGGTGGACGCTGCGTGGCGCTCTCCTCATAGGAGGCGCGGTCGGTCTCTGGGGCTTTCACGAGGCGGTTGCGGATGATGCTGCTCGGGCCGCCGGACCCGCAGCCGTAGGCCAGGTGGCGGACCCGACGACAGTCGCCGACGCCGAAACGGCTGTCGAGGCGGTCGTCACGGCGATGCGTCCGGTCGTGAGTCTGGCGTCACCGGTCGTGGAGGAGGTCGCCGGGACAGGCCTGCTGGAACCGGTCGGCACCGTCGTCCGGCCTGTGACCGAGCCGATCGTTGACGTTCTACCGCCCGCTCTGACGCCGGTGCTCGACCTGGTCCAGCCGATCATCGGCTCACCCGCCGCGCCGTCGACGCCTCCCGCCGCGCCGCCGGCGGCGGATGAGGCGCCGCCGGCCGCGACGCCCACCACGATCGTGCCGCCTCGACCACCGATGGCCGCGGTCCAGCCGAGTGTCCCGCGGGCGGCGCGGGCGTCCGTGACAGCAAACCTTGACCCCCGGTCGCTGAAGGCGGTCGGAACGAGTCAGGTGCCGTGGGCAGACGACCTGGCCCACGCCCTCGGGTTGACCATGAACGCTCCCGCCAGCGCTGCCGGCCAGGGCTGTGCTGCCGGCGGTACAGGAATCGCGGCTGACGCTTCGCCGCGCTCCTGGGCCCCGGACCTGCAGCCTGCCGGTGGTTACGTCACAGGAGGCGAGAAGCTCGCCGGCCGCTCCGGCCAACCGGACACCAGGCCCGCCTGAGCAACCCCGGCCATCCCCGCCCGAGGCGGGACAGCCGCGAGGACCCGGCCCACGCAGGCGCCGTCATGGCCGCTGCCACCTGGGGTCCGGTCCCGCCTACCCAGTCCTGCGGAACCGCTTCTGCCGTAACCGCTCCTGCTTGATCGGGCGATTCGTGAGGAGGAAGCGGCCTCTGCTGCCGCGCGTCATGACGTCCGAGAACTTTGCGCAGCCCGGCGAGACGCCATCACTGACCAGCCGCATCTGCTACCCGGAGAACCCTGTGATCAACAACCTGCCCGTCCGCCGCGCTCATTGGCAGGACATTCCCCACATCGTCGATCTTGTCGTCGGCCCCTTCGCCGACAGCACGATCGGCGCCTGGCTCGTACCCGACGAACACCGTCGACGGGACATCCTCAGCGCCGTCGTCCGAGTCTGGACCGAACACGCGCTGCTGTTCGGCGAGGCATATCTCCTGCAGGATCATTCCGCCGCCGCCGTGTGGCTGCACCGCTACGGCCCCCTCTCACCACCAACCGGGTACGGCGAGCGGCTCGCCGTCGCCTGCGGCGAGTACGTGGACCGATTCCTGCACCTCGACGACGTTCTGCACACGCACCGACCCGAGGGCCCCCACAACCACCTGGCGTTCTTCAGCGTCGCACCAAAGCCGTACCGGGTCAGGCGTGCCAGCACCCTGCTGGCCACCAGCAACGCCCGAATGGGCCAGGCCCTGCTGCCCACCTACACGGAGGTGACGACCCTCGCCGACCGGGACCTGTACGCACGGCACGGCTACGTTCCCCTCGAACCCTTCAATCTCCCCGATGGCAGCACCACCTACCCCATGTGGCGCACCCCAGGGCAGCGTCGACGCCGCGAACGGTCATCCGCCCCACCCGCCCGTCCCGACCGGCCCGCGCCCGCCCTGAACGATCTGCCGATCCGGCTCATCCTCGACACGTCCGCCATCCTCGCCTTCGCCGAAGGGTCGAACGCCGTGGGCGAAGCGATCGCCAAGGTCGCCGACGAGGGCTGCCTCTTCGGGCTACCCGTGATGTGCCTGGCCGAGGCAGCCCGCTCGGTCACCGACACCGACCGGCTCGACCTCCTGGTCAACCATCCGGCTGCGGCGGTGCTGACCGTTGACCCACTCCAGTGGAAAGCCCTCGCCGCCACCCACCGCGCGGTCGGTCGGCTCGACACCGCAGGCGCTCTACTCGCCGCAGCCGGCAACGACTGCAGGGTTCTGGCCGGCCAGCCCGGGCGGTAGCGGAGCCGACCTAGGCAGGCGAACCGCCAGCTCGACCAAGTGGCAGGGATTCGTCCGTTCGCCTGGCAGCGGCTTAAAACGGATCAAGGCCGTCACCAGCGTTGCTGCTGGTCACGGCCTTGATCGCGAAGCGCGCCCGAAGGGACTCGAACTTGGGAATTGTCGATCTGGTACCGCCGAACCCCTGGCTCAGCGGTTGTCGCCGCTGCCGCTCAGCACGCCACGGCCCTGGCGGCTGGCCAGCTTGGCCAGGTTGGCCCTCGCAATGTCGTCCAGCGACAGGTCGAGGTAGTCGGCGAGCACCGCCACGTACCAGAGCACGTCACCGAGTTCCTTGGCGATGTCGGCCCGGTCGATCCGCGACTCGTCGCTGTCGAGGTCGCGGACCCACTTCTTGAACTTCTCGGCGATCTCACCCGATTCGCCGACCAGCCCGAGCACCAGGTGAAGCAGCTCGTTCCTCTTGTCACGTGGAGCGGCGGTGCGGAGGGCGCCGCGCTGATACTCGTCCAGGTCCATGGCGGACCAGTATGCCGAACACCTCATACCCGACCAGCCGGGTCTACTTCGACCGCGAAAGGCCGCCGGCAAAGTACAACGCCGCGGGGGTGCCGGGGCAGCAAGCGGATCTCCTCGTCAGGCATTCGGTTTCATGACCTGCGCCATTCGTGCCGCTCGAACGAATTCAGGACGTGCTGGGGCACAGCTCCCAACGGTCACGAAGTCGATCTACGTGGAGGCGACCCGGCGGATGCAGCAGGACGCTGTCAACACGATCAAGGGCCGACCTCCCGTGCTGGGAAACCGGCCCTTGATCTGCTGCGCGCCCGAAGGGACTCGAACCCCTAACCTTCTGATCCGTAGACCGATGTTTGTCTATGGGCATGATCTGGCTGGCCAGCCGTCCGCCCCAGTCCCGCACGGTCCGCACGGATCCCCACAGGTACCAGCAGGTCCAGGCTATACATCAGGTTCCGTCGATCGTTGCTCGCCGTCAGAAACGGCCCCGGAATCCGAACCAGTCCCCGCACCTTCGGATCAGTTCCCCGATGTCCGAGCAGCCACGGAGCAGCCATGGATCGGCCCGTTCACGACGCTGGGCCTGAACTACCGAGACTTGCGGCAATGCTGGAACGAGTTCGTGCTGGATGTTGGCCTGCGGACGTCCGCGCACCGTTGGAGCCTCCACAGCCAGCTCGCGGGGTTGTCAGGCCAGCGAGATCTTCCGCATCGTGGTCCGGGTGGCTGTGTAGATGAAGGGCGGCGGCTCGACAAGGGAGCGCTCGATGTCGCGCCAGCCGCTCATGACGACCTCGAGTTGCGCGAAGACGCTGCCCGCGGCGGCGGCTGTCAGGGCGACCATCCTGGCGCGGTTGTCCCGGACGGCTGCGATCTCAAGGCGGTGTTCCTGGATGTGGCGGTCGCGGGTGATGATCAGCCAGCCCCGGCCCGCGGCGGTACTCGCGCAGGACCCCCGCCTCCACCGCAGCGCCAGTCTCCCACGCGTTGGCGCCCGGGGTGGGCCCCGGCGGCCCCGCTGCAGTTGTGGGCGTCAAGCCAGCCGGAACAGCCCCTGTCGTCCGCTCCGTGCCGCCGCGCGAAGGGTGTCGCCTCCCCAACTCGAGCTCACCGGACGCCTGCTGAGCCGGGCTGCGTCGAAGACTTGTTTCAATGGACGGGTGACGGCGACCTGGAGTCCGGCCGGTGACGAACGCGACCTGAGCCACCTGCACCCGGATAAACGTGCGTCGGCGCAGCACAGCGATCTCGTGGCGCAACGCCAGCAGCTCCGCGGTGACCAGTCGCCACCACGAGTCCCCCAACAGCACAAAGACAGCCGGCGACAACCAACGCGGCGTTGATTGCGATCTTGATCGTGTAGTAGGTCGGGCGCCGGTCGAGCAGGCCTGTCGCATCGATGCTGCTCACGAATCCTCCCGGCAATCGACGCTCAAGCACGCCGCCGGGGTCTGGAGCAAACGCTTCCCTCAGCCTACTCCGCCACCCGTCCGGCATACCTGGACGGCGCGCGACCAAGCGCCCGGCCGGACGGTGAGTACGCAGACGAAGGCTCCGAGGCTCGGCCTGGCGTGGTCAGCCGGCAGAGGTCTGCTGGCGGGCGCGTTCCTGTGAACGTCTGATCTCCGCCTCGGCTTCGGTCCGGCCGGCCCAGATCCCGCGTTCGACGTCGACGCTCTTGCCCGGCTCCAGGTCCTTGTACACGTCGAAGAAGTGTTGGATCTCCAGCCTGTGGAAGTGTTCCAGGTCCGTGATGTCGCCGAGGTGCGCGAGGCGGGGGTCAGCCGTGGGCACGCACAGCACCTTCGGGTCGGGCCCCTTCTCGTCCCGCATGCGGAACATGCCGATGGCACGGCATCGGATGAGGCAGCCGGGAAAGGTCGGTTCCTGTACCAGTACCAGCGCGTCGAGGGGGTCGGTGTCCTCGCCGAGGGTGTGTTCGATGAAGCCGTAGTCGGCCGGGTACTGGGTAGCGGTGAACAGGGTGCGGTCCAGTCGGATCCGACCGGTCTGGCGATCCATTTCGTATTTGTTGCGTGTTCCCTTGGGGATCTCGATGGTGACGTCGAACTCCATGCGGTTGCTCCGCTCTTCGGGCCTTCAGTCGGTGACCGGCTGTCGGTCTGGTCGGTGATGAACCCGGCGATCTCGCTGCCGTGTGAGTGTCGAACACCGACGACGACACGACCGGCCGTTAGCTGTAGCGGCTGGCTCGGCAGGGTAAACGCAGGCCCCTCGATACGATGAGTGGAGCCGGCCGCGTCCGGCGTCCCGATGTCCTTCCCGATTGTTGCCCTTCCCGCGTCTGGTGGAATGCGGTCAGTGGTGGCTTCGGGGTCCGGGACCTCGAACCGAGGTCCCGGACCCCGCGCCTCCCGGCCCGGGCCGGTTGGAGCTGTCAGATCCGGGCCGGCGCTGCGGGTTGTCGATCAGGCTGGACGTGGCCGCCTTCGGTCTCCCAGACGGCGACATCGTCGCCGTATCGTGCCACCCCTCGCCGGCGTGGGCTGGGCGGTATGAGCACGGTACCGGCGGCGCGGGTGGTGTTGGCGGGGCGGGAAGCGGCGAGCATGGCCGCCGTCGCCACGGCGTAACTAGTCTGCGGCGCTATCACGGCCAGGTCGATCCGCAGATCCCGCGGGCCGGTGACGATCACCAGCCCGGCTGCGAGGGTGGTGAACCAGCCCACCCGCACCACGGCACCGCCGACGCCGATCCGGCATGGATGCCTGTCCCAGGCCGCCGGCTGCAACATGATCCGTTCGATCACGCCGCCACGCTCGGCGGTGAGCGCGGTCACCAGGCTGCACAGCTCGACGACCGGGTCGCGTGAAGTCGGCCACCAACCACCGTCGAGCATCGCGCGGCTGGACGGCGAGTCGGCCAGCCGCAGGCGTGCCGTAGGCGGCTCACGGGTGCAGACCCACGTCATACGGTCCTCGGCAGAGCGGACCATCACTTCCGTCCCTCCGGCACGGTGCCCGGGTCGGTGTCGGCGGGGTCTGGACGGGTGATGGTGGTGGTGTAGGGGGTGGTGCGGTCCCGGCGGGTCAACAGCCGCAGCTGGAGGATGCGCCGCACGGTGGCTTGGATGGTCACCAGCAGCACGCCGAACACGGCGGCGAGCAGCAGCGCGACTCCCATCGGAAGTTGCCCGTGCGCGCCGAAGAAGTGCACGTCCGTACGCTGACCGTTCTGCAGGATGAAGATCAGTAGCAGGAGAAGCACCACGGCGGATGCCGTGAATGCGACCAGCGAACCCCCGGCGCGGACACGCGGCACAGCGCGGGGCCGGTCGTTGATCTCGGGGCCGGACTGCACGTTGGTGGAGCGGGCGGAGCCGGTGAACCTGGTCATTGTGGACCTCATCTCGACGGTGGTGCGCGAAGTACGCGAACCGGAGCCGTCGGGGTCCAGGACGACAACCTCAGCCTACTCTCCGTCTGGGCTGATCGGCACGCTCGAGATGTCGGATCTACCAATCCGGACAAACATGTTCCGCCGCACCCGCCCCTCACAGGACCAACAGAAGAACAACTGGAGCCCGTAGCCGTTCGACGACGACTGCAGTGGGAGGCGAATCCGGCAGCCGGCGCCTCGGCCGAACACAGCACCGCCTCATACCAGACAGGGCCATCGGCAACATGGGCGATGGAGGACTCAGTCGCGACGGACGGACCAACTGCCATCGAAATCCTCTCGTGATCGTTTGGCGCTCTCCTCTGGGCGATCGGAGTGACCGGGACGGCGGCCCGTCAGCTCGGCATTCCGGCCCTGAGCTGGGCCAGGGAACGCTTCAGCAGCCGGGACACGTGCATCTGCGACAGCCCGACTTCGGTGGCGATCCGCGCCTGGGTCATGTGGCGGTAGAACCACATAGTCAGAATCCGACGCTCACGCAGAGGAAGGGCGGCGAGTAACGGCAGTAGTGTCAGGTGGTCGTCCACGCGCGCGTAGCCGGGATCGACGGCGCCCATGAGCTCGATGGTCTCGACGCTGTCGGCGCCGAGGTCGGGCGCGTTGAGGGATGGCAGATGGTAGGCCTGCGATGTGGTGAGGGCGGCCTGGACGTCGTTGACGCTCACGTCCAGGTGGTCGGCGAGTTCCACGGTGGTCGGGTGGTGGCCCTGTCGCTGCGTGAGCTCGGCCGTGGCGGCTCGCACCATGCTGTTCAGTTCCTGGGCGCGGCGCGGGACGCGCATCGCCCATGTCGTGTCGCGGAAGTGCCGGCGGAGGGCACCGAGAATGGTCGGCACCGCGTAGCAGGAGAACGGGACGCCTCGACGGACGTCGAATCCGTCGACGGCTTTGACCAGGGCGAGGGCCGCGACCTGGGCCAGGTCATCGTAGGGCTCTCCGCGTCCGGTGTATCGGCGGGCCAGTCGGCTGGCCATGGGCAGATTGCCCTCGATGATCCGGGTCCGCAGTCTCGTACGATCGGGATCGTCGCAGCTCAGGGCAGCGTGTCGACGCAACAGTTGTTCGCTCGTCGCCGGCACGTCACCCGCCTGCGGATGTCGGGGAACGGCGGTCGCGGTCGCGGTGGGGATGACCATTGTTCAACGCCCCTTACGGCTGGCGGCGGCGGAACTGACGGCCACCGGGGGCCCGGGCGACACACCTCACCGTACGCCTCATCGCACCGATTCGCATCGCCGGATGCCGGCTGGCGGGACCGCACAGGCCGCTGCTGGCTGACCAGGCAGTCAGGCGGACAGGTTGGCTGCCGTTCCTGGCGGGAATTGCTCGGAGCCGTCGATGATCGCCTGAGCCAGATCGGACAGCCGCCGGTTGCGGCTGCGGGCGCCGTTCCGCAACAGCGCGAAAGCCTCACCCACGTCCACCTGGAGGCGTTCGGCGAGGACACCCTTGGCCTGCTCGATCAGCACTCGGCTGTTGAGTGCGGTCTGCAGTTGCTCGGTGAGGATGTCGCGGTGGTGGATGGCGCGTTGTTGGAGCAGCCCGATGGTGGCCACGCCCGCCAGGGCCTGCCCGATCCGGACCTTGCCTTCGTCGAGGGCGCCCGGGCGGGTGTCGAAGAGGTTCAGCGCGCCGATGACCTCGGAACGTAGGCGCATGGGCAGGGCGTGTACCGCGGTGAAGCCGACTTCGGCTGCGGCGGCGGTGAACCGGGGCCAGCGGTGGCCGGCGGCCCGCAGGTCGATGACCGACACGGGTTGACCGGTGCGGAAGCAGTCCACGCAGGGCCCCTGGTCGGTCTGCAGCCGGAACAACTCCAGCAGCCGGGTGCGTTCGGAGGAGGCCGCCACCACCTGAAGGTTGTCCTGCCGGTCGGTCACCAGCAGCCCGGCCGCCGAGACGCCCAGCAGTTCAACACACCGGTCGGCGAGCACATGCAGGAACTCAATCACGTCGAAGTCGTCGACAAGCGTGTCAGCCATTTCCACGAACACGTCGGACAGCTGGATCTCGGCCATGCCACTCACCCTCGGCATACCATAGCCCCACTTGGATGTGCGGCAGCGGACCGGCTGCACGATGGGCCGGCTCCCGGCTTTCATCCGGCCCCGCCGCCAGCCACCCCAGTAGGGGCGCCTCAGCTCGCGGCCAGGCGGCATAGCAGCTCAGCGCATGGCGACGCCGGTCGGAGGTGCGGGGGATCCGATGTCGTGCAGGTGGCGCAGTGTCTCGGCCCAGGAGCGGCCCAGGGTGGTTTCGTGGTAGTCGATGTCGTGCTCGGCGCAGAACCGCCGGATCAATGGTCGGGCGCGGCGCAGGTTGGGACACGGCATGCTCGGGAACAGGTGATGTTCGATCTGGTAGTTCAGGCCGCCGAGCACGATGTCGAGGAACACCCCGCCGCGGACGTTGCGGGAGGTGAGGACCTGTCGCCGCAGGTAGTCGAGGTTGTCGTCGGCGCCGAGGATCGGCATGCCCTTGTGGTTCGGGGCGAAGGAGCAGCCGAGGTAGAGGCCGAGCACGCCCTGGTTGACGAGGATGAACGCGACCGCCTGCGCGGGGCTCAGGAGCAGGAACACGGCGGCGAGGTAGCCGCCCAGGTGCAGGGCCAGCAGCCCGGCTTCGGCGGTTCGGCGGGCGATGCGGCGGGCGCCGAGGACCGACTTCACGCTGTTGGCGTGCAGGTGCAGGCCTTCCAGCAGGAGCAACGGGAAGAACAGATACGCCTGGTAGCGCACGAGCAGTGCACCGAGGCCACGCCGCCGGCGGGCCTGGTCGGCGGTGAAGGACAGGGGCGCCACGGTGATGTCGGGATCCTTGCCTTCGGTGTTGGGGTGGGCGTGGTGCCGGTTGTGCTTGTCCACCCACCAGCCGTAGCTGATCCCGGTCAGGAGGTTGCCGTGCACGATGCCGATCAGGTCGTTCGCCCGGCGCGAGCGGGCTATCTGCCGGTGCCCCGCGTCGTGACCGATGAACCCGGCCTGCGCGAAGACCACCGCCAGGGCCACCGCGATGCCGAGCTGCCACCACGATTCACCCAGCCGGACGAACAGGGCCCACAGTCCGGCGAAGGAGCCGACGACGAGGCCGATGCGCACTGCATAGTAGCCTCGCCGCCGCCCCAGTAGACCCGCCGCGCGGACCAGCCGGGACAGGTCGGCGTAATCGCTGCCCCGCTGCCGGTCGGTGCCGAGACTGGTATCGCTCACGTCGGCTGCTCCCGCTGGTCTTTCTCCGTCGGCTTGTCTCAGCGGCCGCGGCTCGACCAGCCGGTCAGGCGGGTCATGAGCTGTTGAAGTGTCCGCAGCGTGCCGGGGCTGCCCGGGCCGCAGCGGCCACGCCGCATCAAGCCACGCCCTCTGGGACTGCCGAGCAGGCCCTTGATCTGTTGGCTCACCGATCCCGACGTCACGGTGCACCCCCTCTCTGGTCGGCACTGCGTCGGCTGACTCCGATGCCTCTTCAGCTTGGATTTTCGGCGGTCGACCAACCCCTTGCGGCGGATTGGCCTCAATAGCGCCGGAGCGTGGGGCCGCCACGGTGGGAGGTGTGCGCCTGGCGAACGGTCCGAGCGGAGCGCCCCTCACGGCGAAGGCGCGTCGACGAGATCGGCCGGATCGAGACGTAGGGTGGCGAGCAGCCCGGCGTGCTCTTTGGGGTCCACCCGCTCCGGTAGCTCGCGCTCGACCCAGTCGGCCCTGACTTGCTGGCCGCGTTGGCGAAGAATGCTGACGATCCGCTGCCTGGCGATGTTCATCGGATACTCCCTGTGAAGCCGTCCGGAAGGTTCGTGCTCACGGGCGGCCGTGCGAACGCGCTGGTTGGATCCCACCACCGTCGGGACACACGGCGGCCCTGAGCGTGCCGCGCCGGCGGATCCGTCGGCCGGGACGTGGTCGGCGATCAGCCAGCACGACGAGCAGGCTTGGCACGATGGGAGTGACGATTGGCGCCCGAGCGGGATGGTGGACGGCAGTGGCGGCCGCCAGGGACTCGGGTGACACACTCACCGTACGCCTCATGGCGTGGATCTGCACCCGCACCGGGCCGGCTTCGCACATCGCCCCTGCCCATCGGTCTGGCGCTACTGCTGGCCGCTGTCATCGGCACCATGATCCCGCCACAACATCCGCCGCACCTTGGCTAATCCTCACCGCCACCCGGAGGCGAGCGGTTCTGGACGGCGGGTGGTGGCCGCGATCCCGGAAGCGATCGCCGAAATCCCGAGCCTCGCCCTCACCCTGGTTCGAATCCGGCACATCATGCCGTGCGGGTACCACCGGCCCCGGCGGCGACAACAACCCGCACCGATCCGTGCGCGGTCTGTGACAAGGAGGGTGGGGGGTAACGGCGGCAACACGAAGGACCGGGATTCTCGGGCCAGCCCGAGGCGCGGGCGCCAACCCAAACCGAGGGGACAAAGTCAACTTTTGCCATATTGAGTTCGCTACTCCCCTAAAATCGCTCAGGGCTTCCTCGCCACCCGACCCGGCCGCGTCCCCTACCGCAAATCTCTCGCCAGTCCCGAAGACCCGGGTTAGTAGACGGGAGCCCGATGACGACCGACCGAGCAATAGGGCTGGCCCGGGAGAGCGAGGGACCTCAGCGGGCAACCCTGCTGGAACTGTTTCTCGACCTGGTCTTCGTCGCCGCGCTCGCCCTGACATCACGAACCTTGGCCCAGCGTCTCGACTGGGTCGGGGCCGTCCAGACCGTGGTGCTGCTGTTGGCGATCTGGTGGGTCTGGTCCGCCACCGCGCTGGTAACCGACCTCTACCACGCGCAGCGGCCTCCCATCTTCGTCATGACGCTCTGGGTCATGCTCGGAACCATCCTGATGGCTGGCACGCTGCCCGACGCCTTCTCCGACCGCGCCCTGGTCTTCGCGGGCGCATACGTGGCGATCCACCTGGGACGTGGCATCTTCCTCGTCGCCACGCTGCACAACCGCAGGGCGCATCTGCACCCCGGCCGATTCGTCTTCTGGTTCCTCGTGTCCGCCGTACCGTGGCTCGCCGGCGGCCTCGTGGCAGGCGCAGCGCGGGGCCTGCTGTGGACCGCGGCGCTCGCCATCGACTACGGGGCAGCGTGGCTCCGCTATCCCACGCCCCGGCTCGGTCGGGTACCCACATCCCAGTACAGGGTGGCAGCCGACCACCTGGCGGAGCGCTACCAGCAATTCTTCACCCTCGCCCTCGGTGATCTCATCCTCGTCACCACCATCACCTACGCCGACAGCGACATGACAGCCGGCCGCACGGCAGCGCTCCTGCTTGCCTTCGCCGCCACCGTGCTGCTGTGGCAGGTCTACGTCCACCGCGCCGGAGCCCTGCTAAAAGCCACCATCGAATCCTCCCGAGATCCGGGCCGATTCGTGCGGTCCGCACCCAACACCCACCTGCTCATGGTGGCCGGAGTGGTCGCCGCGTCCGCCGGCTTCGAAGTCGTCATCGCCCACCCCACCGACCACAGCACACCTTGGCAGGCCGGCATCATTCTCGGCGGGCCTGCGTTGTTCCTGGCCGGACGGGCCCGCTTCGAATACGAGGTGTTCAGTCGGGTGTCACCGTCCCGGCTGGTGGCACTGCTAGTGCTGATCGTCGCCGGACCGGCTCTGGTGCTCGCACCCGCACTGGTGGCCGGCCTCACCGCCACCCTCGTCCTGGCAGGAGTTGCCATCGCAGACAGCATCCGGGCCCGCGGCGCCCCACCCGAGCAACCAACCCCCTCCATGTAGCTGAAGGCGCGGGACCACTCGAACAACTGGACTCATCAGGAGCCAGATCCTCCTGCTGATCTCCGGGCCGTACGCATGTGTCCTGGGTGTTCGGTAGCGGGCCCGCGCGGTGGAACCCGGGCGGCCCGGGGTGTCAGGCTTCGGGGATCGGCATGCCGAAGGTGGCGAGGGTGATGTCGGCGGGCTCGGGGCCGCCGCGGCGGCCGGTGTCGAGGCCGTCGGTGGCGGCGAGTTGCTCGGTGGTGAGCTCGAAGTCGAAGATGTCGAAGTTCTCCGCGATCCGCGCAGGCTTGGTCGACTTCGGGATCGCTGAGCGGCCCTGCTGCAGGTGCCAGCGGAGCATCACCTGGGCTGGGGGCTTGCCGTGTGCCTTGGCGATCTCGCCAATGACCGGGTCCTGCAGGGTGCTGGTGTGGTTGCCGTCGCGGTAGAAGGTGATGCCACCGATCGGCGACCACGCCTGGGACACGATGCCGTGCTGCGCGCCGAACGCCTGCACCTCGTGCTGGGTGAAGTACGGGTGCACCTCGATCTGGTTGACCGCGGGCACGACGGTCGCCTTGTCCAGCAGCGCGGTGAGGTGGTCGACCATGAAATTGCTGACGCCGATGGCGCGGACCTTGCCGTCGTTCAGCAGCGTCTCCGGGGCGCGGTAGGCCTGCCGGGTCTTGTCGAACTCCGTCGGCAGCGGCTGGTGCAGGATGAGCAGGTCGATCTGGTCGACGCCGAGCTTGCCGGCGCTCTTGTCGAAGCCGTGCAGGGTCTGGTCGTAGCCGTAGTCACTGATCCAGATCTTGGTCTCGATGAACACGTCGGAGCGGTCGACGCCGGACTTGGCGATCGCCTCGCCGACCTGCCGCTCGTTGCCGTAGGCGGCGGCGGTGTCGACGTGCCGGTAGCCGGTTGCCAGCGCCGCCTCGACGGCGGAGCTGGTCTCCTCGGGCGGGGTCTGGAAGACGCCGAAGCCGATGGCGGGCAGTTCGACGCCGTTGCTGAGCGTCAGGTTCGGAATGGGGGGCATGGGAGCGTTTCCTTTCACTGTCAGGGGAACAGGCGGATGTGGCCTCGCTGGCGTTCTTCCGCGCGACGGAGCCGACGATGGCGGCCCCGTGCCGGTCGCATTTGGCGTGGTAGGCGGCGTAGAGCTGATCGCCGGCGCGCACGACCCAGATAGTCACGTACGGGCGCAGCATGCCGTCGTCGCGCAGCGACGCCAGTTGCAGCTCCTCGGCGCGGCCGATCGGGGCACAGTCGGCTCATACCAGCAAACGCCCCTGTCCCGGTTTGAGGGGGTTGCTGCCGAAAGGGGTACCAGCAGACGTCCCATCGCAGGTTAGGCGCCGATACGCACGAGGGACTTGGTGGCGCGGCGTTCGAGCATGGCGTTGTAGGCGTCGTTGATGCCGTCGAGGTCGGTCTCGTAGTCGAAGACCAGGCCGGGGTTGATGCGGCCGGTGAGGACGTCGTCGAGCAGTTCGGGGATGTAGCGGCGGGCCGGGGCGACGCCGCCGCGCAGGCCGACGTTGCGGAAGATGACCGTCTGGATCGGCACCACCGAGTCGTGTGGCACACCGACCGCGCCGACGACCGCCCCGACCCGGGCAATGCCGAACGCGGTGGCCATGGACTGGCCGGTGCCGACGCATTCCAGCGCGGCGTCGACGCCGATCCCGCCGGTCACGTCCATGATCAGCTTGGTGGCGTCGTCGCCGCGCTCGGTGACGATGTCGGTAGCACCGAACTCCCGGGCGAGGGCCTGCCGCATGGGGTTGCGGCTCAGCGCGATGATCCGCTCGGCGCCGAGGCGCTTGGCGGCGATGACCGCGCAGCCCCATCTGGAACGTTCGCCCACCAATGATCATGTCGACCTTCACCGAACGCTACGACTTCACCGGCAAGACCGTTTTCCCGCTGGTCACCTACGCCGTCAGCGGCCTGGGACAGGCGCCGCAGGTCTACACCGCCTCCTGCCGCGGCGCCACCATCGACGAGGGGCTCGCCATCCGCGGCGAAGAAGCCGCCGACAGCATCGACACCGTACAGTCCTGGCTGCAACGCATCGGCCTGCTCGCGCGATGACCGGCGATGGGGATACTGCCCAGAGGGGTGCTGACAGCATCTCCCAGCAGCCAGAGCAGGCTTGTAGCGTAGAGCGCATGGACAACCGCAGCGAGGTACGAGACTTTCTGGTCACCCGCCGCGGCAAGGTCACCCCGGAACAGGTAGGCCTTCCCGCGCACGGCGGCACCCGCCGGCCGCGCAGCGGGTACGCCCGGGCATCCAGCAGATCCTCGACAGCCAGCTCTCACCGGCCTGGGTAGGCAACGGCCGCGGCGACATCGTGGCGACCAACCGGCTGGGCCGGGCGTTGAACGCACCGCTGTTCGACGATCCCGCCCGCCCGGTCAACCATGCGCGGTTCCGATTCCTCAACCCGCGCGCCGCCGACTACTACCGGGACTGGGACGCCACCGGACACGACACGGTCGCTGCTTTACGTGCGGAGGCCGGCAAGAACCCCTACGACAAGGCCCTGACCGACCTGATCGGAGAACTGGCCACCCGCAGCGAGGAGTTCCGCACCCGCTGGGCCGCCGCACCCGCGACAAGATCCGCAAGAAGGGCCGGCCCAGCCCAAGCCCCGGCCCGCGACAGGTGTTCCGGCCCCTACCCGCCCCACCGAAGAGCGGAAGCCGCAGGTCACAGCTACCCAAAGCGGAGAGAGATCACGCAGCGTGATGACACCCTGACGACACCCACGTGACACCCACCGTTCGAACCAGGCAGAAACACAGAAGCGCCCGACCCGCCTTCCGGCAGGTCAGACGCCTCTTGATCTTGCGCGCCGAAGGGACTCGAACCCCTAACCTTCTGATCCGTAGGGGCCAGATCACCAGGTCTGCTGCGGTGAGCGGCGGTAAGCAGCGCGGGCAGCAGCGAGTCCGAGAATCGCCGACGGGGTACGTCGCGAAGTTCCTCCGCCGGAACACCGCCTGACTCATCTCTGGGGGCGGGCGGAACGGCTTGATCGCACCCTTCCGGAAAGGCGACATCGCACCCGGGGGATGGCGAGCCGGGGCTCCGCAATCGGCGAAGCTGTCGGCGTGACGTTCTCACCCACCCGTACCCGGCAGTGCACCACCAGCCGGCTCCCACGATGCCCATCCCCGTACCGCATCCGGTGCCCGTGTGGCTCAGGTGGTACTCGGTCCCGCCGAGGTAGAGGGTCTTCTCGGCGCCAGGGTTGTCGGCGATGAGTCGGTTGCCGGCTGCGTCAGAAAGGTAGGTGTGGGTGATGGCGCCGTTGACGAGTTCGGTGAGGTGGCCTTCGGAGTCGAAGGTGAGGGTTTGGTTGGGCTTGTCGGTGCTGGTGCGGGTTTTGAGGTAGCCGCCGTTGTCGTAGGTGTAGCTGGTGGTCGTTCCGCCGCCGGTGGTGCTGGTGAGGGCGTGGGGGCGTGAGGGCGAGGGCTGCCGGGGTTGGGGTGTTAGGAACACAACGCGATCCCAACGACCGGTCCCGCGCTCGATGGCCGCCACCCCTCCGCGCGGCCTTGTACGGGGCGGATCAGCCTGGTCTTCCAACCCATGCCGGGTGCTTGTCGGCGACATGCAGGCCACCGGACCGTCGCCCCTGCAAGATTCCGGTGCGCATCCGCCCTTCGATGACCTGCAGCCCGCGGTTCGATGGATGAAGAAGGTTGCGGGAGATCATGATCGGCGGTATGAGCCACGTTCCCTGGATCTTCCATGCGTCCTGAATTCGTTGCGGGCGCTTGCTCAGCCAGTACTCGTGGTTCGCCGCGACCTCCTCGAGGAATCCCTGGTCACTGGCGCCGGTGGGAATCGATTCGAGTTCTGCGACGGGGACGTCCTCGAGGCTCCAGCGGATCCGTTCGAGGTCGAGGTCTTCGTAGTCCCTGAGGAACTCAAGGTGTCCGCCGTGGTCGTAGAGCCACTGTCGCACCACGTCGTCGGGCCACCGCAGGTTCGCGATCGCTTCGAACTTGAAGACCCGAAGGTCTTGGTCCCGGTCGGCCGGGGGAAGGTTCTTCAGGAAGATCGGCACGCCGCCTCGCACTCGTGGTCATCTCGTCAACATGACTGACTCAACGAACGAAGCCGGCTCGCGTGGGGCATGCATGGGCAGGCTTGTCATCGGACCGGCGCCTCAGGATGTTGCGTGATCTTATGCCGCTGGAGACTCGGCGGCGCGCCGTACCAACTCTGCGTACGTCCACCGCACGTCGCCTACATGGTCATGGCCGTCGAACCAGCTGAGGTTTGCGACGCGCCGTCCAGCCATGAGCTGGAACCGTGCGTGCCAACCCGGATCCCGGGTGAGGAGCACCGGCTCGTCGATGTCAGGGAACTGGTCTGCCGTGATGTCCAGGATCAGCCCGTCCTGCTCGAGCCACGCATGCGTGTGGAACGGCTCGTCCCGCTGGCCCGATCGATACTGCCAGTCACCGAGTCCCGAGTCGGCGAGGAACTGGCCCAGCAGTTCGCACGTGTCTCCGCATGAGCCCTTCGGGAATTCGGCGAGGCTGATCATCCGAAGCCCGCCTCGTTCCAGCCCGGCACGAAATGCGGACGCTGCCGCACGCACGGCCGTTTCGTGATCATCAGTGAGCCCACGCGGATACATCGCTAGAGGTTATGCATGTGCAGTGAGGCGGGGCTAACTGACCGCGGATCGTGGTGAGGACGGCACGCTCCATCAGCCGGCCTTCGCCCGCCCTCGGGTTGTCGACGCTGATCGATTCGCACGGACACCGGCGGCACGACCTGACCGGCGGGTTGGTTTCGGGCCCGTCCGCTGTGGCTGTATTGGCGAGGTCTTCGTGGGCGTTATCGCAAACGGCAATGACGAGGTCGCCGTCGTGATGACGCCGCCGACGTGGGCGGTGCCGATCCGGTCGAGGGTCAGGCCGTGCCGGTGCGCGACCTTCACCGCCCGAAGGCGAACCCGGGAGGCGGGATGGGGGGCCGCCGACCCGGTCCCGCCACAGAACGGCGGCCAACTGGAACCGGGTGGAGTTGTGCGTACACACGAACACCACCCGGTCAGCGCCGTCCAGCGACGGCGGCACCAGCAGTGCTAGCACGCTGTGACATCGAGGAGCTGCGCAAGGTACTGCAGGACTGGTGCAACGAGAATCTATTGGGCGGTGCCGAAGCTCTGGCCTCCGCGCTGATCGCGCGGAAGGTCAAGCTGCCTGGCCCACTCGGCCAGCCATAACACGTCGTGCACCTTAGCCTTACTTCCACGACCCTAGCACATCGCTGACGTTCGGAGCATTCTTTGTAAAGGTCGTACGCCAGTCAAGACGTTTGCGGTGTTGAAGGTAGCCCACGACGACGATTCGGGCGACTCCCAGTTCGGCAGCAGCCTGGTCGACCCACGAACTACTAATGCGTGCCGGAACGCTAAGAAACCCGTTTGGAAAGATGCACGCAGATGCCAATCTGTTTGCTTCCGCCTCTTGAGCCGATTCGTGGTTACCCTTGTCATCAATCTCCTCGGCGATGATGCGCTCGACATCTACATGCCCACGGAGTATATGCGCGACCTCGTGGAGGAGGGTAAAAAGGACTTTATCAAGCCGCTGCCCCCTCCCTGAGAGTCCGATAACGGGATAGCCGTCGACGTACATGGCACAGCCGTCAATCTTGCCGCCGGGAAGCATCTCCACGTAGACCAGCCTTACCCCGACCTCCGCGAACAGCTTGGGCAAGTGGGAGAACGCATCCGACGTCTTGAGAGTCCGCGACAGGGAGCGGGCAAGATTCTCCAGCCCGGTGGCCGAATAGCTTTTCCGAGGAGGCAGCTCACGCGCTTTCCTGCGGACACACGCCACCCAGGCGCGTTGAAGAACACTGATCTCTTCACCTCGGTTACCACGCCTCGCCGCGGCGGCGAATGCTGGTTCCGCGTCCAGCGAGCTGAGCTCAAACAATTCCATGACTTCGGCCTCCAGTTCGTCGAGTGTGTTGCCGACGAGGAGGTTGCGTTTGCGAAGCAACTGGATGGGAGCTTTGTCATTGAGGAGCGCGCGTCTGCGCACTTCTTCCAGCTTTCCTTGGGTGGCTTTGTTCTTGACCTGTTCGGCAAGTAGGTACTGATCCTGCAGCCTGAGCCAGTACTCGGCCGATTGGCCTAGCGCGGCACCAATCTGGGCCGCCGACTCCCTGGTGATCTCCTTCTTGCCAGTCACGATCTCGGACACGAACTGGGTCGGCCGATCGAGGACGGCGGCAAAGTCGGCCTGAGACCAGCCCCTGGCTTCCAATTCCTCACCAAGGAGTTGACCCACCGGAGTCTGGTGAGGTGGCAGAAGGTCGCGTTCAGGGTTGCTCATTTGGCTTCCATCTCGGGAGTCAAGAGTTCGAAGACGACGGCGCCGTAGCTGTCGGAGTTCTTGAACGTGAGGTCGATTAAGCGGCCGGAGCTCAACGTCGCCTGCGCCTTGCCCGGCAGGCCGTGGTCGTCAGGCCTAATGCGCAAGACGCGCATGTTCCGAAGGTCGGTTTCGACGTACGCCGCCCGCGCGCACTGAACGAGACGATGGAACTCCGCGATCTCCTGAGCGCTCCAGCCCTTCGGCTGGAAGTCAGGTTCGACGGCGAGGCGACGCAGAGTCTCATCCAGGTACTCCCGTTCCACGCGTTCATTCTCCATCACCCATTGGCTGATGACGTGCACTCCGCCAGCCGACGCTACACGCGACCCCACACCGGCCGGGAGCGCCGAACACGCCGACTGCTCGGCATAAGCGCATCACCCCTAGGGTGATGGGGTGTATGCTGCTCGCGGCGAGATCTCCTCGGGGATCGCGCTGTTGGCGCTGGAACACCGCGGGGGTCGCGGTACAGCGGTGCCACCTGTTCGCACTTCACCGCGACCGGCGGTTCGCCGGAGATCAAGGACAACGAAGATGAGCAACGACAAGCACGACACCGTCACGGTGACCTACAACGGCACCGACGAGGACGTCCGCTACCAGCCGAACGCCGCGATCCAGGCGCTGCTCCAGCAGGCCAAGCACGCGTTCAACCTGCAGAACAGCCCGAACAACCACCTCCTGGCCCTGTTCACCGAGGACGGCGTCGAGCTCGACGACAACCAGTCCGCGGCCGACGCTGGCGTGAAGCCCGGCGTGCTGCTCGTGCTGCGCCAGAGCACCGTCAAGGGCGGCTCGTGAATCGCGTGCGGCTGCCGCAGCGCCTGCTGCAGGACTCGTTCGACCAGCTGCGCGCCTGTGGTGCCGGGCACGCCGAGTGCGTCCTGTACTGGTGCGCCGCCCGGACCGAACCTGACCTGCTGACCCGCTTGGTGCACCCGGTGCACCAAGCGGGGCCCCGCTGGTATGACGTCGACTCGACCTGGATCACTAGGTTCTTCCTCGACCTGCGGCGCACGGGGCAGACCGTCCGGGTACAGGTGCACACCCATCCCCGGCACGCCGGACACTCCGAGACCGACGACCAATTCGCGCTCGCCCCCGCGCCAGGGTTCCTGTCGCTGGTCATCCCAGACTTCGCGGCCGGGCCAGCCACCCTCGCCGACACCGTCCTGATGGAGATGGACCCGAACTGCGACTGGGTACCGCGCCCGACCCAGGAGGTGCTCAACCTTGTCTGACGACATCTACACCGCACTGGCCCGTACCGCGCTGCTCCTGGAGCGGGACGTATTCGGCCCGGGTGTGGATCACCGGGCCATCATCGACGGGCTGCGCGCCACGACTGTCCGGGTCCTCGCCGACCGGCGTAACGTCGCCACCCCAGCCGGGCAGACCGCGCTGGTCACCCTGTTCGGACAGCTGGCGATGATTGGCCTGCAGATCGACCTCGACGTGCCGGAGATCCCGCTCGTGGCCGAGCAGCCGCCGCTACGCGGAGGTCAACTGCTGGGCGGCCTGCTCGACTATGCCGACGACCTGATGCCCGGCGGGTCATCAAACCCGGGGACGCCCACGGTGACGTTCGCCCTCGGCGACACCGCGGCCCCGGCCGACGCCATACGGGTGAGCGGCACCGGCTGGCGGGCCGACGTCGGCCCGCGCGCCACCAGCATCGCCTGGCAAGGCGACGACCAGGTGGGCGCCATGGCAGCAGCCGCAGCGGCCGCGGCAGACGGGCTCCGAGCCGCCCTGCCGCACACGGCGGAGCGTCTCAACCGCCCGGCGCCGTCGGCTGCCGGCTGGCGGTTGCTGCCGGAGCGCCAGGTCACCCTCGACCTCACCGACTACCGGACCCGCAGGCCGTCGCGGCTCGGGCACGTTGACGTGATCAGTGGTGGCGCGATCACCAACGCCGCGCTCTACGCGCTGTTGCGCATGCCCCGGATGACCACGGATCTGCGCATCATCGAGCCGGAGCTGCTGGACCTCAGCAATCTCAACCGCTACGCGCTCGCCCGACGTAGCTGGATCGACACCGCGAAGACGACCATGCTCAGCTCGTACACCCGCAACGGGCTGTCCGTCACCGGCGTTCCGACACGATTTGACCACCGCGCCGCTCAAGCGCTCGCGCCGATCGCCGAGCACGTGCTGGTTGGCGTCGACCACATCCCATCCCGCTGGCTCGTCCAGGCCGCAGCACCCCGCAGCTGGATCGGAATCGGCGCCAGCTCACACGACTTCGTCCTCGTCTCCGCCCATCCGAGCGGAGCCGCCTGCGCCGGCTGCGTCCACCCGAAGGACGACGACACGGATGGACCCATCCCGACGGTCTCCTTCGTCTCCTTCTGGGCTGGCCTGATTCAGGCCCTCGATCTCACGTCCAGCAGCCGTGCGGCAGCGCAGACTCGCACTCGGTCAACCCAGGTCTGGCCACTCGGATTGCACAACCCCCGCGGTCTGCACCGCTACACGCAGGCGCCCGCCCCCAACTGCCCGCTCTATTGCCCGATGTCACGGCCGGAACAAGCAGCCGCGTGACCCAGCGCGAAAGGGGACCGTAGGCTGGATGGCCGATTGACCGGCCTGCATCGTGGTCGCGGCCATGCCGTTCGTGGAGAAGCGCCTGCGGTGGTTCGACGACGGCGCGCCCCTGCTCCGCGCGACCGCCGACCCGGCTCGGGTTCGGCAACGCCCTGCCCGCCGGCGACGACTGGTACGCCTGCCCCCCTGTGCCTGGTCGCCTACTCCCGAGCCGCTGTCATCGCCGGGGTCCTCACCGAGGAGCACGTCCCGCCGCGGGCCCTCGGCGGTCGCAGCCTCCTGCTGACCTGCGCCGCATGCAACAACACCGCCGGCACCGCCCTCGACGCCCACGCCGTACGCCGCCAGCACTGTCAACGGCCAATCAGATTTGGCTCTGGCCGCCGACACAGCACCTCGAAGACTTCTTCATCCACCGTCAGGCCACCGGCCGCACCCTGCCGTTCACCGTCCACGCCGCTGGTATCCCGCTGCGCGGCACTATCCAATGGACCGACGACGGCAGCCTGCAGATCTTCGGCATGCCCAGACAGAACCATCCCGACCAGCAGGCGGCACACCTGCAGACCCTCGACGACTACGTCGACCGGGCCGACCCGAACCCCGACGTCACCTTCACCATGCAGGCCCAGTACGACGCCAACCGCGACCAGCTCTCCTGGATCCGCGCCGCCTACCTCGCCGCCTTCGCCGCGCTCGGCTGGCGCTACATCCTGCGCCCCGTCATGGACCTCTACCGCATCCAGTTCCGCGAACCAGCCACCGCCACAGCACCCGTCCGGGTCCTGCGCGACCGCACCGCAGCCCCCGACCAGCGCCGCATCCTGCTCGTCGAGCAACCCGACGACCTCCGCGCGGTCGCCGTCACCTTCGGCCAACGCCTCATCCTCTTGCCCGGCATCGACCGGCCGCAGAACTGCCACCAGCTCCACGACGCGATCACCGCACGCAGCACCGGCGGCGAACCACGAGCCGAGCTGCACGGCAAGGAGGTGCCCTGGCCCCGCTGGCCTACCTACCTGCTGGACCACCACCCGCCCGACCCCGCCTCTTCATGTTGTCCGCAGGCGGAAACCGGCGGGAGGTGGCGGCGTCATGCGGTCGAGCAACGGTGTGATCTTCAAACGGTGCGGCTGCCGCGACGACGGCAGGAACCGGCTGGAGCAGCGCTGCCCCCGGCTCACCGAACGCGGCCACGGCTCCTGGTACTTCCACTGCTCGGCCACCAACCTGCTCGGCCGCCGGGAACGCGCCCGCCGCGGCGGCTACCCCTCGCAGGCCGCCGCCCGACAGGCGCGCGACACGTGGCTGGCCGGCACCGCCGCCGACCGCACCGCGCAAGGCTGGACCGTCGAACGGTGGCTGCGGCACTGGCTCGACACCCGCACCCACCTCCGCGCGACCACCCGGTTCCACTACACCCGCGACGTCGAGCAGGTGCTCATCCCGCACCTCGGCGCCTACCGGCTCGCCGACCTCGACGCCGGCCTGTTGCGTACCGTCTTCGCCAAGATCGCCGGTATCACCAACAGCAAAGGCCGACCTCACAGCGTTCCCCGACGATTGTCAACCTGCCTGAATGTCTCCGACGATCCGGCGCACCGCCGACGCTGCCACATCGAGCGGGATCCGTTCTTGCTCCACGCGTCGGTGCCGGGCCCACGTCTCGGCGGTGAGGCTTTGGTAGAGGGTCTCTTCGGCGTCGGTCAGGAACGGCACCGGTCGCGGCATCCTGGCCTGCAGGGGCCGGCCGCGTGCATCGACGTTGGTGCCGAATCGCTCCCATTGTTCGAAGGCGGGCAGGTCCATGAGCAGTGATCTCGCGGGGACGCCGGCGGCGCGGAACTCGTTGAGGATCTCCAGGCCGTCGGCGTCCATGTCGCCCCAGTAGAGGATGTGCTCGGCGGCCGGCAGCCAGGGCAGGGCGGCGATGGCTGCGCCGCCGCGGCCGACGCCCTCGATGCTGACGCCACCGTCGAGTTCGGGGAAGTGGATCGCGGTGTCCTTGTTCTCGGAGATCACCACCACTCGCGGCTGGTACGCCGGCAGCGCCTGGTCACCTATCGTCGCCGAGTCGTGCCGGCGCCCGCCTGCGGCAAGATGCCCGGGGTCGAGGTAGGTGAAGTGGACTCGTGGCGGGTGTGGTGGCAGGAGTCCCAGGTCGTCTCGGGCTGACAGGCGACGCACCAGGCCCAGCCGATGATTGAGCCACTTGGCGTGCAGTCCCTCGATCGGCACCTGCCTGGGGGTGAGGCCAGTTGCATCGTGCTTGGCGAACCATGCTCCAGCTCGGCAGAGCAGCTCGAAGTCCACCTCGCTCAGCTCGTCGACCGCAGCGATCGTCGCGGCGAGCAGTCCGGCTTCGACGAGATGGGGAAAGCACTCGGCGAGGAGGATCGCCCGTCGGCGGCCTCGCTCCAGCCGTTGCGGCCAGTGCCGCCCGCACAGCCGGGCCGCGTGGTTGGCGTCGGGGACGACGAGGTGGGTGGGGAACTCCTGGTCGGTGGTGTGGACGCGTCGCGTGCGCGTGCGCAGTGACACGCCGTGCTTGGTGCTCCATGCTCGCCACGTGGCGGCCCAGGCTGCCGCAGCGGAGAAGTCCTTGGCGAGGTTCGTCGAAGAGGGTTGTCCCAGAGGAAAGGCATGCGGCCAGGAGGTTGACAGCGAGCTCCGTTGCTCACTAGGTGCCGGCGGCGTCGGCGAGCCCGTGCCTTCCGCCGCTGCGGCAGTGTGCGACGTCATCCGTGCGGTCTCGGCGGCGCAGCTAGCCCAGGTGCTGACGAGCCGCCGTTCGATGTCTGTCAGGACTTGCTCGGTCGTCTTCATCACGGCGCTGCTTCAGTCTCCTGCCGGGGTTGCTCGGCCATCATGCTGGTGCCATTCATCGGGCCGCGCGCGTTCGGTATGGCCGGCGAGCCGCTGGCCGGGTCGGGTCCGGCGTTGCTGATGCGGGTGACGAAGGAGTAGTGCGTGGTCGTGTTCTTGGTGATGGCCAGTAGTTCGTCCATGTGCGGCTCGAGAGCCGTCACCTTGTCTAGTGGTGCTCCAATGATCAGCTGGAAGCCCAGGCCTTTCCACGCCTGCACTGCGCGGCCAGCGAACTCGGCATCGGACTTGACGAATCCTTCGTCGAGGAAGACTGGCGCGAACCGTGGGCGGGCCCGCAGCTCATCGCCGAGCCGGAACCGCAGCGCCGCACCGACGATGAACGCCACCAACTCCTGGCTCTCACCACCGCTCTTGCCACCGAGGGAGGAGTGTGTGCTGAGCAGTTGCCCGGTGGCGTCGTAGCGCTCGGCGGTGATCTCGACGTGTCGCCGCACGTCCAGCAGCCGGTCGCGGTCGCTCAGGTCGGCGACGGCGCGGGGGTCGTCACGACGGCGGATGCGGCCCATGAACTGTTGCAGCTCGTGAAAGCGCTGCTCCATCTGGTGTTCGGGCAGTTCCCGCGTCGCGCCGGAGGACAGCACCCGCAGTTGCCGGCGGAACTGGACCACGGCATCGGGAGCCAGGCGCCGGAGTTTTATGCGCAGCCGGTCGCGGTTGGCGCCGAACGGCAGACCGCGCAGGATTCCGTTGATCGGGTCTAGTCGTTCCTCGATCTCCTCGATCGAGGACTCCATGGCCCCGGCGAGCGGGACCAGGTCTTCACCGCTCCATTTCATCAGCCGCTGCCGCCACTCTTCTCGGCGTTCGTGGAGCCCGGTGGTGAGAATGGTGTCGAGGATCCTCGCGTAGTCCTGGTATGAGGCGGCGGTGCGCCCGAGGTTCGGGTCCTCAAACTTCATCTGGTACGCAGCGAAGATCCGCTCCAGTTCGGCCTCCGCGTTGCGCATCTGACCACGAGCCGACTCCACCGTGGTGGACAGCCGTTGCCGGAGCCGACTCAAGTTCGCCGGGAACTGGTCCAGGTCGTCGGGATCGGCTGGGGCGACTGCCGCGGTGAAGTGCCGGTCGAGTGCGGCGGCCTGGTCGTCGGTGAGGATCACTCGCTGCTCATGGTTGATGCGGCGCAGGTCGGCTTCCACCGCCGTCTGCTGCTCGATCAGCGATGACACTCGCTCGGAAAGGTCGCTCTCCCGCCGCTTGAGCGCGAAGCGGTGTTCACGGGCGCGCTCCAGCTCCCCGCCAAGATCATCGATGTGCTTCTGCAGCTGCTGCAGTTGGTCGTCGGCGTCAAGGATCGCTTGGCGGGCCCGCTCTAGTTGCTCGATCCTCGCGTCGATGCTGGCCACGTCGATGTCGTCCCAGGTGGCCGCGCGGATCGCCTCGTGGGCGCTACGGCGAGCGTCGAGGTCCGTGCGTTCGCTGTCGATGCCGCGTCGTTCCTTGTCGACCTGGCCAAGCTCCTCGTTGATTTCGCGCAGCTCACGGTCGATGTCGGCGAGGGCATCCTCGTTGCTGAACCCGATGATGTTCGCCTGTTCGTTCCGGCCATGCGTCCCGCGGGTTCCGAAGCGGGTCTGCCCGGTGAGCGTGACCCGGTACCCGGGTCCGCCCAACTGGCTGGGGTCCTCGATGCAGAGGGCATTGCGGGCGGGGTCGGACACGTGCCGGCGGACCCATCCGGCGAAGGGGGAGTCCTTGAACACCAGCTTCCCGGCGATCCGATCTGGGTCGTGGTCGGCGTGGCCGTCCTGGCCGAGCGGCACGCCATCGAAGGTCAACCGGCCGCGCAGGCGCAGCGAATTGATGGCCGTAGAGAAGGCGTCCAGCCGGTCGCGGGGCACCAGCAGCAGCCGTGCGCTGCCACCCAGGACCGACTCCACTGCGGTCCGCCACCGCCCCTGATCGGGGGCGACGTCGATCAACTCGGCGAGGAACGGCAGCTCAGCCGCATCGATGCGGGACGCCCGCGCGACGTCGTGGCGCAGGTCGTCGAGGTATTTCGGAACGCGTCCGGCGCGGCCGGCCAGCGAGGCACGCTCTTCGGTTAGGTACCTGCGTCGCTCGAGCAGCGGGAACTCTCGGTCACGCAACCCCTCACGCCGGTCTCGTAGGGCCTGTGCGGCGGTCTCGTAGTTGGTAAGGAACGCCGCGGCGGCCGCCTGGAGGTGGGCGAAGGTCTCCCTGTCGTCAAGTGGCACGGCCAGCTTGGTGGTGCGTTCGGCGAGCGCTGCCCGCCGTGCCAGCCGTTCGTCGCGGCGCTGGCTTTCCTGGGTGGCTTGCTGGGCGAGGCTCTCCAGTTCGCCGCCGCCTGCCTCGCGGTGGGCGGACACCGTCGCGGCGAGTTCCTGATCCAGCGACGTCTCGACCGTGATCGCGCGGGCGAGTTCTTTGGCGTTTTCTTCCTTTTCGCGCTGGTTGGTACTAATCGCGCCCTGTAGCAGGGCGGCCTCGCGGCCCAGCCGCCACAGCACGATGGGGGTGTCGTCCGCCGTGGTGAGGCCGAAGGTGTCGATCTGCTCGATCGTCGCTCGTGCCGTGGTGAGGTCAGTGTGCTTCTGGGTGATCGGGCCGAGGAGTTCGGCCTTCTGCTGCTCGGTCTGCATCGCGACGTAGGCAACCTCCAGGTCGTCGAAGTGGCCGATCGCCCGATCGGCTGCCTCGTACGTCGCTGGCCGCTCCAGGACCATCTCCTTGTACAGCTCATCGACGGTGCGGATCTGATGCCCGGACTGGATCCGCACCAACAGCCGTAGTGCCTTGGCGCCGTCGCCGTTCGCGCCGATACCCAGTCGGGTGTGCAGCCGGGCAGCGAAGGAGGAGTAGGTGTCGTGGGTCAGCAGGCCGGGGAACCCGGTCTTGAGGGACTTCGGCGCGAACAGCGAGGCGGCGTGCCCGGCGAGGTCTGCCAAGTCCAGATAGCCCTCGTAGGTGGCCATCCGCATGGTGATGTCCCCGGCCTGGGTCGCGCGGGTCGGAACGTAGTACACCCGTAGCGCGGTGAAGCGGCGGCCGTGGTCGTCGACGAACGTCATGGCCACCGCACCCCAGGTCGGCTGACCGTCTCCGCGTAGGACCTTGGGCCGTTCTCGGCCGTGGTCGTCGGCGGTCGTGTCCGTTTGGCCCCGCAGGTAGGACAGCAGGTTGCGTTGCTCGGCGCTCCGGGCACGGCCGGCGACGGCGTCGTTCGAGGCGCCGTTGAAGGGCGTGTCCGACGGCATCATCAGGGCGATGTACGCGTCGAGCAGGGTGCTCTTCCCCGTCCCCGAGGCCCCTGAGATCAGCGTCGCGCCTGGGTGGAAGTCGAAGCGGATGCGGCCTTCAAATCCTCCCCAGTTCACTAGTTGGAAGGCCTCTGCCTTCCATTGCAGGGTGCCGTCGGTGGCGCCGGCGACGTAGAACAGCGGCGCCGGCGATGCGCTCGGCGGCTGCGGGAGCAGAGCCGGGGATAGCAGAGCGGGGTGCTCGTTGTCGCTGATCGTCACGATGCGTCCTCGTCGCTGAGAGCGTCGGTGGTGCCCAGGTCGCTGCTGCTGCCTGCCAGGCTGACCGTGAACTCCGCCGTTGGATCGCTGGTTTGCTCCGTCTTCAGCCATCGCAGCAGATCCTGCAGGCGTTCCAGGGGCAGCACGACATCAATTGCCGGGCTAACCTCGAACCGGTCGGCGGTGCTCGCACCGATCAGCAACCCGGCTCGATTGAGGCTTTCGATTGCCTTGATGGCGCGTCGCCCGTCGGCAGCGTGGTCGGTGGCGTGTGCCGGGCGGAGGGTCGCGACGTGCTCGAGCATGTCCTGCCGGTCGACATACGTGCGGGAGGTGCCAGCGACCTCCTCCGAGCGGCTGCGGGTCCGCAGATACACCAGCAGGATGGTCTCCTCGCGGCTCCAGGCGGTGTCGTGCAGCAGGGTCGGGAACCTACCGCCGCCCTCGGGAACCACCTGCCGCTTGTAGGCGACCTCCCTGCCGGCGTCTAGGTGAAGATCCAGGAACATGTCGTTGAGCCGAGAGCGGATCAGGCGTGGGTTCGCCATGAGGGTCTTCCACTCCTTCGGGTGGCTCTGCGCGGTGATGAACCGTTGCTTGAGCAGAGCGACCAGCACGCGGCGTTGCGGCAGTTCCAGACCCCCCTCGTCCCCTTCGAACAGGGAGACGCTGCTGGTCAGCTCCCGCTCCGGGTCGTCGCAGCCAGTGGCGAAGTTCGCGGTCCCGCTGGCCGAGGACGTGTCGTCGATGCTCACGCCAACTCCGATCTCGTGGGCCGCCCTGGCCGATCGTTTGCCGTATCGCGGGGTGAATCTGGGCCGTGCGAGACGGGCTCGATCACCGGGACAGCCAGGTCGCGGCGGGAACCGTCCGGCCGGAGCGTGCGGTATACCTCACGGTGATCCTCGTCGCGAACGAAGCCGTCCATGTTCGTCGTCAGGTGGAGCAGACCGAAGATCTCGACGGGCCGACGCAGCGGTGCGTCCAGCGTGTCGAACAGTCTCCCCAACGATGTCAGCGGCTCGTCCGACGCGAGGGCCTGGTGCACGGCCGCGCGGAGTTGGTCGAGCGACGGCCCGCCCTGCGCCAGCAGGTCCGCCAGGGACAGCCCGTCCGGACGTTGCGTAGTTACATCTCGCAGCGGCGGTGGTCCGGCCTCGTCGTCCGGATTGTGGAATCGTTCGCGAAGGTGGTGCACGTCCACGCGGGCGGGCAGCAGTGGCAGCGGAACGCTAGTGCGTGGTCCGGCCGAGGTCATCCATCGGACCAGCTCGGCGTCGAGTTGGCGCAACGTGCTGTCCAGCTCACGATCCCGGACGGTGTTGTGGGTCTGGATGTACTCGCGCAGGGTGGCGGTGACGCGATTGCGCTGGGCGAGAACCGCGTCGATGCCTCGCCGGATCAGCCCGACGGTGCCGCGCAGATCACGGCGGTCAGTGTCGTTGAGGATGTCCTCAGCCATCGGATGGCTCAGCAGCGCCGAGAGATCCTCGCGCAGCTGCAGCAGCAACTCGTCGTCCCGCAACAGGGTGAACGCCCCCTCGAACGCCCGGCCCTCCGCGGTCGCGGTCATCAGCGAGTCGGTACGCCGCAGGTAGTCGTCGATCACGTCACCGGCGTGGCGGTCCTCTGAGCGAAACGAGCTCAATATCTGCGCACGCAACGCGGTGAAGGCTTCCTCCACCCGGGCGAAGTCACTCGGCAGCGCCGCCACCAACTGCAGCAGCTCCCCATACCCCTCGAGCATGTAGTCGGCGGACACCTGCGGCAGGTCTCCGCCTTCAAGGAGGCGGTCACGTTCACGGGTCAGCCGGGCGATCTCGCTGTTGAAAATGTCCACCCGGGCACCGCGGTCGGGATTGACCTCGGTGTTGAACCGCCGCACGGCGTTGATGATCGTAGCGATCCGGTGCTCACTCAGACTCGCTCGCTCCCGTGTCAGGCTCGTGACGAGATTGAGCGCGTCCTGGGCGTGGCTGGTCAGCGTGTACACCTCGGTGCCATCGTCCTCAACGCTGCGCACAAGCCACTGCCCCCGCATCCACCGAAGGCACAGATCACGACCTGAGCCGGCCGGGAGGTCAGTGAAGCCCGCAATCCGCAATTGATCAAGATAGGTGTCGACCTGGGCGTGGAGCCGGGCTGCTGGAATAGTGCGGTGATCCCGGGTGAACGCGTTGCGGAAAATCGCGATCACCACCCTCGCGTGGCCCTTGTACAGAAGCGTGAGGGTCGGCTGGTCAAAGGCGCCGGTGACCCTGGCAAGCTCGCCTACTACGTCACTCACCGGAGGTGATCATCCCTTCATGCCCGTTGGCAGCATTGCCGCTGCGACTCGCGACCTCGGCCACGTCGGACAACGGTCGACCTCCCGGAACATCGCCCAGGGTCGAACCTCACCCACCATCGGCGTTCGCATCTCATGTCGCATCCCATCGACGGGTCGTCGTCGCGTCCCCCGATGATGCCAGGCGCATGCGACAGTCAGGAGAGTCGTACGCTTGTGCGACGACCGGCAGCAAATGGTGGCCACTTTCAACCTCGGAGCTACCTACGCCCCGAGATCGGCATATTTCGTTAGTCGAATGGTCCGTAACCATCAACGAATTATGGCCGCCTTTTCCTGATATCATTTCTACTGGTCTAATGCCGCACATTCCGGTTCGAAGTCGTCTTTCACCGCTCCCCGCCCCGGGACGATGAGCCCACACCAGATCAAGGAGGGCTCATGAACAGTCAGGGTGTCATCGTGAAGCGGTGCCGGTGTGTGGACCCGGTGACGGGCCGGCGGCGGGGTAAGGCCTGTCCGCGGTTGTCGGAGCGAGGGCACGGCAGCTGGTACTTCCACTGTTCGACACGGAACGTGCTCGGACAGGCTGAACGGATCCGTCGGGGTGGCTACCCGTCGGAGGCGGCGGCACGCAAGGCGCGTGACGAGCTGCTGGCGCTGTCCCGCGAGGAGCAGGCTGGCCGGTCCTGGACGGTCACTCGCTGGTTGCGTTACTGGCTGTCAACCAGGACCCGGATCCGGCCGACAACAAGGATGCACTACACCCGTGACATCGAGCAGTTTCTCATCCCGCACATCGGCCAGCTGACCCTCGGCGAATTGACCTCGCGGCAGCTCAACGTCGCCTTCGGGAAGATCGCGTCCACCCGGAACCGATCCGGGCAGCCGCAGACCGCCTGCACCTTGCAACACATTCACACCACGCTGCGGGCGGCCCTCACCGGCGCGGTCCGCGAAGGGCTGATCACCGATAACCCGGCCCGCCGAGTTGAACTGCCCGCCCACCCCCGCCCTCAGGCCCAGATCTGGACCGAGGCTCGCGTCGCCGAATGGAAGGCCACCGGGGAGCGGCCCGCCATCGCAGTGTGGACGCCCACCCAATTGGCGGGCTTCCTCGACTACGTCCGCGACGACAACCTGTTCGCCCTGTGGTGGCTGATCGCCCTACGCGGTCTACGCCGCGGTGAGGCCGCCGGCCTGCGCTGGACCGACGTCGACCTGCACGCGGGCCAGTTGTCGGTAGTGCGGCAGCGGACCACCGCCGGCTACGACGTACACGAGGGACCGCCGAAGTCCGCAGCGAGCCGCCGGACCGTGGCCCTGGACCAGCACACCGTGCGGGTGTTGCGACAGCACCGTGACCGGCAACGCCAGCGGCGCGGCGCGCGGGCCGCGATCGGGAAGGTGTGGCACGACAGCGGTTACGTGTTCACTGGTCCCGACGGGATGCCGGTCCACCCGGGCTATCTCACTCAGCGGATGCGGCTGCTGGTCAACCGGGCGGGGCTGCCGCCGATCCGGCTGCACGATCTGCGGCACGGCTCGGCGACCCTGGCACGGGCCGCCGGCGCCGATCTCAAGGCGGTGCAGGACCAACTCGGGCACGCCAGCATCCAACTGACCGCCGACATCTACACCAGCATTCTGCCCGAGTCTCAGCGGGAGACCGCGGAAGCCACCGCACGCCTGGTCCTTGATGCCGGCAAGCCCGGCGAGGAAATCCGACGCCAGCTCAGCCACAACCCGACGACACTGCGGAAGCGCGCCGTCGCGGTGCAACCGGTGACGGCGCCTGCCTGCCGCCCTCGGTGGAAGCCATCCTCGGCCACGAGTGGCGCCAAGCTCCGCCCCTCGGCACACAGGTGCCCAAGCCGGGTGCACGAGTCCCACTGAAGAACGTCATGGCTGGGTTCCGGTGAGGTGCGGCGACGGGCGGGCATCGTCGCCGCACCGCCCAAGGTCCGCTGCTTGATCCTGCGGGCACCGCCGTCGCCTTTCTCGCGTGCCATGTCGGCTCTGCCCCGGCCAGGGTCGCTCTGGCCTGGGCAGACCCCTGTCGCGGGTGACACCAGGTCGCAGCCCTTTGCGGCGCAAGACGTGTGAGCCCGCGCGCCGAACGTCGGGTAGCCGTCTCAGATCACCCATGAGGGTGATCACGTTCCGAGTCTGGTTGATTGCCTCCTGTAGATTGGACTCTCGTGCTTCTCCTGGCAGCGAACTCGGAGCCCGTCCTGCAGTCCACGTTCTGGGAGAACGTGGTATGCATCCTGTTCTGGTCGGCAATTCTCTTCCTGTACGTCTGCTACTACTTCGGCTTCAGGATCGACGCCAAGTGCCTTGTCGTCACCAAGACCACCAGGAAGCCGTGCACGAAAGATGGCAAGATCCTCGTCGGCTGCAGGCAACACAAGCGACAGAAACTGGTGGCGTGGGTCCGTCACATGGGTGCGGCTAGCTGGCTCGATCCGTGGCTCTACCGGATGCACATCGTTCCGCCGTCGTTCGCGCCCCTGCCGATGTACCCGGCGCAGGCAAATGCTCAAAGTGTTGCGTCACCGATGGTGACCGAGACGCCCGGCAAACGCATGACGCTCGAAGCCCGGATTGCGTTGTGGGCGTTGGCCTTCGGCATCCTCCAGGCGATCACAGCCCTCGTCGCCCTAGCTGTCGACGTCTCAGCTGGCACGTAGGAGCCAGCTCGGCCCTGAGACTTTCCTCGCCGTCCCGCCTGTTCGTCTCCGCAGCGGTCGACGGGATCGGTATGGCCTGCCAGGCGTGGGTCGACGGCACGATCGTCCGCGAGTTCGCCTATTCTCCGCTCGATCTGCTACCGCCCTACGGGCAGCGCGTCGTTCTCGACCTGCTCAACATTCTTGCTTCGGCGACCCCGGTGTTCGAGCTGCGGACGATTCCGAATTCGAGGGTCGAAGCGCCGTTGCCTCGTGGCATGCCCGCACGTCCCGCTGGGGGCTGTCACAGACGATGGGCGAGCATCGAGAACGCGGCAGGGAAGTCCTTTGGCGGCCGTCGTAGCATCGTCGCATGCCGACAAAGGACCAGCAGGTAAAGCATGTAGTCGAGGGGATGGCGCTAGGTGTACTGGCGGAGGGCGTAGAAGCCGTTTCCAGCGCCAAACTGAATCTGGAGCTTGCTTTCAACCACGCCTGGCGGCGCTGGGAACCGGCGACAAGCTTTCCGAGCATCGCCGGGCACGATCCGGGGAATCTGTTCTGGATCGGCCTCAACAAGTCCGAACGGCGGCAGGACAGCCGTGCGGCGTGGCGCAGTGGACGGTGGTCCGAGCCATACGTCACCTACGAGGACTGGACAGTTGACGAGTGCCTTGAGCTTCACGCTGATGAACGGGCTTCTGTCCAAGACTGGAAGGACCTCGGTCGGCTCTTCATATCGCGGTTCGGGCCAGAGGAGGTCCGCCGCTTGTCGTGACACAGCGCGTGGGCCTGCTGTGAGCATCCGTTCTCCGGCCAAGGCTGGTGGTGGCTCAGTGGCAGCCGCAGGCGCTTCTGGGCAGGTGGCCCTCGACTATCACTTGCCGTGATTTCCTGACGCGGGTCGATCACAGTGCGCCGGGTAGGCGCCGAGCCAGCCGGTGTGGCGCCCCGAACGTCCGCGGCGCCTCCGGTCTGCCCGTCCGCGGTGAGACCGACGTTGCCCGGCATTTGGAGCACTCGCAGCCCACCGACCGCGGTGCCGACCGAGACCGGTTCGCTGGCCGGATCCGCCTATGTCGGCGATCATGAGTTACGCGATCGTAGGCACGCCTACTCGTCGGCTTTTCCGTGCACGCCCTCACCCCACCGACAGCCAAATGAGCGCGGTGGTGTGCCACACGAACAGCAGCGAAGAACAGGCCACCGTGCACCGCATCGTCGCGGCCCGAAATGCAACCTCGACGCTGACACCAACAAGATGGTGACCCGGTTCGGGCTCGCGACTGGCGCAAACAGGGCCGCGGCTACGCCATCCGGTACGCCCTGCGCAACGTCGACAGCGACCGGTAGGCCCGGGTGTACCTGGCACGCCAGCACCGACGAGGGCCGAGCCGGTCGCCAGACGGTCTCCAGAGCGCCTGGCAAGCCCTCCAGCGTCGAATCGAAATCGACCGGCGCGACGGACCCGCAGTCCGTCTATTCCCCAGCATCACAGCAGAGAATGCGATCAGCCCTCACAAACTTCCGTCGACACATGAAATGGGAAGAAACATGCCTGGTTCGGGAAAGATCTACAAGCGGTGTGGCTGTCGGCACAGCGAGACCAAGAAGCGGCTCGAGAACAACTGCACGCGACTGCCGGAACGCGGGCACGGCACCTGGTACTTCGACTGCTCGGCGACCGACGCGTTCGGCAGGCCGACACGAGCGCGCCGGGGCGGCTTCCGCTCGAAGGCCGCAGCTTTCCGAGCGCGAGACGAGTGGCTGGCCCGAACCGGCGAGGAACGCACCGCGCAGGGCTGGACCCTCGAACGGTGGCTGAGGTACTGGCTGTCCACCCGCACCAAGATCCGGCCAACCACCAAGGCCCAGTACACCCGGGACGTCGAGCAATTCCTCATCCCGCACATGGGCAGGATCACCCTGGCCGATCTCAACATTCGCCGCATCCGTGCTGGGTTCGACAAGATCGCGCAGACCACCAACGGCCGCGGCCAGCCACAAACACCTTCGTGCCTGCAACACCTCCGGACCACCCTCCGCGCGGCACTCAACCTCGCCGTCCGGGAGGGCCTGCTCGAGGCCAACCCGATCCGCCACCTCGAACTCCCGTCCTACCGCAAGCCGCACGCCCAGGTCTGGACCGCAGCACGCGTCGCGGAGTGGAGGGCAACAGGCCAGCGCCCGGCGGTGGCCGTCTGGACCGCGACGCACCTCGCCGCGTTCCTCGACGCGGTCACCACCGACCGGCTGTTCGCCCTGTGGTGGCTCATCGCCCTACGCGGCCTGCGCCGCGGCGAGGCATGCGGCCTCCGCTGGTCCGACATCGACCTCGACCATGGAGTGCTGTTCATCCTGCGCAACCGCACCACGGTTGGCTACCACATCATCGAAGGAGAGCCGAAACGGCTGCAGGCATGCGTGCCGTCGCTCTCGACCAGCACACCGTCGCCGTGCTACGCGAGCACCTACGCCGCCAGCGCCTGCAACAGGCCGCCCGCGAGGCGGCAGACAAAGCCTGGCACGACAGCGGCTACGTGTTCATCCGGCCGGACGGCAGGCCACTGCACCCCGAGTACGCCACGCGGCACTTCACCCGGCTCATCAAACGAGCCGACCTCCCACCGATCCGACTCCACGATCTCCGCCACGGGGCGGCATCCCTCGCGCACGAAGCCGGCGCCGACCTCAAAACCGTGCAAGATCTACTCGGCCACGCCAGCATCGTCACCACCGCCGACACCTACACCAGCGTCTTGCCGTACGCCCAGCGCAGGTGCGCCGATGCCACCGCCCGACTGGTCCTCGCCGCAGCCCGACGCACCCGCGAAAAGATCCGGAAGAGGGCACGGCGCAACCGCCCCGACCAGCGCCCACACAACAAGCGCCGGGCCGCCAAGAAGCGGTAACCCACCCCAAAACACTAGGTCAGCGCAGATGCAGCGCAACGGCGATTACAGAGAGTGATGGCATCGGGATGACACCCACGCGACACCCACTGTCCAGGTGGGACGATCAACAAAAAACGCCTGACCGCGTTTCCGCAGGTCAGACGCCCTTTGATCTTGCGCGCCCGAAGGGACTCGAACCCCTAACCTTCTGATCCGTAGGGGGCGCCGGCAGGCCTGATTCCCGCTCATCGATGGACAAGTGGATCCCGCGCCTCCGGTCGGGTCCGCGCGGGTAGCGGTTCGTCCGCGTCAGTTCCCCGACGTCCGAGCAGCCACCGAGCAGCCACGACCGCCGCAATTCGTAGTCTGGGCACCGGATTCAGCAGCGGCGCGCACCTGCCACGGTTGGTGGAAGTCCTCCGCGGTTACGGGAAACGTCAGGGTTTCCTCGGCCCGCCGCCAGGGCACGCCTGGAAGCGCCGCTGAGTAGCGTCTTGGCTGCCCCTCTTGAGAAGGACTTGAAGATCCTCACCAGCCTCAGCGGCCGCAGCGGCCCAACAGCTCAGGTTGTCGAGGTGCGGGTGGCTGTTGCAGCTCCCCGGCGAAGGTCGTGCCGCCGTCGCAGGCGTGGACGATGGGCCGGGGTTCGGGAAGGTCCATGTCGGTGAACGTGGGGGGGTGCGCAGCGACCCATTGAGGCTCTTCGAAGTTAGGCGGGGTTGAGGTGTCCGCGGTGACGGCGGGTGGTGGCGGTGCGGGTGCGTAGTCGCTGGTTTTGGGGGTTTCGGAAGCGGTAGGCGTCGCGGGCGACGGTCTTGATGACCCGGCTGGTTCCTTCCGAGCCGGCGTTGGTGATCCCGCTTGTCAGGAACGCGTGGATCTGTGGCCACCAGGTCTCGATGGTGGTGGCGAGTCGGTGGAGTTCGGACAGAGCCCCCATTGGTAGGCGTGGGCGAGGAGCCGGGAGTTCACGCAGCACCAAGACGGTGGTGCACGCGATTCTGCCCACCACAGCCCGGGCCCAGGCGGCCTCGCGCCCAACTTCTTGCCCGCGCCGGTCGGCAACTCGATTGCGACATCCAAGGCGTCCGGGTAGTCGCGATGCCACGCTCGCAGCGCGTCGCCATCCCGTGTGCCCTAATGGACGGCGACGATTCAGAGTTTAGGGCCGCAAACCGTGCGTCCTTGCGTTTTGTCTGGGTATGAACCGTTGACGAGAGTCCGTTGCACGTCCAGGATCACGGTCAGGGCGAGCTTGGACTTCGTCGGCTTCGGGAGCGGCGGGGTGTGGAAGCGGCGGCCGGCGTCGCCGTCGCGGGAAGCTGGCTGGGGCGGGACACGACGATCACATCGATGATGTCGTCGCGTTCCAGAAGCGCTGCGGTCGTGATGTCGTGTTCCTGGTTTGAGGCCGAGGCGTCGTAGATGAACACGATGAGCTTCGTGTAGGTGCCGCGCTCGCGCAGATAGGCGATGGAGTCCTCGAGGATCTCCTTCTCGACCTTCTTAAACTCGGCGGCCGAGCGCACGTACTTGAGCTCGATGAGCACGCCGAGGCGCGGGATGCCGAAGTCCGCGCGGTAGGAGCTGTGACCGAGCCGCGGCAACGGCTCTTCATCGACGAGGTCGCTGAAAACCGACCGGAGCATGATCCAGACGATGTCCTGGATCTCGCGTTCGGAGTTGACCTCCCAGCGGATCGGGTGCCGGACGTCGTCCGGATCGTCCCAGCGCCAGCGCTTCATCGCGGCGGGGAACCGGCGTAGTACGACGCCGACGTGGCTGCGGGTGAGGACCGTGCTGTCGATGCTGGCGTCGATGATCCGGCCGGCGGCGGCGCGCACCAGGGCCGCGTCGCAGGTGGATAGGTCGGCGATGTCGGTGCGCAGGAGGCCGGTGAGGATCCGGCGCTGGATCAGCTGCAGATCGGCGGCTGGATCGGCAAGTCGCGCCGTGCTGGCGATCGACATCCAGTGCACCATGCAGAGTTCCGGCAGGTTCTTGACACCGGCCAACCCGCCGAGCGGCGCTGGATCGTCGGTCAGAACGGCCAGAGAGTGCCGGCGCGCGAGGTCGGTGCGGGGGTCGTCGGCGCGGAACCGAGAGTCGTGCAGGACATCCAGGAGCCAGCTGTGAAACGCCAGCAACACGTCCCGGGCGACGAGCGCGGCGAGCGTGATGCCGAGCAACTGCCGCCGGTCAGTCACGAAGGTTGTTCGGTCGGCTGGGAACGGGTCGCGACGCATCAGGTCGCGCAGACCGTCCACCAGGCGTTCTTTTATACCGAGGTCGCGGTGACCCCTGAAGTCGTGCAGGGCGAACCCGAGGACGGCGAGCCCCGGGGCGTGGCGCAGCCTGTCCGTGTGCTGGTCGAGCCATTGCGCGGTCAGCGGGTTCACCTCCCAGGCGAACGACATGTCCACGCTGCTCAGGACATGATGGGCGAAGAGCCCGTCGAGGTCCCCGGGCTTGTTGGCGACGCCAAGGTGCAGGTCGAGGGCGGCCATCTGGTCGGCGAGCTGCGCGACGACGACCGTTTGCGCACCAGGCCCCTGGCCCGTCACAGGAACCACCTGCTGGTCCGGAACGCCGTGCGCAGGATGTCGGCGTTCCAGTTGCGGACGTGCCGGAGCTGGCCGAGCAGGGACGCGATCAGGTCGGAGTACATAATCGTGACCGGGGACCTCGACGGGTAGAACCGCCGCCACGACAGCGCGGTGAACCGGAACGCCTGACCGGCCAGGTACTCGATGTCGGTGAACGTTGACGCCCGGTGCAGCTTGAGCAGCAGCGGCCGGGGCAGCCCGTGGGTGGGCCGCTTGATGTCGTACGGCCCGGAGACGGTCAGCAGCACCTCGCAGGAGCTGATCGTCACCGCGTGCCCACGCTGGGGGACGTAGCGCCCTTTCGGCTGGCGCCGCCCCGAGGGCATCGCGGCGTTGCCGACACCCTGGGCGGCAGTGTCGAACAGGTACCAGTCGTGCTCGTCGCTGACGTGCACGAACGCGAACTGCACGGCACGGAACTCGGCGAGCAGCCCGGAGACGAGGTCCTTCACAGCGTCGGCCTCGGTGTCCTTTAGCGGCTTGAAGACGTGGAAGATTAGCCGGATCGCGTCGTCAGGCCGCCAGGCGTTGCGGGTCTTCACCTCGTCGATGCAGACCCGCAGGGCACGCAGAAGTTCAGCGGGGTATCGGTCGTAGTCGGCCTCGCGAGACATGTTGGACAGCAGGTAGTTGCCGTCGGCGCTGAAGACGGTGGTGATACCGACGACCCGCTCGGGCGCGCTGAACCGGCTCGGCTTGATGTGCGCGCTGCCGATGCCGATCACCAGCTCATGCATGATCGTGCCCGGGGCCGCGATCACGAACGGGATCCCGCCCAGCTTCGCGTAACACTGCAGCGCCATGCTGTCGAGCGGATACGCGATATCGCCGCGCCCGATCGTCTCGTACTGGATCTCCTGGACGGGGACGCCCTGGCCCATCAGCGTGGACTTCGCCACGAGGTACGGGCTGTCGTCCCCTTGCAGGTCCTGCTGCGCCTCGCTGGTGATCACGATCGCCAGATGCGGCTTCTCGTCGCGGTCCAGTGCGGCGAGACACGCGTCGCGGTACGCGGTCACATCGCGGGGACCGGTGGCGTCAAATGCCTCAATGCGGATATCACAGTCGGTGAGGCGGTACTTGCGGGCGAAGCCCTCCGTGAACACCTTGGCGTTCGGGACGCCGCGCCGGAACTGGTTCATGAAGACCTCGACGCTGCCCTGATATGGGCGGGGCGTCATGACGAGGATCCGCGGCCGGCGAGGCGAGAACGACTCCGAGTCGAACGGACCCAGCCGCGTCAGCCCCCGCTGCGCCGACTTGTCGGTCTTGCCGCCACCCGGGTCGAAGACGAAGGTCGGCTCCGCGAATGGCGTCGACCGCACCTGACCGCCACTGCTTCCGGTCGAGCCACTTCCCAGCGGCACCCCGATCTCGACCTCGACATCCGCGGCGATCCGCAGCGGCCCGCCTCGTGCGAGCCGCCTGGCCAGCGAGGTGATCCGTCCGAGGCGCCCCTCGGCCCCGGTCAGAGCGAACGCCTCCTCCTCGAGCCGCTCCAGCAGCAGCCCCTGGCGTCCACCGGTAAGGAAGGCGACGACGTCCTGGAAGGTGTCGAGGCGCCCCTCCAGCCACGCCTCGCCGGCACCGACCTCCGATACTGCGGGGGCGTCACGTAGCTGCAACCGCCCGGCGCGTACCGACTCGACCGCCCCAACCAGCTTGCGGTAGGCACACTCGTCGAGATGCGGGTTGTACGGCACCTCACCGGTCTGGGCGAGGACGTACCGGCCCTCGACGCGGAACCCGCGGTCGAGCAGATCCTGCACGGTGTGGTCGAACTCGTACCTGGTTTTCAGGCCTACGACGATGCCCATCCTCGCCGACGGGCCGTTGGCCCGGGCATCGAGACGGTACTGCGGGAACACGTGCACACCCGCGAGCGCCTCCCGCTGGTCGCCCGCGCACTGAGCGAGCAGGTCCTGCTGGCGGTACCGGGAGACGAAGCCGGGCTGCTTGAACGAGCGCAGTTTGTATCCCATCCCGATGATCTCGTTGATCAAGGCCTCGCGCACCAGGCGCATGGTGAGATGGCGGAAGTCGCTGATCGGGAACTTCTGTTCGGTGCCGACGGGCCGGCTTTCTGCGGTGAGCGGCACGCATACAATCTGGTTGCCCTCGCGGGCTACCACGTGCGTCCCCTGCAACTCGGTACGGAGCCCGTCAAGCCGCTCCCTCGAGTCGAACGGGACAACGCCCGCGTGGAACGCCTGTCCGTGGAACCGGACCGGCAGGAAGTTCGCCACCAGACTCGGCGCCGCCCGTTGGGGCGGGGCGGGCACTCCACGCACTGCCTCGACCACCTTCCTCCTCCACTTGCTGCGGCTGCGCCCGCGTTCATCCTCGGCCCGGGCAGACCGCACCTGGCCGGACAACCACGCTACCCAGGGGGTGCGACAAGCAGGCCCTGTGGACGCCAGGGCTGGCAGGTCAGCCGATCAGGGGTGGTTGCGAGGCGTGGCGAATGATCACCACGTGGTGGCGTGCCCGGGTGATCGCGACTCGAAGGAGCCGCCGGCGAGACTGAATGTCGTCCTCTTTACTCGTGTGATCGATGAGCTGGTCATTACCGAACCTGGTCTCAGCGATGACGACGCCATCGAACTCCTTACCTTTTGATTTGTACATGTTCATGAAGGTCGTGGTCGCGGCCTCCTCGGAGGGAATTGCCTCGATCATCCGGTTCGCCAAAACTCGACGCACAACCGCTGCCGCGTCTAGGTACGTGGTGCCGTTCCACGCGTCAGTGAGCGCCCAAGCGATCGCATCGGTTGCTTTCAGTAACCGGATGAGGCGGGCCTTGCCGAAGATTTCTTTCAGCTCGTTGGACCCGCTCAATCGGGCGCGAGCGAGTTGCCAGTCCTGCACTGGACTACCGGTGAACTGGATTCCGTTGGAGCAGGCGGCGGCGACCGCCTTGACGGTTCCTGATCGGACCTTCGCTCCGGCAGCGATGTCCGCTAGCGCGCGCTCAAGAACTGCGACCTTCGCTTTCGCTCCGGGCGTCTTGGTGGACTTCACACGGTAGAAGTTGCAGATGAGTTCCACCGTCGCGGTGAGTGCCTCGTCTGGGTCGACGCCGGGCCATTCCATAATCGACGCGACCACGTAGGCGGACGCGGACGCCAGGTCCTGGTCGAGGTTGAGTTCGTGGTCCACAGCCGGGTAGGGGGTCCCGTCGATCTCGATGTCTGTCGCCGCTGCCTCCGACAGTCGACCGACGAGCGAATTGGTCGGGGCCAGAACCGCGATGGTGGGCTCTCTGCCCAGTTCCTTACGCAGATGCTGGCGCAGCGCGATCAGGTACTGATGAGCCAGTACCTCCACTTTTCGGTAGTTGTATGTGGCGTAGGTAAGGTTGTCCGGCACCGGGATGCTGGGGTCATTCCGCAGCACCGCGTTCGCGTATGCGAGCAGGCCCTGCCCGGGGCTGCGGTGATTGTCCTTGGACAGGTCGAATGACTTCGGCTGCAGGGTATCGATGGCGTGTTGGATGCGCTCCTCGTTGACGCCAGGCAGGTGGTCGTAGATGCGCTGATCGGGGTCTGCGAGGCAGAGAATCGTCGACGTCGCGCTCAGCGCACGGATCGCTCGCCACTGGTCGTCGTTGGTGTCCTGGAACTCATCCACGATTACGACCGGGTATGCGTCGCCGTAGAGAGCGGCGAGGATAGGGTAGCGCTCGAAGAGGTCGGCTGCTGTGCAGGCCAGCAGGTCGAACACGTACTTGCCGTCGGCGGCCAGCCGGCGGGTTTCGGCAGCCCAGTCGCCCTCGAACGCCGCCTGCATCTGCTGCTCTTGGTCAGGGGTGATGAAGGACGAAGGCTTGCCGGTTTGCAACCAGCCGTGGCTGCGCACGATGTCCATGAAGAAGGCGTGGAACGTGCGAACCTCCAACCGCCGTCGAGTCTGCCGGTTGAGCACCCCTGCCATCCGGTCGGTGATCTGCCGTACCGCCGCTCGCGAGAAACTGAGGAACAGCACGGACTGTTCCGGCTTGAGGGCGGGAGCAACCTCGCGTGCTTTTAGTAAGGCGATGGTCGTCTTGCCGCAGCCAGGGCCTCCGATGATAAGCAAGTGACCCGATGCCGCGAGGATGTCGAGTCGGGGCTGATCAAGATTCATCGGCGGCTTCGTTTGCACCATCGGTCGCCGTTTCGGTGGCCGTCTTCTCAGCCAACACCTGGTTCATCTCCATAAGGAACTCGACGACCGTCGCCGGAAGATCCGCCTGGGTGCGGCATTCTCCAACGAGTAGAGGCGCGTAGCCATCGAACGATCCCTTGCGCTTTTTCAGCACGTGACGGGTGTGGTCTCTGACGGCTTCCTCGCCTGCGCTGGCATCCAGGATGCCACACTCCTGCGGATAGTCACTTCTGGTGCTGACGGCAGTACAGAACCGGCGTTGAATCTCGACCGGAATCTCGTTGGTCAACAGCTCTTCGATGCCCGCATAGCCGATCACCCGGTAGATGGTGAAGTCGGCGGTCTTCGAGGTCTGTTCGGCGGTCAACGGGCTGGTCGGCGTGTCATGAATACCGAACACAGGCTTGCCCATCGCTGCGAAGACCGGCGCATACAGCGGCACCGACGTGTCCCCGCCGGCGTCGAACAGCGAGATGCCCGTCAGGTCGAGGTGCTGATAGTCCGACGTCGGGTCCTGCTCAAGGATGTCGGCGGCGACCCGCAGGGTGGCGAGCTCGGTGGCTCCTTCGACGACACAGACCGCGCGTGCCAGGACCGCCTCGGCGAACTGACGCTGGTTGGTCCAATACTTTTTGATCTTGTAATCGGCTGGGAGGGTAACCGGCCAGCTGGTTAGCGTCCCGGCGTCGTCGCGGGCCACGGTCACCACGTGGTCAGGATCGAACATCTCTATGACGTAGGGCGAGTGCGATGTAACGATCACCTGGTCCATCTGGTCGAGCGTGAACCGGACCAGCCTGCGCTGGGCATGTGGCGGGAGCGCGATCTCCGGCTCCTCCATCGCGAAGATAACCGACTGGTCCTCGGTCAGTTGCGCGATGTAGGTGAGTAGCGCGAACACCAGAAGGTTCAGCGATCCGGTGCTCAGCCGGTTGAACGGAACCGGGTAGGTGCCCGGCTGGGTCGACACGAACAGCCGCAGGACTTCGCGCAGATGTTCACGGGTGAGATCGGATACGTGCACGTCCACAGCCGCTGGATGGTCGCTGAGGTTGATGAACTGGCTGACGAGCTTGCGGACCTCGGTACGGATCTTCGCGAAGCCCGAGCCATCCCCGGTGACCACCACCTGGTCCACATCGCGAAGCGCCCGCTCCCACAGCGACGCGTCGGCGCCCTGCGCCTCAAGCCGCACGATCGTATCGATCAGCGACCCCCGTTGGAAGCTGAGGGCTCGGCTTCCCGTGCGATTGGCGCGTAAGTAGATAAAACCGCACATTCGCTTGTCCTCGCGCTTGAAGGGCTTGAGGCCCTGTCCGAGGTCACCCTCAAAGTCGGCGAAGCTATCGACAACAACCTCCGGGTAGGCGAAGAACGTACCCGCGGCGAAGTCGTCCTCGTCCGGATCGAAACGACCGATGAACACCACCGGTAGACACCAAGCACCCTCCTCCGGCCCCGGCTCGGATGGCCGCAACGCAGCGACGAGGTCCTGAGCCCCGCCCGGCGTGGGTGCGGGAGGCACCACGACGTTCAGTAGTTCCCGCGAGGTCGCAGACCAGACACGCAGGTGACTGCGAAAACGGCGAGTCGCCTCTTCGGAGAGATCCGTCAAAATCACCTCGATCCTGATTTCTGGGGTCGTCCCGTCGGCCAGCAGATATTGGCCAGCGAAGAAGTCATACTCATCGATCACCGGTCGGCGGGCCATCCGCTCCGGGCCCAACACGAGATCGAGGGCGTCGCAGATCGTCGACTTGCCGACACTGTTGCCGCCCACGAGCAAGGAGTGGCCATCGAGTAGCACCGTGCCACTCTTCGCGCCGCGGAAGTTTTGAAACGTAATGCGGCTTACCTTCACCTGCGCTCCTTGAGGGTCGACCACGCGGTCCGGCCAGTATGGGTCAAGCCCCGGGGCCAGCGCGATGCCCGTAATCGTGCCGCATTAGCGGAAAGCCTCCGAGTAGGACGACATGCTGACAAAGCCGGACATGCAGCTAGGCTGCCGCAATTGCGGACGGGTCGGCCGAGCTGCGGGACGTCTACGTCAGACACACGCGCGCTGGGGACTAAACCGAGTAGTACTGCAGCCGCCAATCAATAAGTGCGTTCGCCTGTCAAGCACGCCTGCAGGCCGATTTTTGAGATCAACTAAAGCGCCCGTGTTACTCTGATGCTCCCCAGTCAAGCTGCGCGAGGGAGTGGGCGGTGAAGCGTTCGGTCAGCCCGTGGGCGCGTGAGCGGTTCGGTGAGCGGGCGGCGCACGTGCTCTCGGCCTTGGTGGACGCGTTGCATCGGGCCTTGGCCGATGCGCAGGACGCGCACAAGGTTGCCAAGAGCAAGAAGCTGTTCACCTTCGGCGCTGCCCAGGCGTCGCGTCGGTATGAGTGCATCGTGGAGGCGCTGAAGGATCTGGACGGTGCCCAGGTCATCAAGCCAAAGGGCTCGCCGCATGAGCTGGTGGTGCTGGACGGCAATTTGATCTATCCCTTCCGGTACGCGAAGGGTGACAACGTCCCGATCCAGCGTGCCAGGGTGACCGATCGGAAGGTCAGTGGGCTGATCTCCGAGTTGTTCGCGTGTTACGGGCCGGAGCCGGAGCAGCCGTCGTTGTTCGACCAGCCTGGTGACGGCTCCGAGACGCCGGAACGCTCCCCGGTCCTGACCACACTGCCTGAGGGCACCCGCTTGGTGCTGCTTGCCTACGCCAGCAACGACCGCGCCGGGATTCTCAACGCCTGGCTGGGTGAGGGCGAGCTGGGCAATCGGGGACACGTCCGGTGGCTGCGCGGTCGGTACGAGCAACTGCCGCTCGCCTCGCCGATCTCGGGGGCGGCCGTCGCCCACGGATCGATCCCTGCGCCGCGCCTCACCGGTCTGGTCGGTGGGGTCGCCGCCGGTCCGCGGTTCGATGACGGCGTCATGCCAGCGGTGCCGCTGACGGCTAGGGCGCCGGTCGAGCGTGAGAACAGCGACAAGTTCCCGCCGGTAACGGAGCGGGCTCCAGAGACGCCGAAGGCCGATGAGCAGAACCGGTAACCAGCTGTCGCTGCTGCCTGGTGCCGAAGCGGATCCGATGGACACGGCGCCCACCCCGGGTGCGGTTGCGCGGGCATTTGACGCGGCGCGGCTGACACAGGCGCGGCACCTGGCAGGCAAAACCAAGAAGGACGTTGCCGCAGCCGTCGGGGTCACCGCAGCTGCGGTCGGACAGTACGAGTCGGGGGTGACCAAGCCGCGGCCGGACCTGATCCCGCGGCTGGCCGAGGAGTTACGGGTGCCGATCACGTTCTTCGTCTCCGGCCGGCCGCACGCCCGGCTGGACGCGTCCGGAGCGCACTTCCGCAGCCTCCGCTCGGCGCGGGCATGGCAGCGGGACAGGGCGATCGCTCACGTCAAGCAGGTGTGGGAGCTGACGCTGGCGCTGGAGAAGCGGGTGCAACTGCCACCGGTCGACCTGCCCGGGTTCGCCGGCGGTGAGGTGCATTCTGGGGTGGAGCTGCCTCGCTCACCGGTCGAGGCAGCCCGTGCGCTGCGGGTGTACTGGCGGCTAGGAACCGGCCCGATCCCACACCTGGTGCGGCACCTGGAGGCGCGTGGCATCGTGGTTGACGCACCACCGGCCAACCACGCCGACCGGGAGGTCGACGCGTTTTCCATCGCGTACCTGCGGCCGATCATGGTGCTAACCGCGAATCGCACCGACGATGTGTACCGGTACCGATTCACCGCAGCGCATGAGCTTGGGCACCTGGTCCTGCACGGCGACACCGCGCCCGGAGACACACAGCACGAGCGGGAAGCCGACGCGTTCGCTGCGGAATTTCTGACGCCGCGCGATAGCGTCCTTCCCGATTTGCCCGCCCGGGTCGATCTGAGCCGGCTGGTTGAGCTGCAGCAGGTATGGGGCGTGTCGGTGGACTCGTTGCTGTACCGGTGCCGCGAAGTAGGCCTGCTGTCGGACCAGGCAGCCGGGCGGGCCTGGCGGAGGCTAGCCGGGCTGCGCCACCAGCCGGGATTCGTCGCCGAATCGGTAAGCCGGTATCCCGGTGAACAACCGGTGATGCTGCGGCAGGCGTTCGAGCTCGCAGCCACAGAGACCGGCCTGACGGTGCCCACGCTCGCGCACGAACTGGGCTGGGCCGTACCGCGGGTGCGGGAACTGCTAGGCCTGACGCATCAACGGCCCGTGCTGCGGCTGGTCCCATAGAGGGTCCTACGCCGCCAGCCTCCTCACCACTTCCTGGCCAAGAAAACCTCGCCGAAGTCGTTAAGGCTCTGCGCGCCCTGCCCGTCGCTAGCGGGCCGGTGCAAGCCGCCGCTGCGGCAACCGCAGTAGAGCATGTCCGCCAGTGGGCTACCCCGGGGCACCGTGAGGCTCCGTACATTCGTCAATCAACGAGGTAGTGGGCTTCGATGTAGGCGACGGTGGAGTCATACGGCTCTCCCACCGGCTTCAACATGTACCGCCGGAAGACTGCGGCGGTGGCGCGGCGGACGCCTCGGTTGCGAGCGTCTGCGTTGTCCCATGATTGGGCGAGGGTTCGGGTGACGACCTGGTCGATCTCCTCGGCCAGGTTCCTCTCGGTAACAGTGAGGCCGGACGGTGCGTGGTCGTGGATGATCCGCGACAGGACGCCGACGTGGTCGTCGTCCAGCACGACGACGGCTTCGTCGGGGTGCTTCTCGGCGTTCACGATGGCGCGGGCGATCCGGAGTGCTTCGGACAGGAACTCCAGGGCGTCCTGGGCGTTCTGGATGATCCGGTCGCGCAGGAGCCTGATCCGTTCCGCGAGGGCGGTGTACTTCGCGGACCCCGGTTCGACGCCCTTTTCGAGGGCGGCCTTGATGTGGTCCAGGATCTCCGCTGCGGACGGCGGCTTCTTGGCCTCGCCGTCGTCCTTGTCGGGCTTGGGGCGGACGAGGGCCATCAGCTCTTTGAGGATGGCTATGCCCTGGGCGTCCAGGACAAGAGGCTCTTCCTGGGAGGCGACGACGGTGAAGGAGTGGACGTGGGCGTTGATGATCTCCAGGACCATCGGTCCCAGCTCGGCCAGCCGTTCCTTTCTCTCCTCGTCGGAGGACTTCTTGAACAGGGTCGTGTACACGGACCCGAATAGTCCGAAGCCGTCCTGGTACTTGGCGATCCGCTTGTCGGTGTTGATGAGTGGGTACAGGCGGGCCAGGAGTCGGTAGTCCTTGGAGAACACCTCGGCGGCACCGGGGTTGGCGTCCAGGAAGATATTGATGGCTCGCACGGACTCGTATCCGTGGACCGTAAGGTCCAGGTCGTCAACGACCGCGAGCTGGTCTTCGATGCGGGCGAAGGTAGTGCGGAACTCGGCGACCAACTCGGACGGGTCGGTGACGAACCCGCCGCCCTTCTTGCCTGCCCCGTCGGTGGTGGGGTCGACGACGGCCCGCTGGACCTCTTCGGCCAGGCCGATGTAGTCCACGACCACGCCGGAGGTCTTCACGAATCCGGTTGGGGAGACCCAGGTGCGGTTCGGGCGGGTGATCGCCTGAAACAGGGTGTGGGCCTTCATCGGCTTGTCCAGGTAGAGAACGCCCTCGTTGGGGGCATCGAACCCGGTCATCAGTTTCGCGGTGACCACGAGGAAGCACAGCGGGTCGTCCGGGGTGAGGAACCGTCGCTTCTGCTCCTCCTCTTCGGCCTCCGAGAGCTGATACGGCCGCATGGCACGGTCTTCGTCCTTGGAGTCCGAGACGGAGATGTTCACCTCGGCGGTGATCCTGGTGTGCTTACCGACTTCGGCGAGCACCTGTGAAGCCTCGAAGCCGGCCAGCAGCTCGTTGATCTTGTCCGTGTACGCCACGGCCAGTTCGCGGTTGTAGGCAACGACCTGGGCTTTGAGGCCGTTGCGGTAGGCGCCGGCCAGGTAGTGGTCCACGATGTCCTGGCAGACCGTGTGGATGCGGTCGGGGTTGGCGAACACCGAGGTGAGGCGCCCAAACTTGCGGGACAGCGCCTCACGGTCCGGGTCGTCGAGGTCGAAGTCGTCGGCGAACTGGTCGAACTCGGCCTGCAACTCCTGGTCGTTCATTTCGAAGGAGACCGGGTGTGGGTCCAGCATGACGGGGACGGTCGCCTCGTCCCGCAGAGACCGGGACACCGAGTAGCGATGCAGCACCCTGCCTGGGTCGGTCTCCTCGCCGAAGAGGGCGAAAGTGTCGGTGGCGAGATTCCTGACGGGGGTGCCGGTCATGCCGAAAAACTTCGCGTGGGGCAATGCTGCGCGCATCTGCCCGGCCAGGGAGTTCGGTTTGACGACCAGTCTCCCCCCGTCCCGGATGGCGGACTGGGTGCGGTGAGCCTCGTCGACCATCACGATGATGTTCCTGCGGGTCGACAGGTTCTTGCCGGCGTCAGCGAACTTATGGATGGTCGTGGAGATGACGCCGCGTACGTCGTCGGCCAGCAGGGAACGCAACTCCTGGCTGGTGGCGGGCTGGTGGAAATATGCGTGGCCCATCGCGGAGGTGAACACCCCGGAGGTCTGCCGGACGAGTTGCGTTCGGTCCGAGAGCAGGATGATCGTGGGTGACTCGGTGCGGATGTCGGCCAGCAGCAGTGAGGCGGCGAACACCATCAGCAGCGTCTTCCCGGACCCCTGGTGGTGCCAGATCAGGCCCTTCGATCCGCCGGCCAGCACCCGCTTGTGGATCAGGTGCGCGGCTTCCATCTGCGGGTAGCGGGGCAGGTACTTCTTGTCCACCCCACCCCCGGAGGTGTCGAACAGGGCGAAGTTGGCGAGCATGTCCAGAATCGTCGCCGGGTTCATCAGCAGTTCGACGGAGCGTTGCACGTCGGCCTGCCCGGACAGGTTCTCGTCGTCGGCGGTGGATCGGAACGGCTGCCACAGGTTCGTGGGCGCACCGGGGGCACCAAACCGCAGCTTCAGCCCGTCGGAGGCGACGGCGAAGACGTTGGGGGTGAAGAACCACGGGTACTCGGTGGCGTACACGTCGTTGATCTCGCGGGCGGCGTCGACCCACCCGGACTTCGCGGTCGGGGACTTCACCTCGACCACGACTAGCGGCAGCCCGTTGACCCAGTACACGAGGTCGAACCGGCGGGAGGTCTTGCCGGGGACGGTGATGGCCACCTCGTCCGACACGACCAGCGTGTTGGCAGCTGGGTGCTGGAAGTCGATGACCTTCAGGGCGTGCCAAACGCCGTCGGCGTCCCGGAACTCCTTTCGCCCACACAGTAGGCGTAGCACCTGCTCGTTGGCCCGCACCAGCCCGCCTTCAACAGCGTTGACCGTGGCGACGATCTCCTCGACCACCGCGTCCACGTCAAACCCGTCGATCACCCCGGGGTTCAACCGGACGATTGCGTCCCGCAGCTGGCCAGCGACCACCGTCTGCGTCGTCTCACGCGACAGCGACCTGCCCGCTGTGAAACGCCAGCCCATCGGGAGGGACCACTGGATCATCAGGTTCTGGAACTCGCGCTCTCGAATGCCCTTCGGCACGGCTCAGACCTCCAGCTTGGCGGACCGGATGTCAATGGTGCGGTCCAGCAGACACGAGAGCAATGCCACCCGCGCCTGACGGAGACGTTCCGCCTCAGCACGGAGGGCGGCGACCTGCGCGTCCATCGCGCCAGCCACTCCTGAGATGCGCTCCTGCTCATCACGAGGCGGCACGGGCATAACGATCTTATTGAGGTTGGCGGCGGAGACGCGAACCACCTTGGTCTCGCTCGTGAATCGACGCTTCTGGTGCTGAAACAGGGGCGAGGCAAAGAAGTATGAGACGAACTTCGGGTCAAGATTATGGCGGAAGATGAAGCAGTCGTCGTGCACCGCCACATCATCATCACCCAACCAAGCAACGGCCTTGCAGACGTCCGCGACGTTCTCGCTCGTCCCGGCGATTACCACATCGCCCGGTTGTGCCAGGCGCATCGAGCCGCGGAAGCTCTCGGGCAGGTAGGTCACGGTCCGTGTAGCCCACGCCCCATAGTCCGTGTAGATCTGGCCGTAGTGGATGCATCCCAGGCCGGACTTCACGTAGTCGCTCTTCACGAACCGGCGGCCGCGGGCGAGCGTTCCAGCTTTCGACAACGGAGCAGATGACCATCCTTCACCGCCACGGGAGAGTAGGTCTCCCAGAGCAGCGTTACGGACTCGAAGGAGGCTGTCCGCCTCAACCTCGAGAGCCGCGACCTGTTCGTCTACGACGCTGACGACCTCGACTATCCGCTCCTGCACAGGCAACGGCGGGATGTCCATGACGATGCTGAGGAAGTCCGCGGGCTTCACCCGCTCGCGCCTGCCGCCCATCCCCTTCGACACACCTTGGAGCGCGTCCCACATGTTCTGCGTCGTGGTGAGGATGCGGAAAAAGTCGGGGTCCGCGTCAGACACGAAGGTGAAGGTAGGGAACTCTTGAGACGCGAACGATTCCGGCAGGTTGTTGGGGGTTACCGTGATCGCGCCTTCGAATGCCTTGAGTCGGCTGTAGACGAGCACGCCGGGGCCGATCCGGTTGAGTTTCTTGTAGGCCGTAGAGCTTCCTGCGATGGGATCGCGGTAGAGAAGGCCTCTCCCCCTGTTCAGGACGCCTACGGTCGGATAGATCCGATCCGGGTCCACATCGACGATCTCCACATTCGCTGTGAGGAACCGCGAGAGAGGTGCCCGAACCCACTCCTCCTGCCTGTCAGCTGCCGGGTCATTATTCGTCGGGTCACTCATCGAATCCCTTAATCCCAGCGTCCGCAAGGACGGCGAGCATGTGCTGCTCGGTCTTCTGGCGTTCGGCTCGGGCGAGGTTGTAAGCCTCGATCAGGGTGGGCAGGTCCGCCTGCTCGGCCGTGGCCCGCTTGATGTAACGACTGATGTTGAGGTCATAGCCGTTCGCCGCGATCTCCGTCATGGATACGAACCGGGCGGCCAGTCCACCCGCTAGGGCCACAGTGTTGCCGTCGGGGTCGATGCCCGCGTGGTAGGCGGTCGCTGTGTCAGAGATATCAGCATCGGTGAGGACGTTGCGGTTCTTGGCCTTGATGAACCGCTTGGAAGCGTCGATGAACAGCACCCCATTCTTGCGCTCGTCGATCTTGGTGTCGGGGGCGCGGAAGACGAGGATGCAGGTCGGGATCGTCGTGTTGTAGAAAAGGTTCGGCGGCAGCCCGATCACGGCTTCAAGCAGGTCATCGTTAAGGACGCGCTGACGGATCGAACCCTCTTGGCCGCTGCGGAAGAGGACGCCGTTAGGCAGGACCACCCCAGCGCGCCCCTTCCTCGAGTCCATGCTGGCGATCATGTGCTGCACGAACGCCCAGTCCGCCGACGACTGCGGAGCGACGCCGCCGATGGCGCGAGGGTCCTTGGTCCAGGGCTTCCACTTCAGGCTGTAGGGCGGGTTGGCGACGATCACATCGAACTGCGCGAGCGACCCGTCCGGCTTCTTGAAGCGCGGGTCCTTCAGGGTGTCGCCGACCTCGACCTGGAACTGGGTGAGGTTGTGCATGAAGAGGTTCATGCGCGCCACACCCGCGGTGTCCGCTACGGCCTCCTGCCCGTACAGGCGGAGCGTGTAGCCACGCCCACCGCGAGCCTTCAGGAGATTCGCGGAGGCGATGAGCATGCCGCCCGACCCGCAGGCCGGGTCGTACACCGACTCGAAGCTCTTGGGGGCTAGGACCTCGACGATTAGCTCGACGACCTCACGCGGGGTGAAAAACTGGCCGGCGCGGGTGCCGGACCCGTCGGAAAATCGCTTCAGCAGATACTCGTACGCCCCACCGAGCACGTCGTGGGACATGTTGCCCTCGTGCATCTTCGGGGTACGGTCCATCGCCTGCATGACCGCCGCCAACACTTCCCCCGGCAGCACCTCTTCGGAGGTCCAGGTCATGGCCCCGAACAGGCGGGAGAACTTGTCAGGGTTGGCGGTCTCGATGGCTTGCAGGGAGGCGCGGACCCGCTGGCCGAGGCCGGGCTGGGTGATGGTGGCGAGGATGGACGACCAGGAGGCACGACGCTGCTGGACGGTGCCGGGATGGATGAACGGGATCTCGAACGATTGATAGTCGCGGTACTCGATCTCGTGGGCTTCCTCGGCGGAGAGGCCGCCCAGGCCGTCATTATCGGCCAGGAACTCCTGGTGGCGGTGCTCCCAGGTATCCGACAGGTACTTCCAGAACATCAGCGGGAAGACGACCGAGGAGTATTGCGCTTCGGGCATCGCCACGCGCAGCTCGTCGGCGGCGTCCCACAACCGGTTCTCGATCTCCTGCTGGGTCACTGCCATCAGTCGGGGTGTCCTTGCTCGTCAAAGGGTGGCGACCCGAAGGCCGCAGTATTCCTGCCGGTCACCCTATTTCCGTCGTGCCCGGCATGTACACGCCGGGCGTGTCCTGCCCGGTGAGCACGCACACGCGGCGCATTTTATGGGTCTTCTACTGGCTCGCCAATGCCGACGGGATCGGGCGGCTTCTCAGATGATCAATGTGCTGGTCGGCCGTCGATTCGCTGCGGCTCGAGCAGCTGTGGCCTACGAGGCGTGCTGCTCCTCGTGCTTCCAGGACACCCTCGCGGGGCATCGGCCTGTAGCGACGTACTCCAGGATCACCTCGCGGGCTGTTGCGGTGTTCACGCGTGCGAGGTCGGCGGGAATGTCCAGTAGGCCGGTGTCCGGCGACTCGTAGACGGTGATCGGCGCGTCGGGGTCGAGGTCGACGGCGTAGCTGCCGTCGGGCAGCCAGCGCACCGCCGCCCGGTCGGCCTCGACGTCGATGTCGATGTCGATGCGCAGGGTGGGCTGGTCGGCAGGTCCGTTCGTCATGGTCTGTCCGCAGGCCCCGTGCGGCATGATCGTCTTGATCTGCTCGTCGAAGCGGCGCCCGTCGCCGCCAGATCCGCCCTCGTTGACGGACCGGCAGCGGCAGATCCTCGCGGTGATCCGTAGGTGGGTCAAGCGAGATGGCTACCCGCCGACGGTGCGGGAGATCGGCGCGGCGGTCGGCCTTGGCTCCCCCTCGTCGGTGGCTCACCACCTGAAGACCCTCGAAAGGCACGGCCTGCTGCGCCGCGCCCCGGGCGGCCCGCGAGCGGTCGACGCCCGCCCACCGGCTGGCGGTGACCCGCCAACCGCACCAGACATCGAGCGTGGGACGCTTGTCCCACTGCTGGGAGCCGTCGCCGCCGGCACGCCGATCCTCGCCGAGGAACACGTCGAGGAGGTCCTGTCCCTACCCACCGAGCTGGTCGGCCGGGGCACGCTGTTCGCACTACGGGTGCGCGGTGACTCGATGGTCGAGGCGGGCATCGCCCACGGGGATGTCATCGTGGTGCGCCAGCAGGCGGTGGCCGACAACGGCGACATCGTCGCCGCCATGATCGACGGTGAGGCCACCGTCAAGCAGTACCGAACCCGCGACGGCCACGTCGAACTCGTCCCCCGCAACCCCCGCTACCCGGTAATCCCCGGCGACGAAGCGACGATCCTCGGCAAGGTCGTCTGCGTACTGCACCGTCCGTAAGCGTAAGCCAACCCTGGAATTCCGCCGCCGCGCCTCCGCCACCTGCTGGCAGACCTAAACGGGGTGATGCTGGCGGCATCACCCTGCGAGTCGGCAGGGTAGGTGAGCGGCGCCGGGCGGGCAGGTGGTGGAGAAGTGGGTTCCTCCGCGCTGTCGCAGGCCCTGCGGGCTACTCACCGCTCTGGCTGCATTTTCGCTCCTTGTTCTGCCTCCTCGGACGGGCCGGCGCGCGGCTCGTGTCGTCGCTGCCATCCCGGGGTACCGCGCCGGCTTCTTGTTCACGCCACTGCCCGCCGGTGCCGGCGCGCAGAAGACGGTCGATCATGAGCGCGGCTTCCTGCTCCGTCTCGTACTCCCACCGCAGCACTCTCCCCGTCTCGGTGTCCCCGGCGCGGGCTATCACCTTCCAACGCGTCTGGCGGACGAGCCACACGTCGCGGCGGGTCAGGCGTCCCCAGCTCCCGTTCCACCACCTCCGGACGACCTCTTCCACACCGAGATCGTACGCGTGTACGAATAACCGGCGGGGTTGGGTGGCGGACAAGGCTGCTTCGTGGCGGCAGGGCGGTCACTCGCAGCGATCTTCGGCGCCTCGCCCGTACGGCTCGCAGCAGTCAGGCCGGTGCCGGTAGACCCGCAGGTCGTGGCCGTGCCGGTGGCTGTACTCGCGGGTGATCTCGTACAGGCAGGCCTGCCACACGACGGTCTCCCCGCCGCCGGGCACCACCTGCCCGTCGCCTGGCCCGCCGCGCAGCAGCACGTCCACCCTCCGACGGTACGCGCGCGATGAATGCGGGACCCGGCGCGCGAGACCCTGTCGCCCGAGCGGGCGGCGCTGTGCGCTGGCGGCCGGTCCCCCGCAACTGGACGCGTCGCTGCGGGGACCGGCTTGCCGGTGGCCTGCGGCTGAGGCTGCTCCACCTGCGCGTGGCCGTGGCCAGCAGCCGAGCGGTGACCTCGCCGGCATGTTCAGCTTCGCCACCGCGCCCGTCGCTCGTCACCGCACAGGCCACCCGCTGTGGATAACTTCGGCGCCTGTGGACAACTCCCTGATCATGATCGGATCTGCTAGCACTCGTGTCCGGTCGGCGGAAGGTGGCCACATCCGGCTGAAGTTGGCCAGCACCTGGCCAATGTCCGCGCGAAGTTGGCCATGTTGAGCGACAGCCGAATGTCAATGGCCGGTGACAGCTGACGTCAGTGCGCGGCGGCCTACAACTGTCAGCCGGCAGGCATGACGGTTCGCGGCGCGGCCGGGTCCGAGGGAGCACTCTCGGCTCGCAGCCGGGCGGCTACCGCCCAACCTCCCCAGTCCCAGGCATCGTTGCTGTTCCACACTCCCGCGTACTGGCTGTTCACCGGGGGAGCGATGTCTCCGATATGCAAGGCCATCCGCACGCACAACCGTTCGGCCTTCTCGGCTGGCGACAGCGGATCCGCGGTCAACCAGTCCACCAGCTTGCGATACCCGTCGGCCGTGATCGTGCCGTCCAGCCAGCTCAGGTCGGCCCCGGGGTCCTGGATGCAGGCGCCGCCAACCGCCTCCCCCTGTAGCAGGAACATGGCCCGGCCATGCCCGTGCGTGGCGTCCTGCCCGACCCATGATCGCTCGTCGCGCAGCCGACGTAACAGGCCACCGTCGCCCATACCCACACCGACGTAGGCCACGGCCCGATTCAGCAGTCCGGTCCCACTGTCTGCGCCGCGGCCGATGACCCAGCCGTACAGACCCCGTTCGTCATCAGGAATCGCGTCCGTGGGCGCTGGTCGCCAGCGCAGCCCCAGCAGGTCTAGCCCTCGTTGCAGGGTGGCGACGGTAACCAGGTTGATCGTCACGGCGGTGGTGTACTTCAGCGCGGTCATCGCCGGATGATGCCGCAGCGCGCGGTGTCACCGCAGCCCTGCGACAGGTCAGCAAGTCGAGCGCGTCGGCACAGCCGGCACGAGTAGCCGCATGCACTTCCCCGGCGACGCTGACGTAGCCTGTCGCCAACCACTGACATCCGGCTGTCGGTCAACAGGCCAGCAAGCAGGTCCACACGTTGCGACACCGAGCGCAAGAACGACGGCCCGACGGGATTCGCCAGGTTGGCCGGACAGCTGTCGGAACGCGCGTCCGGGCCAACCGGGCCACCCCCAGGTCGACCCCATGGGTAGCGGCCAACTTCGCGTGGACCGGACAACTCGTGCCACCAGCAGGAAGGAAGCGCGAACCGGGGACGGGCCCGAGACGGAACGTCACGTCGCGGGATGATGCGTCCTCCCTGCCTGGCCGGCGCCAAGCATGTTACGACCGGCAGTGGCCCATTCGTTGTCGCGGATCTCCGCCCGAGGCGGCCCACCTTCCTCCCACGATGACCTGGGGGGCGGAAGATGAGCGGCACTGGCGGCCGGCGTGATGGGGACTGGAGGTGACTCCCGCCCAGCGGTGGACGAGCGCCGGGGCGCAACCGGGGCTGCGGCGGCCCGTCGCGCCGATGCATGCGGCGCCGGTCGACGTGGTGCCCGAGGGCCCGGGCCTGGTGCATGAGCCGAAGTGGGATGGGTGGCGTTGCGTCGCCTTCCGCGAGACCGGCGGGGTGTACCTGCAGTCGCGGGCCGGCCGGAACCTGACGACCTACTTCCCCGACGTTAGTCGGGCGATCCGGGCGGCCGTCCCGCCAGGGGTGGTGCTCGACGGTGAGCTGATCGTGTTCGAGCGCGGCCGAACCAACTTCGCGCAGCTTCAGCGCCGGGTCACAGCCGGCCGTGACCTGCTGCGCCTGGCACACGAGTTCCCCGCCCACTACGTGCTGTTCGACCTGCTCGCGGACGCCAGCGGTCGGGTGATCATCGATCTGCCGCTGGCGCAGCGGCGGGGCCGGCTGGAGAGGTTGCTGGCCGACGCGCCGGCGCAGCTCACCGTGACGCCGCAGACGGCGGACATGCGGCAGGTGGCGGACTGGCTGCTGCACTGGACCGTCGCGGCGGGCATCGAGGGCGTGGTCAGCAAGCGCCTGGCCGGCCGGTATGAGCCTGGCCGGCGTGGCTGGTCGAAGTTTCGAACACGGATCGTTACCGAGGCCATCATCGGTGGGGTGACCGGCAGCATCAGCAACCCGGAGACGGTGTTGCTGGGTCGGTTCGACCGTAGGGGACGGCTGCGCTACACCGGCCGGTCCCACCCGCTGACCAGCGACCAGCGTGCGGCGCTGGCCGAGCTGCTGTCGCCGCCGCGGATGCCACGGCGCGGCACCGTCGCCCACCCTTGGCCGGAGCCGCTGCCCCCGTCTTGGTCGGGCCAGTTGAACCGGCCCGAGCCGCTGTCGTACGTGCAGGTGGACCCGACGGTGGTGGCGGAGATCGACGCCGACGTGGCTTTCGAACACGGACGCTGGCGCCACCGGGTGCGGTACGCGCGGGCTCGATCGGACCTGTCGGTCTATGACGTGCCGCTGCTGCTCGGTGAGGAGGAGGGCTACTTCGGCGACCTGGGGTGAGCAATGCTGTTTCCCGTGGGCAATGACCGACCCCGTGCGACGACGCCGTGGCCAGTCGACGATGCGCCGTTAGGTGCTCGCGCCCCTGGCTCCGGTGTTGGGCAGCCGCCGAAGCGCGCGTCTGTCCAGGACGCGACGCGCCGGAACTTTACCCCTTGCCGGACTGTGATCGTCTGGCTTCGTTCGGTAGAGTGCGGACGTTGATCGTCGGCGATGGCCGAGCGTCGGAGGAGCGCGGGGATGAGTCGACGGGGCGGGCGGTGGACGCGGGTCGCGCTGCGCCTTGGACTCCTGCTCGGCGGCGTCGTCGTGGCGTGGGGCGCCCACGAGGCCGCCACCACCGGGGTCGCCTACGCCGCCGACCGTCCGCCGGCCGCGCCGGTGGATTCCGCCGTCGACCTTCTCACCGGCCTCCTCAGCCCGATCCTCGACCCGACAGCACCGCCGCCTGCCCCGGACGCGCCCATCGACGAGACGACCCCCGGCACCGCGCCGAGCGGAGCCGACCCTCGTCCAGCGCCGAACCGTCCGCCAGCCCAGCCTGCGGCCCCGCCGGCGAACCAGGTCACCCCACCGCCGGCACCCGCCCAGGCCGGCACACCGAAGCCAGCTGCTGGCGCGGGCCGACCGGCCACCCGGCCGGCTGGCGGTCAGGTGCTGGCACCGGTGGGTGATGTTCTGCGTCCAGTCACGGAGCCGGTCCGGTCCGGGCTGCTCACCCCGGTGGCCGACACGCTGCGCCCGGTCACCGACCCGGTGCGGGCCGGCCTAGTCACCCCAGTGGCTAACGTCCTCAGCCCGGTGATCCAGCCGCTCGCCCCGATCCTGTCCCCCGTCTGGCGAGGGCTGGAACCAGTGCTCGAGCCGCTGGACCCCGCGCTCGACACCCTCGACCCGGTGACGGACCTCCTCGACCCGCCCGCCGGCCCGCCCGCCACGCCACCACCCGCGCCAGCGCCACCGGCGGCGCCGCAGGCCGGCCCTGGCTGCTGCACCGACCCGAACACGGGACCGGTCGACGAACCAGGCCGAACCGTTGCCCGGCCCACCCCCACCAGCATCCCGACGGACTGGCACACCACGACGCAGCTTTCGTCCCTGCCGCGCCTCGCTGGGCCGAATGGGCCATACCCGCCCCGGCCTGACGCGGACTCCCCGCCAGCCACGCCCGCTCCCGGCACCAGCGGATCCGCCTCGTCCGGCTCCATCCACGCAGGCCCGGCTGACGCCACCGCCTCCATGTGGACGCCGCCCAGCCTGGCCGGGCGCCGCTGCCACCCGAGCAGTCGCGTCGCTCTCCCGTCCCGCTCGCCCCGACCGGGCACCCGGCCCGCCTGACCGGCGGGCCGTTGCGTGCCGCCCGCGTGACACCGGCGGCCTTGCGCACCTGCATGCCTGACGGCCCCTGGTGGCCCGCGCCGCCCGCGTCGGTCCCGCGACGACGCCGGCGCCTTCCCCGACTTTTCTCGATCACGATGGTGACCAGGAGTTATTCATGAGTGTGACCATGCCCGTCGTCCGGGCTCGGTGGTGCGACATCGGCCGGATCGCCGATCTCGCCGCCGACGCCCTCTCCCCCACCGCCCTCGGCGCCTGGCTCGTCCCCGACGAGCAGCAGCGGCCCGCCGTTCTCGCCGCCGTGGCGCGGATCTGGATCGAACACGCGCTGCTCTTCGGCGACGCGTTCCTGCTCCCGGACGGCACGGCCGCGACCGTCTGGTTCCACCGCTACCGGCCCATCCCGCCCCCAGCGCGCTGCACGGACCGGCTCGCTGCCGCGTCCGGCGCCCACCAGGAGCGTTTCCTCCAGCTCGGCCGGGCCCTCGCCGCGCGGTGGCCCACCGAGCCGCACAACCACCTGGCGCTGCTCGCCGCGCCCGGGCCGGCCGAGTCGGGCCGGGCCGCGGCCGTCCTCGCCGGAGCGCAGCAATGGATGGACACCCTCAGCCTGCCCACCTACGCGGAGGCCTTCACCGACGCCGACCTCGACCTGTTCCGGCAGCACGGCTACACCCACCGCGACGCCGTCCCGGTCGACGATCAGACGGCGCATTCGATGTGGCGGTTGTCGCCGCTCTGGACCGGCCGGTCCAGCCGCAACGGCCGCTCACCAGTGCTGCGTCCGCTCGTCCTGGCCCACAACAGTCCCTCAACCCGGTGGGCGCTGCGCTGAGCCACCCGGCCTGATCGGGGCGGCACCGGCCGCCCCGATCAGTCGGGCCGCCGTTCGGCCGCGACCGGACGCGTGGACCAGCAGCACGAGCACGGCGAACCCACCGGAGCAAATCGGTGGGTCGCGCTCGCGTCGGTGGAACACGCCCGGCGGCGCCAAGTCTCGGCCGATGATCGGAACATGTGGGCGAAGACCGACGTACCGTGCGTCGGAGGGCCGGTGGACGGACGCTCCCTCCTGGTGCCGATCGATGAGAACGGCGCGCCCCCTGAACGAATCGATCAGACCTGGCTGTGGATCGAGTACGGCGGCGAGTTGCTCGATGCGGACATGAACGGCGTGTACGAGTTGGAGTCAATCGCCGGCGGCGGCCCGCCCTGGGTATACGTCTGGACCAGCGCCCTCCCAGGTCAGCGGTCAGCCGACCAGGAGCGGTAGCAACAGCTTGTAGCGGCACTACCCGGGAACGACCTCGTGGCGGTACGCCCGTACGCGTGTCCCGTCGCTCAGAACCACCTCAATCCGGCCGCCCTCGTCGACCGCGTTGCCGACCGAGCGAACCTGCTTACCGACGTGCTCCTCGACGTTGTCGGCACGCTCCGGGCGGAAGACCCACCCCACGCTCACAGGCTCAACGGAACGCACGGATCCTCCCGACCAGTACAGATGTACGACCGCCGAGTCTAGACACTCGCCAGCAGCCGAACCTCGCGACACGTCGACCCGACACTGACGGGCAGGCGGGTTCGCCAGTCGCAGTACTACGAACCAAGTTCGCGTCAGGGCCTCGGCTTGGCCCGCCCGAACGGCGCCACTAGGGTGCCGGTGAAATCGGGCCGTCGCAGGCCCGGCGGCCGGAGACGGCGAGGCAGGAGATATCCAAATGGCCAACCTCCACAACACCAAGTTGTTCAAGGAGCGGCTCGCCCAGCTTGAGCAGGCTGCCCGCCGGCAAGGCGTTGTCTTGGTGCCGGCCGAAGCCGCGGACCTCCTCGCGGAGCGGATCATCGCCGTCGCCCACCAGCTCGGCGTCACCGAGCGGACCGCGCTGCAGACCTACATCACCCCGCACGTCATCGCGGTGATGGCGGAGGTCCTCGGCGAGCACGCCGCTACCCTCCGCGAGATGATGACCGAAGCCGAACCGATGACCCTCACCGTGCCGGACGCGGGACGCGTGCTCGCCGCGCTCGGCATGGCGTGCAAGCTGGCCACTGAGCAGATCGGACAGGCGACCGCTGACGCCGCCGGGGTGCTCACCGATGCCGCCGACGCGATCGTCGGCATCGGCGCACAGCTCAGAACCAACACCAGCGGCGACCAGCCCGTCACCATCGGCGGCAGAACTTTGGTGTACTCGCGCACCGTCCTGATCCGCGCGATCGAGGCGCTAGACCGCGGCCGGTGGCAGTGCCCCTGCTCCGAGCCGCACTCACCCGCAGGCACTCCATGCTCCCTGATCATGACCCTGAAGGCCGACCTCGCCGTCGTCGGCGGCTGGCTCGCTGGGGCCCACGAGCAGCCCGGAAACGAGCGGTAAACAACGGCCGCCCGCTCACCGACCTCGGTTTGGCCCCTGCTAGCCAGACCGCGCAGAGCAGCCCAGACACCAAGACAGAGCCTTCGACTTGCTGCTTGGGGACTGCTTCACAGTTCACCGCTCAGCGGAGGAGTGGGACCCGATCAGATGTCGCAGGCAGAACGCGTCACACGGCTTGCTGACTTGCCGGAGCATCGGCGTGACGCGCTGCTGTGGCATTTCGCTTATGAGGGCACGTACGGGGGGCTCGACTACGAAGGCGTTGATGACCTGGTCCAAGAACGGTCGTCCAGGCTGTGCCTGCCGGCGAATCGCGCCGTGGAAACAGTGCCGGCTTTCACCGCCGCGCTCGGCACTGACGGCCGCTACCACTTGTGTCGTGAGAACGTGCCCGTCTGCGGCGGCACACGACGCCGCCGCGACGCGGCCATGGGCTACCGTCATGAGCTGCGGTATCACTGGTGGGTAAGCCTCTCTGGCTACCATGCGCGAGCTTCGGAGGCCGCGGCTGCGACGCGGCACGAACGCATCGTCGGGTGGGTGGTGCAGCTCGTCGGAGAGCACATCGACCCCGTCCAGGTACGCGGCCGCCAGCGCTGCCCAATAAGGGCAGAGTGGCCCAGTTACCAGGGGCCCGACACACCGCTGGGGCGTTTACGCGCCGCCCTCGCCGAGGCGCTCGGGCCGTTGTGCCATACGTGCCGTCGCCGCCCGGGTACATCTGTTGATCACGACCACCTCAACAACCGGGTCCGGGGGCTGCTGTGCCTGCCCTGCAACAACCAGGTCGACCTGTGCGTGCACGCCTCAGGGTGCGCCTTCGCGGACTACCTCAACAACCCGCCCGCAGCCGGTCTGAACCTTGCCTATCCGAAACCGGAACGTGTGCGTCACACCAGCTTCGACGAGCTGCGGATCGCGCAGCTCGGCTTCGACCCACGATACGGCCGCGGGCGCCGACGTCACTGAAGGCCGGCAACGGCGAGCGGTGCGACGAACGCCTTGACGGTGTGCTGCATGTGCCATCGGGGGTCGCGGGTCATGCCAGGGGCGAACGACCAAACTCCGTGCCGGCGGCTGTCCCGGCTCGGTTTTCCGGGTGACTCCGCCCGTTGCCTGAGGCGGTGGGTGAGCGACGGGATCTCCTGCCTCCCGTCGGCCGTTGCGGCTTCCGATGCTCTGGAGGTGAAGAGTCGCTGAGAACACCCACCGAGCGTGGGCAGTCACGGTGTGTCTATGAGATGTTTGCCGGCCACCTCGCGAGTCGAGTCGCGGTAGGCGGCAGCGACAAGTTGTGACCCGTCGGGCGTACCTAATGTGGCGGTTCCCGCACTCGCCGATGACGACTACATGTCTTGGAATTCCGAGGCAGCTCAAACCCGGTTTGCGCTCGGAGTAGTCGCCGCCATGCCGCCAACCGCATCTCCCTTTCACGGCGAGCAAGGCAGGGTTACTGTGCTAGGAGTTTCCTTGCGCACCCGGATTGAAAGGAACGAAGCTGTGGCCAAGCAGATCATCCATAAGCTGATCGATGACCTGGACGGTGGGGACGCTGACGAGACTGTCAGGTTCGCTCTCGACGGTGTTCAGTACGAGATTGACTTGTCGGCTGCCAACGCCGGGAAATTGCGCGAGGTATTCGCGCCGTATACCGCCAACGGCACGAAGGTCGGCCGCGGTGATGTATTCAGTGGAGGGCGGGCGACCCGTGGCGTGGGAGGCGGTGGTGGTCGGCGCGCCCGTGCTGGGGCTGGCGGCACTGTCGACAGGGAGCAGAACAAGGCGATTCGAGCCTGGGCCAAGAAGGCCGGCAAGGACGTCTCCGACCGGGGTCGGATTCCGCAGGAAATTGTAGATGAGTTCCATGCGACGGCCGGCCACTAATCTCTGCGGCTGATGCTGGGCTCGTGACCGCGCCGGCCGGCGGTGGCGCTGGGCGTCCTCACGAGATCGGGGCGTCGGCCACGGGCCGCGCGGGGGCGAGCTCACGGTTCACCCACCCGTGTGGCGGATGAAATCGCGGCCTGGGATCGGGCCGCCTGAGGCCGGGCGGCGATCCAACCCGCTAACGCCAAAGCGCGCCTCGACGGCCAATTCCTGTTCCCGCACCTCCCACAACCACCTGTCTGTCTCGTGGCTTAGATCGCGCTGCGCGGAGCGGGACACGTCGTCTGGGCTCGGGCTGCTGCCGAACTCGTCCTGGGCCCACCGGTTCGGCTGTTGCCTCCATCAGCACATGCTGACGTGCTGCTAGTGACTGGGGAGGGCGGCGCCGCTGGCGCGGTACGGGATACAGAGCAACCTGGCGGTGGCCCGGCTGATGCCCGGCAGGATCTGGACGACGGCAGCTGCCCATAGCGCGTCGACCAGTTCCCGGTCGGTGGGTGACACCCCGGCGGCCTGTTCGGCAACCGCTACGGCTTCCCAGTACAGGCATCGGCTTCGGTAGGGGCGGTCGCTGTCGATGCTCGCGGTGCCCGCCTCCACCCGGGCCGTCTGCCATCTCTGTTCATCGATGGCGGCGCGCGCCGCGACCATGCGCTTCAGCGCGGCGGCGGGCATCCCGATGGCGAAGCCCAGCACCGACAACGCGGCCTGTGTGTGCGGGCCGTACGCGGTGGCAGGGGTGTATGAAGTCGGCAGGCATACCTGCCGCCACGCCGAGGTGAGGATGTCACAGTCGTCGTTCCCCGCCGGGTTGGTCGGTGCGCCGAGGATGCCCAGCGCGGCGTCGAACAGCGGCACGACCGCGTCGAGGTACATCTGCCGCTGCAGCGTGGCCGCCGGCTGGTATGGATAAGCCAACTGCTCGGCCTGGCCGGCGTCGGGATCGAACATGGGCAGGCCGAAGGTGTCGATCCACCGCACCCAGCGCGAGGCGAGCCGCCCCGCCACCTCCCCAGCCAACCCCGCGATGACCCTGCCACGAGCTTCCTCCAGCAGGCCGTTGCTCGCGGCGACCTCGGCCAAGCGGGACGTCTGCTCGAACGTCAGATTGGCCACCGTGACGTCGAGCTGCTGCCACTGCCCACCTCGCGGGTGCTGGCGCAGCAGCGCCGCACCGAGGTCATCCTGCGTCATCCGCTGCGCCCCATTTCGCCGACCGCCGCCGCACCCGCGCGGCACGACTCAGTCTGCCGCACTGGCGCCGGTCCGCGCGCCAGCGGATGCCATTGGCGGCTCGGCGAACGCGTTCAATGGCCGGCACGGGCTCGCCGCGGAGAGGCACCGACGCCGGACGTCGAAGCGATCGCTGCGGGCGGCTGCCGGCCCGGCACCGACACCCACCCGGCCGCTCGCCTGCTTCACGTACGGGAGGTGCGGGCAGGCCTTGGACCGTCGGGCGGAGTGGGACAGTGGCGGGGTGGCATATCCGTACCGCTGGTAACAGACTGTGCGGCGTGAGTGACGAGCATGGGCCGTTGGAACCGGTGGTGGTGCGGGTGGCGCGGCCGGAGCATCCGGTCGCGGCGGTCGCGGAGGATGATGCGGCGCGTCGGGTCGCCGCCTACCCGAGTGTGCGGATGGGCGGGCCGCTGTTCGGCCACGCGGAGGATCTCGGTGATGGCCGCTGGTGTGTTCGTGCGTTGTGGGATGACACGCCGCAGGCGGCGCGGGACACGCTCGCCCACCGGTTCCGGGAGCACCTCGCCGAGACCACCGATCCGGCGCTGGCGCAGGACCTAGTCGAGGTGGGACGGGTGTTGGACTGGGAAAAGGTCGACGAGGTCAATGTCGCTGGGCGCCGCTGGCGGGTCATGCGGGCGGACACGTTCACCCGGTTCGGCCCGGACGGGCCGGAACCTCCACGCCCGAGCGACCCCGACAGCGGCGCGGCCGACTCCGTCCGCCTCTACTCGGATCGGGAGGGCCTACTGGTGGATCCTGGGGCGCCTGTCGGGCCGGTGCAGGCGATGGTGACGGTGGATCTGCTGTCCGCGCGCTATCCCGCGGCGGGGGTTCCCGCCGACGTGCACGCCGACAGCCGCAGGGCCCTGCGCACCCATCCCCATGGGGTGGTCCTGCCCGCCGGATACGCGGTGGCGGAGTGCATCGGCGGTCGGTGGCGGCCGGCGAGCCGCAACCTCGCCTCTCCCCGACAAGCGAGGGAGGCGATCACGTTCAAGTTCCGGTACATGGTTCCCCGCATCGGGCAACCCACCGACGCGGAGATAGCCGCGTACGCCCGGGCCGCCGACGAGGTCGACGCGACCCAGGCACACGAGGTGTCGGTCCTCGACCGCCGATTCCGGGTCATCCGGGTCGAGACGCTACTGCGCTTCGGACCCGACGGACCCGAACCACCACGGCCCTCCGACCACGACCCCGAACCACCACCCGAGGCGCACTTCGCCCAACTGCGACAGCAAGGCTTGCTCCCGGAGCCGGAATAAGGACCCCGGCGCAGTGTGGACTTTCAGGGGCCCCTGGGCATGGTCACCGGAGGACGCAACTCGGGCCCAGCCCGGGGCGTGGCCGATGCGCTAGATGGCAGCTGGGAGGGCATGCGATAGCTTCTACCCTTTGATCCCCGAATACTACGCGGGGAAGGCCAAGTCCCTGTCGCCCTTTTGGATGGTTCGCGAGAGGCGACAAGGCCCTTGCCCTACATCGGAGGCAAAGTCGTGAGTTCCTACACCATCACCATCGCCGCAAACGATCCCAGCCGAGCGACCACAACCCTGACGGTCGAGCTGACCGGCCCGACCGCGCGCATCACCGAGCTGGTGGTCCGCGCCGGTGAGGGAGACGGGCTGACCGCGGGCCAGATTCCCGCCGTCGACCTGGACCTGCTGCTGAAGGCGGTCACGCCTGCCGTCAGCGGGCAGCAGGCAATAACCGCGTCGCCTGCCACCCCAGCCGACGACGCACCCACAACAGACGACACATCCGTTGACGGCGAGGAGCCCGCCGCCGACACCGAGGCCGCCCAGCCTGTTGCCGCAACCACGTCCACCCCTGATGAGCCGACGACAGACCCGATGCAGAGCGTTGCGACCGAGGTTGCTGTTCCGAAGCAGGCGTCGCGGGCGAAGGCACCGGCCGCCGGCACGACCCGGGCGGGCGGGCGGAAGACCGCGGCAGGTGCGAAGGCCAGGACCGCGGGTCGGAAAGCCACCAAGCAGACCGCGAAGGGTGAGGCGGCCAAGACCGAGGGCCGCGTGTACCGGCGGTCACCGAGTGACCTCGAGTCGGTGTACCAGCAGGCCGGCAGCGTGGCGGCCGTCGCCGACCACTACAACGTGCCCAAGCACACCGCCCAAGGATGGATCCGTACCCTGCGCCGCCGGCAAGCCAGCCCAGCCGAGTAGGCCAAACGCCGCCGGGCCCCCTGGGGTGGGTCTGCCGATCTACGGATGGGAACCCGGCCGGCGCCGGGCTTCGGCAGTGCCGCTCAGCGGGCCTTCTTCGTCGCCCGCTTGCGGGGCGGCGTCAACAGGTCGGCAATCGCCGCGATCGCGGACGGCACGAGCCGGTAGTACGCCCAGACGCCCCGCTTCTCGCGCTCGAGCAGGCCGGCCTCGGTGAGGATCCGAAGGTGATGACTCACGGTCGGCTGGGACAGACCCAGCGGCGCGGTGAGGTCACTCACGGACGCCTCGCCCTCCGGAGCGGACTGGATCAGACTGAGCAGTCGCAGCCGGGCCGGATCGGCGAACGCCTTCAGCACCCCCGCGAGCCGTTCGGCATCGGCACGCTTAATCGGCTCGCCAGCAAGCGGCGAGATAGCAGGCGTAGCAGTTTTCGTAGTTCCCACGTCTTCCATCGTTGCACCAACACCATCGATACGCCGGTGGAACCAGGGCCAGTGCTCCGATACCGACCGGGGTATAAGGGGTGCTGGGGCCGGGGCCGCGAGATTGCAAGCCGCCCCTGCCCTGCGCCCGTTTGCCGAGGGAATCAGGGGCCGACGAGCGCAACCGATAGGAAGGCTCCGGCGAGCAGGTACGGGCCGAAGGCGAGGTCGGGCTGGCGGCGCAGCGCGAGGCGGGTCAGCGCTTCGGGAGCGGCGAGCGCGTAAGGCAGCAGGCCGCCCCACAGCACCGCCGGCCAGCCGAGAGTGCCCAGTGACGCGCCGAGCAGGGCCGCCAGCCGCACGTCGCCCATCCCCATCCCGCTGCCACCACCGATGGCCAGGAACAGGTAGCCGCCGCCGAGCGCTCCGGCCGCCAGCGCAGCGGTGACCAGAGTGCGTGTCTGGCCGGTGATGAAGGCGTGACCGGCGAGAAGCCCACCCACGGCGAGCGCCGCGGCAGCGACGATGGGCGTGGGAAGTCTTCGCGTCACGACGTCGACGACGGCGAGCAGCAGGCCGGCGTACAGCACGACAAGCCACACCGCGACCAGCAGCAGGCCGTCGGGACCCTCGTTCAACAGCCAGGCCACGCCCGCGGACGCGGCGGCCAGTCCGAGACCGCTCAGGATCGCGTCCCGCGTGTGCTGGGGCGACCATCCGCCGGGCGGGGGCAGGCGTGCGCGCGGCACCGGGGCGACGTGCTCGGCGTCCACGCGTGGTCGCAGGCTCGCCACGATCTGGGCGCAGGCGTGGGGTAGCGCCGCGCCGGCCAGCGCACCGCATAGCGTGCCGTACCACAAGACGGGCCCGATCATGGCGAGCCGCAATCTGCCCCAAGCCGTCTGGCTGGCTTGCGCAGGCGTACATGCGTCGATCGCCTCCCCAGTCCGCTGAACCCCTGCGGGCACCAGCTCCACACGCTCTGCGTCACGGCCTCAATGACGTGGGACCAAGACCCAGATGATGCCGGCAAACACGAACCCTGGTGGTTGCTCTGGCCGTGGCCACGGTCCACACGGGATTGCCAACGGATGTCGAGGTCCTCCTGGTCGGCGTGGCGCGGATCCTGTGTCGGGCGATCGGCGACGCGCCCACCGATGAGCGCTTGCGACCTCCAGGGCTGAGGAAGGCAGCCCGGCTGGGTGGTGCGGGTTGTGGGACACATGATTCAACCATAGTTGGTTGCGACTCAAACTGCGGTTGACGCTCTGGGTTGGAGTGTGCTTAGCTCGCCGTATCGCCTTCCAACTGTGGTTCGGGGAGTCCGTAACCGCAGTTTCCCGAAGGGTGCGGTGGCCCGTAGTCCCACCGGGATCACCAGTGCTGGCCGGTTGGGGCGCAGCGCGGCAACGGCAGAGGCCGCACGCCGAGGTGGGTCAGTTCGTCAGGCACACGCGACATCGAGGACCGCGAGACCGGTCGTCTCGCCGCCACCAGGAGACACGCAATGACAACATCGATCAGACAGGGCAGCTTCGCGGTCCGGCCGGGCCGCCGGTGGGTACGGCTGGCCGGGCTGCCCATCGGTCTGTGCCTCGCGGCGGCTGTCGGCGCCTGCGACGGGGGGAAGCCTGCGGGCGGCTCGCCGTCGGCCACGTCCGCCTCGGCGCCCATGCCTGGTCAGGGTCCACGCGGCAGCGTCGACGAGGCGGCGTTGGCCGCCTACCGGGGAATGTGGCAGGCATACGCCAAAGCCGGCCTTACCGCAAACCCGAACGAGCCCGAGCTGGCGCGCCATGCCACTGGCCAAGCCCTGTCGACCTTGACAACCGGCCTGGCGAAGCTGCGCAAGGACGGGGAAGTCATCAAGGGCGGCTACGAGTCAGACCCGCATGTCGTGGCGGCCTCGCCATCGACGGAGCCCCTGACGGTCTCCGTGCAGGACTGCCTGAACACCACGCGGTTCCTCACCTACAAGGCGGCGACAGGCGCGCTGGCCGACAACATCCCGGGCGGCAACCGTGCCGTGCGGGCGACGGTGGTCCGCGACGGCGAGAGCTGGAAGGTGTCCAGCTTCGGCGTACAGGCGGTGGGCACATGCTGAGGCGCTCCCTCCGACTCGGACTCCCGGCGCTTCTCACCGCCACCACCGCCGTCGTGATGGGGTCCCCCGCCCGAGCCGACGACGGGGTCGGCAACGTCGACTGCGGGCAGACCCCGAACGCGGCCGAGTGTGACATCTCCGCAGGCGTGCCCGGCAGTTCCGGAGCCTCTACCGGCGGCAGTCAGGGCGGCAGCGGCTCCGATGACAGTTCCAGCGGCGGCGGTGACAACAGCTGCCACTGGGAGCCGGTCGACGTCGACAGGCCGCCGCCGGCAGGCAAGGGACCGGAAGGCGGCTGGTACGCGTGGACCTGCGTGGGCAACGGGCTCGGCTCGCAGGGCACGCCGGTGTGGCTCGACCGAGCCCCAGGGATGGATCCGGTGGCGCTGGCGCAGACGGCGCGGTCGCGGCTGCGCCTGCCGGCACCGCAGATTCGCACGAACCCCGCCCCAGTGCCATTTGTGCTGGTGCGGGTGCCGGTGTGGCTGTGGGTGGATCCGGTGACGTGGGGCACCCGGTCGGCGGCAGCATCGGTGCCCGGGGTGGCGGTGACCGCGACGGCGACACCGACGAAGGTGCGCTGGTCCTTCGGTGACGGCAGCCCGGACCTGACCTGCGTCGGGCCCGGCAAACCGTGGACGCCCGGCACAGACCCGCGGACCGCCTCACCGTGCGGGCACACCTACACACGGTCGTCGGCTACCGCCCCGGACACGGCGTTCACGTTGCGGGCAACGGTGACGTGGTCGGTGACCTGGTCCGGCCCGGGTGGCGGAGGGGCTCTCGCCCCGCTGACGACGACATCGACGGTGGCAGTGCGGGTAGCAGAGTCGCAGGCGATTGTCGGGGGCACCCGATGAGCGTGACGGACCGCCCGCGGGCGACGAACGGGGTCGGCGAGGCGCTGCCGCCGGTGGCGGGGACGTCTCGGCGGGCTGGGCGGCGCAGCGGACGACGGGTGGCCGCCGGAGTGCTGCTGGTGCTGGCCACGGTGATGACGTTCTGGCAGGTCGACCTGCGCCGGCACGCCGAGGAGCGGTTCCTAGCGGTGGCGCGGCCGGTGCCAGCCGGTGCGGTGATCCGCGACGCGGACGTGCGGGTGGTGCGGGTGGCGAACCCGTCGGGCCTAGCGCTAGTCGGCGCGGACCGCCGCGACGAGGTCGTGGGACGCACGGCGGCGGTGCCTCTCGCGGTGGGCAGCTTGGTGGTGTCGTCGCAGGTGGGGCCGCCGGCGTGGCCGGCGGCTGGGCAGGCGGTGATCGCGGTGCCGGTCAAGGTAGGCCGCGCCCCCGCCGGCCTGACGAAGGGGGCGCGGGTCGTGGTGCTCGTGGCGCCAGCTGCCGGCGCCGACCAGTCGGGCGCAACCCCGCCGGCCGGCCAGACGGCAGCGGAAGCGCGGCGTGCGGTCGCCACGGTGGTGTCGGCGAGAGCGGGCGCCGATCAGGCAGGCGGGCAGGTGGTGACGCTGCTGCTAGCCGCCGGGGAGGCGGAGGCGGTGGCCTCGACGTCAGGGGACGTGGCGCTGGTGCAACTGGGGCCAGGCCAGTGAGAGACGGGAAGGTGCGCGTGATGTTGGTGGCGGTCGCGTCGGTGTCTGGCGCTCCGGGAGTAACGACGGCGGCGCTGGGGTTGGCCGCGTTGTGGCCGAGCCGACCAGGGCTGCTGGTGGAGGCCGACCCCTGCGGCGGGGTGATCGCCGCCCGGTTCGGGCTGCGTCAGGAGCCGGGCCTGGCCGCGTTGGCGGCGGCGGCCCGCCACGGCCTTCCGGCGGGCGGGCCAGCACAATTCGTCCAGTCCCTGCCGCTGGGTGTGCACGCCGTGGTGGGGCCGGGCGCCGCCGAGACCGCCGCGGGGGCGGTGTCGGTGCTCGCCGGCCAACCAGGAACGGTGGCGGGGTTGGCGCCGGTCGTCGTCGTCGACGCTGGTCGTCTCTACCCGGGCAGCCCGGCGCACGGTCTGCTGCGCCGCGTGGACGCACTGGTGCTGGTCACATCCGGCGACACCGAACACCTCGACCACGTCGACACCCGACTGGCGGGCCTACGCGCCGGAATGCAGACACGGGGCGTGGGTCTGGCCGTCGCCGGCAAGACCCGCTACACGCCCAAGGAGATCAGCGGACGGTTCGATGTGCCGGTGTGGGTACACCTGCCGAGCGACCGGTGGGGCGCGGCCGGGCTGTGCGGGCGGATGACCGGGCCGGCGTGGCCCCGCACGCGGCTGGCGCAGGCGCTGCGCGCGCTGGCCGCCACCATCGCCGCGCAGGCGCGGCCCGCGCCCCGCGCGGTGCTGGAGGTCGTCCGGTGACCGCCCCCGCACCCGCACCCGCACCCGGCGAGAACGCCGTGGTGGCGCCGGAGCTGGTGGCGCGGCTACGCGCCCGGGTCAGTGACCGGCTCGCCGGACGAGGCGCGCAGCTACCCGACGCGCAGCGGCACGCGGTGATCGCCGGCTACATCGCCGAGGAGCTGCTGGGCTATGCCCGTGAGGCCATCGCGGCGGGCCGGATTCCGTTGACTCCCCAGGCCGAGGCCGCGCTGGCGCGGGCGCTGCGCGACAGCTTCACCGGCCTGGGTGGGCTGCAACAGCTGATCGACGACCCGCTGGTGGAGGACATCTTCGCCAACGGCTGCGACAACGTGTGGATCCGCACCACCGACGGGCAGACCCGGCGGGTGCCGCCAGTCGCCGCCTCAGACGAGGACCTGGTCGACCTGGTGCGGGTCGCGGCAGCGCGCAGCGGCCAGGAGGAGCGGCGGTTCGACCGCGGCTCCCCCGGCCTGTCGCTGCGCCTGCCCGGCGGGCAGCGGCTGTTCGCGGTGATGGCCGTGTCGAAACGCCCCTCGGTGTCGATCCGCCGCAACGTGCTGCACCGGGTCACCCTCGACGACCTCGTGCACCGCGGGGAACTCACTCCCGGGTTACGCGCCGTGATCTCAGCGATGGTGCGGGCCCGCAAGAACCTGGTCATCTGCGGCGGCACCGGCGCCGGCAAGACCACCCTGCTGCGCGCCGCCGCCGGCGCGATCGGCCCGCACGAGCGGATCGTCACGGTCGAAGACGCCTTCGAACTCGGCCTCGACGAGGACATCGACGCGCACCCGAACACCACCGCGCTGCAGCAGCGCGAACCGAACCTCGAAGGCGTCGGCGGCATCGACATGGCGACCATGGTCAAGTGGGGGCTGCGGATGCGCCCGGACCGAGTCATCGTCGGCGAGTCCCGCGGCGCCGAGGCCGTGCCCATGCTCCTGGCCATGTCACAGGGCAACGACGGGTCGATGTGCACCCTGCACGCCTCCTCGTCGAAGCAGGCCCTGACCCGGCTGGCCATGTATGTGATGCAGGCGCCGGAGAAGCTGACTTTCGACGCGGCGAACGTGCTCATCGGCCAGGCCGTCGACTTCGTCCTGCACCTCGATGTCGCCACCGACGGCACCCGTGTGCTCTCCTCGATTCGGCAGGTGCTGGAGACCGACGGCACCCAGGTGCCCTCCAACGAGATCTACCGCCCCGGCCCCGACCGGCGCGCGATCCCGGCCGCCCCGATCCGCGCCGACACCCTCGACGAGCTCACCGCCGCCGGCCTCAACATGGATCTTCTCGCGCTGGACCGGTGGTGAGCATGGACCTGCTGCCGATCCTGCTCGGCCTCGGCTGCGCCGCCGGCCTGGTACTCATCGCCGACGGGCTGCGCCGCCGCCCACCCGGCGCCCCGACCGCCCGGCCGCGCCGTGCCTGGACGCCCGCCGACCGTACCCGGCTACTCACCGCCGCAGCGGGCGGGCTCGCGGCGGCGGCGCTGACCCGCTGGCCCGTCGCGGCCCTGCTGACCGCCGCCGCCGTGTGGGCGCTCCCCCGCGTGCTGGGCCCCGACCGCGAACACACCCGCGCGGTCGCCCGCATCGAAGCGGTCGCCACCTGGGCGGAGCTGCTGCGCGACACCCTTTCGTCGGCCGCCGGGCTGGAGCAGGCGATCACCGCCACCGCCCCAGTCACGCCGCAGCCGATCCGCCCCCAGGTCCAGGCTTTGGCCGCCGCGGTGCGCGGCGGGGCGCGGCTGCCCGACGCGCTGCGCATCTTCGCCGCCGACCTCGCCGACCCCACCGCCGACCTCGTCGTCCGCGCGCTGACACAGGCCGCCGGCTACCACGGCGGGCAGTTGTCGCAATGCTTGACCAGCCTCGCCGCCACCGCCCGCGAGCTCGCCGGGATCCGGATGCGGGTGGCCACCAAGCGGGCCGCGACCCGCACCGCCGCGCGGGTCATCACCGGCACCGCCGTCGCGATGGTCGCCGGGCTGATCCTGCTCAACCGTGGGTTCCTCGCCCCCTACCAGACCCTGGCCGGGCAACTCGTGCTGCTCGTCGTGGGCGGGGTGTTCGCCGGCGGGTTCTGGTGGCTGGCCCGCGCCTCCCGCGTGCCGCAACCCCCGCGCGTGCTCGCCACCGACGGTGGGTGGGTGGCGCCATGAGGGTGGTGCTCGCCTGCGGACTCCTGGCCGGGCTCGGCCTGGTGCTGGCCGCCTCCGGCCTGCTGCCCGCCCAACCCAGCCTCACCCAGGCCCTCGACGCGCTGCGCCGTACGCCGGCGGCGCCGGATGTCCCGGCACCGGCACGGGCCCGGCTGCTGGCCGCGCCGCTGCACGCCCTCGGCCTGCCCCGGCAGCGGATGCGCGCCGACCTGGCCGTCCTCGAACGACCCGTCGCGATCCACCTAGCCGACCAGACCCTAGCTGTCCTCGCCGGCCTGGTCCTGCCTCCAGCCACGATTGGCGTCCTCGCCACCGGCGGGGTCACCTTCGCCCAAGGTATGCCCCTGTGGGCATCCCTGACAGGCGCCGCCGGAGGCTGGTGGCTGGCCGAGTCCACCGTGCACGCCGAAGCGCAACGGCGCCGCGACGAACTGCGCTACGCCCTGTCCGCCGTGCTCGACCTCGTCGTCATCTCCCTCGCCGGCGGCGCCGGACTCGAACAAGCCCTCGACGACGCCTGCGCCGACACCCACGGCTGGGCCGCCCAGCGGCTACGCCGCGCGGTGGACACCGCCCGGCTGCTGCGCATCGCACCCTGGCAGGCACTCGGACAGCTCGGCGAGGACACCGGCGTCGTCGAACTGCACGAGCTGGCCGCGACGATGAGCCTCGCCGGCACCGAAGGCGCCCGCATCCGCGACTCCCTGACCATCCGCGCCGCCACCCTGCGCGCCCACCAAGCCGCCGCCCTCGAAGCCAGAGCCAACGCCGCCACCGAACGCATGTCCATGCCGGTCATGCTGCTGGCCGCCGCCTACATGCTGTTCCTCCTCTACCCGGCTGTCACCGCCGTCGACACGTTCTGAGCAGAAGACACCACGACAGGAGGCAGACCTGTGCGACTGAAGCTGCTCGCCCTGCTGACCCTCGGACACCTCACCATCACCGAGCGTGCCCGCCGGCTGCGCGACAGCGGCGACCGGGGCAGCGAGACCACCGAGAAGGTCATGTGGATCGCCCTGCTGGTCACCCTCGTCCTGGCCGTCTACGGCATCTTCCGGTCCAAGATCCTGGAGAAGATCAACGGGATCGCGCTGTGACACCGCGCCGCGCCTGGCGACGCCGTCTCATGGGTGACCGCGGCTCGGTGACCACCGAGGTCGTCCTGTACGCGCCGCTGCTGTTCCTGCTCGTGCTCATCGGCGTACAACTCGCGCTGTGGGCACTCGCCCAGCTCGGCGTCCAACACGCCGCCAACCACGCCCTGCAGACCACCCGCGTCGTCGACGGCACCGCGGCTGCCGGACACGCCGACGCCAGCGCCGTGCTCGACCAGGTCGCCGCCGGCGTCGTCACCGACCCACGCGTCGCCGTCGACCGCACCGCCGACACCGCCACCGTCGCCGTCACCGGCCGGGCCCCCGCCGTGGTGCCGTGGCTGCGACTGCCGGTCAGCACCCGGGTCAGCGCCCCCGTCGAACGGTTCCGACCCGGCACCGACTAACCCACCAGCGAGTGCCCGGAAGGAGCAGCACGGTGACTGCACGCACGCCTCGCGGCCCTGCCCGTTCACACCCTCGACGGCGCGCCGGCCCGCCCGCCGATCGAGGGTCGGTAAGCGTTGAGATGGCCCTCGGCTACATCCCGCTGATGGTCCTGGCCGTCCTCGCCATCGTGGCATGCCTGCGCCTCGCCTCGGCCGCGATCGACGTGCACTCCGCCGCCGCGGCGGCGGCCCGGCAGGCATCCCTGGCCCGCACGCCCGCCGAGGCCCGGCAGGCCGGCGGCGACGCCGCCTCGGTCAGCCTCGCCGGACGCGGCGTCACCTGCCAGCCGTCCACCGTCACCGTCGACCCCGGCGCTTTCGGTCCCGGCGGGCAGGTCAGCGCGACGGTGGCATGCCGCGTGCGCCTCGAAGATCTCTCCGGTCTGGGCCTGCCCGGCGCGGTGACGATCCGCGCCACCTCCCGACAGCCCCTTGACGCGTACCGGAGCAGCGCTCTCGGGTTCGGGCTTACCGAAGCGCCTTCTGCGGCGAACCAGAGCACAGGTGGTGCGCGATGAGCGCAGCGGGTGACTTCGGTTTCCTAACTCGTGCGCCTCTGTATGCCGTCATCGACACGTGCAGACCGAGAAGGTCATACATCAATGGAGGTGCCGCATGCCTCGCAGTAGACCCGGCTGAGTGTGCAGTCTCTGCCGCATGGGCTCCAGTCGGAACACCGGTGGCATTCTTCGCGACCGTGTTCCCTGCTGGCCGGTCGCCAGCAGGCGTTGCACCACCACGTCCCGTTGTCGTCCTTCAGCGCAATTGCCGACCAGTTCTGGACGTAGTGGAAGGCGCCGCGGAGCGTGTAGCCGCCCCACGTTGTCTCCACGAACGCGTCGTTGCCCTCGTGCAGCCGTCGCGCTTTGTAGTCCTCGGTTGCCCGATGGACCAGGCGCCGCCTGGCGCGGTGCTGTTCAAGCGCGGCATCGAGATTGCGCGCCTGAACCATCCATCGGCCGCCTGCCTTGCGGGCGGGTACCTGGCTGGCGCCAATGGACACGGTGCCGTACCCCTGTGCCTGCTTGCGGTACCACTCATAGGTGTTGGATGGGGCGCCTTCCTCGGCCCTGTACCGCCGCACTGCGTCGGCGAGGGGAATCATCGACGACTCGACTGGATCCACCTCGTCATCATGCCCGCTCGGGGAGCAAGCGGTCGGCGTGGCGGGCACTTCATCGGCGTCGCGGCTGACGAGATCCTCGCGAGTTGTCTCGGCGGCCCTGGCCTCGCCTACCCGCTGGCCGCGAGCAGCCGATGCGGGGGCGTCGATCGGCCGCACCATGGCCAGCGACATACCGCTCCGCTTCAGGAATCACTCGCCAACGCCGACATGACCGACAGCAAGTCAGGAATCCTGACCGCCCGCCATAAGCCCAATCGATGCCTGACGGCGATGACCAGGTCTTTCGGCAGCTCAAGACGACCTCGCCAGGACGTGACTCATGACACTTCGGACGCAGCCATGACCGGCCGGCGGGCAGCCTGGGCGCGACCGCTGCGCCGCGACGATCGTGGGCAGATCACCCCATGGACCGTGGTGGGCACCCTCATCGTGCTCATCCTCGCCGGCCTCGTCTTCGACCAGGGCATGGCCATGGCCGCCAAGGTGTCCGCCTACGACACCGCCCAGGCCGCCGCCCGCGCCGGAGCCCGCGAGATCGACCTCGCCACCTACCGGGCGACCGGCGCCGTGCGACTCGACCCGGCCGCCGCGGCCACCGCCGCACGCGTCTTCCTCGACCAGGCCGGCCTGCCCGGCAGGGTGTCCGCCACCACCGAACAGGTCACCGTCACGGTCACCACCCAACATCGCACACGGCTGCTGCACCTCGTCGGCATCACCGCCATCCCGGTGTCGGCCACCGCCACCGCCACGCCCGCCACCGGCGTCACCACCGCCACCTGACCCAGCCGTCTCGACCAAGCCCGGGAGTCGCCACCGTGATCGCAACGCTGTCCACCGCCGCCCGCCGTACCGCCGGCGTCACGGCCCTGGCGCTGCTGCTCGCCGGCCCGCCCTACGCACTCCTGCGCTACCTCGACCCGCCGCTGCCCGACCGGCTGCCCACCTGGCACACCCTCGCCACCACCCTGACCAGCCCGCTGACCGACGAGATGATCGGCACGATCCTCACCGCCCTGCTCTGGGCCGCCTGGGCATCGTTCGCCTGGTCGGTGCTCGCCGAACTCGCCGCCGCCCTCACCGGCCTGCGGCTGCCCCAGCCCCGCGCCCTCACCCCCGCCCGGGGCGTCGCCGCGCTGCTCGTCGCCATGATCACCGGCGGGGTCCTGGCCACCGCCGCGCAAGCCGCCACACCACCCCCGGCCGCGCAGGCGCACACCCCCGGCGTCGCCGCGGTCACCGCCGCCGTCGCCCAGCACGAACCTCTCACCCCCGTCACCCGCGCAGAGCTGGCGTCCACGGCACCGGTCCACATCCAGGCTGAGGGCACGGTGACGCTGGTCGCTGACGGCCGCGAGTACACGCACACCGTCAAGCGCGGCGACACCCTGTCGAAGATCGCCGAACAGTGGCTCGGCGACCCGAACCGCTGGCCGGAGATCTTCGCCCTCAACCGCGGCACCAACTTCCCTGACGTCGGCGGCACCCTGCGCAACCCGAACGTCATCTACCCCGGCTGGAAACTAGACCTCCCCGCCGACGCCACCCCACCCGCCGGGCAGAAACCCCGACCCAACGCCCCCAAGCCTGCCGCTCCCCCGCCGGAGACGCCGGTGCCCGCGCCCACGCTCAACATCCCACCGACGAACGGCGCGCCAGCGAGCACCGCCCCGCAGACCCCCGCCCCCAGCGCGGCCACCCATGGCCCAACGCCCACCAGCACCGCCCCGGACCCGAGCGGCGGGACCAGCGCCACCAGCCCGTCCGCTGACCGCAGCAGCCGCCCGCAGCGGCCCGGCCACGGGGTGTCTCTGCCGACCGGCAGCTGGGTCGATGGTGGCCTCGCGCTGGCGATCGCCGCCGCGGTGGCCCTGGTCTGGGCGCACCGCCAGCGCCGCTACCGCCCTCGCAAAACATCCGGTCAACGACATGGGACAGACCCCGACCTGGCGCCCATGCCCCGCGTCGTCCGGCAGATCCGACGTGGCCTGCGCTACACCGCAACCGAAACCGGCCAACTGGGGCACCGCCCCGAAAACGCACACGACGGCCAGGACAACGATGGTGACCAGTCGCCTCGGCACGGCCCTGTCCAGGCCGACACTGCCCTGGGGCGCGCCGGTGATCTTGGCCAGCCGGTGGCGCCAGCTCTCGCCCATCCCCTGTCGGCGGTGTGGCCTCCTGCGGGTTTAGGCCTGGCCGGGCCCGGCGCGGACGCTGCCGCCCGCGGCTTTCTCACCGCCGCCCTCGCTGCCGGCGGCGCGGACCATCCGGACGCCCGCACCCACGTGGTCATACCCGCGGCCACCGCCGCGACCCTGCTGGGCGCCGCCGCCGTGAACCTGCCCCGCACCCCGAGGCTGACCGTCACCGCCGACCTCAACGACGCGCTGGAAGTCCTCGAGCAGCAGACCATGCACCGCACCCGGCTGGTCTACCAGCACGAGGTCGACACCGTCGCCGAACTGCGCGCCGCCGACCCCTACGAGGAGCCCCTCGCACCGATCATGCTGCTGGCCGACGCCACCGAACGCCACGAACGAGCGCGCGTCGCCGCCCTGCTCGCCCAAGGGCAACGCCTGGACATCCACGGCGTGCTGCTCGGCGCGTGGCCCGACGGTGACACCGCCATCGTCGCCGCCGACGGCACCGTCACCCGCGCCGACGGCGACCCCCGCCACACCCCCCATCCCGCCGACGTCGGCCGTCTCGCCGTGCTCGACCCCGCCGAGACCATCGACCTGCTCGCGACCCTCGCGGAAGCCCACACCGGCCACCTGCCGGCACCCGCCCCCACCGAAGCCCCACCCCACCCGCAGTCCCCGACAACCGTCACAACCCCGCCCGCCCCACAACCACCCACGCCGGCTCCCACAGCCGGCCACAGCACCGACCACACGCCCCCCAGCCCCGCCACTGGCACGGCAACCGACGCCGGCAGCCCGCACGCCGCCGACGCGACCGCCGACCGTCAACCCGCATCCGAACCGGACGGGACCCCAGCCGCCCACACCAGCCCCACCGCCGCAACCCCCGGCGCCGACTTCGACGCCCTCTCCGACGACCGGCATACGCCCAACACCGGTGAAAGTCCAGCCGAGGCGTCCACCGCCGACGACGGCCAGCCACCGGCGGCGGCACGCCGCGACCGGATCGAGGTGACCGTGCTCGGCCCGCCGGCCATCGTCGGCGCCACCGGCGAACGCACGCTGCGCGCGAAATCGTTGGAGCTGCTGGTGTATCTGGCCGTGTGCGACGGGGACGCCGCCGCCGAGTCGATCCTCGACGATCTGCTGCCGGACGCTCCAGCGAGCAAAGCCACACACCGGCTGCACACCTACGTCTCCGACCTGCGCGCCGTGCTGCGCCGCCACGCCGGCCCCGGCACCTACCTCACCCGCCCCCACCACCGCTACCACCTCAACCCCGACCGCTTCGACATCGACCTGTGGCGGCTGCGCGCCGCGATCCGCGCCACCGACAGCCGAGCCGAACGGGTGCAGGCCTTACGCCGCGCTATCGACACCTACCGCCCCCTCGCCGAGGGCTGCGACTACGAATGGCTGGAACCCCACCGTCACGCCGTGCAACGCGAAGCCCTCGACGCCGTCACCGCCCTCCTTGAGGACCTCGCCGATCAACCCGACCAGCAGGCCGCCGTCTGCGACACCGCCCTACCCCACCACCCCTACAGCGAGGATCTGTACCGGCAGGCGATGCGCGCCCACGCCACCATCGGCAACCTCGACGCCATCCGCGCGCTGCGCCGCACCCTGACCCGACGCCTCGCCGAGATCGACGCCGAACCCAGCGACGACACGCTCGCCCTCGCCGATCGGCTCATCGCCGAGGTACGCGCCCGAAGTGGCCCGCGTCCCCCACAGGGGCCGGCGTGACCGCAGCAGCACACCCCGCCGCCGGTTCCGCCATTTCTGCTGAAACGATTGGCGGTGACACCCGCACGGGCGAGAAGCAGTTGCGCAGGCTGCGGTGGGCAGTGCGGGCCACCCTCGCCCTCGGCGTCGCCGCGTCGGTGGCCGCGAACGTCCTACACGCCCGACCGAACCCCATCAGCCAGATCATCGCCGCCTGGCCGCCTCTGGCGCTGCTGCTCACCGTCGAGCTGATCTCCCGCGTCCCCCACCACCGCTGGTACCTCGGCGCGATCCGCGTCACCGCGGCCACCGTCATCGCCGTCATCGCCGCCTGGGTCTCCTACTGGCACCTCGTCGGTGTCGCCGCCCGCTACGGCGAAACCAGCTACGGAGCCGCCTACCTCCTACCCATCTCCGTCGACGGCCTCGTCATCGTCGCCAGCGTCAGCCTCGTCGAAATTTCCGCCCGCATCCGCGCCACATCCGCACACACCACCGCCACCGCACGGGCTACGGCACCGGCGCCAGCAGCCCACGACTCCCTGTCAGCAGCCGTCCGGCACGTCCCATCACCGCGTGAATCCTCCGACGAGGTCACCTCAGCCGCATCCCGGGCCGACCAACACCCGCCCGCGGCCGCCGCGCATGCTGCGGCGCCGACGACATCCACTCACTCTTCGATCTTGATGCCACATGCCGCCACCCCACCCGCCCCACCGGCCCCCGACAGCGGCGTGGACGGCGACGGCGACGATGACCTGGCACCACCGCCCCGGCTCGGTACCGAGCAGCGGTCGCCTGTCACGGACGCCGGCGCCGACAACAGCGAAGTGAGCGGCCTACCGGCCGACGCGCTCAACGAAACCGCCGGCCCCGCCGCCAAGGCGACAGATCCCATGCCGTCCGAAGTCATGCTGCAGGTGCTCGCGGCCACAGACGCTGGCCGGCCCCCCGCGCCGGCACTCACGACGGACGCAGGGCCGGCGGCGGGTGCCAGTGGCTACGACGGGGAGGATCCACCGGATGGCGTTGCCGTTACCGCCGACACCGCCTCCGCCGTCGCCTACTGGCGGCGCCGGGATCCCGCACTGCAGCCAGCCGAGGTCGCCGCGCGGATCGGCAGGTCAGAACGCACCGTGCGCCGCCATTGGGAACAGCGAGCAACCACCCGGGCCGGACACCGTAACGGCCACCCCGCCGGCAAGCATCGGCATTGACACCCGCCGGCCTATGCCGGGTCCGCCGGTTGGCCAACCTCGCACATGGGCAGCCGGCCCACAACGACAAAAGGGTCTCGTCTCTTGCTCTCCCATGCGCCGGTGTGTAGCGAACGGTCGACCAGGCCATTCTGGAGGCCCTCGTCGCCGCGCGCAGCGCGCGCTCGCTGAGCCACGAGCCCAGCGCTGCCGTGCAGCGTTGCCTCAGTGCTCCAGGTGGAGCACCTGTGTGCTGACCCACTGGGCCAGCGCTGGCCGGTCCACGAGCATGATGCGGCAGCGCAGCGCCACCTCCCGCGCCTGAGCGGTCGGGCGGCCAGTGGTCACCAGCAGCGCGACGTCAGCGCGGTGGATGTCGCGGGCCGTCCCCGCGAACCGCTGCACGTGGGGGCTGCCCAGGTTGCCCTTGTACCGCTTGCACTGCACCACCACCCGGCGACCGCACGGCGACTGCCCGATCACGTCGGCGCCCATGTCGCCGGAGCCTCCGGAGACGGTGACGTTGCGGTATCCGCTGGCACGCATCAGCCGAGCGACGAACTGCTCGAACTCCGGCCCCGACATGTGGTCCGTGACCGCCACGTTGCGCTCGTGCTCGGCCAACTGCCGCGCGCCTGCCCACCGCAAGTACAGCCAGGCGCTCACGCCGACGAGCGCGGCGAGCGCGACCAGGGAGGCGATAACCGGGTGCTCGCGCACGACCTGAACCACGGCCGACACGGCGAGCAGGCCCCCGCCGATCGCGGCGAGCGTCACCGCGTCGCTGCGCTTGCCCCGCCGCCGCTTGCGTCGAGCCACTCCAACCTCCCCAGGTCGACGGCGTGTTAGAGACCGCGCACAAAAGGTAGCGGCGGGGTGTGACAACAGCCGCGGTGCGGTCGCGGGGTACGGGATTCCGGGGAATCACGCGCGTGTTGGTGAAGGCGTTAGCAGGCCGGGTCGGGCTGCAGCTACTGCAGTTCCAGGCGGTGGGCTGGACGGGGTGTCCTGTCCAGCCCACCGTCATCGCCGGCGCAACGCGCGTGATGCCTCACGGCTCCCGACGGGAAGGCGATGTCCGTCTGACCGGCCGCTTCAGCCGCAGGCCCTGGCCCGGCGGCGCGTACGACCTTCAGGGACGGTCGATGACCGGCTGCACCTCGGACGGGTAGGCGTAGCCGTCATCCCAGGGGAAGCGCCCGTCCGGGTCGGGCCAGACGATCTGCTGCACACGGACCTGCTCCTGCCCGTATCGGACGATCGCGGCCCCCGGGCACAGCTGTTCGGTGGGTTCGCCCTCAATGATGGCGGCGTCGTAGCCGGCGATCAGGTCGCCGATCCGCTGACCGTGGCTGAAGCGTTCGGCGCGATCGTAGACGCGAGCGGCGAGGTCGTTGAGCAGTTGCTGCGAGATGGCGGGGTCAAGGCCGGCGATCAGCAGCTCGGGATAGCCGTGGGCGGTGAGCCCGACCGTGTAGCCGTACGGGCTGCCGGTGCCATCGTCGCCGCTCGGGTGCACCAGGGTTACCGACCAGCCGACCCGGTCGATCATCTCGCCCTGACGGCGCATGAAATCGTCGATGCCGGTCACTGGTCAGATCCTTCCACGCTGTCGTGACGCTCGGACGGTTGCGGTGGGTCGACCTCCACGAAGCCCCAGAGCCGCTCGATGAGCTCCAGAGCCTGAGTGCGGTAACGGTCGGCGAAACCGCGACAGATCGCCGGCTTCGCCTGCGGGTACAGGTAATGCGGCAACGTGTCATGACAAATGATGTAGGAGCCTTGCTCACAGACCTCAGCGACGAGGGCACGCAGCTGCCCCGGCCCGAGGTGCATGCGATTGCCGGGGGCGAAAATGCAGGTGTCGCACTGCCGCGACAGCAGCCGTGACTTCCCGAGCACCGGATCGCCGACGCTGAGTTCCTCCTGCCGGCCGGCGTCATCGGCGGGGTCGGGCACAGGTTCCATGATGTCTGCCTCCTGGATAGCTGAAGGGCGCCGCCGTCGGCGACGCCCCTTTCGTTGGCATTGTTGGTACCGCTGGCGGTGACTGCTCGGATGGCCTCGCAGCCGCGGCGGGGATGGGTAATAGTCGGGTGGGCACGTCCGGTCAGTACGTGTTGTTCGGGGCGTGCATGGGCAGCAGGAGCCGGTCGGCCGGCGGCTGCCCGGCGGCTTCGGGCTGCCAGGCGTCGGCGGTGTCGAGGGTGGCGAAGGGCCCGACGACGGCGAGGCGGGCACGGTCGCGGTCCAGCAGGGCCAACGCCACGCGTGGGGCGTCGACGGTGGTGGTTCGTGCGACCTGGACGATGTCTGGCGGAACGGCTGTCCACTCGTCGTCGCTGATGCGCGCCTGCGTGGGGTCGTGCAGGGCCACGGGCGTGGTGGCGGCGATGTCGGGGTTGCGCATGGCCAGGTGGGGGGCATAGTCGGCGGCGGCGGCGCGGCCCTCGACCGGGCCGTGCAGGGACAGCGCGCCGGTGGTGGTGACGGCGAGCAGCGCGTGCGGGGCGCGGTCCTCGACGCTGTCGAGCAGGGCCAGACTGAAGGTGTCGCGGCTGCCGATGTCGGTCAGCGTGATGAGGGTGGGACGGCCGGTGGTGGCGTTGTCCCAGCTGAGGACTTCGAAATGGTCGCTGGCGAGGGAGAGGAAACGCTGGTAGGCGCGGTTGGCGGTGTCGAAGGGGTAACCGGCGTCGTGCATCAGGCGTATCTCCTGCTGGTCGCGGGGGTGGAGTCGGGTCATCGGGCGAGGACGGAGACGGTGTCGCCGAGCAGCAGCGGCGCCCCGTCAGGGCCTTTGATGTAGGAGTGGATCCAGATGCGGTAGGGCTGGCCGTCAGCGTTGACGAGACGCCGCCAGTGCCCGCGCACGACGAACCGCACCCGGTAGTGCCACTTCGCCTCGCCCGTGGGTTCGGCGACGGGTTTGGTGCGGCGGAGCATGACAACGCGGGTGTCATGGCGCAGGCTGGCGCGCAACGCCCGACGGCGGGCCGGCCGGTCCAGGGGCGGGGCGGCGACGGCGGCGATGGGCTGTTCCTGGATGCGCCAGAACGCGTACAGCACCGCCGCGACGGCCCGCATCCGCAGCGCGGATTCGTCGATGCAGAAGCGGCCGTCGGGCGCGGTCTCCCAGTCGCGGTCGACTTCCTCAGCCGGCTCGCTGCGAGCGGTGATGGGGATGCCGACGGGGATCTCGGCGAAAGAGTGGAGCACGTAGGGGCCGAACTGGGCGGCGAGTTCGGGGGCTTCGGCGAGTTGGCGTCGGCGGCGGGCGGCGGCGGGGTCGAGGGGGTCGTCGCGGTCGGCCCAGCCGGTGATCCACCAGCCGGTACGCCCGTTGCCGGTGTTGTGGAACTTCGCCCAGGCGATCGCGCCGATCGAGGTGACCTGGCCGTGGACGCCACGCTCGTAGATGGGTTCGGGGAGGAACAGCACTCCGGCGTCGCTCGGGGCGACGTCGTTGCCGACGATGTCGCCGGACAGGTCGAGGGCCTGGGCGGCGGCGGCGATGATCGCGGTCATGGCGGGGGCGAGGACATAGGGTTCGCCGTCCTGCCACGGCTGATGGGCGACCCGGCTGAACGCGTCCATGACGGCCGCCGTGCGGTCAGAGCTGTCGGTGGTCGCGTCGCGGGCGGATTCGAGGAACGCGCTCAGGTACTGGTGGGCGAAGCGGCTACGCGTGTAGTCGGTCATGCGCACACGCAGGTCGACCGTCGCGCGGGCATAGCCGGCAAGGGTCGACTCCGTACGAAAACTCACGACACCTCCATCAATGCGTGTTGGGGTTTGGCGGACCGCCGGGTCGCTGTGGCTTCAGGCGGCGCGGGGCTGGGTGCCGGCGGGCCGGAACCAGCCGGTGACCCGGTGGGCGGGCGGGATCACCCGTGCGCGGCCCTGGGGTCGCGGCTGGGGTCGGGTGGCGGCCTGGTGGGCGCGGTGGGCGTCGCGTGCCGGCGGGCAGGGGTATGCCTGGCCGGCGCAGCGCAGGTTGCCGCAGCGGTCGGGCCGGTGCGGCTGGGGTTGGTGGGCGGCGGCGACGTCGCTGGCGAGTAGCCACAACAAGACGTCGGTGACGGTGCGCGGTATCGCGCGGCGGTGCGACGAGACCATGAGCCGCAGTCCTTTCCGGTTGGTGTTCGGCCGGTACAAGGCCGCCACCCCTGCGGCCAGCGGCATGGGCTGACGCGGTCGGGTTCGCCACAGGGGTGGCGGCCGGGTCAGTGACGCTCGACTTTTCGTGTTGATCAAGTCGTCGACGCGCGCTGCTCGGCGCGGTATGGCGGGGCCCTGCGGCGGCGGATGAGCTAACTGGCGTGGGCGTCGTGGTCCGGTTCCGGGGCTGCGGTGGCCGAACGGAGGTCGGCTGGCGTGTCGGTGGTGGTGTCGATGGCGCCGGGGGTGGCGTCGTCTCGGGTGGTGTTGTCCCAGTCGAGGTAGGTGTCGTGGCCGGTGCCGGTGAGGGCGGCGTCGATGGCGTCTTCCGCGGCCTCGACGGCGTCGTCCCGGCTGGTGGCCGTGACCTCGATCCACAGGGGCAGGGTGAGGCGGATCTGCCAGCGGCGTGGCAGTCCGGGCAGGTCGAGGCTGTCCAGGATGTGGTCGGCGGCATCCGGGGCGATGACGTCGTCGGCTGCGGCGTCACGCAGCGCCTGCCACACACGGCGGCGCAGGGCGGTGGACTGCTCGTCGACGGTGGGAAGCGCCGCGGCCGCGGTGGGGGTGGGCTGCTGGGTGCGGAGGTGGTCGTGGATGCGGGCGGCGGTGTGGGTGAGCCAGCCCAGTGGTGCGGGTTGGCCGGGGTGGGAGGCGTCCCACGCGTCACGCAGGACGGCCTCCAGGCTCACCGGTCGCGGCTGGGGATTCTCAGGGGTGGACATGGGGTCTCCGAGTCGTTGAACAGCCGCCGGCCCCGCCCCAGGTGTGGGGGCGGGGCCGGGGTGGCGGGGGTGGTCAGTCGGGGCGGCGGGTGCGGGCCACGCGCACCTCGTAGGTGTCGGCGCTGACGGTCAGGTGCAGCCACCGGTAGCCGGCGGCGTGGGCGGCGCGCAGCGTGTCGATCAGGGGTGTGGGCTGCTCGGTGAGGTGCACGTGCTCGATAAAGTCGTCGCCGCCGAGGTCGGGGTCGTGGCGGTATCCGTCGGTGTGGGGATTCCAGCCGTGGGCGTAGACGACGAGGTTGGCCTCGGGCCGGTTCGGGTCTGTCAGGCGGGGCAGGCCGCTGGACATGAGGTAGACGCCGTGGTCGTGGACCCACTCCAACGCGCCCCGGCAGGGGGTCTGCTCGTCGCGTTCGGTGAAGGTGTGGGCGTGCTCGCCGGCGGCGACGGCGTGTTCGGCCAGCCGCAGCGTGTCGGTGAGGTCGAAGTACAGGTGCAGTGCCATCAGGCTCTCCTTGCGTGTGATCGAAGACCGGGCGTCCGGGTGGTGGGTGGCCGGACGTCCGGGGCGGGGTTGGTGCGGGCGGTTACCGGGCTGGGTTGCCGGAGGTGGGCCCGTCGTCGAGGGCGGTGGGTGGGATGCCGTGGCGCAGGGCGTGGTCGATGAGCCGGGCGAGGCGGTAGTGGGGGTCGGCCGCGAGTGCCCGGTCGAGGGCGACGGCGGCGAGGGCGCCTTGCCCGTGCCGCCAGGCGGTGAGGGCGAGCAGGGTGGCGGGGGCGGCCGTGTAGGCGGGCTCGGCGCGGCGGGTGATGTCGGTCCACAGGGCCAGATGCCACGGCTCGGTCCCGGTGGCCTCCCCGGCGTGGTCGCGGACGGCGATGTCGGCGAGGAGAACCGCTAGCCAGGCCACCTCGTCGTCGGTGAGGACCGCGTCGGCGGCATAGCGGGCGAGCGCCTGGTCCACGGCTTTGCGTCCGGCGCGGATGAGCGCCGCCCGCCCGCCCGAGAGCTGCGCGGCGAGCGCGCGTTCCTGCGCCCTGCGGCTTGCCTCGGCCATGCCGGCGCTGCCGGTGGGGGCGAGGCTGGCCACGAGTGCGGCCCGGTCGGGCAGGGCGGTCTGCCCGGCCACGATGGCGTGTACGGCGGTGGGGCTGTAGTGCGGGTCGAACGGCACCCCGTCGGGCGGGCAGCAGTGCGGGTCCTGGCATTGGTAGGAGTGGTAGCGGCCGTCGGTGACGCGCAGCGTGTCGAAGATGGTGATGCCGGCGGCGTGCAGGTGTGGGGTGATCGCGTCGACGACCGGGGTGACGGCGGTGGCGGGTCCGTAGCCGATGAGGATGGCGGTGGTGGCGTCGACGTTGCGCAGCAGGGCGAGGTGCTGCCGCGCCGCCACGGGCGCCCAGTCGGGGATGGTCGCGGGGGCGGGGAGGTCGGCTCGGGCGGCCACGGCGATGCGGTGGCCGGTGAGGCCGATGGTGACGAGGCTGTCGGCGGGGTGGAAGCCGAGCAGGTACGGCACGGCGGCGAGCAGGTCGCTGATCGAGGTCACCGGCAGCCGGGCCGGCTGGTCGTGCGTCATAGGGGTAACTCCTTGGTGAGAAATGGCTCCGCGGCCGCTGGGCGTGGCGTACGGGGCTGGCGGTGGACCGGCGGCAGATCAGGCGCCTGCCGCCGGCGGGTCGGTCAGGTCGAGGGGTTGCTCAGCGGGGGTGGTGGCCGAGACCGAGGCGGGCGCTGATGACGGGGCCCCGGTGGACGGCGGCGACCGCGGCGGGCAGGTGGCGGCGTTGCCAGCCGTGCAGGGCCGCGGCCAGGTCGGCGCCCCAGCGGTGGTGTTGGGTGAGGGCGGTGACGAGGCCGGCGGCCTGTTCGATGCCGTTGTTCGCGCCTCGTGCGGTGTGCGGGCGCACGGGGGCGAGGGCGTCGCCGAGCAGCACCGCCCACCCGCGCCCGGCGGGCCACACCATGCGGGTGGGCGGATCGATGTCCATCACCGGCACGGCCATCCGCACGGTGATGGCATGCACCGTCGCGGCGTGTGCGGCGGGTAGCAGCCGGGTGGCGTGCTCGTCGACGTGCGCGCGGGCCGCTGGCCCGACGTGATGGGGCAGGGCGAACGTCCGCCGCTCGGGCGGCGCCCCGAACTGGTGGGCGTAGGCGGTGGGGCCGCAGGTGAGGTAGAGCGTCCAGTCCAGCCCGCCGGGGATCGGGGCGACGTTGTATTGGCAGCCGGGCCCGGGCTCCAGGCGCAGGAAGTCCCGCAGCGGCTGGTCGGGGGTGGGGGCGTGGCCGCGGTGGGCGACGTAGCCGGCGTACCGCAGCCGCCGGGATGGGTCGAGCAGGCGGCGGCCGGTGGAGGCGCGTCCGTCGGCGAACACCACCAGGTCGGCGACCTCGCGGGAGCCGTCGCCGAACGTCAGGACAGGTCGTTTGTGGTGGACGCCGAGGGCGGCGACCCGGCGACCGGTGCGCAGCACCTCGGCGGGCAGGCGGGTGGCCAGCGCGGTGTGCAGCAGCGTCCAGGTGGTGTTGCGGCCCGGGTAGACCTGCCGGAGGGTGTGGATGGGCTGGCGTGCACGGACGGTGACCTGACAGACGGTCTCGGAGTCGTAGGCGACGAACTCGCTCTGGCCGATGCCGAGGCGGTCGAGGATGTCCAGGGCGGGGTATTCCAGGCCGATCAGCCCGCCGCCGCGCGGCGCGGCATCGGGGGCTGATTCATAGACGGTGACCTGGTGGAAACCGCCGTGCTGGAGCAGCAGCGCGGTGGCGCAGCCGGTGAGGGATCCGCCGACGACGGCGATGCGTGGCTGAGGCGCACGTGTCGTCGGGCTCGTCGTGACGGCGGTGGGCGCGCCGGCCGGGTGAATCAGCGGCGGCAGTGTCATCGGGTTTCCCCTTTTTCGAGGCTCGTGGGTGGGAAACCCGGGCACGGCCGGTCGGCCGTGCCCGGGGTTTGCGCTGGTGTGCGCGGGTGGCCGGGCAACGGCCTGGTTCGTGCGATGTGAGGCGGCGAGGTCAGCGGCGGGGCGTGGGAGTCACGAGCCCGCGAAAGCGGCGACCGATCGTGGCGGCTGATGTTGTCGGTCGTGCCCGGTAGCCGGCCTCGGCGTCTTTCTCGTGCTGAGGGTTGTCAGGCGTGTTCGAGTGCGGTGACGGCGGCGTCGGCGATGGCGTCGACGGCCTGGACCGGGTCGGCGACCAGGAGGGTGGTGGTGTGGGTGAAGGTGTGCCCGGCCAGGTCGGCGGGGCGCAGCCACAGCACCGCGCAGCCGCTCTGGTGCAGGGTGGTGATCAGCCGCTGCGCCGGTGCGATGTCGGGCAGGTCGCCGTCGGAGACGACGGCGAGCATCCGCAACCGGCCCGGTTGGCGCAGGTTCAGCAGTTGGTCGGCGAGTTTCACCGCGTCGATGAACGCGGTGGTGCCTCCGGCCGCCCGCATCTGCAGGACGTAGGCGGGGTGCTGCCGGGGCGGCACGAGCAGCGTTGCCTGGCTGCCGAACCCGATCATGGTGGTGGTGGCCTGGTTGGTGCGGGCGGCGTGGGCGAGGATCCACCCGGCCGAGGACATCGGCGCCGCGTAGGAGCGCATGGATCCGGAGGTGTCGACGAGCACGGCCAGGTGCAGGTGCGGCTTCGGCGGTGGGATCTGGGCGCGGCGCTGCCACGGTGTGGCGGTGGGCATGCTGCCGGCGGCGATCTGCGCCTTGGCGGTGATGGCGTGCCGAGTTCGCAGCCGCCCGGGCGGTATCGGGCTGGGCCGGGTGTCGGGTTCCGGTGAGTGGGTTCGGGCCCGGCGCAGCCGCGCGGCCAAAGTTCGGGCGGCAGCGCGTTCGGCGTCGGTGGGATCGCGGCGCGTCCACGACGCGGGCGCCCCATGCCGGGTGTTGATCTGCTGGGCGGCGTATTCGGCGGGGGTCAGTCCGACGGCGTGGGCGAGGTAGTCGGCGAGGGCTTGGGCGAGCTGCCCGGCGAATGCGCCGGGGTCGGGCTGCGGCGGTTGCGGCTGTTGGTGGGGGTTGATGTCGAGGATGCGGCACCACCGCCACGCCAGGTCGATCATCGTGGTGGCGTCGGTGTCGTCGACGGCGTGGGCTTCACGCCATATGTCGCGCAGCTGGCGGAGTTTCGTGCGGCCGAGCACGCTGGTGACGGCGGCCCGGACGCCTTTGATGTCCTTGGCGGTGATGATCCTGGCGTCAACGCGGGCCAGGAGCAGCCCGGCGAGGTGGGCGGCGTGCCAGGCGTCGTCCACCGGCGCATCGGCGGGGTCGAGCAGGGTGGTGACGGTGTGGCGCAGCCACCTGCGGTCGGCGCGCCGCCTGCCGCGTTGCCGGTTCTCGGCACGGGACTCTTCGAGAAGATCGGCGACGGCGGCGACGACCGGCGGGGTGCCGGGAGGTGTGCTCCACAGGCTGTGGGTGGCGTGGGCGGCTTCGTGCACGAGCAGCCCGTACGCGGTCGGCACCAGGCGCTTGTGGCCGGCGCGGCGGGGGTCGGTGATGTCGGGGGCGCCGATGTGGGTGGCGTCGACTTCGATGCGGCGGGCGTCGGGGTAGAAGCAGGCCGGGGCGCCGCCGCCCGCGCCGGGGGCGACGGTGACGGTCAGGTCGGTGCGGCCGGTCAGGACCGGGATGTGCCGGGTCCAGGCGTCGCTCCACGCGTGCCAGTCCGGGATGCTGGCAGCCGAGCTGCCCGAGCCGGCGGCCCGGTGGGTGGAGGGATGAGACATGGTGGCTTTCCTCTTCTAGGGGTTGGTCAGCGTTGCTTGCCGAGGGTCAGCGGGTTGATGTCCGTGCCGAACTGCTGCTTGAGGGCGGCGAGGACCTGCTCGCGGTCCTCGAGTGGGGCGCGGCCGACCAGGTTCGCCACGGCTGCGGCGGCCCCGAGGGTTTTGCTGACGCGGGTGAAGCCGAGCAGCTCGCGTAGCTGCGGCGCCCAGCCGACGCGTCCGGCCGCGAGGTCGGTGTTCAGGGCGATGGCGGCCTCGACGGCGGGACGGGGGACGCCGAGGTGGCGGGCGAGGTCCCAGTCGGTGGTGACCTCGATGTGCACGTCGAACCGCGACGCCAACGCCTCGGTGAGGACCGCGCCGTGGACGCCGGGATTGTGGCCGGCGATGACGTAGAACCCGTCGGCGGCCTCCACGCGTTCGTTGCGGTAGCCGGGAATGGTGATCACGCGGCGGCCGTCCATCGCCGGGTACAGGACGGCGAGGACTTTCGGGGGGATGAGGGTGGCGTCGTCGACCAGCAACGCCCGCCCCTCACGCATCGCCACTACCAGGGGGCCGTAGACGAACTCGAACCCGCCGTCGGGCAGGGGGATGAAGTTGCCGAGGAAGTCCTCCACCACTGTGTCGCCGGTGCCGGCGACGGTGAGCAGGTCCGGGAAAGCGGCCTCCACCAGGGCGGTCTTGCCGGTGCCCGGCGGACCGTAGAGCAGCACCGGGATGCGCTTGTCGCGTAGCCGGCGCAGCACGTCGACATCGGTGGCCCCCGCGAGCTTGCGCGGGAAGTACAGGTCACCGTTCGGGCGCGCGACGGGCTGCCGACGCCCTGCCCGCCGGCCCTGGCTGTGTGTGCGCGGGGCGGGTGGCGGCATGGTGCCGGCGGCGTCGATCCCGGCCTGGGTGATCTGGAACCGGTGCGGGCCCATCTGGTGGGTGGCGTAACCGGCGACGGCCATCTTCTTCAAGGCTTCGAACACCGCCCCGGTCGAGGGGGCGGAGAGGGCTTTGGTGATCTCCCCGACCGTGAGCATCTGGTCCGGGTGAGCGGCCAGATGCGAGGCGACCTTGCGGTACAGGTAGCCGGGGCGCCGGCCATCCATCACAGGTGGGGTGGCGGCTGGGGTTGTGGGATCCATACGGGTCCTCCCATCGGGGGTAGGGCCCGCGCACCCGTCTCCGGGGTGCGCGGGCAACAAGCAACATCCGCGCAGCGGAGACAGGAATCAGAGGGGCAGCTGGAGCAGGCTCACCGCAGGACGGCGCGACACCGCCGATGCGAGGGCATGTCGGCTCGTCAGGTTGCCCGGCCGTCTGGCGACGTGGTGATCACAGGTTTCTGGCCAGGTGGATCAGCCGGGTCAGCCCGGCCGCTATGCGGGTGCCGGCAACCCGGGGCGGCGGCACCGCCCAGGTGTCGACGGTGGCGCTGCGCGCTCCGCGCGGCCGCATGACCTGGTAGAGCCTCAGGTCGATGTCGACGGCGGCGACGACGCGCGTCTCGACCCGGGCGGACGCGGGGGCTTGGGCGAGGTCGCCGTGCCGGTAGCCGGGACCGACTCTGCCGGCCCAGGCTTCGAAGACCATGGCGAACCCGACGCAGCGCCGCCCGTCGCGGTGCAGCCACGTACGCAGCCAGTCACGCATAGCGTGACTGCTGGCGTGCCGGGCAAGGCGGTGCAGGATCACCGCGGGCTGTGCATCCTGGTCGCCACCGGCGAGGCTCGGGGCGTGCCAGACACTCGGGTCGAACAGGTCGGCGTCGACGTGCACCTGGTGCGGGTGAGCCGACATCGGCCGGTCGAACAGGCCGATCAGCTCCGGCGACAGGTCCCACCCGTGCCGCTCGTGCAGCGCTTCGACGCGGGCGAGCGTGCGGGTGACCATGTCCTGCGTACGGGGATGAAGCATGGAGCCTCCATGAAAGGCAGAGGGGTGTGGCAGCCGCGCGCGTGTTACGCAGCGGTGGTCGCGGCCGGCTTGATCTCGTCGGCAACCCTGTGGGGGCGCGCGGGGCCGGATTGCGGTGTTGGCAGCAGGTGAGACCGTTGAGCGGTCCCACACTCTGTTCGGGATGAGCGATGCCTACGCTTTGCCGACGATGCGATCGCAGCGGCGAGGGTCGACAGGCAACCAGGGCAGGCCCCAGCCGATCCGGTACCGCCCGTCGGTGGGTTCGACGAGGTGGACGCCGCCGCCGAGGGACAGCGGGCGAGCCACGGTGAGGGCGCGTCCGTCGAAGTCGACGGTGCGCCAGTCACCGCCCACGTAGTCCGCCATCTGCGAGAACGACAGGGCGAGGGCGTCGGCTGCCTCGGCGTCGATGCTGAGTTCGAAGGCGCCGTTCCACCAGCCGATCACCGTGGCGGTGTAGGCCTCGTAGTAGCGGTGGGAGCCGTGGGTCGGCTCGTAGCGCAGCCACGGCCCGGAGAACACGGCGGTGCTGCCACGCTGCGGCAGGTAGTCAGGAGTGGGCATCGACTACCGCCACCGACCAGTCAGCCGGCTCGAAGCGGACCCGGGGACGCCGCGGGCGTGGGTGCCGCCAGGGCGCGGACCAGTCGGCCGGGGTAGGCCGCCGCCGTGCTGGCGGAGCCGCAGGATCGGGGTCGCGGCGCCCGGCCAGCAGGTCGCGGAAGACCGCGAGCAGGCGTGGCGGGACCGCGCCGGTGTCCGTCCGGGTGAGGGCTGCCTCGTTGGTGTCGAGCCACACGACGCCGGCCAGGTCGACCCAGGCGACCGGCGTGCGACCCGGCGGGAACCGCCAACCGGGGTGCAGCAGCCTCGGCAACGCCACGATGTCGCCTGGATACCGCGCCCAGTCGGTGTAGCTCCAGGGCACCACGGTGCCTGGCCTGCGGCCGGCTTCCACGGCGTCGGCGCACGCGCGGCACTGGGTGTCGTGGACGAGGGTGGTGCCGCCACAGGCCTGGCAGGGGTACCAGTTGTTCGGGTCAGCCGTGGGGTCGTAGTCGGGATCCCACGCTCCGGTGACCTGCCCGCCGAGCCGGTAGCCGTCGATGGGGTGCGTGCGGGCGGCGAGACGCATCGGCTTGGCCAGGTGCGCGTCGATGGTGGTGACCGTGGCGGTGGCGCGTACGAGGACCGCGAACAGGTGGTGTGCCATCAGCGCGCCTCCCGACCGGTCCGCCCGGCGGCGCCGTGCTCGGCGCCGGCAGCCTGCGGGGTCAGGCTGTGCCGGCGGTGCGTGGGCACCCCCAGTTGCTGACGGGTGCCCCGAGAGCCGCTGACGTCGGGCGCGCGGCCGTCGCGGGTGCCGGTGCCGCGGCGGCTACCGGCGGGCCGCTTCGCGAGCCGGCGTCCCGCCGCCATGTATGGGGCGAGCGCTTCCCGCATCGCCTGCAGGTTGTGCGGGGACAGGTCGATCTTGTACTCCACGCCGTCCAGCGCGAAGTGGTGCGTGGCGACGTTGTCCGTGCTGTGGTCGATGTCGTCCGTGACCACGACAACAGTCTTGGTTGCCATCAGGGCGGTCCCTTTCGTAGAGGAAAGCAGCGCCGCCCTCGCCGCGCACCAAGCGCGAAGAGGGCGGCGCTGACGGGTGGCGGGAAAAGGGGCGGAACCCGACTCACACGAGGGGAGGCGCCGAGCCCGGTCGGGTCCCTTTGCGGGCGGCGGCGACAGCGAGAGGGGCGATTGCTCGGGCGACCGTCACGATCGACGTCGCAGGGGTCGCCGGGCCGCTGGTGGCGGTGCGGCGGACCGGGTGTCTGGTCCGCCGTCACGGGCGGCGTGGCCCACGTGTTAGCCGGCGATGTAGGCCGCCTCACCGCCTGCGTCGGAGACCCGCAGGATCCGCTCCGGCGCTACCGGGATGAGATGCTCGCGTTCGACGTTGGGCCACTGGTATCCGTCCCCGCCGAGACGGGCGAGCGTGTATCGGGGGTCGTTGAAGCCGTCGATGTCGACCTACAGGTACTCGCCCATCTCGTCGACGAGTGCGGGCGCGACGGTGACGATCTCCCCAGGCTCCAACGATCGCTCGTCCTCGTGGTCGTCAGGCACCGGGCGCTCCCTTCGCAGGAGAGGTTCCGGGGGCTGGTGGCGGGTCGGGGATCTCGCCGGCGATGCGGTCGCAGGCGTAGGGATGCACGGGCGTCCAGGCCCAGGCGCGGCCCATCACCAGATACCGGCCGTCGCCGTCCGGGGCGATGCGGTGTACCGCCGCGGGGTCGGCGTGTACCCGGGTCTCGTCGGCGATGATGGCGTCGCCGTCGAACCGCATCCGTGCGAGGGACTCGTCGATCAGACGTTCCCGCAGGTGTTCGGGGACGCCTCGGTCGGTGAGGTCCTGCCGGTAGCGGTCGCGGGCTTCCTGCTGGTCGGCGACGATCGCCTCGGCGACGTCGCGGGTGCAGGTGAACACCGCCCACCCGTGCCAGTGGTCCACCAGGGTGCCGACGTATCCGACCGGGATGCGCAGGTCCCCGGCGTCGTTCGGCGTCCACGCCCAGTCGCCTGCGAACACGCCCGGTCCGCCCAGGCGCACCTGGTCCGGGTACATGTGGCGCAGGTCCCGGTCGTCACCGTCGGGGTGCAGCACGATGCGGCACTGCCGGGCCGCCTCGGCTTCGACCGCTTCGTCGAAGCCGTCGCACCACGCCCACCGCGCCTGGTCACGCCGCGGGCCCGTCAGGGCCTCCCACTCGGGGGCGTCGGGCGGGGCGTGCTCGGCGTAGCGGGTGTGGCCGGCGGCGAGGTCGTCCCGGTCGGGGACGGGCAGCCCGTCGATGTCTCGACCGGTGGCGGCCTCGATTTCGGTGAGGACCTCCCGCGCGGTCGCCGTCACGTCGCCGCTGGCCCGCCCGCCGATGGTGTCCTGCGCCCACCACTCGGCGGCGTTGCGGCCGGCTTCCGCCCCCGCCTCACGGAGGGCGTCGAGCACCCGCTGCCAGCCGGCGTCGGGTAGCCGGCGGACGCGGTCGCCTTCGCCGAGAAGCATCGACAGCCGGGAACCGCTGTCCCAGTTCACCTCCAGGACCCGCTGATCGGGGTCGTAGCGGCGCACGCTGCCCTCGTCACCCGGCCGCAGCCGGGTGTGCGGATCGCTGGTGTGCTCGAGGGCGACGCGATCCCCCACCTGGTAGGTGTCCGCAGTCGTGCGGGGATCCGGGCCGGGGTGGTCCGGCTGCGGTGGCCTCGTGTTGTTTGAGCTGGTCATGGTCATCCGTTCTTGAGTGGCTTGCGGGTTGTGTGTGCGGCCGCGCCCTGTCAGCGGGCAGCGCCGTGCGGTGGCTCCGGCTGCGAGGTGGTTTCGACAAGCGCGCCGTCGTGTTGGAGGACGGCGTACGCCTCGCGGTACCGGCTGCGCGCGGTGTCCCGTTGTGCGTGTGCGCGGGTGAGCGCGTCTTCGATGGCGCGCATCCGCTGTCCCGCGGTGACGAGGTTGTCCAGATCGGCGGTGCTGTCGTGGACGGTGAACAGGGTCCGCGCGGCCTCGGCCAGCAGGGCTTCCTGGGCGTCGGCGGCGACGAGCGCGCAGCCGGCTTCGATGAAGGCGCACACGGCGTCGGGGTGCTGCGCGGCGGTGACACCGATCTGGCCGGGGTCGATGTCGGCACCGTCACGGTGCGCGAGGTGCCGCAGGACGTCGATGAAATCGTTCACGGAGGGACTCCCGAAAGGGGCTGGGGTGGCGTCATGGACTGGTGCTCCAGTCAGATGAAGTAAGGGGTTCGGGGCGATCTCGGTGAGATGGCCGGCGCGGTAGGCGCGTCGGGTGAAAGCGATCCACCGCCACGGCGGGAACAGGACATGTGGTCACCGCCGGGTGGCGGTGCCGGCGGCGCTGGGCACGGCGTGCATGCCTCGGATCGCCCGTCATAGGGACTCCCTGTTCGATGGTTGGAGGGAATCCGGGCACGGCCTCATCGGCCGTGCCCGGATGGGTGCGGCAGGGTTCACGCACGTCGGCCAGGCGACGGCCGATGAATCAGAAGGTGCAATCTGCGAGGGCGATGTGGGCCCTTGGCGTCGCGGCGCGATCGGCGGCCGCGGGTGTTCGTGTTAGCGGCGCACGGGGTGCGCGGCCTGGTCCGCGCGCAGTGCGTCGGCCAGGTCAGCCGGAATGTGGGCGTAGGGTTCGACGGCCAGGAGCACCTCGGCCGGGTCGAGAACCGCCCCGACCAGGCCGATCCGAATCGTGTCGGGTTCGTTGTCGGGGTCGGTGACCGGGTCCCAGGCGAAGTCGACGACGGTCGCGAAGAAGGTGCGGTGCGGATTCCAGCCGACCTGGATGGTGTAGCGCTCGAAGCCGGGTTTGGGTGTCAGGGTGTAGACGCTCACAGGATCCCTTCACGGGGTGTGCGGTCGAAGCCGTCCGTCAGGAGTCGCGCCACGATGGGCCGTGGCCCTGCGGGCGGCTGATGTGGCTGGTGGTTCGCGGGGGCTTCCGCGCCTCATGCCTCGGTGTGGCGGGCGCGTTCCTCGGCGAGTTCGACGATCTTGTCGCGCCGTGGGGCGGAAAGGCCGGCGATCAGGTCGACGTACTGCAGTTCCTGTGCGGTGACGGGTTCGGCGAATGCCGCCTTGTAGGCCAGGCGCGCTGCCTCGTGCGCGGCCTCGATCGGCCCGCTGGGGTCGTAGGCGAAGACGACCTGTCGCAGCTGCTCGGCCGCCGCGACCGGGTCGCGGGACAGCGTGATGTCGGAGATGCGGAAGTCCGCCGGAAGGTCCGCCGCGCCGATCGCGGCGATCAGGCACAGGTTGGCCTGGACGTAGTAGGCGTACGTTTCGCTGTGGGCAGGCGTTTCGCCGCGAGCCCGCACGGCGGCGCGTTCGGCGTTCCAGCGCAGCCGAGCTTCCTGGGCGTGCCTGGCGAGGGCGAGCAGTATGCTGCGAGTGGGATCCATCGTGTTCCTCCTGTCTCTGAAGGGCACTGCCCCGGCTAGCAGGCCGAGGGGTAGGTTCGGGCGCTGGCGATTGCCTGTTCGAACACCGACAGCGGGAGCCCGTTCAACTAGCTGATCCGGCGGACGGCCGCGAGCTGGCCGGCCCACGCGGACAGGCGGCTGATCTTGACCACGTCGCCGCTGTGCGGGGCTTGGACGATGAGTCCTTGGCCGAGGTACATGCCGACGTGGCCGGGGCGAGCGGTGCTGCCGCGGCTGCCGGCAATGAACAGCAGGTCCCCGGGCCGCAGGTCGCGGTAGTCGGCGACCGGGGTGCCTGCGTGGACCTGTTCGCTGGTGGTGCGGGGCAGAGGGATGCCGGCGGCCCGGTATGCCTGCTGCATGAGCGATGAGCAGTCGCACTGGCGGGCGGGGATGCCGGAGTGAGCTGCGGTGCAGTCCCCGCCGAAGGTGTAGGGGGTGCCGAGCTGGGCGAGGGCCCAGCCGATCGCCGTCACGACCGGCAGCGGTGTGCCCGGCGGCAAGGTGAACCCGGCGGGCAGGGGTACCTGCTCGCTGCCGGGTTGGCCGTCGCCGGCGTCGAACAGGCACAGCGGGTTGCTCATCGCCTGTTCCAGATCGCCGTCGACGGGTCCGGCGGGGGTGCCGCCGGTGAGAACGCGGACCAGGGCGATCGCGTCGTCCTCCCACTTGGCGTAGGCGCCGGGGAAGGCGGAGCGCTGCACTGCCTGCGCGGCGTCGGTCAGCGGCATGGCCTGCCAGCCATCAATGGCGAGGAGTGCCTGGTAGAACTCCCCGGCCGCGTAGCGGGGATCTCGCAGTTGTGCGGGTGTTCCCCAGCCTTGGGAGGGGCGTTGCTGGAACAGGCCGATGGAGTCGCGGTCTCCGCCGGGCAGGTTCCGCAGGCCGGATTCCTGCATGGCGGTGGCCAGGGCGATCACCCAGCCTCGCGGCGGGACCTTCAGATCCGCGCCGACGGCGACGATCACGGCGGCGTTGGTCGTCTGCTCGCTGTCCCACCCACCGGCGCGGGCGGGTGGGGAGATGGTGAGGGTGGGTAGCAGCGGCTGCCCGTCCGGACTGACGGTGCCGTAGCAGGCGGCCGAGGCGGTGCCGCCGCCGGTGAACAGGGCACCTGCGGCGCCAGCGCACAGCACCAGCACGGCGATCACCCCGGCGGCGATCGCGGCGAGGACCCGGGCGCTCACCGCAGCGCTCCGACCGCGGGTCGTGACCCGCATGGCCGCTCGGCTCGGCTAATGAGGCTGGGGTGCAGGCAGCCGACGAGGTGGTAGGTGGCGACGCGGGTGCCGTCGCTGGTATGCACGGCGATGGTGCCGGTACCCGACTCGATGAGGTAGATCCATTCGGCGTCGAGGTGCCCGGCATGGCACAGCGGGAACACCGTGACCGGCTCCGGCGGGTCCACCTCGGAGGCGAGTGTCATACCGACGCCCGGCACCGGACGTTGCCCGGCGAACGGGGACAGCGTGGTGGCGGTGATGTCCGGGTCGAGGTACTCCCAGTCATGGGCGAGGATCGCGGTGATCAACCCGGTGCTGTCGTGGTGGGCGTGTCCGGCCCAGATCGCGGCCAGGGTGGGTAGCACGACGGTCGGGTGGCCGTCGAAGAGCACGAACCGGGCGTGCACCAGGTGCGGGTTGTCGGGGCGGGCGGCGCCGATGTAGCAGTGGGTGCTCACGGAACAAACTCCTTCAGCGGACGACGTCACGGCTGGTCGGGCTCGGGTGTGGGCGGCCAGATGGCGGGCTGGGCGCGCCAGCCGAAGATCGGGTCGGTGGTCTCGACCGACCCGCAGCGGGTGCATTTGGTGTAGGTGTCCTGGCCGTAGCCGGCCATGGAGGGCATCTCGTCGGAGGCGATCTCGTCGACGGCGCCGCAGATCCGGCAGCGGATGGATGCGCCGTCGGGCCCGCACACGCCGAAGATCGGCTCCTCCGGCTCGGTGCGGAGGCGGGACCGCCGCGGTCCTGGCGTGCCCCCGGCGGTCCTGGTCTCGACGTGGTGGACGGTGGCGGCCAGCAGCGCGACCAGACCGGGGTAGGTGGCGGGGATGTCGCCCGGGTCGGGGGGGTCGTCGACGCGGACCCGCGGGTGGTCCTCGCCGCGCAGGTGGGTGAGCTGGTAGACGCGCCCGTCGGCGTCGACGGCGTCGACGCGGCGTGCCTGCCGTGGCTGTCCGCCGTTGGTGTGGATGTCGTCGTAGCAGGCGGCCCAGGCCACGAGACGTGCGTCCGGAGTGGTCGCGCGGATCCGGCTGATAATCGTGTCGAGGGTGGCCTGGTACGGGGTGGTTTCGATGGGGTTAGTCAGCCCGGCGGCGAGGCGGTGCAGCAGCGCGGGCAGACCGGCCGGGTTGGCGAGCAGGTCGTCGGGGTGCAGCGGGAACTCGAGGCTGCGCATCTTGCGCCGTCGCTTCGGCCTGGTCGTCAGGAGCCAGTCGTGGACGAGCAGCAGCGTCGGGGGCTGACCCCAGCCCATCTGCTCGGCGTCGGCGTCTGCTGCGATGAGGCAATCGGTGAGCGTGCGGACAGTGTTGGAGGACAGCACCAGGTTCTCCCTTGCAGGGTGGACAGGCGAAAGGCCCCGCAGCCGGGTGGCTGCGGGGCCTGTGACATGCGGGGTGCGGGTCAGCCGCCGTGACGGCTGCGGCTACGCAGGGCGGGTGTGCGGTGGGGCAGGTACTCGCGTACGCCGCCGTCGACGCGTTTCGCCTCGTACATGGCGCGGTCGGCCTGGGTGAGCAACTGGCGGGCGCTGGTGTTCGGGTGGTGGGTGTGGGTGTAGCCGACCGAGGCGGTCACCTGCAGGTCGCCGTTGACGACGCGGATCGAGTCGGCGGCGATCGCCTGCCAGGCGGCCTCCGCCGCGGCAGCGGTGTCGTCGCGGTCACCGGTGACCAGCAGCGCGAACTCGTCGCCGGAGAGCCGGGCCGCGACCCGCACCGGGTTACCGAGGCTGGCCAGGCGGCGGCCGACCTGGTGGAGCAGGTCGTTGCCGACCTCGTGGCCGAGGGTGTCGTTGACGGTCTTGAACCGGTTGAGGTCCAGCAGCACCACTCCGACCGGCGCGTTGTTCTCTAGGGCGGCGGTCAGGCGGGTGAGGAACTGCCGCCGGTTGGGCAGGCCGGTGATCTCGTCGTGGCTGGCCTGGTAGCGGGCCGCGCGCAGTTCTTGCTGCTGCCGCCACAGCAGGGCGACGGCGAGGGCGAGACCGGCGAGGATCCCGCCGACGGCGATGGCGATCGTGTGCAGGATGGAAGACACTGGGAACGCTCCTTGGATCAGAAGGAGCACCGGGGGCGGGCGTGAGGCGCCAACTTCGACGTCCGCCCTCGGGCTACCTGACAGGTGGCCGGCGGCTATCGGCTGCCGGTGGTGGGGGCGAGCTGGAAGGTGGCCGGCTTTTCCACGGTCTGCACGGCCTTCCCTGCGGCGACGAGCTTGACCAACGCGTTGACGACCGCGCCCGCGCTGGCCTTCTTCGCGCCGCTGCCGGTGTTCGCGGCGTCGATGAGCTTGCACAGCTCGCTGGTCTTGTAGGCCCGGTCGGGGTGGGCTTCGAGGATGTCCAGCACCGCCCCTCGCAGCGAGCCCTTCGCCCGGCGGCTGCCTCCACGGGCTGGGTCATCGGACGGGGCGGCGGTGTCCGGGTCGGTGCCCTCGGGCGTGGAGGCAGACTGCTGGCTGCCCCCGTCGGTCGCGGCCACGGGTTCTTCCTCACCGTCGGACGGCGCGGGTTCGTCCGGCGGGGCGGTCGTGTCGCTCGCGCAGGTCGAGAGTCCCGCGTGGGCGGGATTCTCGGGCTCCGGCGTGGAGGGCTCCTCGGGTGTTTCGGCGGTGTCGGTGATGGCCGCGTCGTCGTTGGAGGCAGGCTGTGCCGGTTCGTTGGGCAGCACGTCGGGTGGGCTGTCATGCGCCGGCGACGCGGCCTGGTCCGTGCCGACGGTGGCGCGGCCAGCGTCGGTCAGCCGCCACACGGCACGCTTGCTGTCGTTGTGGATGCGTTCGGTCTGCCCGGTCTGCTCCCAGGCACGCAGCTTCGCGGTGGCGGTGGAGTAGCCGAGCCCGGCCTTGTCCGCCACGGCGGCGGCGGTGGCCTCCCCGAGTTCCGCGAGCGCGGCGAGGACCTTGAACATCGCGTGGGCCGGTACGGGCTCCGGTGTGTCGGTCATGGGCATCGTCCTTTCGTGGTGAGGTCAGCACTGATCCACGCTTCGAACGCGGCGCTGATCAAGTGCGATGACCGGACCTCGGGACACGCCCCGAGATCCGGTAGGCGGTCCGGGACGCCGCTGGCCTAGAGCGCTTCTCCGTGAGCGGCGGGTGGCTGCTGAGGCGGACGGCGGCGGGTAGCGGTGATCTCGCGGAAGCGGCCGGCCAGGGCGGTCGCCTGGAGCCGCAGCCGGGTCCGAATGGGCATCGAGTTGTCGGCGAGTGGTGACGTGGGGGCGGTGTGCCACAGCCAGTGGTAGGCGCCGAGGCTGTAGTAGCCGTCCCGGTCGGGGTAGCAGCGGTCGTCGACGGTGAGGCGGGTGCCTTCACCGAGGTCGATCTCCTCCAGCAGCACCACGGTGGTGCCGTCGAACCGCAACAGCGGATGCTCCCCCGGCATCGTGTCCGCGCGCCACGGCCCCGACATGTCCTCCACGATCCGCCGGACGGTGCGGGGGTCGAAGCGGCAGATGAGGTGGCCGTCCTCCCCGGCGTCGTAGCCGTCGGCGACCAGCGCGGGATATTCCCCGTCGTCGGCCTTCGGCGAGGTGACCATGGCCGGCCGCCAGCGCACCCCTGGCGGGGCGATCTCCGCGCGGTGGTCGAACAGCTCGACGTGCCGCGCGTCGAGTGCACAGCCAGGCCCGGCGTCGGTGTCGATCGCGAGCCAGGTGCGGTCGAGGCAGTGGCCGGCGTGCAGGACGTCGATCAGTCGGCGCCCGTCGGGGCCGGCGTGCCGCAGCGCCAGGTACAGGTGCTGATCGGGCTCCGGGGGCTCGCCCACACGCCGCCACGAGCCGCCGTAGGCGACCTGCTCAACCGCGTGGGCGGTGTACCAGACCGGCACGCCGTTGGAGCGCAGCTCACCGTCGCTGCCGGCCCGGCGAAGGGCCAGGGCCGGGGTGTTGTGCTCCCCCGCTGCGAGCTGTGCCCGGGTGAGGCGGTGGGTGGCGCAGGCGAGCGCGTGCTCTGCCAGGGGCAGCACGTCCTCGACGCGGAACCACAGTCGGGTGGACATGAGTTCGGTCTCCTGATCAATTGAGATGGGCACCGGAAGAGGGAAAGGGCGGCCTGTTGCCGGCCAGGCTCGGGAGTGAGTGCCCCGGCCCGGGGCGCCCGGCGCCCTGAAGTGCTCGCCCCCGGGGTGGGTTGCGAGCGGACCTTGCTGTCCGAGCGGTCGGGGGCGATCAGCCGGGCGGCGCAACATCGCGGGCAGCCGGCCTGTGGGAGGGGTGCGCCGTGGCCAACGTGCAGGTCGGCGGCGAGGGCGTCGCGCCGTCATCGTGGGCCGGCGTGAGGTGCTGGGTAAACCGCCGTTTCGGGCGTTGCGCCCCCGGTGGGTCCGGCTGTGCGCGAGGGCGACAGACGGGCCCACCGAGGGATGCGGTGACGGGAATCAGCGGGGATCAGCGGGGGCGCGGCGGCGGATGCGGCGCCGGCCGACACCGACGGCGAGGGTGTTGGGGTCGACCATCACCCACCGCGCGCCGTCGAGGAGGCCCTGGGTGAGCAGGTCCATCAGCGACGGTCTGGCGCTGTCGAGCAGCGGCAGGGCCTGCGCGTCGTCTTTGTGCGGCAGCCGAACGGCGGGAACGGTCAGGCTGTTGTCCGCAGCGACCGACGGCGGCAGCGCCTCGTAGGCGCAGTGGACTCCGTTGCCGGCCAGCCGGGGCTGCCCGCCGTAGCGGTAGAGCTGCAGCGCCGGCTCCGCCGATCCGTTCTCGCCGGCGGTGCCGCAGCGGATAGGCACGTTCCGGTCGGCGAGGACGGCGTGCCGCGCCTGGGCGGCGACGGCTTGCAGGTCGAAGTACAGGTAGCGGGACATGGTGCTCCTTCCATGACAGTTGTGGGTGGGAGGGACGGGAGCGCACGACCGCGCGAGGCGGCGCTGCGCGGGGCGTGGGATGGGGTGCAACCGGTCGGGCAGCACAGGTCCCTTTAGTTACGAGGGGGTGGTGTGCTGGCCCGAGCGGTGCGGTGACGCTGATGGGTCAAACCAGTCGGCCCGCCGCCGGTCCCTTCGGGTGCTGGGGGCGCAATTGGTGGGCCGGCCTCACGGGTGGTGCAGGTCGATGGCGAACAGCCGCTGGTCCTCGTTGAGGGAGTCCAGGTGGCGGCCCGCCTTCTCGAGGTAGGTGATCCGGTCGGCGAAGAACCCGCTTGCCGGTTGCATCCGGTCGCCGGTGTCGGCGTACGAGTCCAGGGGTCCAGGTAGGTACGAATGAACGGGACCAGGTGCGGCGTGTCGGCGGGGCTGCTGGCTGTCCGATGAGTGAG
>NZ_JBICUB010000018.1:0-119060 GCF_043197935.1 Micromonospora sp. NPDC048930
CCGTCAACTCATCCAACGAGCCCGCACGCTTTACCGCTGGGACACCCGGCCGACAACCCGCCGACTCAGGTGACGCCTATTGCCGGTCGCTCTAAGTCCCTCCCGAGATGGATAGCACCCCGTCGGCGAGCTGCTCAACCATGCCGGTGGACGAGCCTCGGGACAACCTGTGGACGCCTGGGGACAGGCATGTGCGTAACGTCTGCACGGGGTGTGGATAACTGGTAAGGATCTCTGACCACAACCACTCTGAACTGGGGCTATGCAGTCCATGCCTTGTGGACAGAAGGATTCCGGCTCGACCGGGGTGGACGACCGGTCAGTTTCGCTACCCGGGAAGAGCGACAGCCGGAGAAACTTGTCGGAGGTCCGTGGTAAGGCCCGCCGCGTCAGCGGAATGTCAGCTAAGAGGGCGTCTGATTCAGGTATTTTGCGAGTGATGTGATCTTCAGATGTCTCGCCAGGTTGGGGTGGTTTCGTCGGTCACCCGTTTGGTGAGGTTGTCGATCATCGCGATGCGGATCATGCTGGCGGAGTTGTCGGGTAGGGCTTCGTAGTCACGGGCGAGGCGCCGGTGCTGCATCATCCAGCCCAGGGTGCGTTCGATGACCCATCGGCGTTTGACCACCGAGAATCCTTTGATGTGTGGGTCTTTGGCGACTACCTCGACGTCGATGCCGAGGGTGGCACCGTGTTCGATCACCTTGTTCTTGAAGCCGGCGGGGCGTCGTAGGTTGGCACGGTGCAGTCCCTCGCCGCTCACCTTCGCACCCTGACCCAGGAGCAGCTCACCAGTCTGGTCGCGAATCGTCGCGATGCGACCCTCGAGCCTGCGCCGAAGACCGCCGATCAGCTCGCCGTGCGGCTACTTCACCCGTCGTCGATGGGGGCTGCCTGTGCGTTGCTTACCCTGCCGCAGCTTCAGGTGGGCGAGGCGCCGCGGCGCTGGGCGACGGGTGCACCGCCGCGCGGCTGGCGACGCTGTTGGGCGTACCGGAGGGCGACGCGGACCTGGCCGCGGCGCTGCGCCGTCTCACCGAGCTCGCCCTGATCTGGCCGTACGCTGACGGCTTCGCGGCGGCACATCTGAGCGCGATCTGGCCGCACCCGCTGAATCTCGGACCCGGCGCCGCCGAGCTGCTCGTCACCCGGAACATGAACGAGCTGCGCAGGCTGGCGAAGGTGTACGGCATCCCCGTGACGGGCCGTGGCAAGGACGAGTTGATCGTTGCGCTGGTCGGCTGGCTGGCGCAGCCGGAGAACGTGCGCCGGCTCGTGGCGCAGGCCCCCGCCGACGTTCGCGACCGGCTCGCCGCGCTCGCCTTGCGGCCGGCACAGCCCTTCGATCTGCGAGGGATCATGTTCGGGTCGGCCGGGGTGGCGCTGCCGTGGGCCGCCGAGCGTGGTCTCGTCGTCGGCTCCGCATGGGGCGTCGAGGAGATGCCCCGCGAGGTCGCCCTGGCGCTGCGGGAGGGCTACGTCGCTGCGTTCGACCCGCAGCCGCCGGCCGTGCCTACCAGCCCGGTCGAGCTAGAGGACGCCGAACGGGAGGCCGCAGCCGCCGCCTCGGAGACCCTTGCCGCAATCACGGCGATCGTCGGAACCATGAGCGGCGGCCCGGTGCCCCTGCTCAAGACGGGCGGTCTCGGCGTACGCGAGCTCCGCCGGATCGCCAAGTCGTCCGGCCAGGACGAGGATCGTGCCCGCCTGACCATCGAACTGCTCGCCGCGGGCGGCCTCACCGAGGCCTCGGACATCGGTCTGGCCCCCTCGGTGGCCTATGACGAGTTCGCCGCCGCCGAACCTGCGGACCATCTGCTGGACATCGTCGACACCTGGCTGACGATGCCCGCGTGCCCGCTCGCCCCGGCCGACTCCACCGCGGTCTCCTCCCGTGTCCTCTACTGGGACGAGGGCGAGGAGATGACGTTGACAGCTCTGCGCGCCCTGACCTTGCGCACTCTCGCCGACGTCCTACCCGAAGGTCACGCCACCGACCCCGGCACGCTCGCCGACCGGCTGGCCTGGCAGAGCCCTGTCCTGACCGACCAGGCAGACGAGGATCTGGAACGATACGTCACCGGCATCTGGCGGGAAGCCCACCGGATCGGTCTGCTCGCTCACGGAACAGCGACCAGGCTCTGCCGTAGCCTGCTGACCGATGACGCCGACGCGACTCATCGGCACGCTCAGGCCATGCTGCCCCCGTCCCGCGGCACGGTCCTGTTGCAGAACGACCTCACCGCGGTGGTAACCGGCACCCCGTCGGCCAACCTGCTGGCTCTGTTGGACAGCTCGGCCACGCCAGAGTCCCGCAGCGGCGCCTGGACCTGGCGCTTCTCGCCGGTCAGCATCCGCCGCACACTCGACGCCGGAATTACCGCAGCGGATCTGCTGGCGCGGATCACCGAGGTGGCCGAAGGCGGCCGCGTGCCGCAGACACTCACCTACCTGATCAACGACGTAGCCCGCCGATACGGCCGCGTTCAGGTACGCCCAGCCGGCTGCTGCCTATGCAGCGACGACGAAACCCTGCTCACCGAGATCCTCAACACCCGCTCGCTGCAGGCCCTGCACCTGGTCCGGCTCGCCCCGACCGTGCTCGCCAGCGCAAAATCGCAGGCCGAAACCCTGGCCGCACTGCGCGCCGCCGGCCACGCCCCGGCCTGCCTCCGCCTCGACGGCAGCACAGCGATCGAGGTCCCGCAACGACGCCGCGCCGATCCATCACCCACCGAGTCGGACAGCGGTGACATGTTCCCGCTGCCACGCCTGAGCGATCCGGCCGACGTCGCACGGACTCCCCTCGGCAACCGCTGATTCCCTGCCGCCGGACGGCCTTGAGCAGTCCGAGCCGTTTCCCGACCCTGGGCCTAGCTGTAGCTAGGGCGCCGCCTCCGGTTCACAACGGTGCCTGACCTGCTGTTTCTCAAGTAGGGCGCAGCGCTGTGAGCCGACCAGCGAGGCTCGGGACGGGACGGGTCCGGCGCTCAGGCCGGGCGCCGCCACCGATCGAGGACCCTTTCGATGTCGTCCCAGACCCGTTCCCGGGCCTGCTCCCGTGGCACACCGGCCATCAGCAGCTCGTCGTACGCGGTGTCCTCGTGCCGCACGGAGGCGACCACGGCCCGGTCACGGCGTCCGGGTCAAGCGCCCGACCGGCTGCGCTGCGCCCCACCCGGCCGCTGCCGCGGGTGCCGGTGTGTCGGCTGATCACCGCCGCCCGCATCGGCGGGCAGTTGGGGAACAGCCGGCCGATCTGTTCGGCCAGATCCTGCTGGAACCGCTCGTCCGCGGCCTCTCGCCGGCGTCGGTCCCGCTCGCGGCGGCGGGCACGGGCCTCCTCGTCAGAGAGGCACTGCTGCTCGGCCTGCTCGACCGCGGCCTCCTCGACCAGCAGTCCCTGCCGCTCGTGGCGCTTGCGGGAGCGGTTGAACCGCACCACCACCGCCGAGAGCCGGCTGGCCTGTTTGGCCCGACGGGTCAGCGCCGCGTCGCCGGCTGGCAGGAACACCAGGTGATCGAGGTCCGCGCAGGTGAGGCACGCCGGCCCGGCGTCCTCCATCATCAGCATGTCGGCGTCGATGCGCCCGCAACCGACGCAGGTGAACGCCTTCAGTGGCTGCACCACCACCAGGTCCGGCGGCTTGCTCTGCCGGGCAGTCAGCCGCTCCCGCTGCCGCTCCGGCAGGTCCGCCGGCGTCCAGTGAGTGCGGTACGTCAACTCCAGCGTGAGATCGCCGGCGGCGGTGAAGCGCAGCGGCCGCCGGTCGCGGGTGGCGGCGAGATACTCGACCTGGCTGGGGCGCAGGCCACGACTGGCCACCCAGCGGCGGAACACCTCCAGCGCGTCGGCGAGCCGGTCGGCCGACACCGCCGCGACCGCTTCCAGGTGCGGCGCCCGGCCCTGCCGCCAGTCCGTCACCAGCCCGAGCGGCACCCAGCCCATCCCGGTCAGCACGTCGAGCGGGCTCACGTAACGCTGCCGCCTCAACGCCTGCTCGGCAGCGGTCACCACCCGGCGCTCCAGCTTCGAGGCTGGCTGCATACGCGGCAGCCTACCCGGTGCGACGCTCCGCCGGTCGGCAGCGTCACCCGTGGGCAGTCACTCAGCCGGTCCGCTGCTCATCGTTGCGGACTGAATTGCGGTGCTTCCGTCACCTCAGGACGGGTGTGCGGAGGCCTCCACTACTCGGCTGCTGGCGGTCGCCAACTCCTCGTGGGTGAACAGCGCCCGGAACTTCGGCCAGATGACGACCGCCTCAACGGTCAGATCCACCCGCCCCCGCTCCCACAGCGCCGTAAAGCCTTCGGAGACGCCAGGGTTGTGGAGCAACTGCCGGGCGGTCGCCAACCCACCCTTCTCGGTGAGCATGCGGAGGAACAGCGCGGCGTGATAGTTCGCCTCGTCGCGCGCCCGCTCGTAGCTTCGGACCATGGCCTCGTGGAAGGCCGCTTCCAGCGCCCGCCGGTCGGTCGTCTCGCCGTCCGGCTCGTCCGGCACGTCCTCGGTGCCCCCGTAAGCCCGCCCCATCGCCTGGTTGAGGGTGTCCTCCAGAGCCGCCCGGTCCGTCGTCCGAAGGTTGGCTGAAGGCGGCGAGGTGGGCGCGACTTCCCGGCCCTCACCACTGCCGGAGAGCCGCAGCAGCCGGGTGGCGCTGCGGAACCGAACCGCGGCCGGGCTGGCCGGCGGGAAGTACTGCACCAGCCCGGCGTGACGGCCCCGACTGTCTTCCACCGGCATGTCCCGCTTCATCGAGGCGGCGCTGATGACGGCCTTCGCCTCGTGGGGGCGTACCCAGCAGACCAGTCGCGCTCCGGTCGGGTGGGCTCGCTCGACCCGGACGTTGGCCCGGTACTTGCGAGCCTCGGAGGACGCGCTGTCGTAGTACCGCGCCCAGCCCAGCACCTTGCCTTCGTGCCGGATCGGCACGTCCCGGCAGTGCTGGTAGCAGTCGACCGCGGCCACCGCCTCGTACGGCCGTAGCCATGCGACGTTGCGGTAGCCGACCGGCACGGGCACCACGACGTCGTCCGTCGCAGGCCCGTCGGTCGACTGCGAGACCATCTCCGGCCCAGGCTGCCGCGGGGGTACGGCGACCGCCGGCTCCCGGACGGCCTGCCGAGGCGGCACGACGACCGGCGGTGGCGTCGGCTCCTCGACGGCGGGCCCGGCCGCAGGTGTCGTACCAGGGTCTTGACTAGCCGACACGGCGGCCGGCGGTGGTGCCGGCTCGTCGGCGGCGGGTTCGACAGCGGATGGCGAACCAGAGTCAAACCGGACCGGCGACGGTCGGACGGCCTCGCGGGCGGCGGGCTGCGGCGGCAGAGTTTCGGGCGCCGTCGGCGCAACGGACACCTCACCCGCGGGCTCGGCCGCGACGCGCGCAGTGATCGGAGGCGACGCCTGTTCCCATGGCGGTGTCACGGCCTCGGTCAGCGCGGGCTCGGCAGGCCGGGCCGAGGGGACCTCCGGCGCGACGAACGGCGCAGACGTAGGCACCTCAACGACGGGCGGCGCGACGCTGATGCCCAGCTCGTCGATCCGCTGCCACAGGGGCTCCAGCGCCGCCTCCGGATCCCGGCTGAACACACTCCCCCGGATGCGCACGAAGACGCAGTTGCCGACCCGCTCCAGCACCGCCTGCCGGCGCATGTCGCTCTCCCACTGGTCCGGCCCGTGGTACGCGTCGCCGTCGCACTCGATGGCCAGCCGCCGGCCGTCGGGCGCGGGCAGGACGAAGTCGATCCGGTACCCGCCGATGCGGAACTGCGGCAGCGGCCGGTATCCGCGGCGCAGGATGCGGCGCAGCACCTCGCGTTCGAAGTCGCTGTCGCAGCGCTTCTCAAGGTTGTCGTACGCCTCGTCAACAGCGGTGACGTTCTGGCAGTAGGTGAGCAGCAGCCCGCGGGCGTCGTCCTCGCGCAGGTCGGCGGGCTGCACCGAGTGGAACACCCACAGCTGGTCGCGGGCACGTGAGGCGGCGACGTTGACCCGCCGATGGTGGTCACGCTTGGTGAAGGGGGACACCGGGCGGTGATGCGGCTCGACGACCATCGACACCAGGACGATGTCCCGCTCGTCGCCCTGGAAGGTGTACGAGTCGCCGACACGCAGCCGGCGCCGTCCCATCTCCTCCTCGCCGATTTCCTCGAGGAGACGGGTGAGCAGGTAGAGGGCCTGTCCGCTGGTGCTGAGCAGGCTGACGACCCCGATGCTGCGTCCCTCGTATGCGGGGTCGGCAACGATAGCCGCGACCCGCGCGACGAGGGCTTCGGCTTCGGCAACGTTGACGTTGCCATAGGCGGGCAGGTCCTGGCGGATGCCCTCCCGCACGTGCACGGCGTTGACGGGGTCGCCGATGCCGGCGGGCCGGTCCGTGCGCAGCGGCTCGATCTCCCCGCCGTAGTACGTCTCGCTGGAGAAGCGGATGATCGCCGGCACCGAGCGGAAGTGCTCAGTGAGCAGGATGCGTTCCGGGGAGCGCCGGACGGCGTGGTCGTAGAGGCTGCTCTCCTGATCGAAGTGCTCGGCGGAGGGCACGTCGACCAGGTGCGAGTTGATCAGGCCGCTGATGGTGCCCACGCCCACCAGCTGTGGACCGATCTGCTGGTCGTCGCCGACGACGACGGCGCGTTCAGCCAGGCTGAGGATGGGCAGCGAGAACATGTCGGCCTGGGAGGCCTCGTCGACGATCACGACGTCGAAGTGCGCCCCGCCGGCGAACTGCTCGATGGCCCGGTCGACGGACATGACCCAGACCGGTACGGCGTCGACGGCGGCGCTCATGGCCCGCTGGGCGTGCGCCTGCCATTGGGCGGCGTTCTTGCCCGTTCCCTTTCCGATTTTGCGCAGCGCGGTGGTCCAGTCTGCGAGCGCGGCCCGCCGACGGTCGTCGAGCGCCTTGGAGACCTCCAGCCAGGAGGAGGCGACGACGAGTTCCTGGGTGAGCCGTCGGATGCGGTCCCGGGTTTGCTCGACCCGCCGCCCGAGCGCGAGCGGGTCGATGCTGCCCACGACGGTGTCGAACCAGGTCTGGGTGCGGCGCCACTGCCACCGGTGCAGGCAGTCGCCGCCGGTGCCGGCGATGGCGGTGGCGGTGCCCTCGTCGATCTGGGCGGTCCAGGCGGGGGCCGCCGGGCGGAGCCGTTCGATGAGCTGGGTGAACCGTTGCGCGTCGGGGCGCAGGCCGGCCAGCCGGCGTACCTCGTCGAGGATGCCGTCCCAGCCGGGCAGGTCGGCCTGCTGCCGGCTCTGGTCGAGCAGCCGCCAGAGCTCGCTGGCGTCGCTGGTGGACATCCCGACCTGGAGCACGACACCCAGCTCGCGCTCCTCGGCGGCGAGCCGGTCGTGGGTGAAGACGGCCGCGCACCGGGCGACCAGGTCGGTGAGCGCGGTCAGCCGACGTACGTCGACCGCGTGCTCGGCCCGGGGCACCAGCCGGCGGACGGTCGCGTGCAGGGTGGGCCAGCGCCGGCGGTCCCAGTCCAGGGCGGTCGCCGCGTCGGTGAGCAGTCGGCCGGTCCAGAGTTCGGGCTGGTCGCCGGGTTCCTGCGGCAGGTTGAGCAGGTTCCGCCACTCGGTCCACCGGGTGGCGAGTTCCTGCCGCAGGCGGAGGCGGTTGACGTACGCGACGACGATGTCGACGTCCTCGGTGGTGCGCAGGATCTCGCCGTCGATGTGGCAGTCCGCGGCGAGCTTGGCGAGAGTGCCCTGGAAGAGCTTGCTGACGCCCTTGCCTGTGGCGAAGCGCTGGCGAAGTTCGCCGAGCTGCGCCAGCAGTCGGCGCGGCTCGGCCAGGTGCCCGTCGGGGACGGTCACCCGGTGGCCGGCGACGGCCCGGGTCGCGGTGGCGAGTTCGGCGAGCGCCCGCTGGCAGGCGGCGACGTGGTCCTCCCATATCGCCTGCCAGTTTGGGTCGGCCTGCAGCAGCTTGGCGAGCGCGTCGGTCCACGCACCCTCCCTGGCGGTGAGCAGGGTGAGCGCCTCCCGCAGGTGTCCGGCGAGCTCGTCGAGGGCGGGCCGGCCGAACGCCCGTACCTCCGGCAGCACCACACCGTCGGCGACGAGCCGGTCCAGCTCGGCGCGGGTCGCGGCGAGTTCCCGCCGCGCGGCGAGCACGGCCGAGGCGGTCGGCAGCGCGGCCGCCGTCGGCAGGTGCCGCAGCGCCTGCGTGCGGTCCTGGCGCACGGTACGGCGGGCAATGTCGAGCAGGTCGGTGAACTCCTCGACGGTGAGCGGGGCGTCGAGGTCCGGGGGAATCTCGTCGGGGATGTCGCCGTACCGTTCGGCGCGATCTCGCAGCCAGCCGCCGACGTCGCTTGGCGACAGCCGGATGCCGTCGATCTCGTACTGGGCGGACTCGTTCTCCGCCAGGGTGCGCAGCGCCCCGAGCGCCTGGCCGAGGTCCCGCTCGGCCTCCTCGAGCTGGTGTCGCAGCCGGTCGACCCGCTGCTGCTCGCTCCGCTTGTCGAGGGTGGCGCCGCGGTCGGAGAGTTCCCGGGCGGCGAGCTGGAGCTGGACGAGCTGGTCGGTGGAGCGGCCGAGCACCGCCAGGCACAGCGACTGGATCTCCTGCGGCAGGCCGTCCCGCAGAACACGCAGCGGGTCCTCCTTCTGCGCGACCACGAGGACCCGCTTCCCGTGCGCCATCAGGTGGCAGATCAGGTTGCGGATGGTGTGGGTCTTGCCGGTGCCGGGCGGGCCTTGGACGGCCACGTTGCGGTGCTGGGCGAGCCGCCGGGCGATGGACTCCTGCGCCTCGTTGGTGGGCAGCGGCATGAGCAGCCGCTCCCCCAGCGGCGCCCACCGTGCCGGCTGGTCCTGCGGCATCTCCAAGCGGCTCGGCTCGTGGGCGAGGATGGCGGCCAGAGCCCCGATGCTCGCGGTGTCGCCGCTGAGCAGGCGGGCTCGCAGTTCCTCGAGGAACCGGCGCAGCATCCGCTGCCTGGGCCGGACGAAGAGCACGCCGGTGTCGTGGACGTACGGTCCGGCCGGGGCGGGCGCGTCGGCGGCCCGGACGGTCGGATCGAGTCCGAGGCGGCGCAGGGCCCGTTCGAGGAACTCCAGGCGGGTGAAGTCGTCCCAGACGTCGAGGTCGAGCTGCCCGCCGGAGCCGGCGAGGGCGAGCAGTTGGCTGAGGTATCGCTCGTCGAGACCGGTCAGCGGGTCGGTCTGGAGGCGGCCGGCGCCCTGCGGCACCACCCGGATCATCGACCGGTCGGCGTCGAACTCGATGGCGACCGGGGTCACCACGAGCGGGTACTGCACCCGATTCGCGCCGACGTCCGTGCTCAGGACGCCGTGCCCCCACACCAACTCCTGGCTGGCGGCGTTCATGTCGACGCGGTGCATAAGGTCGAACAGGCTGCGGTGCAGTTTCCGGACCGCTTCGGTACGTCGGGCCTGCTCGGCCCACGGCCGCCAGTCTCGCTCCCGCCACTGCTCGAACCGGGTACGGAGGTGCTCGACCGTCTCCTCATCGCCGGCCAGCCGCGGTTCGCTCTCGTACGACAGCGGCCCGGCGAGATAGGGGCTGAACTCGGCGGGTGCCCGCAGCTGCTTCGGCGCGGGCGGAAGGCCGATCCGCAGCCAGCTGCCGTCGTCAGCAGACACGCCTACCTGGCAGTCCACGTGGACGGGTAGTTGGTGCTGCCAGAACGCGTCGGCCTGCGGCACCGTCCGAGCCGGCTTCTCCATCTGGGCGCGCACGGCCATCAGATAGTCGACCAGGGAGGTGGCACGGTCCAGGATCAGCACCGGCGATTCCGTGGCGGACGGGGAGCGGGAGAGCATGCGGCACCTTTTGGTTCTGGCAGGTGGGACTGGCCCCGGTGACGAGGTCTGGTCCGATGTCAGCACACGTGATGCGGCGCTCCCACCTCCCCACCGGCGGTGTCCAGGACACTACCTGCGGCACGCCAGCCAGGGGGACCCGCGGCGTTCCCCCGATCGGACGGCCCCGTCGGCCCGCTTAACCCTGTCAAGAACCTGCACAGGCATTAGTGCCCGCAGCAACAATTGTCATCGGGAGCGTGTGCCACGCCACCCGGCATCCGACAGCGAGCGGCGCGGCACTCCGGTACGCCCGAGCCACTCAGTACGGGGCCGGCCGTCCACAGGCTGGTGGCCGCCGACCCGTGGTCGGCGGCCACCAGTGTTCAAGCGGTCGATTCGCTAGTGGACGCCTACCACCTGCTTGTTGTAGTTGCTGCCTTCACCGTCCGGCTTGTAGTTGCTCTCCACGTTGCCGGCGATGTCGATCGAGAACCAGTTGACGGTGGTGTCGCTGTTCACCGTGATGCTCTGCACCCCCTCGCGCATCCCCGCCAGCGCCAGCTTCGGCGAGCTGTACGTAGGCCGGCTGCCATCGAGCGTGTAGTACACGTTCGCCGGCTCACTGGTGCTGAATGTGAACGCCGTCGCCCCCGCCTCCTGCTTGACCACCTTCAGCGACGTCTGCGGCTGGATCTTGTCCGTCGCGTACGCCCGGGCCACCTCGAGGATGGCGATGTTGCCGTTGGCGAACTCCATCGCCTCCTCGTGCCCCTCGGCGAACGGTGGCTGGAAGCCGACCGCGCTGAACCGCCCGGTCGTCGGGTTGTAGATGTCGGCGCCGACCTCGAAGTCCCAGCCGATGATGCCCCGGTTGTACCAGTGCTCGTCGGCGCTGTTGCCGGCCGCCGAGTACAGCACGTCGGTCACCGGTCCGGTGCGGCCCGGCCAGATCGCCGTGCCTCGGTATTCCTGCACGCGGGAGAGGATGTAGTCCGAGGAGGTCCAGAAGTACGCCTCGGTGCCCTGGTCCACCCGCGGCAGCACCTCCCGCCCCTCGGCCTTGTACGCCCCGGGCGGCCACATGAAGTACCCGCCGTAGGAGTGGGTGTTCATGGAGAGCTTGATGTTCGGGAAGGTGTCGACCAGCCAGACCTCGTTGCGCGCCTCCGGCTCGGACAGCTCGCTCGGCCCGGCGAACGTGTCGCTGGTGCAGTTGGTCGCCGACGCGCCGACGAAGCCGTCGAAGACGGAGCCAACCGAGAAGTTCCGGTTGACGTCCACGCCCCAGGAGTTGCGGCGGCCCGGGTCCGCGTTGGACGCCGGGCAGTAGTTGGTCATGTTCCGCCGCTGCATGTTGAAGTCGTACATGCTGTAGTGCGCGCCGTCCGGGTTGACGACCGGCAGGATGAAGATGTCCAGGTCGTCGACGATCTTGCGGGTGTTCGGGTCCTGCGCGTAGTTGCGCAGCAGCCGCTCGGCGGACTCCACGCAGACCAGTGGGGTCACCCACTCGCGGGCGTGCTCCTGGCAGTAGAGGAAGACGCCGACCTTCGAGCCGTCGCGGTGCTTGCCGATCCGCAGCACCTTCATCTGGAACGGCTCGCGGGACACGCTCGCCGGCGCCTTCAGGTTGTCGGTCAGCGTGGTCACCGGGGCGGCGGCCACCACGCCGGCGCCGGCGTTGCCCCGGTAGGTGCTGGCCGTGAGCAGCTTGGCCGCGTCGGCGTTGCCGTTGACCGCGGCGACGACCTGCGCCGCCGTGCTGGTGATCGCGCCGGTGCCGTCGGTGGCCAGGCTCACGGTGACGGCCTTGCCGGCCACGCTCACCGTCAGCGGTGCGTTCGCCGCGCCCGGGTTGACCAGCGTCATGGTGACGTCGTTGCCGCCCTCGGAGCCGTACGCCGTGGAGGTGACGTAGACGGTGCTGGCGGCGGCGGTGCCGAACTGGGCCTGCGCCTTGCGCCGGTAGCCGTTCGTCTTGTACGGCAGGTCGATCAGCTCGGTCAGCTTGGGGAACTCCGCGGCCAGCCGGGTGAACCGCGCGGTGACCTCCGTCGGGTCCATGTAGTGGTCGATGAAGTCCGACACGTACGGGTGCTCGCCGGTGACCTTGCGCGGGCTGCCCAGCCACTTCGCGACGTCGACGGTGACCGAGCCGCCCTTGTTGCTGGTGATGGTGGCCCTGGCCGGTGCGGCGTTGATGGCGACCGGGTTGCTGAACCGGTGGTACATGTACTGGCCGGCGTCGGTGAACCGGGACATGGTCGCGGTGCCGCCGGAGCCGATCTCGGTGCCGGTGCCGCTGTCCCAGCTCGCCGTCAGCACCGTCGTCGCGTCGGTGCCGGCGCTGGACTTCACCTCGATGTTGAGGAAGAGCTGGTTGTTGAGGCTGGAGAACCATTCGGCCCGCAGCACGGTCAGGGTGTCGGTGCTGGCCGTCGCCGCGGTCGCGGCGCGGATCGCGGCGGACCGTTCGGCCATGTTGTCCGCGTAGTCGCTCTGGTCGGAGATGGCGTCCTGCACGTCGAAGCCCTGGTCCCGCAGGGCCTGGCTCTCCTCGGGGCTGAGGATCGCGTGTACCTCGATGCCGTTGTCGACCGGCTTGACGTACTCGGCGAGGTCGACGCCGAGTTGGTTGAGGCGGTCGATGCCCGACTTGTCGGCGACGACGATGCGCATCAGGCCGACGCCGTGCTGTTCGCCGGTCGACGACCGGTCAGGGGCGGCTGCGGTGTCCGTGGTCGGGTTGGCGAAGCCGGGGGCGCTGATGGCGAGCGCGAGGGGTAGGGCGAGCAGGGCGAGGAATCGGCGCGGTCGGTTGGATCTTGTTGTACTCCACATGAGAGTCCTTCCGGCGAGGCGATCCAGAAGGCCGCGCAGTCGAGGTGGCTGGTTGGGCAACCTCGGCCGCCGCAGCTACGCAAAGCGTGATCGCCTTCTCACCATCAGTCAAGATCGATGGGGATAGGACGGACGCGGACACGCCCTAGTCAAGGGCTGCGTACACCGGGTCTTTGCGGCCGGCGCGCTCGGGGCACCGGCCGGTGCTGCCGCCGACCATGCCGATCCGGCCGTCATCGCACACGATCAGGTAGCCCTTGCCCGCCCAGAAGCCGTCCACACAGGTGAAGAAGCCGCAGACACCGGTGGCCGGCTCGTGGACGAGGTCGCCGCCGCAGTAGGTGTAGCCGTACGGGTTCTCCGGCGCCCCGCACCGGTCCGCCGGCGTCGGCTGGTCCCCCGGCACGGTCGGCGGGGCGGGGGTCGGGCGGCCCGGGCCGGCGTTGGGTGGTGGCGTGGGCCGCGGGGCGGGGCGGGGAGTCGGCGTCGACCGGCGGGGCGCGCCAGGTCCGGCCGACCGGCGGGTCGGCGCACCGGCCCTGCCGGGAGTGGTCGTGGCGGGTGCCGGCGAAGCGGTGGTGGGGGCGGGTGCCGACGGCGGGGTCGTGGCGGCGCTGCCGGGCCAGGTCCCGGTCGGGAGTTCCGGCAGCGCGGTGGGCAGCGGCGCGTCGGCGACACCGCCGTCGAAGGCGCCGCGCGGTCCGCGCGGGTCCACCATCATGGCGTACGCCGGCACGGCGACGAGCGCGACGGCGGCCGCGACGAGCGCGGGGCGGGCGAGGCGGGCGCTGGCCGGCGCCTGCTCCGCGGTCGCCGCCACCGGCGCGGGCGGCAGCGACCGCCGGTTCGCGGCCACCATCTGGTCGAGCCGGGCGAGGACGATCGGGCGCTGGCCGAGGAAATCCGCGTACGCCATGGTGAGTCTCAGCCGGAAGTGGGCCGCGTCAGCCAGGGGAACCCGGAGGCCGGCCAGCGGCCGACCGTCGGCGGTGTGCACCAGCGTGATGGGTGCCGTCGGGTAGTGCGCGAGGCCGCTCAGCAGCGGGAACGCCCACTCGCGACGGATTTTGCGACCGAGGAGGATGATGCGGCGATCGGTGACCAGGGCCGTGCCGACGCCGGCCACCCGGAGGCCGTGGGGCAAGCGGCGGCCCCGTTTCCTCGGGTGGACCGGGACGACGGCGAGTTCGGGCGTGGGCAGGTCGGCGTGGCGGCCGGCCTGGACCTCCACCAGTTCCGCCTTGGGCTGCACGGCGACGACGACCTCGCCGTCGGCCAGGTCCACCGGCAGGCCGTCCGCAGACTCGGCCGGCGACTGCTCGGCCGCGGCGCGCAGGCGTTGCAGCCGGATCCCGCGCAGGGACCAGGTCTCGACGGCGTCCGCGTAGGCGCGCTGCCGCCGCTTGTTCTCGCGTTTCGCCCACCGGGCTCGCCAGCCCGAGCCGGTCCCGTCCAGCTCCGTCGAACGTGCGGCATGACGTGGCGTGGAACTCCTCAGGCCCGCCCGGGGCATGCCGGCACCTCCTCAGTGGACCGGATCGGCCACTGTTCGCGTACCCGCGGAGGCGGTCCGTCATGCCCCGGTGGCTGCGCCGCCCGCTACGCGTTCGCCACGCTCGCCGGCTCCGGCGGGACGTCCCGCTCGCTGACCCGCCGCTCGTCCCCGTGGCCCGGCCACCACGCGGTGTGCCCGATCAGCGCGGTGAGCGCCGGCACGAAGAACATCGACATGACGAACGCCGACAGCACGATCCCGATCGCCACGGCGAAGCCCATCTGCTGCAGGAACGAGATCGGCGCGAGCATCAGCACCCCGAACGTGCCGGCGAGGATCAGACCCGCCGCCGCGACCGTCGGCCCGGCGTGTTCCACGCCGATGGCGGCGGCCTGGTGCGGCTCGTTGCCTTCCCGCGCCTCCTCCCGTAGTCGGGCGATCATCAGGATGTTGTAGTCGGTGCCGATCGCCACGACGAAGAGGTAGAGGATGATCGGCAGTTGGAAGGTGACGCCGGGCTTGCCTTGCAGCCCTTGGAAGAGGTAGACGGTGGCGCCCAGGGTAGCGGCGAAGTTGAGCAGCACCGCGATCACCAGGTAGATCGGCGCGACCAGGCTGCGCAGCAGCAGCGCGAGGATGAGCGCGATCAGGCCGGCCGCCACCGGCAGGATGACCGACAGGTCGCGGTTGTTGGCCGAGTTGATGTCCGCGAAGATCGCGGTGGGTCCGCCGACCAGTGCCCGGGTGCCGGGTGGGGCCGCTTCGTGCAGGGCGTCGCGCAGGTCCTCGCGGACGAGCGTGATGGCCTCGTTGGAGACCGGGTTCTCGTCGAGCAGCAGGTTGACCCGGGCCACGCTCGGGTCGCTGCCGCGCTCCGGGGGCTGCGCCTGGCCCACGCCCGGGGCCTTCGCCGCGGCGGCCGCGAAGTCGGTGATCTGCTGCTCGGTCAGCGGCGACCCGTTGCCGGTGGTCAGGTAGACCTCGGTGGGGGCGAGCGCCCCGGCGGCGAAGCCGCGCTGCAGGTCCTTGGCGGCCCTCGCCGACTCGGTGTCCTGCGGGAAGCCGGCGCTGAAGTCGTAGTCGGCCTTGTAGCCGAGCACCCCGGCGGCGAGCGCGACCAGCAGGGCGCCGGACGCGGCGGCGACGAGCGCAGGGCGGCGGCCGATGGCGGTGCCGAGCCGGTGCGACATGGTGGCCTTGGGGGCGCGCTGCCACGCCTTGGACGGCCAGAAGACGTACCGGCCGAGCAGCGAGACGACCGCCGGGACGAGGGTGAGCGAGGTGACCAGCATGACCCCGACGGCGATGGCGAGCGCCGGGCCGAGGGAGCCGAAGAAGCCGAGGGAGGCCAGCAGCAGCACGAGGAACGCGACGATGACCGCTCCGGCGGCGGAAGTGATGACCTCGCCGACCCGCTGGACGGAGACGATCATCGCGGTCCGCTTGTCGTCGCCGGCCCGCAGCCGCTCGCGGTAGCGGAAGAGCAGGAACAGGATGTAGTCGGTGCCGATGCCGAACAGCACGATCAGCAGGATCGTCTGCAGGTCCTGACTGACGTTGAGGTCGAACGCCTTGCCCGCGGCGGCGACGAGCCCCGTCGTGATGGTCAGCACGACGCCGACGACCACCACGGGCAGCAGCGCGGCGATGGGGCTGCGGAAGATGATCAGGATCAGTCCGATGATCAGGATGATCGTGGCGACGCCGACCACGGAGAATGCCTTGTTGAAGGTGTCCTCGTTGTCGACGAAGCTTGCCACGTCGCCGGCCACGCCCGCGCTCAGCCCGCTGCCCGCCAGCTCCGGGCCGATGGCCGCCCGCAGATCGCGTACGGCGTCGAGCAGCGCCGGGTCGTCCGGGGTGGGGGCATCGAGCCCGACGTTGACCACCTGCACCGACTTGTCCGGCGCCACCGCCGGCGGCCCGGTCAGATAGCCGGACGTGTGCGCGATGTTCTTCGCCTTGAGCGACTGGGCGAGCTGGCCCACCTTGGCCTCGTCCGCCGGCGTGAGCTTCTGCCCGTCGGCGCGCTTGACCACGACGATCGCCGTTGCGGTGGCCTGCTGCGGGAACGCCTCCTTCGCGAGCTCGGTGGCCTGCACCGACTCGTAGGAGCGGGGCAGGAAGCTCTCCTGGTCGGCGGAGGTGATGTCGCTCAGCGACGGTGTGGTGAAGATGATGGCGGCTGCCGCGACCAGCCAGCCCGCGATCACCCACCAGGCCCTGCGTACGACGAATGTGCCCAGCCGCTCGAACATGGTTTCCCCCGTGTGTTCGGCTCTCCTGACGTGTGGGCCGAAGCATCCGTCGCGCGTCCGCCCGTCACTCCTGCGGCAGCCTTCGCTACCCCGGGTGAATGCTACCGTCCGTCAGCAATCCTTTTCGGACGCCTCGCGGCGCGGAGCGGCGGGCAGGCAGCTAGTGCGGTGTCCACTAACGTTCACTGGGTTTCCGGTGCAGCGTTGTGGATCCTCGCCGTGTGGCGAGCGACTCCCCACCGGTTGGTGGGGCGGGCCTCCGCGGGCCAACTGATCCTCGCGCCGTCTGGGATGGGCGGCGGGGGTCACGTCGGGACTGGCCGGCACCGGGGAGGTGCCGTCCGGCTCGACGGTGCGTGACCACCTCGGGCACCACGACAGGTGTGGGGGTGGTGGGTCCGCCGCCCGGGATACGGGTGGCGATGGTGGCGGCCGCGACCAGGTCACGGTGCCCAGAAAACTGGCAATGCGGGCAGGACATGGTCCTGCCGCGCGGTTTCGGCACCCGCCGCCCGCAGGCGGGGCAGGTGGACGAGGTGCCGCGCTCGTCAACGAGGTGGACGGTGATGCCCGCCAGGACGGCTTTGTCGGTGAGGACCTGCAGGAGCCGGCCGATCTGCCACTGGCGCAGCCGCAGGTTGTGCCGCCGCCCCGCACCACTGTCCAACACCCCGCGCGGGTCACCGACGCATAGGACTCCGACCCGCTGCGCCACCGCCCAGGACACCACCGTGCGGGCGGCTTCGTGCTGGGCCTGGCGGACCCGGCGCCGGTGCCGGCCCTCCACCAGCCGGGCGCGTCGGCGGTGTTTGCGCCACCGCCGCGACCCCCGCTGCCCCGGCTTCGGCGCACACCGTGCCGTCGCCCGGCGGCGGCCCTTCATGTCCTTCAGGTGCATCCGGTGCTCGGCGCGGATCGCCCGCCCCGACACCAACAACCCGCCACCGTCCGGGCCGGCAACCGCGTACGGGTGGATGATCCCCAGATCGACGCCGGCCACCCTCGTCGGGTCCGGCTCCTCACCGGGCGGGTAGGTCGTAACCGGGACCTCGGCGGTCACGTCCAAAAACAGGCGGCCACCCTCGCACAGCATGGTGACCGACCGGACCTGCTCGACCGGATACGGCACCTCCCGCGCCAGGCGCAGCCACAACGGCGGTCTGCCCTTGGCCACCGGGATCCGCACCCGACACCCGTCGAGGGTGAACGTGCCGTGATACCAGCGCACCGGCATCAACCCGCGCCGCCGACGCGGGAACCGGGCCGACACGTCGCCGTCCTTACGGCGTTTCGCCGCCGCGAACCACGCGTCAGAGAACCGCCGCAACACCGACCGGGCACCCACCGAGTCCAACTCGCCGAACGTGCCCGACCCCGAAGCCGCCAACTCCCGACACAACTCCTGATAGCCACTCAGCGGGACGTCGCGGCGGTGGCGGCGCCATGTGTTGATCTCCAACACGCACGCCCACACGTCACCAGCCGAACGCAGCAACCCGAAACACCGCCGCCGCTGCCCCGCCGTCACCCGCAACGCCACCCGCGCCGTGCGATAAACCACCCGAGGCGCAGACGGATCCCGACGACGAACCACAACCCCACCCAACACCACCGGTACGACAAAACCGCACGGCCACCAACCCGGCGAACCTTAGTGGACACCGCTCTAGCTGGCGTTGCGCCGTCTGAGGCCGGCCGTGGCCAGCGGGGGCGTGCTCATCAGGGCGTCGAGTTGTTCCTGCATCCGTTCCAGTGGGCCGTCGGCGCTGTGCAGCCCTTGGTGCAGGTCGCGGAGCACTTCGTCGGACCCGTTGGTGAAGGCGAGGATCTCGGCGAGGGAGAGCTGGTGGTTGAATATCTCCGCTTCGTTGCGCCAATCATGGAGCAAGCCGGCGAGCGTTTCGTCGCGGCGTGGGGACAGCACGGCCGAGGACAGCGCGGCATTCACCGCGGACAGGTTCATCCGCGGGTAGACCTGCCGGCGGGCCGGGCGTGTGGTGCCCACGGCAAAGGGCGGAGAGGTCAGGATCTTCCGGTTGTCCTGCAACTCCTCGCCGATGGCCTGGAGGGCCTCGGCGCGCCGTTCGCGATTCGCCGCCCAGCGCTCGGCGACGATGCCGGTGATGCCGCCGAGCAGGCCCAGGATCTGCACCGCCGGCTCGAAGCGCGACGGTCCGGCTGACCGGCGCCACCAGACGGCGCTGATCACGAACGCCACCGCCAGGCTGCCGGCGGTGACGACCATGATCCAGGTACGGGGTGCCGTCACCCATGACGGCAGGGGTGCGCGGCGCACCGGCGCTCCGGCTGGCGGCCGCACCGGCCCGTTCATCATTTCCCTACGCGGCGGAACACGTCCCGGGCGGCGGTGTCGGAACCGCTGCCGGCCTCGCTGTTCGACAGGAGCATCAGGTCCAGGCCGAACCGGCGGACCCGCTCGTGGCCCTGGAACTGCGTGTATGCCTCGCTCTCCACGAAGAGGCCCGCCTTGGTCAACGCCGCCGCCAGCGCCTTCAGTTGGTATTTCCGGGTGATGAGGAGGCGGATGGTGTCCCCGCTCGGGAAGTGGACCTCGCTGCGGTTCGGCAGCACGATCTTCAGATCCTCGGCCGACTTGTTGCAGTAGATCACCTTGACGACCAGGGACCGGTCCTCCTCGACGACCCCTTCGAACCGGACGTAGTTCATGTTCACCGAGAGGTCGGTGTTCTGGCGCAACGCGCTGATGACGAACTCGCGGAACACCCAGCTGGTCTCGTATTCCCGGGCTGCCTGCTGCGCCATCCGGTCGTCGAGATGGGACGCGGTGGCGACCTCCACCAGCAGCCGGTCCTGGGGGCGCAGCAGTTGCTTGCTCAGCCGTTCGACCAGGTCGACGTCCTCGTCGAAATTGGCCATCGTGTTGCCGAGCAGCGAGAACAGCACCGGCTCGTCGCCCATGAGCCGGTCCCGCAATTCGTTCAGCTCGGCCACGTTCTCCTCGACCGAGAAGTCCAGTTGCACCGGCAGCAGCTGGTTGCGGAACTGCCGGAAGAAGGGCAGCGACTTTATCGGCTTCAGGCCGAGGCGGAGCATTTCCGCGCTCATGTCGACGGGCACGTAGTACATCTCGGGGTTCAACCGCTGGAGGTCCGCCAGGACGACGGCGTCCTTCTCCCCCGTGCCCGGGCCCAGGCTGATGTAGTGGTAGGCCTGCCCGTTGTGCCGGGAATGCAGATTCCGCCAGCGTCGGCTGAACGTCTCGATGCCGTCCCGCATGACCGGGTAGTTGGGATCCGTGCAGGCCCGCTGCCAGTTGACCGCCGGCTCGATCCCCCAGTACGAGTAGCCGGACACGATCCGCTTCTCGTCACCGGTCGCCGAGAAGGGACGTTGGAGTTCGGCGGCCAGTTCGTTGAGCTTGCGGGACTGGTCCTCACCCACCAGGCAGAGTGACCAGGAGAACTCGGTTTCTGAAATCACTTTCTCGAGTCTGCGCAGAAGCTTTATCTGCTCCCTGGCCTGCTGATCCACGATGAGCCATCCCCCGCGCGAGGTCGGACCGGTCCCCATGTTCCGCCCGCCAACCTTAACAGCGGGGAAGTCTTTCGAGGTAGCCGCTGTGACGGCCCACTGTAGCAGGACGTCGGACCCATTTGCCGGCAATTGCGCCTGCCCAGCCGCACCTAAGGGCATCGATCAGGCTTGCTCCACCGGCGGGCGAAACAGTGGACGGTAGAGGGCGACGGTCAGCGCCACGAACACCAGCGCGAAGAGCCCGAACCCGACCGCCAGGCCCGCGGACGCGTCCGGGTCACTGTGGACGGTCATCACCACCGCCATGGCCGCCACGGAGACGCCGAGGCAGGTGTAGCCGGTGAGCAGCGCGTACGCCATCCGGCGCGCCCACGGGGCGCGCGCAGCAGACCGACGCCGGCGGCGACCGCGGCCGGGACGACGATGCCGAGGTCCATCAGCTTGACCATCCAGAACGGGGTGGGGCTGGAGGCGTACTCGGTCAGCCGCGCCGGGTCCTGCCAGGCGAGCAGCATCGGCCGCAGGTGCTGCCCGAAGACGAGGAAGACCGCCACCGCCAGCAGAGCCAGGCTGGCAGCGCGTTCCAGCCGGGCCGACGGCGCCGGCAGGCGCGCGGGAATCGACCGCCAGCCGAGGACGACCAGGGCCTCGGCGAGCAGGAAGATCGTGAGTAGCAGCGGGAAGAACCGTTCGACGTTCCCAGGCAGGCGCAGGTACTCCTGGCCGATGACGACCTGGGCGTACGTGTAGAGGGCGTACCCGCCGATGCCGGTGGCCAGCAGCGGCGCCGCCGGGTGCCGGCGCAGCGCGAGCACGGCGGCGGCCAGGGCCAGCGGCGCGACGGCGAGCAGCGCCGCGGCGTCGCTGCCGAGCAGCTGGTTGAGGGTGGTGGCCGAGGTGCGGTACCGCATCAGGTCGAGCCCGAGCGGGCCGAGCAGCGAGGCGGCGGCGATCGCGCCGGCGGTGGCGGTCAGGGCGGCGGCGAGCAGCCGTGGATGATCGGGTACGGGCCGCACCGGGCGGGGCGGTTCGCCGGGTCCCGGGTGGCGGGCGGCGGCGTGCCGGGGTCGGGTGGCGGGCGGCGCGGTCATGAGACCTCCCCGAGTTTCGGCCGGCGTGCCGCTGTCCGGCGCCGGGCCGGTTCGCTCGCCTCCAGGCTGCGCCCGCCCGGGCCGCCACCGGCAGGGGCGCAGCTCACCGACGGCCGGGACCTTCGGCCTGGCGCATCCGTTGCCGCCGGTCGCACCAACCGGTGGCAGGTGTGGGAAGCCCGGCGAACCGGCGCGAGGGTCCTTAGCCTGGCAGGTGGAAGTACGTCGGGAAGCTGTCGGAGGACATCGTGGCCAACGCGATCTGGGACGCTCTGGATGGCGTCAGGGAGGTCGAGATCACCGTGACCGGCCGGAAGACCGGACGGCAGATCTCCCATCCGGTGTGGTTCGTGCTGGATCAGGACAGCGTGTTCCTGGTCCCGGTCACCGGCTCGGACAGCCAGTGGTACAAGAACGTCCGGCAGGCCCCGATGATCGAGTTGAGCGCGAACGGCACGGCGTTGAGTTCGAGCGCCACCCCGATCACCGACGCCGACCGGGTCAACCACGTCGTGGAGATGTTCCGGCAGAAGTACGGCGCGGATCAGATCGAGGCGCTTTACCCCAAGCACGACGTCGCCGTCCAGGTCCCCCTCGGCTGACCACTGCATCGGAGCCGGCGCAGGGTTCGGGAAGATCAGCGGATCGTGAGCGCCACGGGCAGGCCCTGCTGCACCTCGAGGACCGCCCGCTCCCCCACCTGTCGCGCCAGCTCGACGGTGGCGCTGCGCCATGCCCCGACGTCCCCGCACGACTCGTTGTCGGCGTGCCGGTGCTCGACGACAATCACGACGACAGCCAGGTCCGACTCGACCGCCTCCGCGCTGTAGTCGGCTCCGCACGGCCGGCTGCCCGGGTCGGGCACACCGGTGAAGGTGACGGTGAGCTCGCGGCTGGCGGCCGTCGTGGTCGCCGATTCGATCGACAGGCCACCGTGCGGGTGGTCGTCGTCCCACGGAGGCGGCGTCACCCGGACCACGGACGAGGGGTCCACCGCCGGTCGGACCAGCCGCACCGCCGTCCCTTCGAGGGTGTATTCCCAGGCCGGCACGGTCGCGGGGCCGCGAGTAGTGGAAACCGTCATGATGGTCAGGTGAGCGGCCGTCACCCTCAGCGGCGCGCAGTCAACACATCCGCCGGCGCTGGCCGCCCGCAGCTGCGCCAGCGCCTCGTCCGCCGAGATCAACGGTACGGTCTGCTTCCCGCCGTTGGCCCAGACGAGTTCCCCGGCCGAAGTCGGCGTCGTGGGCAGCGCCCCGACGGCTTCGACGCGGCCGGCCGCCAGGCTCTCCTTGGCGGACCCGTTCGCCGGTTCCCAGTCACCGAGCTGCCGGGTCAGCTCGCCCACCGGCACGAACCGCGCGGTGTCGCCCGCGTCGCGTACCGCCTGGTCATATCGGGCCAGGGCGGCGCGCGCCTGCTCGCGTAGCCCGCCCAGGTCGTCGCCGGCCGGGCTGCCTCCTGCCGATCCGCAACCGCCGAGCAGAGCTGCGGCGGCGATCCAGGGCAGCAGACCCGCCCTCGTTGTCTCCACGCCTTCGACATTCGTCCCCGCCGGTCACGGTTGCACCTCGGCCGCCTACCGAATCCGGCTCGATGCGCACTGTGCACGGACGCCTGGAATGGCGATTGATCAGACGTGGGTCGCCATCGGGCGATCAACCTCTGGCGCCTCCCCTCGGCGCCGCGCCGGGGTCAGCTCGAAATGCACGGTACGGCCGGTCCTGGCCCGCCCGAGCCGGTGCGTCAGCGGCACGAGCACCCCGTGCAGCACCGGATGCTTCCGGATGAGTGCCCGGCTCGCCGCCCGGTACTCCGCGCCGGTCAACCGCCGGGCCACCGCCTCCACGGCCGCTCCGGTCGGCTTTCCCAGCGCGGTCGACGGGGCCACGGTCACCCGCGGGTTGTTGCCGATCCGCCGGGTCTTCCAGGCTTTCTCGAAGCTGCGCACGTACGCCCGCTCCCCCGCCACCGCGACGCTCACGGCCGTCGGCACGGCCGTCCCGTCCCGCTTGTACGTGGTCAGCACCACGGTCTTCTGCCGCACCAGCAGCGCCCATGCGGGAGCCGGCGCGGGGTCGACGTAGCCGACCACCCAGCCGAGCTGGCGCAGCCGGGCCACCAGCGCGGCCAGGGCGAGGACCGCCGACAGCCCGACCGCCCAGGTCTGCGCCGCGCTGCCGCCCAGGTCGGCGTCGATCACGTGCGACACCGTGTGCGCCGCTGCGCCGACGAGGTATCCGGCCAGGGCGACCGCCAGGGCGTCGGCCCAGATCAGCGCCAGCAGCAGGGTCGCCCCGATGCCGAGCTGGAACGCGCCGACGTCGTGCACGAAGTGCTCGTGCGGTGGGAAGTTCACCGCCTCGCTGAAGGAGTGCGGCCGCGTCAGCGCCCACACCCCGACCACCACCGACGCCGCGCCGAGCAGCGCCGCCACGACCCGCACCATGCTTCTCATGTGGGGGTGACGGCCCAGCGGTCCGGCGTGTGACGGCAGGAGCTCCAGGTCACGCTCGGTCAACCGGTAAACACTCTTCGGCTATCGTGATCCCTCCCGTAGCCGACCGAGGGACAGCCCGTGATCTTCGCGTTGACTCCTGCCCCCGACAGCCTGACCGAGAAGGTCGCCCTGACCGTGATGGGCGCGATCATCGGCCTGCTCGGCGCGTACGTGCTCGACCGGCTCAAGGCGCGGCGCGAACCGCTGCGGCGGCTCTCCTTCGAGGTCGAGGTGGCGCGGGCGCTGATCGAGGTGCAGCCGGACATCCGGTCGCGGGTGAAGATCCTCTACAGCGGACGGGAGGTCGGTGACCTGGCGCACGTCCGGTGCCGGATCACCAACACCGGCAACCGGGTGGTGAAGAACCACCACCTGCGTTTCACGTTTCCCGAGGGCGCGACCCTGCTGGAGGCGTACCTGGCCCCGGAACCCGAGCCGGAGCTCGGCGTCACCCTGGTCGGCGAGTCGCACCAGCCGCGAGCCGAACGCCGGTACCGCATCGCCCACCTGGAGCACGGCGAGTCGGTGACGTACAACTTCGTCACCGCCGGCGGAGACTTCCACGGCTGGCGGCCCCGGTCGCACAACGACGAGGGGGACGTGACGTTCCAACGCCGGGGCGTCGAGGTGGCCAAGGCGGACGCGGAACACGTCACCCGGTTCCTGCTGATCCTGGTGATCTACTACCTGGTCACCGCCGTTCTCGGCGCGGTGTCGTTCGGGTACCTCACGGACCTGTTGCTGCTCACCGTGCACGTGGCGGCGATCGTGGCCATCGCCCCGCACGTACTCCCGATGGTGCGGGTCGTGCAGCGGCTCCTCACCTCGCGGGCGGCCGGCGCGCACGGCCCGGTCACGAACGTCGTCGCGGGCGACGAGGGAAGCGTGGTGGTGCTCCACGGCTCCACCGTCACCGGCCTGCGGATCAAGACGCCGAAGAGCGGCGCGCAGCAGCGGAACGTCCAGCTGATCATCCCGGTGCAGCAGACGGTGATCGATCCACCGCCGGAGCACTGGGGGCCGGAACTGCCCCGGACGCCCTAGCGGTCGGGGCCAGGATGCCGACGCGCCCGCACGGCGCGCCGGCATCCTCGCCCGTCGGCGTCAACCCTCGTGCGGCCCTTCGCTGACCCGCCGCACGTCGACCTCGACGTCGATGCCGCTCTCGGTGAAGACGTCGACGAAGCGCTTGCCCCACTCGACCGCCTCCTCCTTGGACCGCACCTCGATCAGCCCGAACCCGGCGATGAGTTCCTTGGTCTCGGTGAACGGCCCGTCGGTGATGGTGGTCTTGCCCTTGCTGGCGGTGATCCGGGCCGACTCCTCGCTGCTCTTGCAGAGCCCCTCGGCGGCGAGCAGGATGCCGGCCTTGGCGACCTCCTCGAAGTAGGCGCCCATCCGCTTCATGAACTCCGGGCTCGGCTCGAAGTTGCCGGGAACGGCCTCGTCCAGCTTGTGCATCAGCATGTACCGCATCTCAGTGGGTCCTCTCGGTGATGGTGTGCAGGGAAACGGCGGTGAGCCAGGCGAAGACGACGAACGAACCGACGGCCATCCGGACGCTGATGCTGTCCTGGTCCGGCCAGGCCATGACGACCACCGTCGCCAGTGCGGCGGCCACCGACGACAGCGCCCCCACCCGGCCGAACCGGCGGGCGAAGACCAGGCAGGCGACGGTGAGCGCCCCGAAGGACAGCATCGCCCCGACCCCGTGGCCGACCGAGTGCCAGCTCATCGTCTCGGGTGCCCCTTCCGGGGCGCCAGCGGGCCAGCCCATGCTGGGGTCCGCCCGGAGCACCCCGGCGACGATCAGGCCGACGCCGAGGACCGCCACCAGCGCCGGCCCCCACGTCCCGGCCGGCCCGCCGCGCAGCGCCCGCCGGAACCCGGCGGCGCCGGCGAGGGCGAGCAGCCCGGAGAGTACGAAGTTGCCGATCTGGATCCAGCCGTGGTCGCCGAGGGCGAGCAGGCTGAGCGGTTGCCGGCTCAGGTCGAAGCCGTCGCGGGTGAGCACCTGGGCGAACGACAGTCCCAGGAACACCGGACCGACGGCGGCGCCCGCGGTGAGCAGGGTGGCGGTCGGGACACCCCGTGTCGTCCCGGCCTGGGTGAGCGTCGTACTGGTCATCTCGATCTCCTCGTCATCGTTGTTCTCGCTGACGCGTCGATCGGGTCGACCCGGATCCGACATGACCTTTCAAGATTTTTTAGGCGCCGCATTCGGCGGCCCGGTTCAGCAGCAGCGCGCGTTCCCGGGCGTTGCCGGTGAGGGACGCCGCCCGCTCGAACTCGGCGCGGGCCTCCTCGTGCCGGCCGAGCTTGAACAGCAGGTCACCGAGCACGCTGGGCAGCAGGTGGTAGTGCTCCAGCGCCGGTTCGTACTCCAGTTCGCGGGCGAGTTCCAGGCCGGCGGCGGGGCCGTGGGCCTGGGCGACGGCGACGGCCCGGTTCAGCTCGATCACCGGTGAGGGAACCAGCCGCACCAGGTCCGCGTAGAGGGCGGCGATCCGCGCCCAGTCGGTCTCCTCGGGGGTACGCGCCCGCGCGTGACAGGCGGCGATCTCGGCTTGGAGGGCGTACGGGCCGGGGTGGTCGGTGCGGGCCCGGTCGAGGGCGGCGAGGCCGCGCCGGATGAGCAGCTGGTCCCAGCGGCTGCGGTCCTGGTCGTTGAGGAGGATGGGTTCGCCGTCGGGGCCGGTGCGGGCGCGGGTGCGGGACGCCTGGATCTCCAGCAGGGCGGCCAGGCCGTGCACCTCGGGTTCGTCGGGCATCAGCCCCTGTAGCAGCCGGGCCAGGCGCAGCGCCTCCTGGGCGAGGGCGGGGCGCATCCAGTCGTCGCCGGCGGTGGCGGAGTAGCCCTCATTGAAGATCAGGTAGACGACCTCCAGCACCGAATCGAGGCGTTCGGCGCGCTCGGCCGGACCGGGCACCTCGAAGGGGATCTTCGCGGTGGCGAGGGTCTGCTTGGCGCGGGTGATCCGCTGCCCGACCGTGGGTTCGGCGGTGAGGAAGGCGCGGGCGATCTCGCCGGTCGTGAGGCCGCCGAGCAGCCGCAGGGTGAGCGCGGCCCGGGCGATCGGGGACAGGATCGGGTGGCAGGCGGTGAAGATCAGCCGCAGCAGGTCGTCCTCGATGTGGTCCTCGACGGCGGCGTCGAAGTCGGGGGTGACCTGCTCGTCGAGGTCCCGGCCGAGTTCGGCGAGCGTACGCTGCTGGGTCTGCCGGCGGCGGAGCGCGTCGACGGCGCGGCGCTTGCCGACGGTGACCAGCCACGCCCCGGGGTTGGCCGGTACGCCGTCGCGGGGCCATTGTTCGAGGGCGGCGACGAGGGCGTCCTGGGCGAGTTCCTCGGCCTGGCCGACGTCGCGGACGATGCCCGCGATGCCGGCGACGACGCGTCCGGCCTCCATCCGCCACACCGTTTCGACGGTGCGCCGCACCTCGGTCTCTCCCATGGCCTCATGACAGCAGGCGAGTCCGACGTTCGCCAGGATCCGGTTGCTGCCGCGTTGCTCTCAACGGTGACGGTGCTCGACAGGTGAGGTCGAGCGCACGGCCGAGGAAGTGTCGTAGGCGGCTCATAACCTGGCCCGGTCATCGACGACCACAGGGAGACCACGTGCTCGACCACTTCTCCGTCATGGTGCGGGACCTGCCGGCCAGCGCCGCCTTCTACGACGCCGTGCTGGCCCCACTGGGCGGCCGCCGGATCATGGAACCCGGCCCGATCGGCTACGGCGTGGACCGTCCCGACTTCTGGCTGGTGCCCGGCCCGGCCGACAGCGCGCCCCTGGAGGCGCACATCGCCTTCACCGCCCCCGACCGGGCCGCGGTACAGGCGTTCCGCGACGCCGCGGTCGCCGCCGGCGCGGAGGTGCTGCACGAGCCGCGGGTCTGGCCGGAATACCACCCGACCTACTACGGCGCGTTCGTCCGGGACCCGGACGGCAACAACGTCGAAGCGGTCTGCCACCGCCCGGAGTGACCGCCACACCGGGCACCATGGACGCGTGGACATCGAGCCGGTCGACCCGGCACCCGCGCAGCCGTTCTCCCGGGCGTCGCTGCGGCAACGCTGGCAGGACCTGACCTTCCTGCACTGGGCGGTCGCGCCGGACCTCGTGGCGCCGCTGCTGCCCGCCGCCACCCGCCCGGACACCCTCGACGGCGTCACCTACGTCGGCCTGATCGGATTCCGGCTGGTCGGGCTTGGCCTCGGGCGGGGACCGGCAGTGCCGTACTTCGGCACCTTCTGGGAGACCAACGTCCGGCTCTACTCGGTCGACGACTCCGGCCGATGCGCGGTGGTGTTCCGCTCGATGGACGCGTCCCGGCTGGCGCTGGTGCTGGCGGCGCGGCTGAGCCTGCGGCTGCCGTACAAGTGGTCGGCGATGCGGCTGGACCGGGACGGCGACCGCCTCACCTACCGCTGCCGGCGCCGCTGGCCCGGCCCGAAGGGCGCGACGAGCCGGATGGTGGTCCGGGTCGGCGAGCCGATCGCCGACCCGACCCCCCTCGATCACTTCCTCACCGCCCGCTGGGGCCTGCACACCCGGGCGTACGGGCGCACCCTGCACCTGCCGAACTGGCATCCGCGCTGGCCGCTGCACCAGGCCGAACTGCTGCACCTGGACGACGAACTGGTTGCCGCCGCCGGGCTGCCGGCGGTCACCGGGCCGCCGGTGAGCGTGCTCTACTCCCCCGGCGTCCCGGTCGTGTTCGGCACCCCGGTCCCACTGCGGTGATCGGGCGTTGCGCGCCCTCCCGCTCCGTCCCCGCACCGCATCAGGTAGCCGCGTCCCACCCAGAAACCGTCCACGCAGGTGAACCAGTGGCACACCTCGGCGACCGGCTCATGGACCAACGCGCCCCCGCAGTAGGTGTAGCCGAGCGGATTCTCCGGGGCCCCGCAGCGGTCCACCGATTTCGAGGTCGGGACCGGCCGGACCGGGGCGGAGGGGGACGGGCGGGGCGTGCGGCTCGGCGCGGCCGGGCTCCGGCTGGGGGCCGGCCGGGACGGCGAGCCGGCCTGAGGCCGCCGGCTGGGATGCTCGTGCACCGGATGCTGCACCCGCCGCCGGGCCGGCTGCGTCCGGCCGCCGCCGATCCCGCCGGAAGCGTCCAGGATCGGCGCGGAGCCGCCCGGCAGCACGGGCCCGCCCGTCGGGGTGCCGGTGACCGCCGATCCGATCCCGGCGCCGTCGGTCGGCACGACCCTGATGCCACCGCCGGAGGGCAGGCCGGCCGGTGAGCGGCGGGCCGCGTCGGGTCCGGCCGTCGCGGCGAGCGCAGCCACGGCGACGAAAGCCGCGGCCGCGGCGGCGGCCAGCGCGGAGCGGCTGAGGCGGGCGTACCCGGGCGCGTGGCCGGCGCTGACCAGCACCGGCGCCGGCGGCGGTGTCCGCCGATTGGCCGCCACGGCCTGGTCGAGCCGGTCGAGGACCACCGGCCGCTGCCTGGTGGCGTCGGCGTACGCCAAGGTCAGTCGCAGCCGAAAGTGCGCCGCCGCGCCGCGGGGCACGCGGAGACCCGCCACCAGCGCCCCGGTGGGCCCGTGCAGCAGGGTCACCGGCACCGCCGGGTGGTGGGTGAGGCCGGCTAGCTCCGCGTACGTCCACTGGCAGGTTCGCTTCCGTCCGATGAGGACAACGCGGCGGTCGGTGACCACGGCGGTGCCGGCCTCGGTCACCCGCGTGCCGTACGGCGGCGGGGGCGCGGATTCCGGGGACATGGCCGGGATCGCGGAGAGCTCCGGCGGAGGCAGATCGGCGTGTCTGGGTACGGTGACCAGCCCGGTCGACGGCTGGACGGCGATCACCGTCTCGCCGCGCGCGAGTTCCACGGGCACCACCGCGTGGATCGCGGGCGACTCCTCGGCGCCCGCCCGCAGGCGCCGCAGGCGTACGCCGCGCAGACACCAGGCCTCGACGGCGTCCTCGTGGGCGCGGCGCCGCCGCTCGTTCTCCCGCCTGGCCCAGCGCGCCCGCCAACCGCTACCGCTCCTGTCCACATGGGTCACCGGGGCCCGCCTTTCACGAGGATCATTCGCTGGTACCCGGTACAACCGGTGAAGCGGCCTCGGGACACGGCGGCCGGGCCACGAGCGGGCGGCCGGTGGGCGGCGCTGTGGTCAGCGGCGGGCGGGCCGGCGGCGGGCGAGCGGGCCGGGGCGACGCCGCAGTTCCCGGATGGCCTGCCGCAGCTCGAACTCGATCCGCGCGGCCTCGTACCGCCCGTCCGCGTCCGGCTCCGCCGTCCGGTGCTCGCGCCGCGGGTCCCCCCACCCGGTGTGCTCTGCCATGGCACTCGCCTCCCCCGTCGCGTCGGGCCGTCCATCGCCCGATCGCTCACCGGCCCAAACGAGGCGCCGCAGGCGCGGTTGCTGTGGCGGTCGTCACATGCCGGCCAGCCGGGCGTGACGGCGGTTCAGCGCAGCGGGTCGTGGGTGCCGCGCGGGACGTGCGGCCTGCAGCGGCGTACCCGGTCGGCGGCCATCCGCCCGCCCACCGCGAGGCCGTACTTCTCCACCGCCGCGAGGCCGTAGGCGCTGCAGGTGGGGGTGTAGCGGCACCGGCCGGGCCAGCGGTGCGACAGCCAGCGCCGGTAGCCGAGGATGGCGGCCCGGCCGGCCCGGTCCATGCCCGGGGCGCGTACCGCACCCGCCGCTACCGAACCGAAGGTGAGCAGGAACGAGAAGAGACCGAGGTCGCAGCAGTCCGGGCCGTCGCAGTCACAGCCGTCGCAGTCGCACCAGTCCTTGTGCTTCTTTTTGTGGTGCCGCTTCCGCTTCAGGTTGATCACGCCGCCATGGTGCGACACCCACGCCAGCCGTCCGATAGTCCCTTGACGTCAGGCCGCGTCGGCGGCCGGCGAGAACCGGACGTCGAGCCGCATGTCCAGCGCACGGGCCAGCCGTTCGAGAACGACGAGCGTGGGCACGGTGCCCCCCGCCTCGAAACGGGCCACGGCGGATTGCGTCATTCCCGCCGCCCGTGCCAGCTGCGTCTGGCTCCAGCCATTGTGTTTTCGCAGTTCACGAACCGTCTGACCAAGCTCGAACGCAATCCGCGCCGCGGCGTACGCCTCGTCCGCCCCGGGCTCGGCCATCCGGCGCTGGCGCAGGTCGCTCCAGTCAACGCGTTCGGTCATCACTCAGGCCCCCCTCGACTACCTTGTGCCGCTCCGCCACACATCGCTCCAGAGCCCGGCGCGCCCGCTCGGAGGCGGTCCGGTTACGTGACCGGTCGCCTATCGCTCAAGTCAGAAGCGCAGTTTCCTCAGGTCGTCGTCGATATAAGCATTGTCCGTCCGCTGCACCTAATACCTATATGGCGTGGTGGCGGTGCGCTCTTTTGGTACGGCACCAAACGGCAGCTGGAGCGGTCGGAACCGACCGGACCGGGTCCGGCGGGGTCGGGTCTCGGCAGGCGCGGACGCCTAGCGTCGAGGGCGGGAAACAGGAAGGAGCATCGGGTGCTGGAGCGGCTCAACCAGGCCATGGACCACCTCGAACGCCACCTCGACCAGCCCCTGGACGTCGCCGAGCTGGCGCGGATCGCGTGCGTGTCGGAGCACCACTTCCGGCGGCTCTTCTCGGCGCTGGCCGGGATGCCGCTGTCGGAGTACGTACGCCGTCGCCGGCTCACCGTGGCCGGCGCGGAGGTGCTGTCCGGGGACGCGTCGCTGCTGGCGGTCGCGGTCCGCTGGGGGTACGGGTCGAACGAGGCGTTCGCCCGGGCGTTCCGGGCCGTGCACGGCGTCGGCCCACAGGAGGCCCGGCGTACGGGAGCGATCCTGCGTGCCCAGCCCCGGATGTCCTTCCGACTCGTCGTCGAAGGGAGCGCCAGCATGGAGTACCGGATCGTGGCGAAGGAGGCGTTCCGCCTGGCCGGGCGGAAGGCGCGGGTGCCGCTGGTCCACGAGGGGATGAACCCGCACATCGTGGCGTTCATCAAGGGCCTCGACCCGGGGACCGTACGCCGGATCGAGGCGCTGTCGGACCAGGAGCCGCGCGGCCTGGTCAACGTCAGTGACGACCTGGCCGGCTCGCGGGCGGAGGGCACCGAGCTGGACTACTGGCACGGGGTGGTGACCGGCGCGGACGTGCCGGCGGGCCTGGACAGCCTGCCGGTGGCGGCGGGCGACTGGGCGGTCTTCCGCAGCTCGGGGGCCTTCCCGCAGGCGCTGCAGTACCTGTGGCGCGACGTGTTCACCCAGTGGTTCCCGTCCCACCCGTACGAGAGCCGGCCCGGGCCGGAGATGTCGCGGGTGCGGGTGGCGGCCGACGGGCGGACGGCCGACGCGGAGCTGTGGATCCCGGTGCGGAAGGTGTGAGTCAGGCCAGGGCGGCGGCCCGCTTGAGGCAGGCGGGCACGTCACCCAGGTGGTACGGGTGCTCGCTGGGCTCGATGCCGGCGAGGAACATCGCGTACACGGCGGCCATCCGCAGCGGCGCGACCGGGCGGAGCAGGTCGACGGCCCGGCGGGGGTCGCTGCCGGGCGCGTCGGCCCGCCAGCGGGCGGCCCAGGCGTCGAGCAGCGGCCCGGCGGTGGCCGCGTCGAGGGTCTCGGTGAGACGCAGGATGTCGAACGCGGGATGCCCGACGAACGCGTCGCCCCAGTCGATGAACGTCGCCCGCCGGCCGTCGCCGCGAACGTTGCCGGGGTGCAGGTCGCCGTGGACGAGGGTGTCGGGCAGCCCGCAGTCGCGTACCTGGTCGAGCCGGTCGTCGAGGCCGCCGAGCAGGTCGGCCACAACGGCGGTGTCGTGCGGGGCGAGCTGGTCGCGGATCCACCGGGCGAGGGCCGGTCCCCGCCAGTCCGGCACGCCCGCCGCGACCAGGGCCGCGACGTCGTCGGCGGCGCGGCGCTGGAGGGTGTGGTGGGCGGCGGCGATGGCGGCCCGTTCGGCGGGGTCGGCGACGTAGCGGTCGTCGCCGGGGATGTGGTCGAGCAGGACCCGGCCGGTGTCGTCGGCGGCGAGCAGGGTCGGCGTGGTGTCGGGTGCGGCGGTGGCGAGCCAGCGCAGCACGGCGGCCTCGTGCCGGAAGAAGGCGGGCACCTGCTTGAGCCAGGCGCTGCCGTCCGGGCCGTCGAGCCGCCAGATCGCGGACAGGTTCCAGGTGCGGTGCTGGGCGACGGCGGTCACCAGGCGGCCGAGCCGGTCCAGCTCGCCGGTGGCCCAGGCGAGGCTGCGGGCCGGGCCGCCGGGTTCGGCCCAGGGGGCGCGCAGCGGGTGCGGCGCGAGGTCCATGGTGGCCGGTGCCAGGGGTACGGCCGGGGGTGCGGCCACCTCGGCCAGGTAGGTGAGGTGCCCGCCGGGCGGTTCGGGGCGGTCGGCGGTGAGCAGCCGCAGCACGGCCACGTCGACGCCGTGGCGGTGGCGGGCGCCGTCGACGATCGAGCCGGCCTGCTGCCACCAGGGTTCCGGCACGTCGTACGGGGGCAGGGCGCCGAGCGGCCGGCCGGCGGGATCGACCAGGACGAGGGTCACGGTGCGGGACACGGCGGGACCGTATCGTGGCTGCCGCCGTGGAGCGAGCGGATATGACCGTCCACGCCTCTGCGCCGCCATCGTCGACCGACTCACCTTCGGCGGAACCGCATCGCTCTACTCAGGCGCGGTGGCCCCGGCGCTGCGCAAGCCACACATACGCCGCCTGCCAGCCCACCACCATCACCAGCAGCCAGACCATCAGCACACCGGGCAGCCAACCCCCGATCGCGGCGAGCACCAGCGGCGCCGCCGTGCCCGGTAGACCCCAGCCCAGCAGCCAGTGCAGCGGCTGCCGGACGATGACTGCGCCAAGCGCCGCGTCCAGGAAATACACCGCGACGCCGCCACAGAGCAGCCAGCGCACGGCCGAGGGCGCATGTCCGTGCGGGTGCTCCATGATCGTGCCCAAACCAGCGGCGATCACGGTGATGCTCGTGACGGTCAGGAAATGCAGCGGCATCCCTGCCCGTACCGGCATCCTGCCGGACTCCGTCGCCAGCAACCCGTAACGGAAGGTGGGCCACCACAGGCCGATCAGCAGCACAAAACCGGCCACGGCAACAGCCACCACACCCGAGGTCCACGCGACGCCGGCAGCGGTGGTCACCAACTGCATCACGCCCTCGCCGAGCACGATGATGACGAACAGGCCCAGCCGCTCGGCGAGGTGCGCCAGATCCAGGCGCGCCTCTCGGAACTCCACCCGTCCGAGGCCGCGCTTGGCAGCGCCGGTAGCCGCGCGCTGGGCCTCACGCTCCATCAAGCGCTGCGCCCACGGCGGGATCTGACCGGCCTGGGAGGCGAGCAGGATCGGCAGCAGGAGGTCGATGGCCAGCCCAACGACCCACAGCACGTACCGGGCCGGCGAGCCGACCATGAGGGAGACGATCCACGGCGCCAACCCGAGCCCGACCTGAGCCGTGGGCCAGGCGAGCAGGGTCTGCCGGGTACCAGCCCAGGACAGCTGCCCGAGGATACGCACGACCACGTAGGCTCCGGCGAACACCCTCGCCCGCTCGCCGGTCGCCTCCGGCACTGCGGCAGCCATCACGGCGATGCCAAACATACCCAGCAGCATCGCCCGACGCCGGGCGTCCTCCCCGGCCACGTTGCCGTACAGGGTGAACGACGTCCATGCGATCCAGACCGCCAGGTACAGCACCAGGAACACGCCGACCGACCGGAGCGTGGGGGTACCGTGCAACCGGTGCGCCAGCTCGAAGATCGCCGCCACGACGACCAGGTCGAAGAACAGTTCCAACCAGCTCGCGTGCCGCCCGGGTTGGGCTGAATCGATCTTCGCCACGGACGGTGATACTACGGCGGCCGGCGTGGAACGCGCGCGCCGTCACACGGCCGCCGCTGTAGCGGAGCACTGTGACTGGAAGCTCTGCCGGATCGAGCGTCCATGGTTTCGGTGAAGCGCAGGATGTCGAAGGCGGGATGTCCGACGAACGCGTCGCCCCAGTCGATGAACGTCGCCCGCCGGCCGTCGCCGCGGACGTTGCCGGGGTGCAGGTCGCCGTGGACGAGGGTGTCGGGCAGCCCGCAGTCGCGTACCCGGTCGAGCCGGTCGTCGAGGCCGGCGAGCAGGTCGGCCACCACGGCGGTGTCGTGCGGGGCGAGCTGGCCACGGATCCACCGCGCGAGGCGGCGAGCGATTAACCCCCAGCCGGATCAGGGTTGGAGGGTCCGGGGACGGTGCGGGTCCGCCCCGGATGTCCGCGCCGGGGTGTGGCGGCGAGGCTGAAGCAATGACGATCATCGACACCCCGAGGCGTACCGGCCAGCCCTGGTTGCGGCCGGTGGCCCTGACCGCCGCGCTGCTGCTGTTCGGCTACGGCATCCTGCGCCTGATCGACCGCCTGGACGGGCACAGCGACAAGGGCGCCTGGGCGTGGAACACCGGGCACACCCTGTTCCTGCTCGGCATCGTCGGGTTCGGGGCGATGATCGTCGGGTTGCGTCGGGTGCTACGTACCCGATCGCCCCGGCTGCGGGTGGTGGACGACGTCGCGGCGGTGGCCGGGCTGATCGGCGCGGTCGCCTTCGTCTGGGTGATCCTCGGCGACCTGTTCCCGCGCTTCGCCGACGCGGTGCCGCCGCCGGACGCGGTGCTGCTGGGCGGGCCGGCGCTGTTCGAGCTGGGCCTGCTGGTGCTGCTGGTCCGGACCGCCGCGCTGCGGCTGCTGCCGGCGTGGGGACCGGTGCTGGTGCTGGTCGGGTTCCTGGCGATCGCGGTGAACCTGAACCTGCTGCCGGTCGGCGCCGCTCTGGTCCTCGCCGGGCTGCTCCCGCTCCGCACCGGTGATGCCGGTCAGGCGGCGTAGACCGGGCGGCGGGTGCCGCCATGGTCCGCGCACCCCCCGCGCGGCATGCCGGTCCTGCTGACCAGGTCGTCCTCGCACTGGACCAGGTAGCCGTTGCCGTCCCAGAGGTTCGAGACGCAGGAGAAGTAGTCGCACACGTCCGCGGCGGGTTCGTAGACGTAGGTCCCGCCGCAGTAGTTGTAGCCGTAGGGGTTGGCTGGCGCGCCGCAGAGGTCCGTCGCCGTCGGGCTCGGCGAGCCGGACGGTGTCCGCGACGGACGGCCGCCGGGCGGCGACGGCGGCTGGCTCGTGGGCCCGCCGGCGGTCGGGGTCGGTGCCCCGGCGCTGGCGGGCGCGATGGTGGTGGGTTGCCCGTCCGGCGGCTGGCTGGACGTGCTGCCGGTGGCGTGGGGAGCGGTGGAGCTGACCGGTGCGCCGAGGCCGGTGGACGGGGACGGGAGCGCCGGGTCGACCGGCCCGGCACTCCGGTTTACCTCCATCCCGACCACGGGCCGGTCGGGCACGGAGCCGTGGAACACGCTGGCGACCGCCGCCAGGGCCAGGGCGACCGCGACGGCGGCGATCAGCGCCGGCCGGACGAGCCGGGCGGTCACCGGGGCGTCGGCCGGGGTGGCCGGCGTCGGGATCGGTGGCCGCTCGTGCCAGTGCGCGACGATCGTGTCGTCGAGCCGCTCCAGCAGCGCCGCGTGCGCTGCGGTGGCCCGGGCGTACGCCACGGTGAGGCGGAGCCGGAAGACGGACGCCTCGTCCCGGGGCACCCGGACGCCCCGGATCGGGCCCGGGCCGGACGGGTGGAGCAGGGTGAACGGCTCGGTGGGGTGGTGGGCGATCCCGTCGACCTCCGGGTACGGCCACTCCTGCTGCTCGTTGGCTCCGACGAGGATCAGCCGCCGGTCGGTCACCACGGCGGTGCCGGCGTCGACCACGCGGACGCCTCGCGGCGGCCGGCGCGACCGCCCGGCTTCGTCGACGGGCACGACGGTCAGCGCCACGGCGGGCAGGTCCGCGGTGTGCCGGGCGGTCACCTCGACGAGTTCCGCCGCGGGCTGCACGGCCAGTACCAGTTCGTCGTCGTCGAGGTCCACCGGCAGCCCCGCCGCCGACTCCGCCAGCTGGTCGGGCTCCTCGGCCTCGGTGTAGAGCTGCCGCAGCTCCTCGTCGCGGCGGCGCCACGCCTCCAGCGCGGCGTCGTACGCCGCGCGCCGCCGCTCGTTCTCCCGTCCGACCCACCGGGCCCGCCAGCCGCGGGCCTCGCCTTCTGTCGCCGTCACCGGGCCGCCTCGCATCATGAAGGGCTTCCGCGTCCACCGGATACAACCCGGCGTGTCCGGGAAGGACACGCCCGAGCATCGACGGGTTTCGGCTCGTTCCGGGTGGCCGATCGGTGGAGGCGGAGTCGAACGAGGGGCTGGCGGGTACGGTCGCAGGGCATGGAGCAGCGGATCAGCCTGATCACCCTCGGCGTGGCCGACCTGGCCCGGGCCCGCACCTTCTACGAGCGCCTCGGCTGGCGCGGCCAGGAGGTGGAGGAGACCGTCTTCTTCCAGGCCGGCGGGCTGGCGCTGGTGCTGTGGGGGCGGGACAAGCTCGCCGACGACGCCGGCCTCGACCGGGGCGGCGACGGCTTCGGCGGGGTGAGCCTGGCGCAGAACGTGGGCAGCCGCGCGGAGGTCGACGAGATCATGGGCCGGGCGGCCGAGGCCGGGGCGACGGTCACCCGGCCGGCCCGGGACACCTTCTACGGCGGGTACGCGGGCTGCTTCACCGACCCCGACGGGCACCTGTGGGAGATCGCCTGGAACCCGGGCTTCCCGCTGGCCGAGGACGGTTCGCTGACCGTGCCGGAGTTCGGCTGAGCGTCAGGTCCACACCGTACGGCGGAAGCCCTCGTTGTCGGCGCAGGCGTCGCGCTGCCCGCCGGTCAGGCTGACCGTGCCGTCGCGGCACTGCACCAGCCATCCTCGCCCCGACCAGAACCCGGGTACGCAGTCGAACCAGTCGCAGACCCCCTTGGCCGGCCGGCGGATCCGGGAGCCGCCGCAGAAGTCGTACCCGTAGGGGTTGACCGGGGCGCCGCAGCGCCGCTCGGCCCCCGGTTGCGGCGTGCTGTCGTGGGACGGCGAGGCCGTCGGGATGGTCCGGCTGCGGCGAGGTTTGGGGCTGGTGGTCTGGTCGACGCGGACGGCCGGGGCGAGCGACGGGACCGCGGAGGGGGTGGTCGCCGGGGTGGCGGCGGAGGCGACCTCCGAGCCGGGACGCACCGGCGGGTCGGATTCGAAGAGCATCGCCGGCACGATCAGCGCGAGGGCCGCCCCGGCGGCGACGGTCCGCCGGCCGCCCGGGAGCAGCGCGGACAGCTGGGCCTGGGCCGGGGTGACGATGGCCGGGCGGATCGGGCGGACGTCGCTGTGCTCCTCGATCAGTTCGTCGAGCTGGGCGATGACCGCCGCCCGCTGTTCGATCGCGTCGGCGAAGGCCAGGGTCAGCTTGAACCGGAAGTCGGCGACCGCGTTGGTGGGCAGCAGCAGGCCGGAGGTGCGCCGCCGGTCGAGGACCTGGATCAGCGTCACCGGCGCGCCCGGGTCGTGGCACAGCCCGGTCATCCTGCCGTACGCCCAGTCGCGGCGGCCGCGTCCGCCGAGCAGGACGAGCCGGCGGTTGGTGAGCACGGCCAGCCCGGCGTCGGTCACCTTGACCCCGTCGGGGCGGCGCGGGCGCACCGCCGGCGGGTCCGGGTCGACGAGCAGTTCGGGGGCGGGCAGCACGCCGGTGTGCCGTACCTCGACCAGTTGGGCGGCGGGCAGCGTCCAGAAGACCACCTCGCCGGGGGACAGCTCGATCGGTAGGCCAGCGCCCGCCTCGGCCGAGCCGTGGAAGGACCCGGCGAGGGTACGCAGCCGGCGCAGCTCCTCGTCACGTCGTCGCCACGCCTCGTCGGCCGCGCGGAAGGACCGCTGCCGCCGCTCGTTCTGCCGGTGCGCCCACCGGTAGCGCCATGTGGAACCCGTCGAATCAGTCTTCGCCACGCCGACTCCTCCGCCGCGCGAGCCCACCAACCGGGGTGTCATTCATGTCAACTGGTCAGCCGGGGCGGCAAGACACGCGAAAGTCACCAATCTGACCGATCGGGTGATTGACCGGCACGTTTAGGCGGAATCCGCCACGTCGATTCCCGCGATCTCGGCGGCTGCGCTTCGCCATGCGAGGGTGCCCCACCCTCGGTAACGTCACCCTCACGGGGCACCGCGGCCCTCACGAGGAGGTGAACCGGTGGGCGGGACGGCCGTCGTGGTGGGCGTGGACATCGGCACCACCAGCACCAAGGCGGTCGCGTACGACACCGGCGGCCGGCAGCTCGCCGCGCACTCGATCGGCTACCCCCTCGACGAGCCCCACCCCGGGTACGCCGAGCAGAACCCCCAACTGATCTTCGACGCGGTGGTGGGCTCGGTCCGGGCGGTGGTGGAGCAGCTCCACGAACCGGTCGCCGGGCTGTCGTTCAGCACCGCCATGCACAGCCTGATCGGGCTGGACCCCGACGGCATCCCCCTGACCCCCTCGGTGACCTGGGCCGACTCCCGGGCCAGCGCGCAGGCCGAACGGCTGCGGGCCGCGCCGTCCGGGCTGGCCCTGCACCGGCGCACCGGCACCCCGGTGCACCCGATGGCGCCGCTGCCCAAGCTGCTCTGGTACGCCGAGCAGGAACCCAAGCTGCACGAACAGGTCGCGCACTGGGTGGGCATCAAGGACTACGTGCTGCTGCGGCTGGCCGAAGCCCTGGTCACCGACCACTCGGTCGCCTCGGCCACCGGGCTGATGGACATCCACCACCTCGCCTGGGACGCCGAAGCCCTGGCCATCGCCGGCATCACCGAGGAGCAGCTGCCCCAGCTCGTACCGACCACCCACGTGCTGCCGGGGCTGGCCGCCGAGGCGGCCCGGGCCACCGGCCTGCCCGCCGACACCCCGCTCGTCGTCGGCGCCGGCGACGGGCCCCTGGCCAACCTCGGGCTCGGCGCGGTGCACCCCGGCGAGGTGGCCTGCTCCATCGGCACCAGCGGCGCGATGCGGGTGATGGTGGAACGGCCCAGCGTCGACCCGCTCGGCGGCGTCTTCTGCTACGCCCTCACCGAGCAGCGCTGGGTGGTCGGCGGCGCGATCAACAACGGCGGCATCGTCCTGCAGTGGGCCGGCGAGGCGCTCGCCCCCGAACTCGGCGAACACGCCGAGGAGGAACTGCTCAACCTGGCCGCCCAGGCACCCGTCGGCTCCGGCGGGCTGATCATGCTGCCGTACCTGCTCAGCGAGCGGGCGCCGCACTGGAGCGCCCTGCCGCGCGGCGCGTACGTGGGCATCACCCACGGCCACCGGCGGGAGCACCTCGTGCGGGCCGCGCTGGAGGGCGTCTGCCAGCAGCTCGCCCTGGTCCTCGCCTCGGTCCGAGCGGCCGGCAACGAGGTACGCGAGGTCCGGGCCAGCGGTGGCTTCGCCCGCAGCCCGCTGTGGCGGCAGATCCTCGCCGACGCGCTCGGCATGCCGGTCCGCTTCCCCGCCGGCCACGAGGGCTCCAGCTTCGGCGCCGCGCTGCTGGGTATGCAGGCGCTCGGCCTGATCGAGTCGATCGACGTCGCCGCCGACCTGGTGAAGATCGACGAGACGGTACGCCCCGACCCCGCCGCCGCCGCCACGTACGCGACCCTGCTGCCGCTCTTCTCCGAGCTGTACGACGCGCTCGTGCCCACGTTCGCGTCACTGCGACGGCTGGCGCCCAGCCTGCCGCCGGAACCACCGCCCACCGCACCTCACCAGTGATCGCCCGTCCCGGGTAACGGACGACTGAGGAACCGAAGGTCGTGATAGCCGTGGTCACACTGCTCGCCGCACCGGCGGCACCACTCACCAACGCCGGGAACACCCAACTGGTGGTCGCCGCCGTGCTCGGCATCGCCGCGGTGGTGCTGCTCATCGCCTGGGGCAAGGTGCACCCGTTCCTGGCCCTGATCCTCGGCGCGGCGGTGCTCGGCGTGGTCGCCGGCGTCGCCGCCGACAAGATCGTCACCTCGTTCAGCGCCGGGGTCGGTTCCACCGTCGGCGGCGTCGGCCTGCTCATCGCCCTCGGCGCGATGATCGGCGGGTTGCTCGCCGAGTCCGGCGGCGCGGACAGCATCGTGGAACGGGTGGTCGCCCGGGTCTCCGGCGGCGCCCTGCCCTGGGCGATGGCCGGGGTCGCCGCCCTGATCGGGCTGCCGCTCTTCTTCGAGGTCGGCGTGGTGCTGCTGGTGCCGATCGTGCTGCTGGTGTCCCGCCGGGTCGACGTACCGCTGATGAAGATCGGCATCCCGGCGCTGGCCGGCCTCTCCGTGCTGCACGGCCTGGTGCCCCCGCACCCCGGCCCGCTGGTCGCGATCGACGCCCTCGGCGCCAACCTCGGCCAGACCCTCGCCCTGGGCCTGCTGGTCGCCATCCCCACGGTGATCGTCGCCGGCCCGGTGTTCGGCAACTTCATCGCCCGCTACGTGCCGGCCACCGCACCGGAGGCGCTGCTGCCCACCCGCCGGCCGCTCGCCGTCGCCGACGCCAAGCGGCCCACCACCCCGGCCGGCGGCCGCCTCGACGCCGACGGCGACCTGGTCACCGAGGACGACCTGATCAACCCGGGCGCCGGCCGCCCCGGTGCGCCGATCGACGAGGGACAGCGCCCGCGCCGGGCACCGGCGCTCTGGGCCGCCGTGGTCACCGTGCTGCTGCCCGTGGTGCTGATGCTGCTGCGCGCCATCGGCGAGTTGACCCTGGACAAGGGCACCGGTGGCCGCAAGACGCTCGACATCATCGGCACCCCGATCGTCGCCCTGCTGGCCGGCGTCATCTTCGCGATGATCTTCCTGGGCTACCGGACCGGGTTCAGCCGTGCCCAGGTCTCCGGCTTCCTCGGCGGGTCGCTACCGGCCATCGCCGGCATCCTGCTCATCGTGGCGGCCGGCGGCGGCTTCAAGCAGGTCCTGGTCGACGCCGGCGTGGGCAACCTGGTCGCGGACGCCGCCAAGGGCGCGAACATCTCACCGCTGCTGCTCGGCTGGCTGGTCGCGGTCGGTATCCGGATCGCCACCGGCTCGGCCACCGTCGCCACCATCACCGCCGCCGGCATCGTCGCCCCGCTCGCGGCCACCCTGAACCAGCCGGAGGTGGCGCTGCTGGCCCTGGCGATCGGCTGCGGATCGCTGTTCTTCTCGCACGTCAACGACGCCGGCTTCTGGCTGGTCAAGGAGTACTTCGGGCTGACCGTCGGGCAGACCATCAAGAGCTGGTCGGTGATGGAGACGATCATCTCGGTGGTCGGCTTCGCCGGCGTCCTCCTGCTCGACCTCGTGTTGTAGCGGGCCGGGCGGTTCCGCCAGCGTGAGGTCGCCGACCGCGTCACCACCGCACCCGTGCCGCCCTGCTGAGCCGGGCCGGATGCCTCAGCACTGGGTGTCGAGGAGCATTCGGGCGACCTCGCGGGCCTGCCGGGCGGGTTCGGCGGAGCCGCTGATGGCCGCGGTCACCATCGCGCCGTTGGCGAGGATGGCCAACTGCGCGGCGAGCGCCGGTGGCCGGCCGGCGGCCGCGACGAGTTCGGCGAGGTGGTCGGCGAAGGCCTGCTTGTGGGTACGGACGACGTCGGCCACGGTGTCGGATGAAGCGCCGAGTTCGGCGTAGGAGTTGATGAAGGCGCAACCCCGGTAGTCCGGCTGGCTGAACCAGTCGTGGAGGTAGTCGAAGACGGCCAGGATGCGGTCGGTTGGCGCGCCGGGGGCGGAGGTGTACGCCGCGACGCCACCCCGGACCGCGCGATCCCGCCGCCGCAGCACGGCCTCGACCAGGTGCTCCTTCGACGGGAAGAGCTGATACGCGCGCTTGAGCGAGACGCCGGAGGCCGCCCGGATGGCGTCCATGCCCACCGCCTGGACGCCCCGCTCGTAGAAGAGCGTGTCGGCCGCGTCCAGCAGCCGCTGCTCGGCTGTCGCCTGGTCCACCGGTGGAACCCCCTTGCGCAGAGAACGTTCGTTCTCCTAGATTAGCAGGCAGCTGGAGAACGCTCGTTCTCCCGACTGCGAGGAGTCACCATGTCCGCGTTCGCCACCCGTCACCGCACGCTCGAGGTGCAGGGACAGCAGGTCTTCTACCGGGAGGCCGGCGACCCGACCCGACCCACCCTCGTCCTGCTGCACGGCTTCCCCACCAGCTCGCACATGTTCCGCAACCTGATCGCCGCGCTGGCCGACGAGTATCACCTGGTGGCCCCCGACCACGTCGGGTTCGGACAGTCCTCCGCCCCGCCCGTGGACCGGTTCGACTACAGCTTCGAGAAGCTCACCGAGATCACTCTCGCCTTCCTCGACCGCTTGGGGCTGGACCGCTTCGCCTTGTACCTCCACGACTACGGCGCACCGATCGGCCTGCGCATCGCCAGCCGCAACCCGGAGCGGGTCACCGCCCTGATCACCCAGAGCGGCAACGCGTACGTGGACGGGTTCACCCCGTTCTGGGAGGTGCTGTTCGCCCACGCCAAGGACCGGCAGACCCACGAACCGGCAGTACGCCAGCTGCTCGACCTGGAAGCCACCCGGTGGCAGTACACGCACGGCGTACCGGCCGACCGGCTCGACCTCGTCGCGCCGGAGACCTGGCTGCTCGACCAGGCCGGACTCGACCGGCCCGGCAACCGGGAGATCCAGCTCCAGCTCTTCTGGGACTACCAGTTCAACCTCGGCGCGTACCCCGCCTTCCAGGAGTACTTCCGGCAGCACCAGCCGCCGGCGCTGATCACCTGGGGGCGCCACGACGAGATCTTCGGCGCCGCCGGGGCGGAGGCGTACCGCCGCGACCTCCCCGAGGCCGAGCTGCACCTGCTCGACACCGGTCACTTCGCGCTGGAGACCCACGGCGCGGAGATCGCCGCCCTGATCCGCGACTTCCTGCCCAGGGCCCGGTAGGCCGTGGCCGCGACCACGCTCGACCCGCCGGCTCTCGACCGGCGGCCGGCCTGGCCCGGGGCGCTCGCCGCCGGCGCGCTGCTGCTCGCCGCGATGGCCCTGCTCGCCGGCGCCGAACGGACGACCGGACGGGACGTCTTCGCCCTGCCCTTCGTCGCCTCGGCGGCGGTGCTCGCGATGGCGCCCCGGGCACCCCTGGCCCGGCCGGCGGCGGTGCTCCGCAGCTACCCGGTCTGCGCCGCCGTCGCGGTGGCGGTCACCGCCGTCACCGGCCCGTCCGCCTGGGCCGCGACAGCGTCGGCCGTGCTGTCGGTCGTACTCATGCTGCTGCTGCGCGCCCCGCACGCGCCGGCCGCCGTCGGCGCGGCGCTGATCGGGCTGACCGCCCCCGGCCCGGGCTACCTGCTGGACACGGTGCTGCCGGCCGTGGCGGTCGTGCTCGGCGCCGCCCTGATCGGTGGCCGGCTGCTGCCGGCCTACGACTACCCGCCGACCTGGCGCTGACCACCGCCGGCCGGGCCCGCGTGCGGCCCGGCCGGCGGCCCCGAGGACCGGCACGGCACCGAACCGACCGGACGGCCCGGGTCAGGGCGCCTCGACGCCGGAGACGCGGAACTTGTACACCTCCGCGCCGCGGATCGCCGCCACCTGCTCCTGGTTCGGGCCGGACCCGCGGAAGGCCAGCAACTGCTCGTCTGACTCCCACCGCTCGTACACGTTGATCCGGCCCGGCTCGACCAGGTCCGCGCTGACCGCGAAGTCGACGCAGCCCGGCGCCGAGCGGGCCGCCCGGACGGCCTCCACACAGGAGGCCAGGTAGGCGTCCCGCTCGGCGGGGTCGACGTAGAGCGTGCCGGCGACGATGAACACCTGACCTCCCTGGACTGAGCCGTCCGGCCCATCCTGCCAGCGTGCCCTCGTCAGGCCCGGCTGATCGCGTTGGCGTGGATCGCCTCGTTCAGGTACGCGGCCAGCCCCGGCCGGATCTTCTCGAAGTACGCGGTGAACCGCGGGTCGGTCACGTACATGTCGGCCAGCCCGGTGTGGATCTCGTACGAGCAGTCGTAGAACCAACGGGTGATGAGCTGCCGGTGCTCCTCGGCCAGCGCCATCGCCTCCGGGCCGTCGGCCGGCGCCCCCGAGTCCATGAGCGCGGTGATCCGCCGCCCCCAGTCCTCGTTCTCGGCCTTGTTGCGCAGCCAGTCCTCCTTCGAGTACCGGCCGACCCGCTCGGTCGACTGCCGGTACGCCTCGGTGCCGCCCCAGCGCCGCTCCGCCTCCTCGGCGTGCTCGTCGGGGTCGAAGTCCCCGAACACCTCGAACCGTTCCTCCGGGGTGAGCTGAATGTCCAACTTTCTCGCCTCCATCGCGAGTTCGATCGCCGCGACCATGTCCTGCAGCTTCCCGATCCGCGCGTTGAGCAGCTCGTGCTGCCGGCGCAGGTGCGGCAGCGGGTCCCCGCCCGGGTCGTCGAGGATCTCGGCGATCTCCTCCAACGGGAACCCCAGCTCCCGGTAGGCGCGGATGAGCTGCAACCGCTCCAGGTCGGCGTCGTCGTAGCGGCGGTAGCCGGCGGGGCTGCGCCCGCTCGGCGACAGCAGCCCGATCTCGTCGTAGTGGTGCAGCGTCCGTACGGTCACCCGGGCCGCGCGGGCCACCTGACCCACCGTGTACGCCATGGTTCCCTCCCTTCCGCGACCAAGGCTCCCGCCTCCCGTTGCGTGAGGGTCAAGCCCGATTGTGCCGCCGGGTCGCCGGGGAGGGACCGGAACAGGGATCGCCCCCGGCCTCCCGAGGGGGTGGGAGGAGGCCGGGGGCGATCGGGTCGTCAGGCCGGGTCAGGCGGTGGTGCGCTCCCTGGGCCGCTCCGGGGCGGCGAACGCCTCGCTGGCCGGGGTGCGGACGGCGTGCCACAGGCCGGCGACCGACAGCAGCAGGAGCAGCGCCGCGCCGAGGTACATGGCCAGGGCGCCCTGCTCGGCCTTGCGGCCGAACTCGCTGAAGCCGTACGAGGTGAGCAGCATGCCGCGCAGCGTCTCGCCCTTGAACACCGTCTCCCGCTGGGCGGTCACCCCGGCGAGCTGCTTCTGCAGGTCGGGCAGGTTGGCGGCCTTGGTCTGCTCGGCCTGGGCCACCTGCTCCTTCAGCGCGGTCTGCGGCTCGCCGAGGTCGGCGTACGTCTTGCCGCCGCCGATCGCCTTCAGGTGCAGGCCGATGAACTCGTTGGCGTAGCACTCGGCCTGCTTGCCGGTGGTGAGCTGCTGGCCGGCGTACTCGCGCAGGCAGTCCGACTTCTTCTCCTCGTCGGTCAGCGCGTTCGCCGGCTTGAAGCTGATGTGCTGCTGGGCGAGCTGGTCGTGCACGTAGGTGTTGGCGAAGTTGGCGTTCGTCGTGAGGACGATGCCGACGACGAGCAGCAGGACCGCGAGGCCCAGCCCGCCGATGCTGAACAGCAGATCCAGCGTCCGTCGCTTCATGGGGGTCTCCTGTGTGGATGGTCTCGGTTATTCGATGACCGTCTCATCGTGGCGGTGCGGCGGCCATCGACGGCAGGGCCGAACCCCCTGTACCGGTCGGGACCTTAGGCCCCCCTGACCGGGGCCGGTCAGCGGGCCGCGTCGACCGGGCCGAGCGTGGCCAGCAGGTCGGGCAGGGCGGCGGGCCGGCCGTACCGCCAGCCCTGGCCGTGTACGCAGCCGATCGCGGCGACGGCCGCGTGCTGGGCGCCGGTCTCCACGCCCTCGGCCACCACCATCAGGTCGAACGCGCCGGCGAGCCGGTTGACCATCTCCACGGTGGCGTACGCCCGGCCGTCCTCGGCGCCCAGCCGGGCCACAAAGGACCGGTCGATCTTCAGTTCGGTGGCGGGGATGCGGTGCAGGTAGCTCAGCGAGGAGTAGCCGGTGCCGAAGTCGTCGATCGCGATCCGCACGCCGAGTTCGCGGAGCTGGGCCAGCCGGTCCAGCACGGCCTCGCTCCCCTCGATCAGCGCGGACTCGGTGAGTTCGAGGGTGAGCGCGCGGGGCGGCAGGCCGGCCGCGCCGACCGCCCCGGTGACGGTGGCGATCAGGTCCGGTCGGCGCAGGTGGGCGGCGGCGATGTTGACCGCCACGGTGACGTCGGGGGCGTGCTCCCGCCAGGTGGCCGCGGCCCGGCACGCCTGCCGGATCACCCACCGGTCGATGGCCAGGATCAGCCCGGTCTCCTCGGCCAGGGGTAGGAACTTCGCCGGGGTGAGCACGCCGAGCCGGGGGTGCCGCCAGCGGACCAGGGCCTCGGCGCTGCGGACCGCGCCGGTGGCCAGGTCGACGATGGGCTGGAACTCCATGAGCAGTTGGCCCTCGTCGACCGCACGGCGCAGGTCGGCGATCAGCTCGGCGCGGCTCACCGCCGACTCCCGCAGCTCCCGCGTGCAGGTGCGGTAGGCGGACTTGCCCGCCGCCTTGGCCGCGTACATGGCGATGTCGGCGTCGCGGAGCAGGTCGGTGTGGGAGGCGTGCTGCGGGCCGTACTCGGCGATGCCGATGCTGGCGGAGGGGTGGACGCCGAGGTCCTCCTCGCCGGGCAGCGGTTCGAGGGTGGCGAGCAGCCGCTCGGCGAGCCGTTCGGGCGGGACGGGCCGGCCACCGGCGACCAGCACCGCGAACTCGTCGCCGCCGAGCCGGGAGATCATCCCGTCGGCGCCGACGGCGTCGTGCATGCGGTCCGCGATGGTGGCCAGCAGCCGGTCCCCGGCGGCGTGCCCGAAGCGGTCGTTGACCTGCTTGAAGCCGTCCAGGTCGAGCAGCAGCACGGCGACCGGGCCGCCGTCGCGCAGGGCCCGGCGCAGCCGCCGGTTGAAGGTCAGCCGGTTGGGCAGGCCGGTGAGCTGGTCGGAGTACGCCAGCCGGCGCAACCGGACGACCAGCCGCAGGTTCTCGTTGGCGGCCAGGCCCTGCCGCAGGGCGAGGACCCCGAGCAGCGCCATCATCCCGATGAAGATCAGGTGCGGGGTCTGCCCGGTGGGCCGCCGGGAGAGCACCACCGCGACGATGGCCCCGCCGACCGGCAGGTACGGCAGGGCCACCCGCCACCACGGCGGCAGCGGTGACCCGCTGGTCTCCTCCTCGTCGTCCCAGCCGGCCGGCGGCGGGTGGGTGGTGGCGGCGCCCATCAGCAGGTAGCTCAACGGCCAGCAGACGTCGATCGGGTGGCCGGGGGTGTAGCTGCCGTGCGCGACCAGCGAGACGTAGACCGTGTCGGCCACGGCCCGGGTGGCGAGGCTGGCGCCGATCAGGGTGAGCGCCCGCCACATCGGACGGGCCGGCCCGGAAACCGCCACCAGGATGGTGAGCTGCATCAGGTCGAACATCGGGTAGAGCAGCCCGAAGGTGCGCAGCGGGTCGGCCAGATCGGCGGCGGCGATGTCGCGGAACACCACCACCCAGCCGATCGGGATGAGCGCCAGCGCGACGATCACCCCGTCAAGCACCGTGCGGGCCTGCCCGACCGCGCTGCGCGGCGCGGCCAGCGAGCAGAGCAACGCGGCGGTGCCGGTGACGATGCCGGCGGTGAAGAGCCCGCCGACCAGCGGGGTGTGCGGCAGCGCGTGGCCGCCCAACCGTTCGACCGTCCACACCGTACGGCCCAGCGCGGCGAGCGCCATGGTGACGGCCAGCAGCGCCCAGAACCGGCGCATCGGCACCGGGTGCCGGCGCGCTGCCCGGGTGCAGGCGAGCGCCGCCCAGCCCGACACGGTCACCGCGCCGAGGTCGCTGACCAGGGCGGCGTGGGGCAGGCCCGCGAGCAGCCAGCCGGCTTCGCCGAGTACGACGAATGCGGCCGCGACGAGCCCGACGCGGCCGGCGAGCGGGGAGCGGACCCGCACCGTCACGGCCGGGTCCGCGTCCTGCTGGGGCACAACTATTCGCTCCGGCTCTCTCTGACGCGCACCCTCGACGATGAGGACCGGTTGCGGACGGCGAACGGCGCAAGCCTAGTCACCCCGGGTTACCGCCGCCAGAGGTGATCGGCGTGCGTCACTCGCCCCCGCCGCGGGGTACGCGGCCGGCACGTACCGCGTCAGGACCAGTCCTCCGCCGGGTCGCCGTCGCCGGACGGAGCCGCGTCGGGCGTGCCGGCCGGCGGGCCGCCGTGGGTCCACGGGGTTTCCTCGGGGGCGGGGAAGTTCCCGGCCGGCAGGAACGCGTCGGACAGGGTGGTGAGGCAGAGCCGCTCCCCCACCTCGGGCACGCTGCCCGGCGACGCGGTCAACCCGCGCCCCATCCCGCCGGAGAGTTCCAACACCACCTCGGTCTTGCCGTCCGCGCCGGGGGTCACGAAGACCACCTTCGCCTTCTGGCCGGGCCGGGCCGGGGAGTAGAGCGTCGCCCCCACCGGCACCAGCACCGGCTCGGTGGTGACCACCTGGATGCGGGGGCGCAGCACGGGCCGCTTGCCGGTGTCGTCCACCCGCTTCGGGTCGGCCAGGGTCACGTCGCCGACGAACGCCTCCCCGGTCAGCCGGTACTCGGCCATCACCAAGGGGTCGTCGTAGGCGCGCTGGACCGCGTACGAGGTGAGGGCCCGCTCCAGCCGGTGCAGGCGTACCGCCGCGGCCACCGCCCCGTCCCGGCGCGGCTGCGGCCCGCCCCCGGCGTCGACGTGCTCGGCGTAACCGGTGAAGGCGTCCCGGTCGCCGGCCCAGCGGCCGGCCACCCGGGCCCCGGGCGGCAGCCCGCGCAGCAGCCCCACGCCGCGCCACATCAGCTCCCAGGTGGGCGCGAGCTGGTCGCGCAGCAGCCGCTCCAGCTCCGCGTATGCCCCGGCGCGGGCCGCCGGGTCGTCCTCGGCCCCGGCGTACGCGGCCATCGCCGGGGCGAGCCGGCGGTTGTCGAAGTCCGGGTCGGTGGCCGGGCCGGCGGGCGGGCAGATCGCCGGGTCCTCGGCCTGGGCGGCCGCCTCCGCGCCGGTGGACCCGGGCGGCGGGTCGATCCAGCCGAGCAGGGCCGGCAGGTGCAGGTCCTCCACCGCGCTCTGCCCGGTCGCCCAGTGCAGGGTCAGCGCCTCGGTCAGCGCGACGAGAGCCGCCGAGCCCGGGTGCTCGGCGCGCTCGGCGAAGAAGGTCAGCCAGCGGCCGAGCAGCGGCACGGACGGGTGCACCGGGTATTCGCCGTCCGGCCTGCGGAACCGGGTGGAGCGGCCGAGCAGCCGCAGGAAGGTGATCCCGGCCGGGTTCGGCACCAGCAGCTGCGGGGCGTCCACGTACCGGTACCGCACGTCCTTGCCGCGGTCGACCGGCACCGCCTCGCTCACCCCGCGGAACTCGTCCAGGTACGGCAGCACGATGCCGGCCAGCTCGGCGGCGAACGTGAGCCGCTGATCGCGGTTGCGCGGCTGCGGCACGACCAGCAGCCGCGCCTCGTCCGGCGCGGCCCCGACCAGGGCGGCGAGCGGCGCGTTCGCCTCGCCGGCCAGCTGGAGCGGCACCAGCACCAGCGGGCGGTCGGACAGGTGCAGGTGCCGGACGGTGGCCACCGGCTGGGCCACCCCGGCGGCGATCGCCTGCGCCTTGGCGAGGGCGCGCAGCGTACTCATCCGGGGTTTCCGGCGAGGGCGTCGGCGCGCAGGCGGGCGGCGGCGCGCAGCAGCGCGGCGGCCTCCGCCTGCTCCGGGTCCGGGGCGCGTTCGCCCTCGGCGAGGGCCAGCACCGTACCGACGTCGGCGATGCCGCCCAGCGCCTCCCGCACCGGCCGGCCCAGGGCGGCGGTGTGGCCGCGCGCCTCGTACCGGCAGAAGTAGGCCAGCTCGCAGGCGGCCAGGCAGTCGGGCGCGTACCGGGCCTCCACCATGGACAGCACGGAGCGCAGGGTCGCCGGTTCGGCGGTCGGGTCGGCGGTGAAGCCGGCCGGCACGGCGGCGAGCAGGTCGTCGATCCGGGCCATCCGGTCGAGCTGGCGGCGCAGCACCAGCAGCTGCCGGCGGACGTCGAGCAGGCTGGCGACCGGCTGGTTGGTGAAGTCGCGCGGGCACACCAGCACCACCTCGTGCGACACCAGGTCCGGGTCGCGTCCCTCGGCGGCCAGCAGCTCGCGCAGCGCCAGCACGTAGACGGCGGACTGGATGGCGGCGGCGGAGACCTTGGCCGGGTCGGCCTGGCCGTCGATCACCGGGAACGACTTGATCTCCACGACGTGGAACCGGCCACCGAGCCGGGCGGCCACCAGGTCGGGTTCCAGGTGCACCCGCCCGCCGGCGACGTCGAGGCCGAGCAGCGGGTGGTCGAAGAGTGCCGGCTGGTCGCCGGGCGCGGTGAGCGCCGCCCGGGAGCGTTCCGGCCGGTCCTCGTCGCCACCCAGATCCGTCCAGCTCGCCTCGGCCGGCACCGGTACGCCCAGCCGCTCCGCGACCAGCCGCAGCAGTTCCACCCCGCCGTCGGCCTTGACCTGGGCCTCGAACGCATTGCCCCGGGTGATGGCGAAGCGGGACTGACCGAATCGCGCCGGGAAGCCGATCCGCTCGGCCAGCTTCGGCTTGTCCACGCCGGCGCTGTCCAGCACGGCCCGGCGGGTGCAGCCCGGGTTGCCGGTCAGCGCGGCGATGGTCCGGGCGTTGTGCCGCCGGGGCGGTACGCCACCCCGGATCTCGGCCAGGCGCTGCGCGGTGTCCGTCACGACAGGCCACGATAGCCGCCGCCCACCGGCGCTCAGAGTTCCCGCAGCCGGCGCCACCACCAGCCCCGGCCGCGTTCCCAGTCGCGGGCGCCGAGTGGTGCCGCGTGTCGCGTGGGGAGACGCCTGCCCTCAAGATTGATATGTCTCTGGGACATATTTATGTCTCAGAGACATACCGCTCTCAGGACTTGTCCCGGCCGTCCGTCGGGTGCTCGATGACCAAGACACCCGACGCCCTGACACCCACTACAGGGACGGTCAGCCGGTCCGGCGCCAGTGCCGTGGGGCGATTCCGGGCGGGGACGGCGCGGTCAGCGGCCGGCGGAGCGGTTCCAGGGCGAGCGGGGCGAGAGCGCGCCCGCCGACGGCCGGCGGCGGCGCCGGTGCCGGCGGCCGGGCGTGCAGGGCGGGCGGGCGACCGTGTGCACCGGGGCGGGCGGCGGGGTGACCGGCGGGCGGCCGATCAGCCAGCAGAGGAAGCGGGCCACGGTCAGCCGATCGGGAGGCGCTCGGCCTCGGCCCGGGAGAGGTCGAACTGGGCGCCGCAGAAGGTGCACTGCTTCGTCCAGCGGGTGCGCACCGGGATCAGCGGGATGAAGAAGAGGGTGAACTTCGTGGCCCGCCGGGTGATGACCTGGGCCGCCTGGTTGCCGCAGTTGCGGCAGACCTCGGTGACGACGCCGGACCGGACGACCTTGGTCCGGAGCCCGAAGATGAAGAACATCGCCCGGCAGTACCCCGGGCGGGGCCGGAACACACCCACGAATTTCCTCGCCGCCGGCTGTCCGGATGCGCGACCCCCGTTCGTCAGGCTGGATGGAAGCACAACCGGAGGAGAGACACCATGAAGTACATGATGCTCGTCTGCACCGACACCGAGCCGGACAGGAACCCCGACGCCGCGCCCGACATCGAGAAGTGGGTGGCCGAACGGGACGCCAGCGGCCAGCGCGTGACCGGCAGCCGGTTCGCGCCCCCGTCGGCGGCCACCACCGTCCGGGTACGCGACGGCGAGCTGCTGCTCAGCGACGGTCCGTTCGCCGAGACCAAGGAGGTGATCGTGGGCTTCGACCTGCTCGAGTGCGCCGACCTCGACGAGGCGATCGAGGTGGCCCGGGCCCACCCGATGGCGTACGGAGGGCGGATCGAGCTGCGCCCCCTGGTGGACTGAGCCGGTGACCGACGCGGCCGGGGTGGTCGCCGAAGCGGGTGCCGAGGCGTACCCGCGGATCGTGGCCACCCTGATCCGCATCACCGGCGACTGGACCCTCGCCGAGGATTTACAACCACTAAAGTGAGACGTGGCCTACCTCCGGGGGGAAGGTAGGCCACGTCTCGGTGGGATCTAGCTCAGGGTGAAGTCGCCTTCATACGGGTCGACGCCGAGCGAGCGGAGCAGAGCCACCGCAGCGGCGTCCACCGCCTGCGAGTCGTCCGGCGTGTCGATCTCGATGCCGGCCCGGTAGAGCACCACGATCACCTCCGTCACGAGCTGCGCGGGCGGGTATGTCGGACGACGGTAGAAGAACCTGCTCACGGTCCAACCCTCTCTCAGCGCGGCCGGCGGATCACGCGGGGACGGCTCACCGACGCCACGTCACGGGGCCGCTGTTGCTGCTGTCGTGGCACCGTTGGGGCCGGCGTGCGTCCGATCACCTCGATCATCTGCGTCAGCTCCGCCCACCCGTCAGTGACCAGCACGAGATCGGCGGTGCCGCCGAGCACCAGGAACAGGGCCTCGCGCAGCGGCGCCACGGCGACGATCTGGTAGCCGCGGGCCTGGGCGTGCTGCGCGGCGGTGAGCAGCCAGTCTCCGGTGTTGTCGGTGGGCATGGCGATGACGACGCGCAGCGGCTGCCGGGCGGCGGGCCGCTGCCGGTTGGCGGTCACGACCGCCGGGTCTTGCTGAGGTCGAGCAGCCGGCGCACCTGGTAGGTGAGTACGCGGCCCTGCCCGAGGGACAGCCAGGTGTGGTGTGGTTGCCCGTCGTCCTCGATCACCTCGACGACCAGCATCGGTTCGCCGTTGGCGGGGTGGTGGGTCTGCTGCAGCCACACGCACACGTCGTTGGTGGCGGTGTCGGTGGCGACGGGCAGGGGCCGGGAGTGGTGTACGCCCCGCTGGGTGCATAGCGGCCCGCGTGCGCACCAGTAGGGGTGTGGCAGCTCGGCGGGGTCGGCGAGGGTGCCGGTGGGGAAGATGTGCACGTGCCCGCACGGGCGGTCGATGTCCGGGGCCAGCGGCACCCGGAAGGCGTTCAGGTCGGCGGCCCGGTATGCGGCCACGGCCTGGTCGACGTGGATGCCGCAAACGTACGCCGAGGCGTCGAGACTGCTGCTGCTGCCGTCCGGGGCGGGGGTGTAGACCTCGATCCGATAGGCGGCGCGCTCTCCACAGGTTGGCAGCGCGGTGGGTAGGGTGCGCATGGGTCGACCTCCCTGGGGTCGATCAAGGCCCTCGGTGAGCGTCGTGAGCGCTGGCCGGGGGCCGCCTTACGTGATGCCACAGACACTACGCGCCACGTGGCCGACTCGGGTAGGTGTCGATGTGGCCGCATGTGGGCGAGCCGCGTGAGGCATGGCGACGACGTGACAGCATGGCCGCGTGCCTGACGACCTTGAGGCCGCCACGCGCGACTACCGCGAGGCACAGGCCGCCATCGACACCGCGCAAGCCGAAGCCAAGCGCATCGTGGCCGACGCCCGCACCAATGCCACCCGCGCGCGGGAACGTCTCGCAGCGGCCATTGTGGCCGCTGCGCGGGCCGGTCGCCGACAGCGGGACATCGTGGCGGTGACGGGCTACAACCGGGAGAGCGTGCGGCGGATCTGCCGGGCGGCTGGCCTTGAGCCCGACGACTAGCGCGGCCACGCCCCGGTGCGGCCTCGGATCGCGAGTGTCTGCCCGACTCCGTTGATCGCTCGGCCGACGGCGGGCGCGACCCCGCCGACCGCGTCCACGACTGCCTCAAGCGCATCGACCACGTCACGGCGCGTCGCCTGCATCTCGGCGGTCAGCGCGTCCATCGACCGGGCGGTGGTGACCGGCTCCGGCCGGCCGGTGCCGTTCCAGATCGGCGGGTTCCAACCGGGCATCAGGTGGCCGCCGGAGTCCATGACCCGCGGTCGGGAGGTTGCCACGGCGGCCGGCGCCATCGTGGTGGTGCCGGGCCGCCAGCCGGTGGGCCACGACATGATCTGCCGGCGCAGCGCCAGCACTGCCCGCTGCCCGCCGAGCCGGTCCACCTCGTCCGCGGCGAACACGTGCTCGCCCTTGGCCAGCGCGTACAGCTGGGAGTCGACACCCTTGGGGCCGGGTGCGTCGTCCACGGGGCCGCCGCCGGCCGCGCCCTTTATCTGCGTTCCGCCTGGCAGTTTCAGGTTGCCGTGGATGTCGTAGTACACCCCGACGTGCAGATCCTTGATCTTGCCGAGGGACTGTTGCACCGCGTGGATCGCGTCCAGAGCCTGCTTGTTGCGGATCGTCACGGTGCGGTCGACGTCGGGGATCTGGAACAGACTGTTCGCCAGCTCCCGGGCCTTCGTGGCACTCATGCCCATTGCCGTCGCGGCCTGGATGAACGCGGTCTTGCCCTGCTCGGTGACGGCGTTGGCCTTCTCCTGGTCCTGGGTCATCTCGAACGTCGCTTGGGCCTTGCGCTGCGTGGTGCGCACCAGCTCGTCCAAGGCCTGCTGATTGGCGCGGCCCTTCGCGGTGCCGATGTCGAGACCGACGCCGTTGCGCTTCACCGCCTCGGTGGCGGCGTCGATGGCGGCCTCGTAGTCCCGGCTGGCCTGCCGGGCGTCGAGGGCCTGGCCGGTGAAGTCGTCGATGATCTGTTTCAGCGACCGCACCTGCGCGCCCATGCTGGCCGCCCCGGTGCCGGCCTGGGTGAATCCGTTCAGCAGGTCTTGCAGCCCTTGCGAGAGGTCACCGCCGGACGCCTTCGCGTTGGCCTCCTCCGCCGCCAGCCGGCCGAGCAGTTCCGTGTTGCCGGTCACCGCCGCGGACAGCTTCAGGAACCAGCCGTACGCGGTCGACAGCGTCTCGATCGTGCCGAAGATGCTGCGGGTGCCGAACTCAAACATCTGCCACAGCAGCGCCAGGGCGCGAGCCGCCTCCGGGGCGTGCTCGGACGCGCCGGTGAGCATGTCACCGATGAGGCGGCCCGACCGTTCCGCGATGCTGCCGAGCACGTCCACGACCGGGCCGGCCCGCTCCACCGCGTCAGCGAACCCGTCAACGCCTTCCCTCGCTCCGGCGAGGAAGTCACTGGTCAACGGTCCGACGAACCGTGACGCGGCGGACAGCGCCCGGGTCAGGTCGTGCTCGATCTCGGGGATCTCCCCCCGCACCTGGGCGAGGGCGTCCAGCGTGGCCGGCACGAACGACACGCCGGCCCGTTCCAGCGCCTGCGAGAACAGGTCGCCCGTGTAGGTGGCGGACGCCTTCACCGCCGGGTGGCGGCTGGCGATGGTGACCCCACCGATGATGCCGCCCGCCCCGGCGCCACCGAGGATCGCCGCGGAGATCGTGGCGGCGAGGCCCGGCGCGGCGGCGGCCCCGGCGACAGCGAGGGCGGCGGCCAGTTGCGGTGACAGGGGCAGCCGCGCCAGCAGGGGGCCGAGCTTCGCGCTGAGCTGCGCGGCGAAGCTGAACGCGGCGTCGACCCCCGCGTCACCGCCCGCGTCGCCGAGCTGCTTGCGGAACCGGGCGAGGCTGGCGCGGGCGTGCTCGGCGTCGACGCGGACGTGGACGGTGGCGGCCTCCCCGGACAGCCGGCGAAGCTCGGCGTCCACGCGCTTGATCGCCACGAGGGCGGCGGTGGGGTCGGCGTCCAGGTCCACCGGGTCGAGCCCGAGGGCGGTGATCTGGCGGCGTAGCTGCTCGATCTGGCGTTGCGCTGGCGACGGGTCGGCCTGCACGGTCACGGGGTCGTCGTCGACGCCGCCGAGCTGCTTGCGGAACCGCTCGACCTGGGTGAGCGCCCGCTCGGTGCGGATGCGCATCTCAACGCTGTCCGCATCGTTCGACAGCTGCCGCAGCCGGTCGCGGGTGACGGCGATGGACGCCAGCGCCGATTTGGGGTCGGCCTTCACGTCCACCGGGTCGAGGCTCAGCGCCTTCAACGCGCGGTTGAGCTGCCCGCCGAACTCCTTGCCCACCCGCTGCGCCTTGACCTTGACGTCCGGCGTCAGCTTGGAGTCGTCGGCGCGCAGCTCCAGGTACGCGTCAGCGAGCTTCTTGCCGCTGGCCACCGCCGGTCACCGCCACCGCCGGGGTGGCGGTCCCCAGTTGCCGCCCTGCGCCGTCGGCGGCTGTCCCTCCAGGGGGTAGCTCACCCCGTCGATGGTGTAGCCGTTCGCCTGGGGCCGGGACCCACTGCCGCCGGTCAGCCGGTTACGGCTGATCATGTCCGCGATCCACTCCCAGACCTGACCGGGCTTCACTTGCCGGCCTGCACCTTGTCGGCGGTCGGGGCGTCGGCCACGGTCCACACCCGCGTCTTGGGGTCGTAAGAGACCCGGCCGGCGTCGGCGAGCGCCTCGGCCACCCACTCGGGCAGCGTCTCCCCCGGGGCGTAGTTGAGCCGCTGCCCCGACTCCGGATCGTTGATGTGCAGGTACCCCGGCGACGTGACGGCACGGCCAGCGGCAGCCGTCGCCGACGCGGCGGCAGCGATGGACGCCGCCTGCGGACTGGTGTTCTCCCGGCTCATGATCACGCCCCCTGGATCGCTTGGAAAACGGCGAACGCGCGCGGACGGGCGAGCGCCACGTCACCGCGCCAGTGCGCCACGATGCCGATCTGCCCCTGCTCCGCGTACCGCTCGGTCAGCACCTGGATCTCCAGACTCAGCCGCTGGCCGATCAGCAGCAACGGCCAGCGACCGACGAACACGTCGGTCATGTTCAGGCCGGTGCCCTTGGTGTACGACGGGATCTGGTTGGTGGTGAGCCGGGCCATCTGCTGAATGTCGGGCGGCACCGCCAGAGGCTGCCCCGTGGTGTCGGTCGCCTTCGCGTACTTGCGCGCCGCCTTGCTGTTCCACAGCAGCGCGTTCGGCGACTCGTTGTTGTCCCTCGGGGTGTAGATCGTGTCGATGATCTCCGACCAGAAGGTGGCCGCCGTCTGCACGGTGCCGTTGGTCGCGGCAGTGCCAAGCACGCTGGTCGGCGCGAGCGCCTGCAAGGTCGCGAGCACTCCGCGCGGGTTCGGGTTCGGGTACGGCAGGTTGATCGTGCCGGCCCCCGAGGTGACACCGCCGTACAGCCCCACGAGGTCGAGCTGAAGCGCGATCGCCTGCGCGATCGCCTCCTCCACCAGCTCGTCCGCGTTGACCGCGTCTTGGAACCACTCCATGCTGCCGATCGTCAACGCCGAAAGCGTCTTGGCGTCCAGCGTCACGTTGTCGAACGTCGGATCGCTGGCGGTGATCGCGCTGCCCTCCGTGCGGAACCCTGCGGTCGGGTCGCCGGTGAGCCGGCCGATCTGGACGGTCTTCGCGTCCATCGGCACGATCTGCGCGCCCGCCTGCAGGACCGCGGCGAGGTTCCGCGCCCGGTCGATGATCTGCCCCGCCCACTCGGTCGGCACCACCGCCTGACCACCGCCGGTCGTGGCGAGCGCCCGCACCTGCTGACCGATGCCGCCATGCTGACCGATGATCGCCTGCTCGGCGTGGTGCCGGGCGGCGGCGTACTGCCGCACCACGTGGTGGTCGGCGAACCGCTCGCCGCGCTCAACCACGGCAGGCTTGCCGTCCGTCGACCGCACCCACCGCGCCGGCCCGTCCACGCCGCGCCCCTGGCCGTCAGTCGTGCCGATCCGGTACGTCTCGTCACGGCCCGCACCGCCCGGCATGCCCGGCGCCGGTGACCGCTGCGCCATCAGCCGCTGCACCTCGTCCTCCTCGGCGCGGACCGTACGCAGCTCCTTCAGCCGCGCCTGCGCCCCCGCCCGGTCCGCCTGCGCCGCCTTCGTCTGCTCCATCAGCCGAGTGACGTAGGCGTTCTGGGCAGCGGTCAGCCGTTCCTGGCCGGCGGCCTGCATCTTCGCGGCGATGGCCCGCACCTCGGCGGTGTGCTCAGCGATGGTTCGCTCGGCGGCCCGCTCGACGTCCTCCGCCTGCCCGATCAGCTCATCAATGGTGGGCATGTGCCACACACTCCCGTTCATGTCGTTCCACGGTGGAAGTGCGCGCGAGCTGCCGGAAGCCGGACCGCGAATCTCCGCGGACGTGGGCACCGGTGCGCCGTCCGTCATCTGCGGGTCGCCGCTCCGTCGCCGGACCAAGCCGCCGGGGGGTGCGCCGGGGACATCCGCCCGGTCGGCGGCCCCGCCCCGAAAGGCCTAACAAGCGGGACCGCCGCGACCATGACGACCTGATCACCGGCGAGTCTACGCCTCGTCAGCGTCGGGCCAGAGGCCCTCGGCGTCGAGCCACAGCCGCGCCAGCTCGGTCGCGTGCATCCCGTCGAGCGCCTGGCACCAACCCTCCCGGCCCATCCGGCACGTCATCCGCCACGTCAGCCGGAACGTGCAATCGATCATCCGCTCCGCGCGATCAGCCGGCAGGTCCCAGAGTAGGGCGAAATACCCTTGAGCATCACGTTGGGTAATCGCCTTGAGGAGTGCGATCCGGCGCAGCCGCTCATCGGTGATCTTGTCCATTCCTAGCCCCTTTCGATCTTGCGTTTGCGCTGGTCAGCGCGATGTCTCGACGGGAGAGAGAAAAGCGGGAAGCAGCGGCGTGCTTCCGGGGTTGTGGATCTCTAAAAACGGTCACTGTGTGTGATGGCCGAGGTGGTTGCCGAGTGCGGTGACCAGCTTGAGTCGCCAGGTGTCGATGCCGTGGTGATGGCAGCCGGCGGTGTTCCACTCGTTGATGGTCCAGGCGAGCAGGCTCATGCGGCGGACGTCGTTGCCGGTGAGCCATGCGGCGAGGGGGTACGCGGTGTCGTCGTCGTCGCTGAGCATCGCCAGGGCGACGCCGAGCACGGCGGCGGTGGGATCGATGGGGGTCATGTGCTGGTGCCTCCGTCGCCGATGGCGTCGCGGTACGCCTCGGCCCATGCCTGCTCGGTCCACTCATTGGGCGGCACGTAGCCGCCGACCGTCAGCGAGTACGCCACCGCGCGGGCGTCGTCGTCGTTGAGTCCGTACCGTTCGCGGGCCTCGCGGGCGGCGCGCTCTTTGACGCGCCGGGTGTCGCTGTCTCCGCGCGCGACGGCCGGACGCGCGCGTGTGTCGCGCCGCGCAGCGGAGCGCGACGACGTGCGCGGGTCATGGTTCTTTTCTTGATTCTGTTCGGGTGACACCGTGTCACCCCGTGGCGTCGCTGTTGTCACCCCGTGGCGTCGCTGATGTCGCCCCGTGCGGGGGCGACGGGGCGACACGGTGTCATCCCGCTCGCCCGTACGGGGTGACACCGTGTCGTCCCGTGGCAGGGGTAGATCCCACACCACCGGCCGGCGGTCCGCCCGTACGTGCTCGGCCACGCCCTGATCGCCACGGTGGATCAGACCCCGCTTCTCCAGCTCGTCCAGGTCGCGCTGCACCTGCCGCTTGCTGCGCCGTGCTCGCCTCGCCAGGGTGTCCGTGCTGGGGTATGCGTTGCGCCCGGTTTCGTCGGCGTAGCAGGCGAGCGCGACCAGGGTGAATGCGGGGCCGGTGGGGAGGTCGGCGGGCGCGTCGAGCGCCCACCGTACTGCCCGCCAGCAGATCCACCTGGTCACGACGGTTCGTCCTGACTGGAGGTGCGGCGCCAGGCGTAGAGCGCCCATTGGTTGCGCCGGTCGCGGGCGATGCACACCCGCCGCCACCGCCGCCCCGGCGGTACGATCGGGGTGCGTGTCGTCGTTTGACCGGGAGTGCGGCCTCTTGCCTGGGGGGCCGCTTTCTCGTTGGTCATGTCGGCCCGCCTCCGTTCGCGAGGGCGAGCAGTTCGCCGAGCCGCCGGTGAGCGTCGGCCAGGTCGGCCAGCGTCTCCGGGGTGAGCACCCCGGGCCGCCAGTACCGGTCGCCGGTCGCGGCCTCAAGCCGGCGGGCGGCCATGCTGGCGGCGGCGGCGTTGACGCGCACGAGCTGGGCGAGTGCCCGGGATTCGACTGCGCCGCGGGCGGCGGCGGCACCACGCGCGGGGCTCACTCGCCTGCGGTAGGGGCCGCAGGTGCTGGGGCGAGCAGCGCGGCGAGTCGCCGCCGCTGGTCGTCGGTGAGCGGGGGCGCGCCGTCCACGATGGCCCGGATGTACCGCTCGGCTTGGGCGGCGCGGAGTGTGCGCCGGTCTTCGAGCTGCCGCTCTGGCTCGTTGGGGTGGTGCCTTGCGGCGATGGCGATGCGCCCGATGGCGCGGCGTTCCTCAGGGGTCTTGGCAGGCACGGATGCCCCTCCCGCCGTCCACGCATGGCAACGACGCCCGATCTGGGCGGTGCCTCTAGGAGGTGGGCGGCCTCGCCGTTCCGGGTGGCGGGGCGCGCTGTGACGGGTTGGTGGTGCTGCTCGGTGACTTACTTGGGTCGAGTGTACGCCCCCGGTTGATCAGACGCCGGCCGCTGCCGCCAGCTCTCCCCACGTGCGGCTGTCGCCGACCCACCGTGACCCGGCCAGCCGGGCTGCCGCCTCAGCGAGCCGGTCATCTTCGGGAGTCGACCGGGACAGCCGGCGCGTCGGCTTTCCGATGACCACCTCCGCGAGCAGCGCGATGACCTCTCGCCGGGCGGCCACGCTCAGACCGTCCCAGACGTGCCGCACCCGCTCCACGCCGAAGGTGGCCGCGTCGAGCAGTTCCGGCAGCGCGCCCGGCGCGGTGACCGGCACGGCGCGCTTGTCGGCGTCTTCGATCCGCGGCTTGAGCCGGGCCTCCATGTCCACGAACGACTCAAGGCTGAGCCGGTCGTGCTCCCACATGTCACGGGCCTCGGCCAGCTTCTTCCGCAGCGCGGCGGCCTCGGCGCGCGCCTGCAGTACGGCGCTGTCGTCCACGGTGAGCAGGTCCCGGGCGTCCGGCTGCGCGAGGCGACCGACGATCAGCCGCGTGACGATCTCGTCTGTCTCGGCCACGGCGATCGTGACGCAAGAGTCGGCGAAGCAGGCGTAGCGAGCCGCGTTGTGCCCCGGCCTGGCGGGCTGCACCCGCAGCGGCCCGCCGCACGGCGAGGTGCCGAGGTACGACAGGAGCCACTTGGTCTTGCCTGGCTTGGCGTCGCGCCGTCCGGGCCGGACGAGCACCGCGTTGGCTCGCTGGAAGAGGTCTTCGCTGACGAGTGCCGGCCAGACCGCCTTGTACCGGTTGTCGGTGGGTGCCTCGCCTTCCCGGTGTGCGCGGTGGCGGCGCTGGCCGCGATAGGCGTCGTTGCGGATGAGGCGGCGGATCGTGTGCCGGGACCACTGGCGGCCTTCGGGCGACGGGACGCCTCGCGCGTTCAGGTCACGCTCGATGGAGACGATCGGCTCTGACCGGGCGATGCGCTCGAAGATCTCCACCACGATCGGGGCGTCGACGCTCTTGCGCTGCTCGATGAACTCGCGGGTCCGGTCGTCGTAGACGCGCTCGTACCCGAACGGGGCGCGGCCGTGCACGCCGCCAGCGGCAGCCGCCGACGCGACGCCCTTGCGGACGCGCTCCGAGGTCACCTCTGTCTCGTATGCGCTCGACACGCCGTCCTCTGCCAAGGTCTTCCAATCCCGCGCCCGTCGCGGATCGTAGGTCCGCTCGTGGGAGATCACGTGGATCACCACTCCGCGGCTGCGGCACAGCGCCAGCATGCCGAACCAGTCGACCGGTTCACGGGACCCCCGTGAACTCTCCCACAGCATGAGGACGTCGAGCTTCCCGGCGGCCAGGTCGGCGAGCAGGCGGGACCAGTCGGCGCGGCCCTTGCGCGCGAACCGGCTGGCCGAGCTGCCGTCGTCGTAGGTAGCTGCCATCTGCCAGCCCGGTTCGCCGTCGATGACCTTGCGTCCGAGCGCCAGTTGGTCCGACACGCTCTTGGTCTTGTCCTTGCTCTCGCGGCCGTAGATGCCGACGCGAAGCGTGGTGGGGAGAGTGACCGTCATGGGTTTCACAGTACACGGTAGCGGTGCAGTATCCGAGGACTGCGCCCAGGAGGCTCTCGCGGCGGCGCTGGAACGGTGGCCCCGGGACGGCGTACCGGGGAATCCGGGCGGCTGGTTGATGACGGCCGCCCGGAACCGGGCCGTGGACGTGCTGCGCCGCGCCGCCGTGGAACGCCGCAAGCTGCGCGACCTGGCCCTGCTCACCGACCCGGAGCCGGCACCGACGGGAGGGGACGTGGTGGACGACCGGTTACGCCTCATCTTCACCTGCTGCCACCCCGCGCTGGCCCTGGAGGCCCGGGTCGCGCTGACCCTGCGCACCGTGGCCGGGGTGCCCACCGCCGACATCGCCCGCGCCTTCCTGGTCACCGAGTCGACGATGACCCGCCGGCTCACCCGGGCCAAGACGAAGATCGCCGCCGCCGGCGTCCCGTACCGGGTGCCGACCGGGCCCGCGCTGGTCGAGCGGCTGCCGGGCGTCCTGGCCGTGCTCTACCTGCTGTTCACCCGGGGGTACGACGCCGACGGCGAACCCGCCTTCGCCACCGAGGCGGTCCGGCTGGCCCGGCTGCTGCACACGCTCATGCCCGAGCAGCCCGAGGTGGCCGGCCTGCTCGCCCTGTTCCTGCTGCACCACTCCCGCCGGGCCGCCCGCCGCGACGCCGACGGCGACCTGCGCACCCTCGACGAGCAGGACCGCTCCCGCTGGGACCACGACGCCATCGCCGAAGGCGTCGCGCTGCTGGACCGCGCCGGCGACGGCCCGTACGCCCTCCAGGCCCGGATCGCCGCCTGCCACGCCACCGCCCCGACCGCCGCCGACACCGACTGGCCGGCCATCGCCCGCTGCTACGACCGGCTGGTTCGGCTCCGCCCCACCCCGGTGGTCCGGCTCAACCGGGCGGTCGCCCACGGCTACGCGTACGGCCCCGGGTCCGGGCTGGACCTGCTCGCCGAGGCCCGCGCCGGCGGGGCGCTGGACGGCTATCCGCCCGCGCTGGCCGCGGAGGCCGAGCTGACCGCCCGCCTGGGCGACCGGGTACGCGGGGCGGCGCTGTTCCGGGCGGCGGCCGAGGCGGTGCGCTCCGAGCCGGAGCGACGCGCCCTGCTCCGCCGGGCCGCCGAGCTGTCCGGCTGAGCCTTTCCCGGCCCGTCCGCCGCAGCCGCCGGCAACCCGTCCCCGCCGCCGGAAGCGGCACCGGCGGCAGGGACGGGAGCGGCGGTAGGGACGGGAGCCGCCGGCTCAGGCGCCGGTCGGCAGCTCCGCGGCGAGCCAGATCGGCTGCCAGTCGGCCATCTCGTGGAAGCGGCGCAGCTCGAACAGCCCGGACACGTTGCCGCACCACGCCGCGTACGGGGGGTTGCCCTCGTCGAAGCCGCTCTGCACCAAAGTCAGCTTCGTCTTCCCGTCGGACTCGGCCAGCTCCCAGGTGCTGACCCCGACCGGCCCCCAGTCCACCGAGATCTTCCGGCCGGGGTCCAGGTCGACCACCTTGGCCGCGTACCCGGTCTCGAAGCCGCCCATGGCGTACCGGCCGCCGACCCACGGCTCGATCCCGATCGGGTAGCCGAACCAGGCGCTGGCCTGCTCGGAGTCGGTCAGCGACGTCCACACCCGGTCCATGGCGGCCGCGATGGTCAGCTCGGCGCGCAGCTCGGTCGAGGTGAAGTCGGTGCGGGGCAGCAGCGGCATGCCCTCCACCCGGGCGGCGAGGTTGGCGATCGACAGGGCCCAGAAGGTCTGCAGCACCCCGCGGATGCTGCTGCCGCTCATCGCCTCGGCGAAGTCGTAGTGGCTCTGCCGCAGCGTCAGCACCGTGGAGTCGCCCTCCGGCGCGAGCGCGAACTCGGTGGTCGTCTCGACGCCGTCGAGCAGCCACGCGAAGCGCAGCCCCTGCTCGTCGGCGTGCAGCAGGCGCTGGTGCGGGGCGTCACCCTCGGGGGTGTAGCGGCCCCAGAACTCGTACCGGTGCGGCAGCTCGACCTCGGCGTGCTCGGCCAGCCAGATCCGCAGCTCGGCGGGGTCGATCAGGGCGTGGCGCACGGCGTCCACCGGGGCGGCGAGTCGGGCCCGGACGGTCAACGGTTCACTCACGGTCGTCACCTTTCGGATAGCACGCCACGGCGAGTTTGAAGGCGTCCCCCTCGGCGCCCCCGTAGCGCGTGAACAGGTCCTGCAGCGTCGTCTGCAGGTCGTGCAGGAACTCCTGCCGGCGCTCGGCCGGCACCCGGATCTCGCCGGACACCCCGATCGAGGGCAGCTCCGGCGCGGTGCGGTCCAGCGCGGCGATGTCCGCCTGGACCTCCTCCATGAGGTCGAGCAGGTAACCCAGGCTCAGCTCGTCGCGGGCCCGGCGGCCGCCCCCGATCCGGCCGACCAGGCGGGGCGAGAGCCAGTACGACCGGGCGACGGCCTGGTAGATGCCCTCGCTGATGCCCCGCACCTTGCGGGCCGACACCTGCTCGACGAGGCCGGCCGCGACCAGCTGCTTGACGTGGTAGTAGACGCGCTGCGGCGTCTGGTCCAGCCGGGCGGCGACCTCGGTGCAGGTGCGGGGCTCGGCGAGCTGCCGCAGCACCTCGATGCGCTGCGGCTTGAGCAGGGTCTCGGCCTGCTCACGCTCTTCCAGGTACAGGACGTCTCTCATGGCAAAAATCAGTTTGTACGTACAAAACTTCTTTGTCAATGGGTTCGACGAAAGGCCGCGCGGATCGCGCGGCCTTTTCGTGCTGAGCCGTCGGCTACCTCGACCAGATCAGCGGGGCCGGCACCTCGACCTTCACCGGCAGGCCGTAGTCGGAGAGCTTGATGACCACGTTCAGGTCGGAGTTGAACCTCGGCCTGTTGGCGATCCGGGTCGTACGTACATAGGCCACCTGCGCGATCCGATCGTCCGCGCCGACCGTCACCTCGCCGACGAGCCTGTCGGAGAGGATCTTGGGAGTGGGGTTCTGCATCGTGACCTCGAAGTGGTAGACGCCGGGAGCCTTCTCCGTGACCGTGGCACCCGCGCCGCCCAGCACCCGGAACAGTTCCGCCGGGCTCGCCGACGCGCCCAGGCCACCACCCATCGCCATGGCATAGTCGAGGCTGTCGTGCTGCCCCGCCTCCCGGCCCCACACGATCTTCCCGTTGTCGGGGTCGGCACTGTCCGGGCCCCCGACATACCGGACACCGTCGATCAGCCGCTCGTGCGCCCAGCCCGAAATGGCGGCCGGACGCATCCCGGTGTACGGCGAGTCCAGGTAGCCGGTGGCCGTGGCCGGGTCGAAGGCCCCCACCGTGACCCAGCGCTCGCTCTCCGGCTCGGAAAGCGTCCCGGGCTTGGCGGGCTTGTCCGTCGAAGTGGTGGTGACCTTCACCCGGTAGCTGATGTTCTCGCTGGCCGCAGCGGCCGCGGCCAGGCGCAGCTGCGGCGGCTCGGGGCTTGCCGCCACGGACCGCTCGGCGACCGGCCCCGGCGAGTGGATGGTGCCGCCCGGGGAACCGGCGCCGCCGGTCACGACCGCGGCCAACGCCCCGACCACCCCGACCACACCCGCCGCGTACGCGCTGCGGTGCAGGGCGGTGCGCCGCCGGTGGCGGCGGGTGGCCTCACCCAGCACGTCCCGGCGGAACGTCAGGCCGGCGGCCGCGTCCCGCATCCCGGCGATCAGCTGGTCCTCGAGGTCGGTGCTCATCGTGCTGCTCCCTTCATGCCGGCGGCGTCCAGCGCCCAGTCGGCGGTGATTTCACGGAGCCGGGTCAGGCCGCGGGAGGCGGTCGACTTGACGGTGCCGACCGAGCAGCCGAGCAGGTCGGCGGCTTCCGCCTCGCTGTACTGCTCCCAGTACCGCAGCACCAGCACGGCCCGCTGCCGGGGCGGCAGCAGGCCCAGCGCCTGGATGAGCGCCTGCCGCAGGTGCAGCGCGTCGGTGCCGTCCGGCTGGCCCGGCGGCTCGATCCAGATCAGCACCTCCGGCCGGCGCCGGCGCAGCCGCCACCGGTCGACCGCCAGGTGGTACAGCGTGCGACGCAGGTATCCCTCCTTGTCGCCGTGCACCCGGCTCCAGTTGCGCATCAGCCGCTCCAGCGCCGCCTGCACCAGGTCCTCCCCAGCGGCCCGGCTACCGGTCAGCAGCACCGCCGTCGCGAGCAGGGCACCGCCGCGTTCCGCGACGAGGACGTCCAGCCCCTCGAAGCGCTTCTTCCGCCACACCGGCTCTCCTTTCGTCGCCACCAAGGACGACGGGTACGGCCCGAAGGTTGACTGGCCGAACCGACAGTCTCCGGCCCTGCCCCTAGCACGACGGAAGGCCGCGCGGATCGCGCGGCCTTCCGGGTCGTCCGTCGGTCAGGGCGTCCAGTCGGGACGCAGCGGGTAGCCGTTCACCCCCTGCGGGCCGTTGTGGGTGGCGAGCACCTGGTGCAGCTGGATGTCGTTGCGCTCGAAGGCCAGCCGGGAGCCCGCCATGTAGAGGCCCCACACCCGGGCGGTGCCCGAGCCGACCTCGTTCACGCAGAAGTCCCAGTGCTCGACCAGGTTGCGGCACCAGCCGGCCAGGGTCAGCGCGTAGTGCTGGCGCAGGTTCTCCTCGTGGTGCACCTCCAGCCCGGCGTCGTGGATCTCGCTGATCAGCCGGCCCGGCCCGGCCAGCTCGCCGTCCGGGAAGACGTACCGGTCGATGAAGGCGCCGGAGCGGTGCGGGGCGCGATTGTCCGCCCGGGTGATGCAGTGGTTGAGCAGCCGCCCGCCCGGCTTCAGCCGGCTGCGCAGCGCCCCGAAGTACGCCGGGTAGTTGCGCACCCCGATGTGCTCGGTCAGGCCGATCGAGGAGATCGCGTCGAACTGCTCGCGCGGGGCGTCCCGGTAGTCCAGGTGCCGCACCTCGGCCAGCTCACCGAGCCCTTCCCGCTCGATCGCCGCCTGCGCCCACTCGGCCTGCGCCCTCGACAGGGTCACGCCGAGCGCCTTGACGCCGTACTCGCGGGCCGCGTGCCGGACCATGCCGCCCCAGCCGCAGCCGACGTCGAGCAGCCGCATCCCCGGCTTGAGCGCCAGCTTCCCGGCGACCAGGTCGTACTTGGCCCGCTGCGCCTCCTCCAGGGTGTCCTCCGGGCGGTGGAAGACCGCGCAGGTGTACGTCATCGACGGGCCGAGCACCTTCTCGTAGAAGGCGTTCGAGACGTCGTAGTGGTGGGAGATCGCGTTGCTGTCCCGGGTACGCGAGTGGCGCAGCCCGTTCATCACCCGCTTCCAGCGCGGCGCCGACTCCTGCGGCGGGGGCGGCGGCGGCATCAGCCGCTCCCAGCCCAGCCCCTTCACCAGGGCCAGCGCCTCGCCCACCGACGGGAGGCGCAGGTGCACGTCGTCCTTGAGCACCTGGAACGCCTCGTACGGGTCGCCCGGGTGCACGCCCTCCAGGCCCAGGTCGCCGCTCACGTACGCCCGCGCCAGGCCCAGGTCGCCGGGGGCGGTGAGCAGGTACGACAGGCCCCGCTCGGTACGGATCGCCAGGGTGATCCCGGCGTCGGCCGGGCCGACCGCGCTGCCGTCGTACCCGGTGATGCGGATGGGCAGGTCGCCGGTGGTGACGGCACGGACCACGTCGGCGACGGTCGGGCCGGTACGCCGGCCCCCCGCCGGCGGGCCGGACGGGGCGCCGGTCGCCCCCTGTTCACGGTCGATCAAGCTCACTGTCGTGCCACCGCCTTTTCGTAGAGTCCCGTGAGCCGGTGGTCCGGGTCGTACCGGTCCCGAACGGCGCGCCAGAAGTCGCCGCCGTAGAGCCGGTCGAACTCGTCCCGTTCGTAGTACGCGTCGGAGTAGAGCGACTTGTGCCCGCCCGCCTCCGACACCGCGCGCTCGACCGCCCGGTTGACGTCGCCGTCCGCGGCGCCCTCGGCGATCGGCACACTCCCCCAGAAACCGATGTTCACATAGCTTTCCCCCGGTTGGAGGGGATACAGCGGCCAGGCCCGGGCGGATCCGGGGCCGGCCGGCTCGCGCAGCCGCAGCGGGCAGAGCCACACCGGGGTCATCCCCACGTTCCGGGCGAACCACCGCAGGAAGTCGGCGGTCCCGTCGAGCGGGATCTCCACGTCCTGCACCACCCGCTCCCGGGCCGGGCGGCCACGCCAGCGGTCGATCCGGGCGGCCACCTGGTGCCGGTGCTCCAGCCGCACCAGCCGGTGGTAGAAGTCGCTGCGCCGGTAGCGCTGCGGCCAGAGCCGGCGCACCACCGGGTGCTGCACCCCGAACGCCGCCGAGCACCAGAACCAGTCGGTGTCCCAGCGCCAGAGGTAGTCGTACGTGGTGAGCACGTCCCGGGTGCGCCGGCGCAGCGAGCGGTAGTAGATGTCCTGGCCGGTGTAGTCGCTGGGCCGCCCCGCCGCGTCGTCGGTGAACGTGCCCAGCACCAGGTACGCCTCGCCGGGACTGAACATCACCCCGTCCATCGCGTCGACCGGGTCGCCCTCCCAGGACCCCTTGGCGATCACCTCGCCGACCGCGTCGGTCAACTCCTCCAGCCGGGTGAACCGGATGTTGCGCAGCGCCACGTACCGGCGGACCGGCTGGAGTTCGATGCGCAGCCGGGTGGCGTAGCCGAGGCTGCCGAGCGAGTTGGGGAAGGCCCGGAACAGCTCGGCGTGCTCCCCCTCCGGCCGGGCGGTGACGATCTCGCCGGCCCCGGTGAGCAGGTCCATCTCGAGCACCGACTCGTGCGGCAGGCCGTTGCGGAACGAGGTGGACTCGATGCCCAGCCCGGTCACCGCGCCGCCCAGGGTGATGGTGCGCAGCTGCGGCACCACCAGCGGCATCAGCCCGTGCGGCAGGGTCGCGTCGACCAGGTCCTCGTACGTGCACATGCCCTGCACGTCGGCGGTGCGGGCGTCCGGGTCGACGGAGAGCACCCCGGTCAGCCCGCTGACGTCCAGCCCCGGCGCGCGGGGCGCGGATCGGGGGCGGAACAGGTTGGAGGTCTGCTTGGCCAGCCGTACGGGCTCCCCGGCGGGCACCGCGGCGTACGAGCGCCGCAGCGTGTCCACCGCCCGTTCATGATCACGGACAGCGTGCATGAGATCACCTTACGCCCGGGTACGACGATTCGTGGGATGACCACAGTGGCGGTTTCGCGTCCGGTGTGCGACAGCCGGGTTACCGTGGCGGGCATGCCGTCCCCCGCCATCGCCGCCCTCGACGCCGCCGGACTGCCGTACCGGGTGATCCGGCACGGTCCGGTCCGCAGCCTCGCCGAGGCGGCCGAGGCGCGCGGGGTCGCGGTGCCCGACGTGGTGAAGACCATCGTGGTACGCCGCGGCGAGGACGACCACCTGTTCGTGCTCACTCCCGGCGGTCGGGTGATCTCCTGGCCCAAGCTGCGCCAACTGCTCGGGGTGAGCCGCATGTCCATGCCGGACGCGGCGGCGGCCAAGGCGGCCACCGGATACGAGCGCGGCACCATCACCCCGTTCGGCTCGACCACCGCCTGGCCGGTGATCGCCGACGAGCGGCTGCGCGGCCGGGAGATCACCCTCGGCGCGGGCGAGCACGGGGTGGCCGTGGCGGTCGACGCGGACGCCGCCATCGCCACGCTGTCCGCGACCGTGGCCGACGTCACCGACCCGGAACCGGCCCGCTGACCGCTGGCCGTCCCCGCCCGTCCCGGCATAGCGTGGGAGCATGCCGAAAGCCGTCTGGAACGACCTGATCGTCGCGGAGAGCGACGACACCGTGGTGGTCGAGGGCAACCACTACTTCCCCCGTACGGCGCTGCGCGACGACCTGATCCGCGACTCCGCCACCCACACGTTCTGCCCGTGGAAGGGCACCGCCTCCTACTACAGCCTGGAACACGCGGGCCGGACCAGCGAGGACGCCGTCTGGTACTACCCCGACCCGAAGCCGGACGCGGAGATGGTGCGCGACCGGGTGGCGTTCTGGAAGGACGTCAAGGTCGTCGACTGAGTCACGCTCCGTCGAGGCGATTGGCCATCGACGGTCGCGGTGGTTCAGGATGCCCCCATGTCCGACCCACGCACCGATCCGCCGGGGACCGTGTACGGCGCCCGCCGTCCGGGCCGCCCCGGCCTGCCGCAGGACCCGCTGATGCGGATCGCGCTGGGCGTCGCCGTGGTCGGCGTACTCCTGGGGCTCTTCTTCGCCACCGGCGTGCTCGGCGGTGGCGAAGACCAGCCGGTGGTGCCGGCGGCGGCCGTGCCCACCCCCGCGGCGAGCGGGTCGAGCGCGGCCGCGCCCACGACGGAGGCGGCGCCGACCACCCCGGCCGCGCCGTCGCCGACCCCGGCGGCGACCACCCCGCCGGCCCCGGCGGCCGGGCCGAAGGCGCTCCGTTCGGTGCCCTCGGGGCTCTGCCTCGGACTGGAGGGCGACCAGCAGCAGGCGAAGGCGCAGCTCGCCCCCTGCACCGGCGGGCCGGAGCAGCAGTGGGCGGCCAACCAGCTCGCCCCGGACGCGGTGGCGCTCACCGTGGCCGCGTACGGCCAGTGCCTCGACGTGGAGGGGGGCAGCACCGACGACGGCGCGAAGCTCCAGCAGTACCCCTGTCAAGGGCAGGGCAACCAGCAGTGGCGGTTGCAGCCCGCCGGCCCGGGCGCGGTGCTGCTGGTCGCCGTGCACAGCGGCAAGTGCGCGCAGCCCGAGGGGGCCGGCACCCAGCCCGGCACCAAGCTCGTGCAGGCCCCCTGCACCGGCGCTCCCGAGCAGCAGTGGACCGCCGGCTGACCGGTCAGCCGCGGTAGCTCCAGGCTCGGCGGCCGGCGGCGACCGGAAGCGCGACCGGCGCCACCGGTTCGTCCCCGCGCCGGCGCAGCAGCAGGGACAGCCCGGCCGCCCCGATCGACAGCGCGCCGGCCGCGTACCAGGCCGGGGCGTAGTCGCCGAGCTGGTCGCGGACCAGCCCGGCGCCGGTCGCGGCGAGCGCCGCACCGACCTGGTGGGCGGCGAAGACCCAGCCGAAGACCACCGCGCCGGACGCACCGAACCACTCCCGGCACAGCGCCACGGTCGGCGGCACGGTGGCCACCCAGTCCAGGCCGTAGAAGATGACGAAGACCAGCATGCTGGGCTGTGCGCTGCCGGCGAAGAGGCTGGGCAGCACCAGCAGCGAGCCGCCGCGCAGCGCGTAGTAGGCGCCGAGCAGCAGCCGGCTGTCCACCCGGTCGGTGAGCCAGCCGGAGGCGACCGTACCGACGATGTCGAAGAGGCCCACCAGGGCGAGCAGGCCGGCGGCGGTGGTCTCCGGCATCCCGTGGTCGTGCGCGGCCGGCACGAAGTGGGTGCCGACCAGGCCGTTGGTGGTCGCACCGCAGATCGCGAAGCCGCCGGCGAGCAGCCAGAACGGCCGGGTCCGCGCGGCGGCGGTCAGCGCGCCGATCGCCCGGGCCGCCGCCCCGCCGGTGGCCGGCGGCGGCGGGACCACCTCGGTCGCGCCGTAGGCGGGCAGGCCGAGATCCGCCGGGTGCTCGCGCAGCAGCCACACCGCCAGGGGTACGACCGCCAGCGCGGCCCCGGCGACGACCAGTGCCGCCACCCGCCAGCCGTGGTCACGGACCAGCACGGCGAGCAGCGGGAGGAAGACCAGCTGACCGGCCGCCCCACCGGCGGTCAGCACCCCGGTGACCAGGCCGCGACGGCGGACGAACCAGCGCCCCGTCACCGTCGCCACGAACGCCAGGGCCATCGAGCCAGTGCCCAGGCCGACCAGGACGCCCCAGCAGAGGATCAGCTGCCAGCTCGCGTTCATCGCCACGGTCAGCCCGCTGCCGAGGGCCACCAGCACCAGCGCGCCGGCCACCACCCGGCGGATGCCGAAGCGGTCCATCAGCGCGGCGGCGAACGGGGCGGTGAGCCCGTAGAGCATGAGGTTGACCGAGACGGCGGCGGAGATGGTGGCGAGCGGCCAGCCGAACTCCGCGTGCAGCGGGTGCAGCAGCACCCCGGGCGTGGCACGGAAGCCGGCCGCGCCGACCAGCGCGACGAAGGAGACGCCGGCCACGAGCCAGGCCGGGTGGAGACGGTGTCGGATCACGCTACGAGTCTCGGGGGCGGCGGACCGCGCGACGAGTGGCCGGAAAGCCAGCATGCGCAATAATCGGGCCATGACTATCGTGCCGCACCGGATCGCGGTGCTCGCCCTCGACGACGTGGTCAGCCTCGACCTCGGCACCCCGTCGCAGGTCTTCGGCACCGCCCGCACCGAGGACCTGACGCCGCTCTACCGCGTCGAGGTGTGCACCCCGGGCGGGCGGCCGGTGCGCAGCACGGCCGGCTTCCAGGTCCTCCCCGAGCACGGGCTGGAGCTGCTGGCATCCGCCGACACCGTCATCGTCCCCGGCATCCACGACGGCCCGCCGCTGACCGACGGGACGCTGGACCCCGAGGTGGCGGCGGCGCTGCGGGCCGCCCACGAACGGGGCGCGCGGATCATGTCGATCTGCACCGGCGCGTTCGTGCTGGCCGCCGCCGGCCTGCTCGACGGCCGCCCGGCCACCACCCACTGGGCGTACGCGGACCGCTTCCGCCGCTTCCACCCGGCCGTGGACCTCGATCCGGAGGTGCTCTTCCTCGACTCCGACGGGGTGCTCACCTCGGCCGGGGTGGCCGCCGGCATCGACCTCTGCCTGCACGTCATCCGCACCGACCACGGCAGCGAGGTGGCCAACCGGGCCGCCCGCCGCTGCGTGGTGCCGCCGTGGCGGGACGGCGGCCAGGCCCAGTACATCGAACGCCCGGTGCCCCGGGCCGCGGAGGCCGGCACCGCCGCCACCCGGGAGTGGGCCCGGCAGCGGCTGCACGAGCCGGTCGCCCTGCGCGACCTGGCCGCGCACGCGCGGATGAGCGTACGGACCTTCACCCGGCACTTCCGCTCCGAGACCGGGATCAGCCCGGCGCAGTGGCTGCTCCAGCAGCGCACCGACCACGCCCGGCTGCTGCTGGAGACCACCGACCTGACCGTCGACCAGATCGCCCGGCGCTCCGGCTTCGGCACCACCGCCGCCTTCCGGCAGCACTTCCACCACCGGGTCGGCGTCGCCCCCACCACGTACCGCCGGACGTTCCGCCGGCCCTGATCTGGGACTCAGGCGGCCGGGCCCTGACCTGAAACTCAGGCGGCGGGCGGCTCGACCCCGGGCCCTGACCTGCCGCTCAGGCCAGGTGCGGTTGCCGGCGCAGGGCGCGGAGCTGGGCCAGGTGCATCGGCAGGTGCACGCGGGTGTGCAGGTCCAGCACCCGCCCCCAGGGCAGCGAGTCGTCCACGTCCAGGTCGAAGCCCTCACGCAGCACGGTGTCCACCGGGGTCTCCGCGGCCGGCCCGAGCCGCTCGGCCAGCGCGCAGAGCTTCTGGCTGGTGGCCCGCAGCAGCGCGGCCAGCCCGTCCAGCCCGCCGCACTCGGAGACCAGGGCGTCGAGCTGCGGCCGGTGAATCGTCTCCAGGTCGTAGTACGCGAACGGCGACCCGGCCAGCACCGCCTCGGTCGCCTCGCTCATCAACTCGTCGTTGGCGGCCAGGTGCGCCACGATCTGGTCGGCGCCCAGCTCACCCTCCTCGGGTGGCCCGAACCCGCCGGCGTCCACTTCCGTCAGCACCGCCTCGTACGCCCGCCGCAGCTCCGCGGCGTCCACGTCGTCCATGCCCGCATCCAACTCCCGCCCCCGACGGCCGCACCGCGACTACCCCGCCCGGTTCACCCGGACGGGGTCCACGCACCGGTCACGATCTTGGAAAGTTGCCGTCTGCTGCTGACGGCAACTGTCCAAGATCTGGAGACGCCGCTGGCCGGCACCCCTGTGTCGGGGTGCCGGCCAGCGGCTTTCGTGTGCTGTGGGCGGGTCAGCTGTTCCAGTGCTGGGCGACGATGTCGGCGGCCTGCTGCTCCCACTGGGCGTAGGCGTCCGGGTAGGCCGAGACCTGCACGGTCTGGGCGGCCTCGGTCAGCGGCATGTCCTGCCACCCGTCGACCTGCTTCAGACCCTTCAGAAACGCCAGGGTCGAGTACTCGGGGTCAGTGATCTGCTCCGGAGTGCCCCAACCGCTGGAGGGGCGCTGCTGGAACAGGCCCAGCGAGTCGTGGTCGTTCTTGTCGCCGAGGTGGCCCAGGTTCTCCAGCTTCGACTCCTGCAGGCTGGTGGCGATCGAGATCACCGCGGCCCGCTCCGGCAGACCCGCCTTCTTCGTCGCGGCGATGATCGCCTTCGCGTTCGCGACCTGCTCGTCGTTCAGGTCGATGCGCGACTGCGCGCCCTGCACACCATGCGGAATCAGCTTCGCCTTGTCGACGCCAGGCTTGTCAGCCTGCACCGCGACCGCGACGGGCTTGCCCTCAACGGGGCGGGCGTCGGCGTGCGCGGCGATCGGACCGGCGAACACACCACCGGCAAAGGCCAGACCAGCAACACTCAGCATGCTCTTACGAATGATCGTGTTCATGAGACAAGCTCCATTCGGGGGTTGGCGTCCGCGCCGAGGGGGGTCAGCAACAGACGCAAGCACCACGTCAGGCGCTTAAAAGAGGGGGAAAGTCTTGGGGGATCCGGCTCGCGGGGCTTGGCCTCTTCGCGGCGCCGGGACCATGTGTAACGACCGGCGACCCCACATCATTCCGGGCCCGTCACCCCGCCGTGCGGGGCGGTCTTCCTCGGCCGTTCACCCGTGTTCAACGACCCCCGCCCGCCCACCATTCCGGCCCCGGGATGCCACCGAACACACCCCGAAACCGGACACACCACCCATACGTAACCGGGCCTCACAGGGGCCTGCGTGGTCAGTGGAACAACATGGAGGTCACCGGAGCCCGGAGACATCTATGACGTTCCACCCACCGGCCGAAAGCGGCGCGACAACGGACATTCCCCCCGGGAACTCCGTCGACCGCAGCCAGCTTGACCGACTCGACACGCCCGCAAAGCGGCGGCCCAGACACCCACGACATGCCGAAACCCGAGTCGATCACCGCAGCGCACCCGCGAAACCGGTGGGCAGGTACCTGCCATCCGCCAGGCCACCCGGTCGTGGAGAACCGGGACGGCCCGACGTACACCAGACGCCACCATGCGGCCCGCAGGGCTCGGACGGCGCGGAACCACGACGCGGGTGTGGCCCGCCGTGACCGGCGCAGGGATCAAGCCTGACCGCCCGGAGCCGGGCACGGCGGGCCACACCCGACAAGGGCGACCACCGACGAGGGCGACCACCGACAACGTGACCACAATGGATAACTGTCGCCCGCCGGAAACCCGCCAGGAGCTGAACCGAGCCCGGCAGCCACCGGGCAGGCGTCAACGCCGGCCGTGCCGCGCCCGCAGGTAGTCGGAGACCACGTACTCGCCCAGGTCGTCGAGGTCCGGGGTGAACATCCGCCCCTTCGACCGCCGCGCCACCGCGTCCACGAACCGGCGCAGCCCCGGATCGTCGCCGAGCATGAACAGGTTGAGCGTGGCGCCGTACCGGGTGAGCTTGTCGACCTCCCGGACGGTCGCCTCGATGGTCTCGGGCAGCGGCGGCCAGTGGAAGTACGCCTCGCCGTCCGCCGGGTCCAGGTGCGCGGTCGGCTCGCCGTCGGTCACCACCAGCACGACCGGCTCGGCGCCCGGGTGCCGGCGCAGGTGGCGCCCAGCAAGCTTGAGCGCGTGCTGGAGGTTGGTGCCCTGTTCCATGTCCGGCTCGACCGCGGCCAACTCCTGCTGGGTCAGCGTCATCGCCTCCCGACCGAAGCCGATGATCTGCAACGCGTCCTGCGGGAACCGGGTGGCCATCAGGTGCGACAGGGCCAGCGCGGTCTGCTTCATCGGCCCCCAGCGCCCCTGCGAGATCATCGAGTACGACAGGTCGACGCAGAGCGCCACCGCCGCCGACGCCCGCCGCTCGGTCTCCACCACCTCGAAGTCCTCGACGGCGAGCTGCACCGGCACCCGGGGCCCGGCCCGGCGTACCGCGCGGGTGAGGGTGCGTACCACGTCGAGGGGCTGCTCGTCGCCGTACTCCCACTGGCGGGACGCGCCGCTCACCTCGCCGGCCGCCCCGGCGGAGCGCAGGTCGTGCTGGCCGCGCGGGCCGGCGGTGAGGTCGGCGAAGACCCGCCGCAGGGCGGTGCCGGCGAGCCGGCGCAACGCCTTCGGGCTGAGCGTCAGCCCGTCCGCGTCCCGGGTCACCCAGCCCTGCCGGCGCAGCTCCCGCTCCAACTCCTGCAGCCGGCGTACGTCGTCGGCGGCGTCCCGGCCCAGCGTCCGGGCCACCGCCTCGACGTCGACGTCGTCCAGGGTGGCGCCCGGGTGCTCCTGGTCGAGCTGGTCGAGCAGCTCGTCCAGCTCGGCGATCTCGCCGAGCGCGCCGGTCGCCTCGCCGTAGCCGAGCGGCTGGTCGCCCCGGACCCGCTCGCCGCGCTGCCAGTTCAGGTCGGGGCGCAGCGTCCGCAGGTGGGCGTCGAGCTGTGACAGCTCGCCCGCCAACTGGTCGCCGAGCGACTGGCGCATCAGGCCGGCCAGCTCCTCGCGCTGCCGGTCCGACAGCGACCGCATCAGTCGCTCCCCGGCCGCCGCGCGTCGGGCCAGCACGTCGACCAGCTCGTCGACGTCCTTCGGCCGTTCCGGGAAGAACTCGCCGTGCCGCCGCATGAACTCGGCGAACGCGTCGGTGGTGTCCTCGGACCGGGCGTGCCGGGCGAGCAGGTCGTTGAGGTCGCGCATCATCTCGGCGAGCTGCCGTTGGGCGGCCGGGTCGCCGGCGGCCCGCGCCGCGTCCCGCAGCCCGGCGAAGCGCTGCTCCAGCACCTCGCCGCGCAGCCCGTCGAGGATCCGCTGGTACGTGGCCCGGGCCTCGTCGCTGGCCCAGTCGTACCCGGACAGCTCCTCCACCGCCCGGGCGGTCGAGCGGGGCAGGTTGTCCAGCACCGCCTCGGCGAACCGGGCGCTGTCGTCGTCCCGCCCGCGCAGCTCCTCCCGCTCGGCGGCGAGGGCCTGGTCGAGCAGCGCCCGAGCCCGGGTCACCGCCCCGTCCAGGTCGCCCCGGCGCAGCGCCTCGCGGCGCAGCCGGCGGGCCCGGGCGGCCAGCTCGTCGAGGCCGCCGCGCCCCTGCGGGCCGCGGCGCAGCAGGTCGCGCAGCGCCTCGCGCAGGCTGCCGCCGGCGAGGACCTCCGCGCCGACGGCGTCCACCGCGGCGCGCACGTCGTACGGCGGGGCGAGGGGGTCGGGCCCGCCCCGCCACTGTCCGTACCGGAACCGGTTGCCGGCCACGGTCAGCCCCGGCCGCCGTAGACGGTGCGCCCGGAGTCGGTGACGTCCTTGCCCAGCCGGCGGGTCAGGTGCAGCCCTTCGAGGACGAACTCCACCCCGGCGGCGGCCTCCTCGGGGGTGGGCGCGTCGCCCAGCCCGAGCCGGTCGAGCACCTTGGCCAGCCCGGGCACAGTGCCGACCTGGCGCAGCAGTTCGGCGGAGGAGACCAGCTCGCCGGTCTCGATCTCGCCGCCCTCGGCGACCAGCGCGGTGAACCCGGAGAGGTCCAGCCCGGTCAGCCGGGCCCGGAACGTCTCGGCGGTGGCGGTCCGCAGCAGGTGGGCGAGGATCTCGATCTCCCGCCCCTCCTCGCCGCTCTCGAACTCGACCTTGCCGCGCAGGGTGGAGGTCACCGAGACCGCGTCGCCGACGCGGGCCACCGGAGCCTCGGTGGAGGCGGCGGCGAGCAGGCCGGCGCGGCGCAGCGCGGCGGCGGCGACGGTCTCCGCGGCGGCGATGGCGAACCGGGCGGAGACGCCGGAGCGCGGGTCCACCGACGGCGATTCCCGGACGGCGCGGGCGAAGCGGGCCAGCACCTCGAGCACGTGCTCCGGCACGGCGGCGACCAGGTCGGCCTCCTGGCGGATGAGCGCCAGCTCCAGGTCGAGGTCGACCGGGTAGTGGGTACGGATCTCCGCGCCGAAGCGGTCCTTCAGCGGGGTGATGATCCGGCCCCGGTTGGTGTAGTCCTCCGGGTTGGCGCTGGCCACCAGGAGCAGGTCCAACGGCAGCCGCAGCTGGTAGCCGCGGACCTGGATGTCCCGTTCCTCCAGCACGTTCAGCAGCGCCACCTGGATGCGTTCGGCCAGGTCGGGCAGCTCGTTGACGGCGAAGATCCCGCGGTTGGTGCGCGGCACCAGTCCGAAGTGGATGGTCTCCGGGTCGCCGAGGGTACGCCCCTGGGCGATCCGGATCGGGTCGACGTCGCCGATCAGGTCGCCGACGCTGGTGTCCGGGGTGGCGAGCTTCTCGCCGTACCGCATCGAGCGGTGCAGCCAGCCGATCGGCAGGTCGTCGCCGCGCTCCTCGACGAGGGCGCGGGACGCGGGGGTGAGCGGGTGCAGCGGGTGCTCGTTGAGCACCGACCCGGGGATCACCGGGGTCCACTCGTCGAGCAGCGCGCCCAGCGAGCGGATCAGCCGGGTCTTGCCCTGGCCGCGCTCGCCGAGCAGCACCATGTCGTGGCCGGCGAGCAGGGCCCGCTCGACCTCGGGCAGCACCGTGTCCTCGTAGCCCACGATGCCGGGGAAGCGCTCCGCGCCGGAACGCATCCGGGCGAGGAGGTTGTCGCGGATCTCCTGCTTGACCGTGCGGTAGTGATGTCCGGACGCCCGCAGCACGCCGAGCGTGCCCGGCAGGTCGGCGGGCGGCACCGGGGAAACCTGGTTGGGAGCGGTCACCCGGCCAACGCTATCTCGGCCGGGTGACCTCGTGCCCACTTCCGGATCACGGGCCGGGCACGACCGGGGGCGGTGGCCGGGCCAGGGCCGCCGGCACCGGGCGCCAGCCCCGGCGCTCACGGCCGGGGGATCGGGCCCGGCCAGGGCCGCCGGCACCGGGCACAGGCCCCGCGCCGGCGCAGGTGGTACGCCAGGGTGGCCGCGCCGAGCGCCGGCCCCCACAGCGGCCAGAGCAGCATCGGGGTGGTGGCCGAGCTGAACCCGCCATCCGGGTGCCAGAAGTCGGGGTTGGCCAGCTCGCCGAGGGTGCCGGCGGTCACCGCGATGGCCACCAGGGTGCCCGGGACGACGGCCAGCAGCGGCGGCACCCGCCGGCCGGCCAAACCGGGCAACCAGCGCGGGAATACCTCACCCCAGCGCTGCACGAGCCCGAGGGTGAGCACCGCCCCGACGGTGGCGAACGCCCCGAGGCCGGCCCCGGCCCAGACCGCCCCGGTCTCGTGCAGTTCGGCGAGGAACTCCCGCGGGATGCCGAGCGGGATGTCCAGCACCCAGGCGAACCGGGTGGCGGCGTACACCAGGGGGATGGCGGCCGCGGTCCCGGCCGCCCAGCGGCCCCAGCGGGCGGCGGCCGCCGGGGTGGTCCAGCCCGACTCGTCGCCGTCCCGGCCGCACGCCGCGCACGTCCCCGCGGTACGCCGCTGCCAGACCAGCACGGCGGCGGCGAGCAGCACCCCGGCGACGAGCGCGGCGCCCTTCACCGCGAGGGTCCAGTCGAAGATCTCCGCGTAGTCGACGGGCGGCCAGCCGAACGGCGCCCCGATGATCAGCATGGGGAGGTAGCCGAGGATCACCAGCACCCGCACGTCCGGCACCACCACGGCCAGCGCGACCGCCACCGTCCAGCCGTACCCGAGCAGGAGCGCCCGCAGCGGCCGGGACGGGCGGGCGGTGCCCACCATGGCGAGGGCGGCCACCGCGGCGCCGAGCAGCACCACGGCGAAGACCGGCGGGCCGTACCGGACCGGCAGCAGGCGCAGCAGGCTGGCCTCGCCGTACGCGTCGTTGGCCCCGAGCGGGTAGCCGTGGCCCGTGAGCGTGCCCAGCAGGGCGAGCACGCCCCACAGGCCGAGCCAGCCGGCGGCCAGCGGCGCGCTCCGGGCGGGGCGGTGGGTCGATGTCGTCGTCATGACTCCACCCTCGGCCGGCCGGCCCGGCCGCCCCTCCCGCGCCCGGAGGGACCGCCTCCCCCGCCGGTGGGAACGCTCAGCCGGTCGGCACCACGAAGCCGGACTCGTACGCGGCGATCACCGCCTGGGTCCGGTCCCGGACGGCCAGCTTGGCCAGCACGTTGCCGACATGCGTCTTCACCGTCTCCACCCCGACCACGAGCCGCTCGGCGATCTCGATGTTGGACAGCCCGGTGGCCATCAGGCGCAGCACCTCGGCCTCCCGGTCGGTGAGCCGCGCCGCGCGCAACCCGTCCCCACCCCGGCCCCCGTACGCCCCGACAAGCTGGCGGATCGCCGCCGGGAAGAGCAGCGACTCCCCGGCCGCCACCACCCGGATCGCCTCCACCACCTCGGCCGGGCGGGCCCGCTTGAGCAGGAAGCCGCTGGCCCCGGCGCGCAGCGCGTCGTAGACGTACTCGTCGTTGGCGAAGGTGGTGATGACCAGGACCCGGGGCGGGTCGGCGGAGGTGGCCAGCAGCCGGCGGGTGGCCTGGATGCCGTCGATGGCCGGCATCCGCACGTCCATCAGCACCACCCGGGGCCGTAGCTTCGCCACCAGCGGCGGCACCTCGGCGCCGTCCGCCGCCTCGCCGACCACCCGAAGGTCGGGCTGGGCGTCCACGATGGCCCGCAGCCCGACCCGGATCAGCTCGTCGTCGTCGACGATCAGCACGTCGATGGTCACCCGGCCTCCCGTTACCGCTCAGTGCGCTCTAGTGAGCGCATGATTTTGGTAGTTCCGCCTTGCGGCGGGACGGTCCCGGTCTTGCCCGCCGGGGCGGTGCCGGGTTGACGCTTCATAGCCACCGGCCCGCCAGGGCGGGTCTTACGGTCGGCTCCACGTCCAGCCACCGGGCCACTCCCGGCGGTGTCAACCTCATGCGCGAGCGCGGCGAGGTTCCGTGCGGCGTTTACATCCCGGTCGAGGACAAGGCCACAGGTAGTGCAGGTGTAGGTGCGTTCGGACAGGGCCAGTTTGGTTCTCACCGTGCCGCAGTCCGAGCAGGTTTTCGAGGACGGGTACCAGCGGTCGGCCACGATCAGCCGGCCACCGTTCCATGCGGTCTTGTACGCCAACTGCCGACGCAGTTCCGCGAGCCCGGCGTCGGCGATATGCCGGGCCAGCCGCCGGTTCCGTAGCATCCCAGCCACATGAAGGTCTTCCACCACGATCGTGCCGAACTCGCCGGCCAAGCGGGTCGTGAGCTTGTGCAGACCGTCGCGGCGCAGGTTCGCCACCCGCGCATGCGCACACGTGAGTTGCTTGCGGGCTCGTTCCCACCGGTTCGACGGCAGCTGTCCGGTGCGCCGGTCCGGGCCGACGCGGCGGGACAGGCGACGGGCCAGGCGGCGCATCCGCCGGGCCGCCTCGTCCAGGTGGCGCGGGTTGGGCGTCAGCTCGCCCGTGGACAACACCGCCAGGTGCTTCACCCCAACGTCCACACCAACCACGGCATGCGGTCGCATGGGGGCCCGTTCGGCGCGGTCGACCTCGACACGGAACGCCACATGCCACCGCCCGCCGTGCCGGCGCACTGTTGCCGACATAATCCGGGCCGTGCCCGCCTCCAGCCGGCGGGCGAGCTTTCGGGTTGACTCGTGGGTCTTCAACCGCCCCAGCCGGGGCAGCACCACATGCTTACGGTCCGGCTCGACCCGGATCACGCCAGTGGTGAACCGCACGCTCGGCGTGCTGCGACGGCGCGACTTGAACCGGGGAAACCCGACCGGCCGCCCGCGTCGCTTCCCCACACGACAGTCCGACCAGTTCTTCAACGCCCGCGCCAAGGCGTCGAGGCCGGTGTTGAACGCTTCCTTGGAACACTCGCGCCACCACGGCGCAACGTCGGCTTTCGCCGCATTCCATGCCCTCCGTAGCGCCGGCAACGACCACCCCACCGCCGGGGTCAACCGCTCATCCGACACACCGTAGCTGCGCTCGGCGGTCCGCTGATCCATCACCGCCTTCACTTGCGCGAGCGCCCAATTGTGCGCAACGCGGGCCGCGCCAGCATGGGCGAGGAGCGCCCGTTCCTGCACAGGAGTCAGGTCGAGCGCGAACCGATAAGCCTGGATCGTGTTCACGCCGCATAGTCCCCAGCAACCACCCCACCATCCCGCCGTGCCCCCCGGCCGTCATCGAGACCGTCCAGCATGCGCAGCAGGGTGGCTTGGTGGAAGTTGAACTGCTGGGTCAACGCCCCACGCTCATCGGCCAGGAAGACCGGCATGACCCGGTCCACGGGCGAGCGGAACACCATGCCAGCAACCCTACGGGCAGGGTGCGACAACCGCCGATGCCATCAGGTTTACATGACCACTAGAACATTCCAAAGAGTGCTCAGGTCTCACCAGATGCCTCCCCCCTGGGCACCGGCAGCGACGCCCGTACCCGCCACCGGTCGCCGTCCGGGCCGGCGTCGAGGCGGCCCCCGAGCAGCAGCACCCGCTCCCGCATGCCGTCCAGGCCGCGCCCGCCGCCGCCCGGCCCGGTCGTGCCGCGCAGCCCGTTGACCAGCTCGATCTCCAACCCGTCCGCCGGTACGTCGACCCGCACGGTCACCGGGCCGCGGCCGTGCCGGGCCGCGTTGGTCAGCCCTTCCTGCACGATCCGGTAGCCCTCCCGGGACACCGCCGACGGCAGTTCCCCCACCGCCCCGCTGACCTGCGCGTCCACCGCCAGGCCGGCGGCGCGGGTGTCGGCCACCAGCCGGTCGAGCTGGCCGAGCGTACGCTGCGGCGCGGTCGACGGGCCCTGCCCGTCGCTCTCCCGGAGCAGCCCGAGCACGTGGTCCAGGTCGTCCATCGCGTGCCGGCTGGTCTCCTCGATGGCCCGCAGCGCCCGCCGGGTGAACTCCGGGTCGACGTCGAGCAACTCGCGAGCCGCGCCGGCCTGGAGGGTGGCCACGGTCAGCGCGTGCCCGACCGAGTCGTGCAGCTCCCGGGCCAGCCGGTTCCGCTCGGCCAGCCGGGCGGCCCGCGCCTCCAGGGCGGCGATCCGCTCGCCCTGCGAGGGGCCGAGCAGCACCGGCGCCATCGACGCGGCGAGCGCGCCCAGCCCGGCCACCGCGTACCCGAGGCCGACCAGCACCGCCACCCCGGTCAGCGCCGCCGCGACCGGGTTGTCCGGGCCCAGCGGACCGAACGCGTCGTCGGCGGTCGCGCCCGTGTCGAGGCCGACCTGCCCGGCGAGGAAGACCAGCGCCATCGGGAACGCGCTGATCGCCGCGAACAGCACCAGCCCGCCGGTGACCAGGTGCAGTGCGATCCAGAGCGCGGCGCGCAGCCGGGTCTCCCGGTCGATCCGGTGGCCCACCGCCGGCTCCGGCAGGTCCACCGCGAGCAGCGCGCGGGCGGCGGCGATCTCCAACGTACGGCTGCCGGCGAGGAACACCGGCACCGCCGCGATCACCACGCCCACCAGCAGCAGCCCGAACCCCAGCGGGCGGGGCACGTCGCCGCCGCCGAACAGTTGGACGAAGGCCGCCGCGAGCAGCGCGTACGGCAGCGCGAGCACCCCTCCGAGCAGCAGGAACACCCCGCGCCGCCAGGTGCTCCCCCGCACCAGCGGCCGCAACACCCCCGGGACCGTCACCCACCCATTGTCCCGCCCGACCCCACCAGCCCAACTCCCCCACGATGGGGAGATCCCACCCGAGGCGGCCACCCCTGTTAGATCCCACCCGAGGCGTCACTCAACTGACCCGGGTACCCCCTTGGTCTCTTCAGAGGGCGACGGACGGAGAGCGCCCACGACAGGGTTTCCGGGCAGCCCGGCCCGCGGAGGGATCAAGCCTGACCGCCCGGAGCGGGCCGGGCTGCCCGGAAACCCCACGCACCGCAAGAGATCAGCGATGATCAGCAACGTAACGAGACGGATCCTTGTCCAGGAACGGCAGGTTACGCCCGTTCTTGTGCTCGCCGTAGAACTTGAGCCACCGCGCCCCCAGTTCGGCCCGCAGCTCGACGCTGGCGTGCTTGCGGAAGTCGGGCAGCGCCTCGTCCTCCTCCTCGGCCAGGTGCTCGCTGTTCTCCCGGCGGGCCCGCCACACCGCCGCCCACCACGGGTCCGAGCCGACCTCGTGTTCCTTCGACTCGGCGATCGCGTCCCGGATCTTGTTGTGGTCGCCGATGGCGTCCTCGGTCTCCTCCTCGCCGTCGTCGCCGTGCTTCACCAGGTGCGGGTAGAGGATCGCCTCCTCCGCCTCGGCGTGGATGTCGAGGTGCAGGGCGAGCGCGTCCCAGACGGCCAGCAGCTCGGCCGGGTCGCGGGCGTCGTCGAGCCGGGCGAAGCCGCGCCGGAAGGCGGCGTGGTCGTCGAGGATCAGCGCGGTGATGTCGTCCATCGTGGTCACCTTCCGGTACGGGCACGGATCAGCTTGGGTACGGCGGCCAGCCCGGTGACCGGGCGGAACGCGTGGGCGGCGGTGACCAGGGCGGCGTACTCGTCGTCCGCCAGGTCGATCTCGGCGGCGGCCGCGTTGCGCTCCATCTGCTCGACGCCGGACGCGCCGGGGATGGCCACGACGTTGGGGTGCCGCAGCAGGTACGCCAGGGCGATCTGGCTCGGGGTGGTGTCGTGCGCGTCGGCGACCTCGCGCAGGGTGCCGATCAGCTCGGTGCCGCGGGCCAGGTTCTCCGGCAGGAAGTACGGGTTGGCCCGGCGGATCGCCCCGCGCGGCTGGTTCCGCGCGTCGTAGCGGCCGGAGAGGAAGCCCTGCGCCAGCGGGCTGTACGCGATGACGATCCGGCCGGCCTGCTCGGCGTACGGGATGAGGTCCTGCTCGGGGCCCCGGTCGACCATGCTGTAGCGGACCTGGTTGCTCAGCACCCGGCGGCCGAGCGCGGCCTCGGCGAACCGCCAGCGGCGCAGGTTGTAGTTGCTGACCCCGACCTCGCCGACCAGCCCGACGTCCTGGAGGGCGCGCATGCCCCGCATCGTGGTGGTGTCGGCGACCACCGGGTTGGGCTGGTGGACCTGGTAGAGGTCGATGCTGCTGACGCCGAGCCGGGCGGCGGAGGCGACCGCCCGCTGCTGCACGACGGAGGCGACCGGCAGCACCGGAAAGATCTTGCTGGCGACCACGACCTTGGCCTTGTCCTCGCCGAGCGCCGCGCCGAGGATGCGCTCGCTGCGGCCGAAGCCGTAGATCTCGGCGGTGTCGAAGAGGGTGACGCCCAGGTCGAGCGCCCGCCGGACGATCTGGGCCGCCCGGCGCTCGTAGTCCGGGCCGTAGCCCCACTCCCGGGACCCGAACTGCCAGGTGCCCAGGCCGATCTTCGAGATCGGCTTGGGGGTGTCGAGCTGCACGAAGCGCATGGCCTCGAAGCTACCCGGGACGGCCGGCCCGCACGCCCGTTCCGCACCCGCCGGCACAATGGCCCGATGGATCTCCGCATCCGTCCCGCCCGCCCCGACGAGGCGGCCGAGCTGACCGAGCTGGCCCTGCGCTCCAAGGGCCACTGGGGGTACGACGCCGGGTTCCTGGCCCGCTGCCGCGCCGAGTTGACGCTGACCCCGGCGGACGTGGCCGCCCGCCAGGTGGCGGTCGCCGAGCGGGACGGTCGGGTGGTCGGCCTGGCGGTGCTTGGCGGCGAACCGCCCGAGATGGAACTGGACATGCTCTTTGTCGACCCGCCGGCGATCGGCACCGGCGCCGGCCGGGCGCTCTTCGACCACGCGGTGTCGGCGGCCCGCGCCGCCGGCGCCCGTACCCTGTGGATCGACGCCGACCCGGGCGCGGAGCCCTTCTACCGGCGGGTCGGGGCGGTCCCCGCCGGCACCTCGGTCTCCCCGTCCACCGGCCGGGAGCTGCCCCGCCTGCGCCACGACCTCCAACCGGCAGCCGACTAGGGTCGGGGCGTGACCTACCTCGCCGCTGATCAGCGCTACGACTCGATGCCCTACCGCCGCAGCGGGCGCAGCGGGCTGCGCCTGCCCGCCGTCTCCCTCGGGCTGTGGCACAACTTCGGGCCGGACCGGCCGTACGAGCGGCAGCGGGACATCGTCCGGCGCGCCTTCGACCTCGGCATCACCCACTTCGACCTGGCCAACAACTACGGCCCGCCGCCCGGCTCGGCGGAGGAGAACTTCGGCCGGATGCTCGCCACCGACCTGAAGCCGTACCGGGACGAGCTGGTGATCTCCACCAAGGCGGGCTATCTGATGTGGCCCGGCCCGTACGGCGAGTGGGGCTCCCGCAAGTACCTGATCTCCTCGCTGGACCAGTCGCTGCGCCGGATGGGCCTCGACCACGTCGACATCTTCTACTCGCACCGGTTCGACCCGGACACTCCGCTGGAGGAGACGATGGGCGCGCTCGACGCCGTCGTCCGCTCCGGCAAGGCGCTCTACGTCGGCATCTCCAACTACAACTCGGAGCAGACCGCCCGGGCGGCCGCGATCCTGCGCGACCTGGGCACGCCGCTGCTGATCAACCAGCCGTCGTACTCGATGCTCAACCGGTGGACCGAGGCCGACGGGCTGCTGGACACCCTCGCGGAGGTCGGGGCGGGCTGCATCGCGTACAGCCCGCTGGCGCAGGGCCTGCTCACCGACCGCTACCTGGGCGGCATCCCGGCGGACTCGCGGGTGCGGACCAGCGTCTTCCTCAACGAGAGCGACCTGACCGAGGAGCGGATGGCCACCATCCGCGGGCTGGCCGCGGTGGCCGAGCGGCGCGGCCAGAGCCTGGCCCAGCTCGCCCTGGTCTGGGCGCTGCGCGACCCGCGGATGACCAGCCTGATCATCGGGGCCAGCAGCGTGGCCCAGCTGGAGGGGAACGTCGCCGCGCTGGACAACTTCGACCTGTCCGCCGAGGAACTGGCCGAGATCGACCGCCACCTGGGCTGAGCGGGTCGCGGTCCGGCCCGGGTGTCGCCCGGGTCGGGCCGCCGGTGGTCACCAGACGCGGCGGCGGCCGGCGCGGTGGTTGCGGATCCCGCACGGCCGCCCGACCGGGACGCTGCCGGCCCGGCGCAGCCGCAGTCCGAGGGTGGTCGCCAGGAGCCCGATGACCACCGCCGCCGCGCCGGCCACCAGCGGCCAGCGGAGGCCGGCGTTGCCGGTCACCGCCGCCACCGGTACCCCCTCCGGCGGGACGCCGGCCCCGCCGGACGCGGCCGGGGCGACGGTACGCGGCGGCCCCGCCGGGCTCGCCGCGGCCTTGGTACGCGCCCCCGCGGCGGCGCCCGCCGCCGGCCGGAACACCACGTCCGAACAGGAGTAGTAGGTGTCCTGGGTGTCGGAGTTCTGCCAGATGACGTAGATGATGTGCCGCCCGCTCCGGTCCGCCGGCAGCCGCCCCGACATCTGGTACGCGCCGCCGCGGATCGGCGGGTCGGTGGCCGTGAGGAAGGGCTTCTCCGCCAGGTCGGCCCAGGTCAGCTTCCTGGTCGGGGCGTACGAGCCGGTGGTGGCGTAGAACCGGAACGTGCCCCGGTGCGGGATCGTGGTGCGGTAGCGGAAGGTGAACCGGGCGCCGGCGGTGAGCGTGGTGGCCGGCCAGTCGGCCCGCGGCAGGTCCAACCCCCGGTACGCGGACAGCCCGCCGCTGCACAGCTCCCCGTCGGGGATGCGTTCCCGGTCCCGGCCGTCGATCCGGGCGACCCGGATGTTGTCCCACTCGCGCACCGCGGCGCCCGCGGCGATCGCCGCCCGGCAGGCCGGCGTGCCCGCCCGGCCGCCCTCCGGGCCACAGGCCGCCGCCCGGCTCAGCGGGCTGGTGGGAGCGCCGTGCGCGCCGGCCGGCCCGGCCGTGCACAGCAGGATCGCGGCGACGGCCGCCACGGCGGCGAGCGTCCGGCGTACGACCATGGTCTTCGACCTCCCGGCCACTGGTACGGGCGCGGGCCGGCAAAGGTTCGACCAGAGCCGGGACGGCGCCGGAAGCCGACGGGTCAGCGGGCCGGCCGGGTCTGCTGACCGAACGGACCGCAGGGGGCAACGCCGGGCGCGTCCTGGCCCTACAGTGACGGCACCCCGTTGCGATCAAGGAGCGCCGTGTCCGAGCCGCCGTCAACGCCAGACTCTCCCCGGACCGCCCCGGCGGCCGGGTCAACGGCGGGTGAGGTCCCCGCCGACGTCACGCCGTACCTGCTCGTGATGCCCACCGTGGAGGGTGCCCCGCCCGGCATGGTGTGGCCCGGCCCGGAGGGGCAGCCCGCCTGGGCGATCCCGGTGACCGTGCCGCCCGGCACCCGCGGCTACGCGCTGTTCCTGCCGCTGGTTCCGGCGGGCGAGGGTACGCCGGCAGCCGTCCCCGGGGCGCCGACCGGCCCGCGGGTCCTGGTGCCCACGCCGGGCGTACCCGCCCAGGCGACCGCGCCGGCCGTCGAGGCCGCCGCCCCGGCACCGACCGCGCCGGCTGCCGGCGGATCGGGCGGCGAGGACGCCGGCGGGGAGGCCGTTCGCGACGCCGCCGCGCCGGCCGAGGCCACCGCGGCGTCCGCCCCCGCCTCCCCTCCCACCGGGGCGGCCGCCGCAGGCGCACCCGCTGCCGGGATGCCGGTCGCCCAACCGGCGCCCGGGACCATGCCGCCGGTCGCCGGCCCGCCCGCACCCCCAGCCCGGCCGCTGCCGGGCCAGCCGCACCCCGCGCCGCAGCCCTGGCAGACCTTCCCGCCGCAGCCGGGGGCGCCCTGGGCGCCCCGCCCGGCCGTGCCCCGGACGTCGTTCCTCGGCGCGCCCTGGCCCGGGCCGAAGCAGGCCGCCGGCCGGGCCGTCCCGCTCGGGGTGCTGGCCGGCGCGCTGGGCACCGCGTTCTTCGTACCGCTGGACCGGGTCGGCATCGGCTGGTTCCTCGGCTGGCTCACACTGACCCTCGGCGTGGTGCTGGCGGTGCGGCGGCGTACGGCCGAACTGCCCCGCCCGGAGCGGCTGATCCGCGGTGGGTGGGCGGCGGCGGCCCTGGCGCTGCTGGCGGTGCTGGCCTTCCGCAACGCCTGGTGGCTGGTGACCTTCTGCGTGCTGGGCGCGCTGGGCTGCGCGACCCTGGCCATCGTCGGCGGACGGCTCGTCCGCTCGATCCTGTTCGGCCTGGTCGCGACGCCGTTCACGGCGTTCCGGGGGCTGCCCTGGGTACGCCGGCACATCACCGCGTCCCCCGACGCCGGGATGGTCCGCCGGGTCGGCGGCTCGGTCGCCGCCACCGTGCTGGTGCTGTGGATCTTCGGCGCCCTGCTCGCCTCGGCCGACGCGGCCTTCAACGAGGTCCTCGGCGCGATCATCCCCGAGATCAACGTCGGTACGGTGTTCCGCTGGATCTTCCTGGCGGCGGTCGGCGGGCTGATCGCGGTCGCGGCGGTCTACACCCTGGCCGCCCCGCCGGACCTGTCCGCCGTGGACAAGCCGTCCAGCCGCCGGCTCGGCCTGCTGGAGTGGGCCCCCGCCATCGGGGCGCTGACCCTGCTCTTCGCCGGCTTCGTCGTGGTGCAGTTCACCGTGCTCTTCGGCGGGCAGCGGCACGTGCAGAAGGTCGCCGGGCTGAGCTACTCGGAGTACGCCCGCAGCGGCTTCTGGCAGCTGCTCTTCGTCACCCTGCTGACCCTGGCCGTGCTCGGCGGGGTGAGCCGGTGGGCCAGCCGGGAGCGGCCGGCCGAGCGGACCGTGCTGCGCGTCCTGCTGGGCCTGCTGAGCGCGCTCAGCGTGGTGATCGTGGTGTCGGCGCTGTCCCGGATGTGGACGTACCAGAAGGTCTACAGCTTCACCGGCGAGCGGATCTTCGTGATGGCGTTCGAGCTGCTGCTCGGCGCGGTGTTCCTGATGATCCTGGCGGCCGGCGTCCGGTGGCAGGGGCGGTGGATTCCGGGCACCACCGTGGCGCTCGCCGTGGCGATGCTGCTCGGCCTGGCGGTGCTCAACCCCGAGGACTACGCCGCCCGGCGCAACATCCTCCGGTACGAGCAGACCGGCAAGATCGACGCGTGGTACCTGCGGGCCCTCTCCGCCGACGCCACGCCCGCGCTGAGCCAGCTGCCCGACCCGGTACGCCGCTGCACGCTGAGCTGGATCGCGGACGACCTCGAGGAGTCCGACCCCTGGTACGCCTGGAACCTGGGCCGGTACCGGGCCCGGCAGACCCTCGACCGGCTCGGCGAGGGCGCCATCGGCGGCTCGAAGGACTGCCGGAAAGCCGACCAGTTCGACCTGCCCAAGACCCGCAGTACGCGCTGACGTCGCGGCCGGGCCGCGCGGCGGCCCGGCCCGGCCCGGCGTACCCTCCGCGTCCGCGAACGTTCACGGCCCCCTCACGTCAGGGCCACGACGGGCACCGTCCCCGCCCCTAGCTTCGAAGCGTCATCCGAGCAAGGGGGAGGCTTCCCATGTCCATCCGTCAGCTCCTGGCGGTACTGGCTGCCGGGGCGGTGCTGGCCACGCCGGCCACCGCGCACGCGGCCACCGCCACCGGCCCCGGCGTGCTGCCGCAGCAGACCCACTTCGACCTCCAGGCACACCGGGGCGGCATCGGTATGACCACCGAGGAGACCCTGGCCGGCTTCGCCAAGGCCATGCGCCTCGGGGTCAGCACGCTGGAGCTGGACACCCAGGTCACCCGCGACGAGAAGGTCGTCGTCACGCACGACCGCCAGGTCAGCACGCAGAAGTGCCGGGACACCGCGCCGGTGACGCCCGGCGACCCGATGTACCCGTACGTGGGCAAGTACATCAAGGACCTGACGCTGGCCCAGATCAAGACCATGGACTGCGGCTACCAGCAGCTGCCCGGCTTCCCGGCGCAGGAGCAGATCGCCGGCGTCCGGATGGCCGAGCTGCGGGACGTCCTGGACCTGGTGAAGAGCTGGCACGCCAACCAGGTCACGCTGAACATCGAGACCAAGGTCGAGGCCGGGGCGCCCGAGCAGACCGCGCCACGCGAGCTGTTCGTCCGCCGGGTGTTCGAGGAGATCCGCGCCTCCGGCATCGAGGACCAGGTCACCATCCAGTCCTTCGACTGGGGTGCGCTGCGGGTGATGCACCGGCTGGCCCCCCGGTGGCCGCTGGTGGCGCTGACGAACTACGACTTCCTCCAGGTCGGCAAGCCCGGCGCCTCGCCGTGGCTCGGCGGCCTCGACGCGGACGACTTCGGCGGTGACTTCGTCCGGGCGGCGGCGGCCATCCCCGGCGTGACCGCCCTCTCCCCCAACTACGGCTTCCCGCAGAACGGCACCGTCGCCGACCCCGGCTTCCGCTTCTACCCGGACGCCACGATGGTGGCCGAGGCGCACGCCCGGGGCCTGAAGGTCATCCCGTGGACCTGTGACGACCCGGCCACCGTGGCGGCGCTCATCGACCTGGGCGTGGACGGGATCATCACCAACTACCCGAACCGGGTGCGCCAGCTCATGGCCGAGCGCGGCATGCGCCTGCCGAAGGCGTACGAGCCGCGCTGATCCCCCCGGAGGGCGTCCGTCGGTCCCGGCGGACGCCCTCCGGAACTGCTCCGCCGGCAACTCGAAGAGCTCACGGGGGCCTCTCGTCCGGGGCCGCTTCGTGCCAGCGGGCCCGCCAGCCGGCCTCGTGCTTCTCGTAGGTGGTCCGCTCCTCGAAGACGGCCCCGAGCAGGGCTCGGCGGGCGTCGGCCATGACCACCAACTCGACGGCCACCAAGCCGATGCAGATGGTGGTCAGCAGCGTGAAGGCCAGTAGCGCGGGGAGGTGCATGGCCGGCGCGATGGCGGCCGCGAGGACCAGCACGGTGCCGACCCGCGTCCAGGAGAGCGTGCCCAGGGCGCGCAGTTGGAACAGCATGTCGCCACCGAGGTAGCAGATCACCCCGCCGAAGAGCATCGGAACGCCCGGGCCGTGCGTCCGCTCGGCGAGGCTGATGGAGCGGTCCGCCACCTGCCGCACGATCTCCTCCGCGCCGAGCGCGAACAGGATGATCCCGGCGATCATCACCAGCTGACAGTAGGCGTAGGCGTCCCGAGCCATGGCCACCCGGGCCCGTCCCTGCGCGGCGTGCTGCGCGATGCGCGCCGCCGGAGCGATCACGTCGAAGTGTGCCCACCACAGGGCGGCGGTGAAGAAGATGCCGAGCACGGCCGCGGCGACCGCGGGCCAGGTGACCGGCTGACCGAGGAGGTTGCCGCCGACGCCGACGGAGATGATCGACTCGCCCAGGGCGATGATCAGGATGAGGTCGTACCGTTCCGTCCAGTGCTCGGCGGAGGTCACCACCCAGCCCCACGCACCGGCGACCAGGCCGCCGCTGTACTGGAGCACGACGGTGAGGAGCCACAGCCCGTCCCGCACGAACAGCGCCCGCCCCATGTCGGAAATCAGCGGCGGGACCAGCGCGGCGCTCAGCAGCAGGACGGTGCTGATCAACAGCTCGGGGGAATACCTCAGCAACAGGCGGCGCTCGCCCGGCTTCTCCCGGGCGACGTGCCAGTACAGCAACAGGTGCGTGGAGCGGATCACCAGGTAGCTGACCGCGATCACCAGCGGCCCGGTGGCCGCCTGCCTCGGGTCGCTGAAGGCCTGCGGCAGGGACAGCGCGAAGCAGAACAGCGCGGCCATCGCCACGACCATCAGCGCCGGCACGAACCCCACGCCGAGCCGGATGCGGGTAGCGACCACCGTGTGCACGACCCAGACCCACCAGAGCACGGCAAGCACCAGTAGGCCGTGCAGCAGGTTGGCGCCGGTGATGCTCACCGCGGTGGCCCGGGTGATGATGAAGAACGAGAAGACGAACACCAGGTCGAAGAAGAGCTCGAACCGCTCCACGCGGGCCCCGGGGGCGACCGAGACGGCGGGCCCCAGCCGCTCGTGCCACCGCTTGCCGACCACCGATCGAGTCTCGCAGCGCGCGAGCCCCTCGGGACGCGATTCACGTCAACCCCGGGTGGCCTCCAACCGGCGGGGGACGTGAGCTGGGCCACTGCTCTGCCCGGAAACGACGAAGGGCGCCCGTCGTGTCCGACGAACGCCCCGATCGCGAAGGGTGGAGCCGAGGGGACTCGAACCCCTGACCCCCACACTGCCAGTGTGGTGCGCTACCAGCTGCGCCACGGCCCCTTGCTGTCGTCCCCGGTCGCCCGGGCACGCAGAGAACTATACACACGCCGGTCGGCATGGTCATCTCGCGGGGGTACCCCACCGCGCGGCTCAGTTCAGCGCCACGTCCGGGGGGAAGTGGGCGACCGCCGCCATCATGCCGCCCTGCCGCCGCAGCACCATCGGCCAGAGGTCGTCCGGCCGGTCGACGAAGGCGTCCCCGGGGAGGGCGTCGAGGACGAACCAGGACCCCTCCTCGATCTCCCGCTCCAGCTGGCCCGCGCCCCAGCCGGAGTAGCCGGCGAAGACCCGGATCCCGCCGATGGCGTCCCGCAGCCGCTCCGGGTCGACCGACAGGTCGATGGTGCCCACCGCCCCGGAGACCCGGTGGAAGCCCTTCACCGGCTTGATCGGATGCCGCATCCGGGCCAGGCAGATGGCCGAGTCGGGCTGCACCGGCCCGCCCTCGAAGAGCACCGCGGGATGCCGGGCCAGGTCGCTCCAGTCGCCCAGGACGTCGGCCACCGGGACCTCGGTGGCCCGGTTCAGCACCACGCCGAGCGCGCCGCCGGGCTCGTGGGCGACCAGCAGCACGACCGTACGGTCGAAGTTGGGGTCCTTGAGCATCGGAGTCGCGACCAGCAGCCGCCCGGTCATCGAGTCCATGGCCCGGCCACCGATCGCCTGTCCCTCACCCTGCATGTCCGACACCCGTCAGCCGTACGCCGGTGCGGCGCACCCACCGTCGTCGGGCGTCCGCGCTGTCAACGCCATGCCACGCACCATAGCCTGCGCTTCGCCCGCTGGCTAAGGTCTGACCGGCGGGTGATCGCGACGGGATCGAGGGAGGACCGGATGGGTCCAACGGCCGAGCTGGCGGTGATCGGCGGGTCGGGCCTCTACGCCCTGCTCGACGGCGCCACCGAGCACGAGCTGGACACGCCGTACGGGGCGCCGTCGGGCGCGGTCACGATCGCCGAGGTGGGCGGGCGCCGGGTGGCGTTCCTGCCCCGGCACGGGCGCGACCACCGCTACCCGCCGCACCGCATCCCGTACCGGGCGAACCTGTGGGCGCTGCGCTCCCTCGGCGTGCGCCAGGTGCTCGCCCCGTGCGCGGTCGGCGGGCTCCGGCCGGAGCTGGGGCCGGGGACGTTCGTGGTGCCGGACCAGCTCATCGACCGCACCAGCGGCCGGGTGCAGACCTACTACGACCGGGGCGCGGTGCACGTGCCGTTCGGGGACCCCTACTGCCCGGTGGGACGCCGGACGCTGCTCGACGCAGCGGCGGGCCGGAACGTGCCGGCGGTGGACGGCGGGACCGTGGTGGTGGTCGAGGGACCGCGCTTCTCCACCCGCGCCGAGTCGCGCTGGTTCGCGGCGATCGGCGGCAGCGTGGTCAACATGACCGGCCACCCGGAGGCGGTGCTCGCCCGCGAACTGGCCCTCTGCTACACGTCGATCGCGCTGGTCACCGACCTGGACGCGGGCGTCGAGGCGGGCGAGTCGGTGACCCAGGAGGAGGTCTTCCGGGTCTTCGCGGAGAACACCGAGCGGCTGCGCGGGGTGCTGTTGGACGCGATCGCCGCGCTGCCGGCCGAGCGGGACTGCCCGTGCGGGCACTCACTCGACGGGATCAAGCTGCCGTTCCCGCTGCCCTGACCGCTGGGAAGCGCCCGAAAAGTCAACCCGGGACCGATAAATTCGATTGGTCGGGAGGCTGATCACCGGGCCGTCTCCGGCACGGCGCGGGGGACGGGAGGCAGCCGGCGATGGCAACGGTGCGCGACACCACGTACGCCCTGCTCCGCGACCTGGGCCTGACCACCGTCTTCGGCAATCCCGGCTCGACCGAGGAGACCTTCCTCCAGGACTTCCCGGCCGACTTCCGCTACGTGCACGCGCTGCACGAGGCGTCGGCGATGGGCATGGCGGACGGCTACGCGCAGGCCACCGGCCGGCCCGCGCACATCAACCTGCACACCGCCCCGGGCACCGGCAACGGCATGGGCAACCTGGTCACCGCCTGGCACAACAAGACCCCGCTGATCGTCAGCGCCGGCCAGCAGAACCGGGAGATGCTGCTGATCGAGCCCCGGCTGGCCAGCCGCCGGGCGGCGGAGCTGACCCAGCCGTACGTGAAGTGGTCGCACGAGCCGACCCGGGCGCAGGACATCCCGGCGGCCTTCATGCGGGCGTACGCCACCGCGGTGCAGCCCCCGGCCGGGCCGGTCTACCTCTCCCTGCCGATGGACGACTGGGACCGACCCGCCGACCCGCCCCCGCAGGTGCGGACGGTCGCCACCCGGATCGCCCCGGACCCGGACCGGCTGCGCGGCTTCGCCGCCGTACTCGCCGGCAGTCGGTCCCCGGCGCTGGTGCTCGGCGCGGCGGTGGACCGGGCCGACGCCTGGCCGGCCGCGGTGGCACTGGCCGAGCGGCTGGCCGCTCCGGTCTGGTCCGCCCCGGCACCGGAGCGCGCCGTCTTCCCCGAGGACCACCCGCACTTCCGTGGCGTCCTGCCGTACGCGATCGGCCCGCTCGCCGAGACGCTGCGCGGGCACGACACGGTGCTGGTGGTCGGCGCCCCGGTCTTCCGCTACTACCCGCACGTGCCGGGCGACTACCTGCCGGACGACGCCCGGCTGCTGCACGTGACGGACGACCCGGACGAGTCGGCCCGGGCCCCGGTCGGGGAGAGCCTGCTCGCCGACGCCGGCCTGGCCCTGGCCGGCCTGCTGGAGCTGGTGCCGCCGGCCGGCCGGCCGCCACCGGCAGCCCGCCCGGACCCGGCGCCGCCGGAGGTCGCCGAGCCGCCGAGCGCCGACGCGCTCTTCGCGGCGCTGGCGGGGCATTGGCCGGCCGACGGGGTGCTGGTGCAGGAGTCACCGTCCAACCTGGCCGCGTTGCGCCGCCGGCTGCGGGTCAACCGGCCGCGGTCGTACTTCACGATGGCCAGCGGCGGCCTGGGGTTCGGCCTGCCGGCGGCGGTGGGGATCGCCCTCGGCGAACGGGACACCGGGCGCGGCCGGCCGGTGGTGGCCGTGATCGGCGACGGCTCGCTGCACTACTCGGTGCAGGCGCTCTGGACGGCGGCGCAGCTGCGCCTGCCGCTGGCCATCGTGGTCCCGGTCAACCACCAGTACGCGATCCTCAAGGCGTTCGCCGAGCTGAAGCACACCCCGGGGGTGCCCGCGCTGGACCTGCCCGGGCTGGACGTGGTCGCGGTGGCCCGGGGCTACGGCTGCGCGGCCACGGTGATGGAGTCGCTGGACGCGCTCGGTCCGGCGCTGGACGCGGCGCTGGCCGCCGACCGGCCGACGGTGCTGCCGGTGCCGATCAGCACCGACGTGCCGCGGATCCTGTGACCGCTCAGCGGCGGCCCACCACCAGCGCGGTGCCGCTGCCGACGTCCAGCACCGCCCGCTTGCCCACCGGCGCCTTCAGCGTGACGGTCACCGGCTTGAGGACCAGTTGCATGGTGCAGGGCCCGGGAGTGGTGGTCACGCCGGCCCCGATCACCACCAGGTCGTCCCGCTCCAGCACCAGCGGCGTGGGTTCGCCGTCGCAGGCGCCCGTTCCGACCTTGTAGTCCAGGCGCGCGCCGTCCGCCGCGTCGAGGCTCTGCACGGTCACGACCCCGCCCGGCACCGGCCAGGTGGGGGCGATCCCCTGGGGTACCTCGCCGACCGCGCTCGGCGCGACCGCGACCCGGGCCACCGGCACCTTCAGCTCCGCCACGGTGAACAGCCAGGCCGGCACCTCGGCGGGGCCCCGACTGGTCCGCACCGTCGTGCTGCCCAACGTCACGCCGGTGACCGTCAGCGGCACGCAGGGCTCGGTCGCCTGGGTACCCACCGGCCCGTCCGGCCCCGGCTCGATGGTCGGGCCGCCGGGCGCGGGCTTTCCGGAGCCGCCCGTCGGGGGCTTCATCGGCCGCCCCGCGCAGGGTGGCGGGTCACCCTTGTCCAGCTGGGCGTACGCCGCGGCGGCGCTGATCAGCGGCGCCGGCAGCGTGCCGTCGGGGAAGCGGATCGTCCCGTCGGCCGGCGTGCCGGTCGGGATGGTGACCTGCTCCCGGTACCAGCCCTGGGCGTACGCCCACTTGGTGTCGGCGCTGAAGCCGGGGTCGCCGGCCAGCACCGTGCCGTCCTCCAGCGGCACGTACCCGCTGCGCCACGCCTCGCCGGGCCGCCAGGTGTCGGCCACCTGGGCGGCCCGCTGGTCGAATGCCGGCCAGCCGGTGGTGGCCGGAGTGGTGGCCGGCGGCGCGGCCGGACCGGAGCCGGGCGCGGCGCAGCCGGCGAGGACCAGGAGCGGCAGCCCCAACAGGGCGATCGAACGACGCATGCCGGTTGGACGCAGGCCGTGTCCGTCCGGTTCCGGTCAGTTCTCCCCGCCCAGGTCGGCCTGGTACGCCTCCCAGAGCAGGTCGGCGCCGCGCTGCCGGTGCCGGTGCAACGCCCGGAGCAGCTCGCCGACCCGGCCGCGCAGTTCCTCGGCCGCCACCTCCGGCAGTCCGGCGGCGTGCTCGAGGGCGGCGAGCGCCGCCACGATCACGGCGTGCTCCCGGGTCAGCTGGCGTACGCCCCGGTCGAGCCGAGGGGCCTGGTGGAGCAGTTCGGCGTAGAGGCCGGTGGGGCCTTCGGTGATCCGGACGTGCTCGGCGAAGCCGTGCCGGACCGGGCCGAGCTGAAGGATCAGACGCTCCCGCCAGCGCGGCTCCCCCGGTGGCACGGCGAGCGCCCGGGCGAGGGCGTGCACGTCGCCGAGGAGGATGGGCTGGCGCGCGGCGGGCGGTCGAGCCGCCGCGGCGACCGGGGACGGCTGCTGGATCGGACCGGTGACCATGGGCACCTCCCGTCCGACGGCTCCAGCTCGGCGAGTCCGCCGCCGCGCCGCGACCTGGAGCCGACGCTCCTGCGCTACCGGGTACAGAGATGGTGGACCCGACGCCTCGGGCCTGTCCAGGCCCGGCGGGCACCTCATCTGTCCCACAAGCCCCACTTGTCGCACCAGCCCCTGCAGTCGCAGTGGGTTACCCGCCCGCCCCCCTGCGATCCGGAAACGTGCGACCTTGCCTGGAGACGACTGTGCGCCCCGGTCCAGGTGGACCGGGGCGCACAGGTCAGGTGGTGGAGGTGCCGGGAATCGAACCCGGGTCCTTCGCCGCCTTGTCAGGGCTTCTCCGAGCGCAGCTCGCTGTGCCTCTACTCGGCCCCTCCGATCACGCGAGCGAGTCGGTGTGACGGGCCCAGTCGCTGATTGATCTCGCCGCACGGACCCCGCGACCGGGTCCGATTGGCCAGCCTTCTAGCTGATGCCGGCTAACTGGGTCGAAGGCGCTCCCAGGCCGACAGACTTGCTACTCGCCTCAGGCGGCGAGAGCGAAGTCAGCGCGATTGTTCTTGGCGCTTATTGGTTTCCGACGACCGATTCACGAGACGACGTCGGCTTCCTCGGCTCGCTTCCCCTGCCGCAACGTACGAAGTCGAAACCAGTCACCCCCTCGAAGGGCTGCCCCTGTCGGCAGCACCACCAAGCCTAACGCCTGGCGCAACCGGATTCATTCCGAGGCCGGCCCTGGCCGGCCGCCCGAACAAACCGGACGTATCAGTCATCCATCCCCTTGCCGCGCCGGCCCGCCACACGGGCCATCTCCCGCTCGGCGTCCCGCTTGGCGAGGTCCTGCCGCTTGTCGTACGATTTCTTACCCTTGGCCAGGCCGATCTCCACCTTGGCCCAGCCGTCGGAGAAGTAGACCTGCAACGGCACCAGGGTGAGACCGCTCTCCCGGGTCTTGCCGATCAGCCGGTCGATCTCCAGCCGCTTGAGCAGCAGCTTCCGGGTACGCCGGGGCTCGTGGTTGGTCCAGGTGCCCTGGGTGTACTCCGGGATGTGCATGCCGTGCAGGTAGAGCTCGCCGTTGCGCTCCTGGGCGAACGCGTCGACCAGCGACGCCCGCCCGGCCCGCAGCGACTTGACCTCGGTGCCGGTCAGCGCCATGCCCGCCTCGTACGTGTCGAGGATGGCGTAGTCGTGGCGCGCCTTCTTGTTGGAGGCGACCACCTTGCGGCCCTTTTCCCGTGGCATCGGCGCCACCTCCCTTCCGTTCGGTCCGCAGCCCCACCGGGCGCGAAGCGGGGATCATGCTACCCGAAGCACAAGGGCCCTCCCGCCCGGTTTATTCCGGCGCGGGAGGGCCCCTGGAGAGCCGTCGCGGAGACTAGACCCGCAGGTAGAAGCGGAGCGTGACCCAGGCGGTGACCGCGCTGACCAGGCCACCGACGCCGGCCATCAGCGGGAACGCCAGGAGGATGTCGGACCAGGAGATCGGCGTGATCAGCCCCTCCAGGGCGGCCATCGAGCTGCCGGCGGCCACCACCTTGACGGTGGCCAGGGCGATCAGGCCGAGGATCGAGCCGAGCAGACCGGCGACCACCGCCTCCAGCACGAACGGCGCCTGGATGAACCAGTTCGAGGCGCCGACCAGCTTCATGACCGCCACCTCCCGCCGCTTGCTGTACGCGGCCACCTGGATGGTGTTCGCGACCAGCAGCAGCGCGGCGATCGCCATCACGATCGCGATGGCCAGCGCGCCGTTCTGGAACCCGGTCAGCACGCCGAAGACCTTGTCGAGCAGCTTGCTCTGGTCGACGATCTCGTCGACCCCCTCGGTGTCCTTGTACTGGTCGTAGATGCTCTTGTACTGCTCCGGGTTCTTCAGCGTGATCCGGAACGACTCGGGCAGCTGGTCCGGCTTGACGGCGTTCACCAGGTCGGGGGCGTCGGCGTACATCTGCTTGAAGCGGTTGTACGCCTCGTCCTTGTTGACGTAGGTGACCTCCTTGACCAGCGGGTCGCCCTTCAGCTTCGCGTCCAGGTCGGTGCGCTGCTGCTCGTTGACGTCGGTCTTGAGGAAGATCGACACCTGGACGTTCTCGTAGTAGAGGTCCTTCATGTCGCCGACCTTCTGGTAAAGAAGGCCGCTGCCGCCCAGCATGAACAGCGACACCGCCAACGTGATGATCATCGCGATGGTCATGGTGACGTTGCGCCACAGTCCGACCAGTACCTCGGACAGGACGTACTTCATCCGCATCGGGAAATTCCTCCGGCTCTCCGGCGTGAGGTGTTCGTCGTCAGGGTCTACGGATCGTCAGCCGGAACGGCTCAGCCGTAGACGCCGCGGTGCTGGTCGCGCACGATGCGGCCGCTCTCGATCTCAACGACGCGGCGGCGCATCTGGTTCACGATGTTGGAGTCGTGCGTGACCATCACGACGGTCGTGCCGGTGCGGTTGATCCGGTCCAGCAGGCGCATGATCTCGATCGACGTGTCCGGGTCCAGGTTTCCGGTGGGCTCGTCCGCCAGCAGGATCAGCGGGCGGTTCACGAACGCCCGGGCCACGGCGACACGCTGCTGCTCACCACCGGAGAGCTCGTGGGGGTAGCGGTGCTCCTTCCCACCGAGACCGACCAGCTCCAGCACCTCCGGCACGACCCGGCGGGCGACCGCCTTGGTCTTGCCGATCACCTCCAGCGCGAACGCCACGTTCTCGTACGCGGTGCGGTTCGGCAGGAGGCGGAAGTCCTGGAAGACGCAGCCGATGGAACGCCGGAAGGCGGGTCGCTTCCAGGAGCGCATCGACGTGACGTCCTTGCCGTTGACGACGATCCGCCCCTTGTTGGGGGTGACCTCGTGCAGCAGCATCTTGATGATCGTGGACTTGCCGGAGCCGGATGGACCGATGAAGAAGACGAACTCGCCCTTCTCGATCGAGACGGACACGTTGTCGAGCGAAGGCCGGGACGCCTTCGGGTACGTCTTCGTCACTTGCTCAAGCTGAATCACGGGTCGAGAGTCTACGCGGTGTAATGGAGGAGCCAAGCCCCCCGCCCCGTCGTTACGCGTCGCGTCATCGATTCAGCCGGTCAGACAGAGATCGACGACGCGCTGCGTCCGACCCCGATCACGCACCGTCAGCGGTGAGCTGCTGCTGCTTCCGCCAGCGGATACCCGCCTCGATGAAGCTGTCCAGTTCGCCGTCGAAGACCGCGGACGGATTGCCCGTCTCCTGCTCGGTCCGCAGATCCTTCACCATCTGATACGGGTGCAGGACGTACGAGCGCATCTGGTCGCCCCACGAGCCGGCGGCGTCGGTCTTCAGGCCCTGGAGCTTGGCCTGCTCCTCCTGGCGCTTGCGCTCCAGCAGCCGGGCCTGCAGCACCCGCAGCGCGGAGGCCTTGTTCTGCAGCTGCGACTTCTCGTTCTGGCAGGTGACCACGATGCCGGTCGGGATGTGGGTGATCCGGACCGCCGAGTCGGTCGTGTTGACGCTCTGCCCACCCGGGCCGGAGGACCGGTAGACGTCGATCCGCATCTCGTTCTCGGGGATCTCGATGTGGTCGGTCTGCTCGACGACCGGCAGCACCTCGACGCCGGCGAAGCTGGTCTGGCGGCGGCCCTGATTGTCGAACGGGCTGATCCGGACCAGCCGGTGGGTGCCGGACTCCACGCTCAGCGTGCCGTACGCGTAGGGCACCTTGACCGTGAAGGTGGCCGACTTCAGGCCCGCCTCCTCGGCGTACGAGGTCTCGTAGACCTCGGTCGGGTAGCCGTGCCGCTCGGCCCAGCGCAGGTACATCCGCAGCAGCATCTCGGCGAAGTCCGCGGCGTCCACGCCGCCGGCCCCGGCCCGGATGGCGACCAGCGCCTCCCGGGAGTCGTACTCGCCGGACAGCAGGGTGCGGACCTCCATCTCCTGGATGGCCTTGGTCAGCCCGGTGATCTCCGACTCGACCTCGGCCAGGGTGCCCGGGTCCGACTCGGCCTGGGCGAGCTCCAGCAGCACCCCGGCGTCGTCGAGCCGGGAGCGGAGGTCGGAGAGCTTGGTGATCTCGCCGTTGACGTACGACAGCTGCGACGTCACCTGCTGCGCCTTGGCCTGGTCGTCCCAGAGGTCGGGCGCGGAGGCCTCCTGCTCCAGGCGGGCCTTCTGCTCGCGCAGCTTGTCGAGGTCGAGGACGGCCTCGATGTTGCGCAGGGTGGCGTCGAGTTCCTTGAGCTGTTCGGCGTAATCGGCAGCGGTCACGACAGACAAGACTACTGCCTACGCCGACCGACCTGCGGCAGGTGTCAGCCGACCGGGGCGGTCTTGAGCCAGGACAGGGCCGCCTTGTGATAGGCGACGGCGAACTCGAGCGCGCTGGCGTCGTAGTTCTCGCCTTCCTTCTTGGCGTTCTTGACCTGCTCCCGCACCGCCGCCAGGGCCTCGCTGTGGTACTCGTTCGCCGAGGCGTACAGGTTCTTGAGCTGACTCGCCGAGTGCAGGTTGCCGAAGGCCATCCGCAGCGCGACCGGGTTACGGATGGTGTCCTTGCCGGGATTTTCGGCCAGCCAGCGGGAGAATGTCCGTTTCCCGGCCGCCGTGATCGCGTACGGCTGGCTCATCCGCGGCCCGGGCTTCCCGAGCCGCACCAGACCCTTCTCGGCCAGCACCGGGAGCTCCCGGTAGACCTGGCTGCGGGTCATCGACCAGTACGGCGCCAGCCGGCGCTCGGCGGCGGCCATCAGCTGGCCGCCTGTCATCGGGCCCTCGTGCAGCAGGCCGAGCAGGGCCGCCGCCGTCGGATTGACTCCGGATTCCGCCATGCCCTCTAAGCTGCCACTTTGTCGGACCTGGCGTCCAGGATTTGCCGTTTTCGGCACCTGTTGGGTCGTCCGATGTGCACTGTCGGCCGACGACAGTCCGCCGGGGACGGCCGGGCCCTCCTCCGGCCGGCCGGTCGCCGGTGACGATCCGTGCGCCACCGGCGACACTCGCCGGGGTCAGCCCATGTGCGGGTACCCGTGGTCGGTCGGCGGGACGAAGGTCTCCTTGATCGTCCGCGGCGACATCCAGCGGACCAGGTTGTGCCAGGAGCCCGCCTTGTCGTTGGTGCCGCTGGCCCGGGCACCGCCGAACGGCTGCTGCCCGACCACCGCGCCGGTCGGCTTGTCGTTGATGTAGAAGTTGCCGGCCGCGTACCGCATCTTCTCGGCGACCTGGTCGACCACCCGGCGGTCGGTCGCGAAGATCGACCCGGTCAGCGCGTACGGGGCGATCGACTCGGCCTGGTGGACCACCTCGTCGAAGCGGGCGTCGTCGAAGACGTGCACGCCGAGGATCGGCCCGAAGTACTCGGTGGTGAAGGTCTCGTGCGCGGCGTCCGAGCACTCGAAGAGGGTCGGCCGGACGAAGTAGCCGACCGAGTCGTCGGCGGTGCCGCCGGCCAGGATCCGGCAGCTCTCGTCACCGCGGATCAACTCCAGCGCGGCGAGGTGCCGGCCGAACGCCTTGTCGTCGATGACCGCGCCGCCGAAGTTGCTGAAGTCCGTCACGTCGCCGTAGGTCAGCGAGTCGGCGGTGGCGGCCAGCCGGTCCCGCAGGCCCCCCTCCCACAGCGACCGGGGGATGTACGCCCGGGACGCGGCCGAGCACTTCTGCCCCTGGTACTCGTACGCCCCGCGGATCAGCGCGGTGTGCAGGGCGTCCACGTCGGCGCTGGCGTGCGCGACCACGAAGTCCTTGCCGCCGGTCTCGCCGACCAGGCGCGGGTAGCCCCGGTAGCGGGCGATGTTCTCGCCGACGGTCCGCCACAGGTGCTGGAAGACCTTCGTCGAGCCGGTGAAGTGGATGCCGGCCAGGTCCGGGTCGGCGAGCACGACATCGGAGACCTCCTCGCCGCGCCCGGTCACCATGTTGATCACGCCGGGCGGCAGGCCGGCCGCCTCGAAGAGGCGCATGGTGAAGTGCGCCGCGAACTGCTGGGTCGGACCCGGCTTCCAGACCACCGTGTTGCCCAGCAGGGCCGGCGCCGAGGGCAGGTTGCCGGCGATCGCGGTGAAGTTGAACGGGGTGACCGCGTAGACGAAGCCCTCCAGCGGGCGGTGGTCGAACCGGTTCCACACCCCGGGCGAGGACATCGGCTGCTCGGCCAGCAGCTTGCGGGCGAAGTACACGTTGAACCGGAGGAAGTCGATCAACTCGCAGGCCGAGTCGATCTCGGCCTGGACGACGGTCTTCGACTGGCCGAGCATGGTGGCCGCGTTGAGGGTGTCCCGCCACGGGCCGGAGAGCAGGTCGGCGGCGCGCAGGAAGATCGCGGCCCGCTCCTCGAAGGGCAGCGCCCGCCACATCGGAGCGGCGTCCTTGGCCGCCTTCACCGCGGTGCGGGCGTCGTCGTGGGTGGCGTGGCCGGTGACCCCCAGCACGTGGGCGTGCTTGTGCGGCTGGACCACGTTGATCGACTCGCCGCCGGCCATGCGCTGCTCGCCGGCGATGGTCATGGGCAGCTCGATCCGGTCGGCGGCCAGCTCAACCAGCCTCCGCTGGAGCCGCTCCCGGTCGGCGCTGCCGGGCTCGTAGGTGTGGACCGGCTCGTTGCGCGGCTCGGGTACGGAGAACACGGCGTCCATCACTGGCTCCTGTGCGATCTCGACGGCGGTGGCGAAACCGGACCCGCCGGGCACCGACCGGGCGGCCGGGTGCCGGGCACCGCGCGGCGGACCGGTCGCGGCGGCGGGACCTCGGCCAATTCTTCCATGCGGCACCCCGCGACACCCCCTCCGGTGCCGGCTCCGATCGGAACACCGGACGCACCCGAACACAACGGACCGTAGGCCGCAAGTCGCTCTCAACCGACGGACCGTCGGTCCCGACCGCGTAACACCTGCGATCCGTCACCGCCCATCCCGGCCCCGGCGGACCGTCCCGGCATCGTCGGGCGGGTCCGGAGGGGCACCCGGGGCGACGCGTACGCTGGATGGCCGGTGACCTGCCCGGCCCGGCGCGGCCGACCCGGCGTCCGTCGAAAGGGAGACGATGAGCAAGCAGCCCGGCAGCTCCACGGCCGCGGAGCCGGACCAGCCCGAGGTCGCCCCGGCCGAGGTGCCGGACCAGCCGGACGCCGGCCCCGCCGACGAGGCGGTCCCGGCGGCGGACCGGCCGGCGTACGCCCCCGGCGCGCTGGTGCTGGCGCTGGTGTCGGTCGGCTGGCTGGCCGCCATGCTCTGGTCCACCCGGGCGGCGATCACCTCCGCCGCGGCGGGCGTCACCGCGATCAGCCTCTCCGCGTACGCGCTGCCCGGCGTCATCACCGCCGCGCTGGTGGCCGGCGCCGCGGTCGCGCTGGCGGTGACCAACCCGATCGGCCGGACCACCCTGCGCTTCCTCGCCGCCGCCGGCACCGGCCTGCTGGTCGGGATCGCCGCCGCGGTCGCGATCAACCTGACGTACGCCGACAACGCGACCACCAACACCATCGCCGGCACCACCGCGGCGGCGGCGATCATCGGCGGCGCGATGGCCGGCGCCCGCAACGCGCGGGTGGTGGGCGGGGTGGCCACCGCGACGCTGGCCGCGCAGGTCTTCGTGGTGCTGTTCAGCCGGGCCCGGGACCCGCTCTCCGACCTGTTCGGGGCCGGGGACACCCAGCAGTCGATGCTCGACGCCGCCAAGTGGGTGTCGCGTACCGAGTCGCTGCTCGCCGGGCTGATCGCCGGCCTGGTCGCCTTCGGCTACCTCGCCTGGGCCCGCCGCCGGGCGGCCCGCCGGGCCGGGGCGGCGCCCGACGGCTCCAGGTCGGGGCGCGGCGGCAGCCGCGCCGAGCTGGAGTTGTCGCAGCTGCGCTGGCCGTCGTACCTGGTCGCGGGGGCCGGGGCGGGCCTGCTCCTGCTGCTGACCGAGGTGATCATCCGGGTCGGCGGGCACGGCCTGCTGGACCTGGCCGCCGCGCTCAGCGAGGCGGACCAGGTGGCGCAGACCGCCCTCGGCACCTCGCGGGTCGACAACGGCATCTGGGTGCTCTTCGTCGGGGCGCTCACCGCGCTCATCGCGTTCGGCCGCACCCTCGGCCCGCGCCCGGGCGTGGACGAGGACGAGGACGAGCCGGCGGAGGGCTGACCTCCGGCCCGCCGGTCTCAGCCGACCTCGCGGAGCAGCAGGTCCAGCTCCGTCACGTCGTACCACTCCAGCTCGTGGTCCTCGGCGCCGTCGACGGTGAACTGGGCGTCCGGGTCACCGGCCTGGGCCTCGGCGACCACCTCGGCGGCGGCCGCCACGTCGTCGACCGCCTCCGCGCCGTCCACGTGGATCGCGGCGACCGCCTTGACCGGCACCGGCCCGGCCAACCGGACCACGCTGGAGCCCAGCTCACCGCCGGCCCGGCCGACCGCTCGGGCCGGCAGGTCCACCGAGACGACCACCCGACGCCGGGGCGCCGCCGGGTCGGCCCGGAGCAGCAGCAGCGCGTCCTGGGCGGCCCGGGTGAAGGCCACGTACTCCAGCTCCTCCTCGTCGCCCTCGGCGTACCACTCGCGCAGCTCCGGGGTGACCGCGTGCGCCTCCTCGGCGGCGAGCCCCACCTCGCGCAGCCGCGCCAGCATGGGGACGGTCGCCGGCACGTACACCCGGACAAGCTCGTCGGTCACGGGTCTCTCCCAAGCTCAGGCCCCGCCGGCGGACGCCGGCTCCGGGCGCCGATCATGCCGTACGCCGTGACCGTCATACACCTCGCATCCGCCCGGGAGAAGTTCCCCGCCGGTGTGTCCCCCGGCCGGTTCGGCGCGCCGGGCCCTGGGGTCGCCGGGCTGCTGATGGCAAACTGAGGCAAACGAAGCCAACCCCGGGAGTCGTCGTGGAGCCGAGGTTCCTGCTGCTGTCCGACGTGGCCGCCGAGCTGAACGTGTCGGACTCGCAGGTCTACCACATGGTGCGCAGCGGCGAGCTGCCCGCAATCAAGATCGGCGGCCGCGGCCAGTGGCGGGTCGAGCGCGCCCGGCTGGAGGAGTACATCCAGCGCAAGTACGCCGAGACCGCCGAGTGGGTACGCGGCAACCCGCTCACCGATCGCGACGCAGAGTGACCGTCCCGTTTCCCACCGGCATTGACGCTCGGCATCCCCGTACCCGAAAATGAACCAGGTCGGAGGTAAACGAAGGCAAACGCAACGAACAGGGGTTGAGGATGGTCGACACCCGCCGCCCGCCGGCGCCGCGCCCCCCGGTCCGCCTCCGCCCCGCCCCGCCGATCGATCCGCCGCTCGTTGACGAGGTTTCCTCCTGGGTCGACGCCGACCAGCTCACCCTCGACCTGTTCGACCCACGCCGGCGGGACCCCGGCCGTCCCACCAGCCGTCCTGCCGAGGTGCGGCCGGTGCCCGCCGGCCCGGGGCGGCGCTCCGCCGCTCCCCCGGCCGACGCGCTGGCCACCGCCACCCCCGAGGGCACCCGGGCGGCGCAGCGGTTCGTCCGCACCTTCCTGGAGATCGTCAACGGCTACCGGCCACCCGGCCAGCTCCGGCCGCTCTGCCTGCCCGAGGCCGCCACCGGGGTGGCCGCCGAGCTGACCCGGGCGTCCCGCCGACTCGGCCCGGTACGCCGCCGCGCCACCCGGCCCACCCTCCAACTCCGCCGGCTCCGGGTCTGCGAACCGCGGACCGGGACCGTCGAGGCGGCCGCCGTGTTCGCCGGCCCCGGCGGCGCGAGCTGGGCCATCGCCCTGCGCCTGGAACACCGCCGCGGCACCTGGCTCTGCACCGTCCTCGACCTCCTCTGACCTCACGCCGCCGCGCGCCCCGATGAGACCGTGCTCCATCCAGGATGTAGTGGCATCGGAGCGAAGCCGACACCACTCGATCCAGGATCGAGCGCGATCTTGGGAGGTCCACCCGAGGTCTGCGCCGGACCCGACGCCCGAGGCCGTGCTCATCCGGGGAATGGGGACGGGCCCCGGCCTGTCGGCCGGGGCCCGTCGTCGCTGGTGCGGGCGGGGTCAGTTGCCGCCGTTGGGGGCGCCGTGGCAGCGCTTGTACTTCCGGCCCGATCCGCAGGGGCAGGGCGCGTTGCGGGACGGGCCCTCCCCGGAGTCCACCTGGCCCGGGGCGGCGCGGCGGGCGGTACTGGCCGCGAGGGCCTGGCCGCTCATCCCGGCCGGCGCGCGGCGCGGACCCGAGGCGGCGGGGCGCTCGGACTCGCTCCCGACGCCGAGGGCCGGCGCCTGCTGCTCGGTGCGCTCGACGACCGGGGCACCCCGGCCGGCCTCGCCGTCCACCGCGGGAGCGGAGTATTGCAGGCCCTGCTGCTGCGGCGCGCGGTTGAGGCCCTTGGCGCGGATCTCCACCGGCTTCTCCAGCAGCTGCACCTCCTCGGCCTCCGGCTCCGGCTCCTGGACCTGCACCTCCAGGTTGTAGAGGAAGCCGACCGTCTCCTCCTTGATGCCGTCCATCATGGTGGCGAACATGTCGAAGCCCTCGCGCTGGTACTCGATGACCGGGTCGCGCTGGGCGTACGCCCGCAGGCTGATGCCCTCCTGGAGGTAGTCCATCTCGTAGAGGTGCTCGCGCCACTTGCGGTCGATCACCTGGAGCAGGACCATCCGCTCGAGCTGGCGTACCGCGTCCTCGCCGAGCTGCTCCTCGCGCCGGTCGTACGCGGCGTGCGCGTCCTCCTTGAGGCGGGCGAGCAGGAAGTCCTGGTCGAGACCGGCCCGGGAGCCGACCTCCTCCTCCAGCTCGTCGACGGTGACGCCCACCGGGTAGAGCTGCTTGAGGCTGGACCAGAGCTGGTCGAGGTCCCAGTCCTCGGCGTAGCCCTCGCTGGTGGCGCCCACCACGTACGCGGAGACCACGTCGTCGATCATGTTGCGGACCTGGTCGGAGAGGTCCTCGCCGTTGAGCACCCGGAGGCGCTCGGCGTAGATCACCTGGCGCTGCTTGTTGAGCACCTCGTCGTACTTCAGGACGTTCTTCCGGATCTCGGCGTTCTGGCCCTCGATCTGGGCCTGCGCGCTCTTGATCTGGCGGGTGACCATCTTCGACTCGATCGGCACGTCCTCCGGGATGTTGAAGCGGTCCATCACCGCCTCGACCGCGCCGGCCCGGAAGCGCTTCATCAGCTCGTCCTGGAGGGACAGGTAGAAGCGGGACTCGCCCGGGTCACCCTGCCGGCCGGCACGACCACGCAGCTGGTTGTCGATCCGGCGCGACTCGTGCCGCTCGGTGCCCAGCACGTAGAGCCCGCCGGCGGCGGCGACCTCCTCCGCCTCGACGTCGCAGGCCTGCTTCCACTTGGGCAGGACCTCCTCCATCGCCTTGGCGTACTCCTCCGGCTGCTCGACCGGGTCGAGGCCGCGCTGGCGGAGCTCGTTGGCGGCGAGGAACTCGGGGTTGCCGCCGAGCAGGATGTCCGTACCGCGGCCGGCCATGTTGGTGGCGACGGTGACCGCGCCCTTGCGCCCGGCCTGGGCGACGATCTCCGCCTCCTTGGCGTGGAACTTCGCGTTCAGCACGGAGTGCGGGATGCCGCGGCGGCGCAGCATGTGGGACAGGATCTCGGAGTTCTCCACCGAGACCGTGCCGACCAGCACCGGCTGGCCCTGCTCGTGCCGCTCGGCGATGTCCTCCACGACCGCGTTGAACTTGGCCTTCTCGGTCTTGTAGATGACGTCGGGCCGGTCCATCCGGACCATCGGCCGGTGCGTCGGGATGGTCACCACGCCGACCTTGTAGACCTTGTTGAACTCGCCCGCCTCGGTCTGGGCGGTACCGGTCATGCCGGAGAGCTTCTCGTACAGGCGGAAGTAGTTCTGGAGGGTGATGGTGGCCAGGGTCTGGTTCTCCTGCTTGATCTCCACCCCCTCCTTGGCCTCGATCGCCTGGTGCATGCCCTCGTTGTAGCGGCGGCCGTGCAGGATGCGGCCGGTGAACTCGTCGACGATCAGGACCTCGCCGTCGCTGACGATGTAGTCCTTGTCGCGCTTGTAGAGCTCCTTGGCCTTGATCGCGTTGTTCAGGTAGCCGACCAGCGGGGTGTTGACCGATTCGTAGAGGTTGTCGATGCCGAGCCGGTCCTCGACCTTGGCGACACCGCGCTCGGTGATCGCGATCGTGCGCTTGGCGTGGTCGACCTCGTAGTCGCCCTCGCCGTCGGTGCCGGGCTGGAGGCGGGCCACCACGGCGGCGAACTCCTGGTACCAACGGGCGGAGTGCTCGGCCGGGCCGGAGATGATCAGCGGGGTCCGGGCCTCGTCGATGAGGATCGAGTCGACCTCGTCGACCACGGCGAAGAAGTGGCCGCGCTGGACCAGTTCCTCCCGCGACCAGGCCATGTTGTCGCGCAGGTAGTCGAAGCCGAACTCGTTGTTGGTGCCGTAGGTGATGTCGCACTCGTACGCGGCGCGGTGCTCGCTGGCCGGCCGGTTGGGCAGCACCACGCCGACGGTCAGGCCGAGGAACTCGTGCACCCGGCCCATCCAGGCGGCGTCCCGCTCGGCCAGGTAGTCGTTCACCGTGACCACGTGCACGCCCTTGCCGGCGAGCGCGTTCAGGTAGACCGGCATGACCGAGGTCAGGGTCTTGCCCTCACCGGTCTTCATCTCGGCGATGTTGCCGAAGTGCAGCGCCGCGCCGCCCATCACCTGGACGTCGTAGGGCCGCTGGCCGAGCACCCGCGAGGCGGCCTCCCGGCACACCGCGAACGCCTCGGGCAGCAGGTCGTCGAGGGTCTCGCCGTCAGCGAGCCGCTCCCTGAACTGCTCGGTCATGCCGCGCAGCTCGTCGTCGCTGAGGTTGACGTAGTCGTCCTCGATCGAGTTGACGGCGGCGGCGATGGCCTTGAGCCGACGCACCATACGGCCCTCGCCCGCGCGAAGGACCTTTTCCAGAATCGACACGGATCAACGCTCCCCTAGACGGTCTCGAACCATCGTAGGCGCTTCACTGCGGCGATGGTCACTGGTGGCGGCGGTCCGGCGCAGGGAACCCGACATAACACCCCGGGTGGCCGCTGAGCGGTCGTTATCCGGTTACGCCCAGCGCGAACGATCCGGCACGATGGCCGAATGGAGCCCGTGGAGATCATCGAGGACGGTCTGCTGCTGCGACCCTGGCGGGCGGAGGACGCCGACGCGGTGTACCGCGCCTGCCAGGATCCGGACATCCAGCGCTGGACCACCGTACCCCGGCCGTATCTGCCCGAGCACGCCCTCGGCTTCGTGACCGGGATCAGCGGGACGGCCTGGACGGAGGGCACCGGCGCGCCGTTCGCGGTCTGCGACGCGGCCACCGGCGAGCTGCTCGCCTCCTGCGGCCTGGTCTCGATCGACCGGGGCCTGGACTCCGGCGAGGTGGGCTACTGGACCGCGCCGTGGGCCCGCGGCCGAGGCGTGGCGGTACGCGCCACCCGGGCGGTCGCCCGCTGGGCCTTCGACGCGCTCAAGCTGCGCCGACTGATCTGGCAGGCCGAGATCGGCAACCACGCCTCCCGACTGGTCGCGCTGCGGGCCGGCTTCCGGATCGAGGGCGAGCTGCGGCTGGCCCAGCCGGCCGTCGACGGCCGCCCGGAGGGCTGGATCGGCTCGCTGTTCCCGAGCGAACTGGCCGCGCCGGGCGAACCCGTGCCGTACGGCCCGGACACCCTGCCGGCCCGGCGGGCCGCCGTCTTCGGCCGGCCGCAGCCCGTCCTCTTCGCCACCGCCGCGGGCACCGAACTGCGGCTGCGCCCGATCGAGGAACGCGACCTCGACGCGATCGTGACCACCTGCCGGGACGAGGAGACCGTCCGCTGGACCACCGTGCCGCACCCGTACCAGCGGGAGCACGCGGAGGGCTTCCTGCGGGACGTGGCGCAGGCGGCGTGGGCCCGGGGCACCGGCGCGAGCTACGTGATCGCCGACCCCGACGACCGGTACGCCGGCTCCATCGACCTGCGGATCTCCCCCGCCAGCCCGCTCGTCGCCGACGTGGGCTTCATGACCGCGCCGTACGCCCGGGGGCGCGGCTGGATGCCGGCTGCGCTGACCGCGCTCGCCGCCTGGGGGTTCACCACGCTCGGCCTGGCCCGGGTCGAGTGGCGGGCGAACGTGGGCAACACCGCCTCCCGGCGGGTGGCCGAGAAGGCCGGCTTCGTCATCGAGGGCACCATCCGCGGCGGCGTCCAGCACCGGGGCGAGCGGCTGGACGCCTGGGTCGGCGGGTTGCTCTCCCGGGACCTGCGGTGACGCCGGAGACCGTCGAGGCGTACGGGGTGCGGCTGCGGCCGTCCCGGCTGACCGACGTGGCGGACACCGTGGCGGCCTGCGCCGATCCGGTCACCCAGCGGTTCATGCCCGGCATGCCCGACCCGTACACCGAGGAGAGCGCACGGTGGTGGATCACCGAGGGCGAGCCCGCGGCCTGGGCCGCCGGCGGCGCGTCGTACGCGATCGCCGACCGGGCCACCGACCGGCTGCTCGGCGCGGTCGGGCTCAGCAACCCGGTGCCGGCGCGCCGGCAGCTGGAGATCGGCTACTGGGTGGCGCCCTGGGCCCGGGGCCGGGGCGTCGCGACCGCCGCCACCCGCGCGCTGGCGGAAGCCGCCTTCGCCGCCGGCACCGCCCGGCTGGAGCTGCTCACCGACCAGGAGAACACCGCGAGCCAGCGGGTCGCGCTGGCCGCCGGCTTCCGGCCCGAGGGGGTACGCCGCTCGGCCGGCACCGCCCGGGACGGCGGCCGGTACGACCTGGCCGCCTGGGTACGCCTCGCCGACGATCCGCCCGGGCCGACCGCCCGGCTGCTGCCGGACCTGCCCGACGGCCGGCTCACCGACGGCGTGGTCACGCTGCGCCGGCTCGGGCCGGCGGACGCCGACCCGCTGCACCGGCTGCACGCACTTCCCGAGGTGGTGGCCAACCGGGTGCCGCCGGTCCCGCCGACCCGCGAGTCGATCGAGCGGCGCTGCCGCCTGGCGGAGAGCCACTGGCTGGCCGGCCGCTCGGCCGACCTCGCCATCCTCGACGCGGCGACCGGCACGGTGGCGGGTGGCTGCGCCCTCGTGTACGACGAACCCGCCACCGGTCAGGCCATGCTCGGCTACAGCCTGCTGCCCGAGGCGCGCGGCCGGGGGCTGGCCACCCGGGCGGTGGAACTGCTGGCCGACTGGGCGTTCGACGTGGGGCTGGCCCGGCTCTGGGCGGGTACCCGGCCGGAGAACGTCGCCTCGCAGCGGGTGTTGGAGAAGGTGGGCTTCCAGCGGGAGGGGCTGCTGCGCGGCCGGCTCCCCGGCCCGGACGGCGCCCGCACCGACTCGTTCAGCTACGGCCTGCTGGCGGCCGACCGCACCCGTTGACGGCGGGAGCCGTGGTGGTGGTCCACCACGGCTCCCGGCCGGTCCGCTCCGGAGTGGTCAGGGTCCGGTGTCGAGCGAGATGATCCCGTAGTCGTAGGCGTGCCGGCGGTAGACGACGCTCGGGCGGCCGGACTCCTTGTCCTGGAACAGGTAGAAGTCGTGGCCGACCAGCTCCATCTGGAAGAGCGCGTCGTCGACGGTCATCGGCTCGGCGGGGTGCACCTTCTCCCGCGCGATGTGCCAGGGCTGGTCGTCGTACTCCTCGTAGACGTCCTCGTCGGGTCGTTCGGCGACGGCCGTGGCCGTCCCGTGGCCGTTCAGCACCGCCAGTCCTGGAGCGTCGAGGTCGGCCACCGGCAGGTCGGCGGTGGCGGCGGCGACGGAGAGCGGCGCGTGCCGCCCACGGTGCACCCGACGCCGGTCGGCCGCCCGGCGGAACCGGGTGTCCAGCTTGGCTATCGCCGCGTCCAGGGCACTGTAGAAATCATTCGTGCAGGCCTCGGCCCGGATCACCGGGCCCCGTGTCACGCAGGTGATTTCCACCCGCTGGCAGTGATCGGCCTGGCGCGGATTGCGCTCGTGGAACAACTCGACGTCCACGCGAATGAGCTTGTGGTCGTAGCGTTCGATCTTCGCGAGCTTTTCGGCTACGTGCACCCGGTAATGGTCCGGCACTTCGACGTTACGGCCCTTGACCACGATGTCCACGTGACCTCCCTTGTTCGGACGGTCGTTCGGTCCAGATCTCTCCGGTCGACGCGCCCTGGGAGTGCCCCGCTCGGCGTCGACCGGTTGTGTACGGCTACGCCTCCTTCCAGTGCCGGGGAAGGTTGAGAGACCTCCTACCCCCGACACGAAAACGCTAACTCCTGTTGGGTCAGCAGTCACCCCTGGTTGTCGAAGCGGGCCGCGAAATTTAACAGGTCATACACCATGGGGTGAAACGGAAACACGAAGCGTCACCGATGGTGCCGCTTTTGCGTTGCGGCGAGCACCGCCGCGACCTTTGGCGGCATTCCCGCCGCGTGCAAGATCCGGCTGATCGCCGCCAGCGTGGCCCCGGTGGTGACGATGTCGTCGAGCAGCACGACCGGCCCCTGCACCGCCCCGCCGCCGGCCCGGCGCAGCCGGAACGCCGCCTCGGCCGCGGCGGCCCGCCCGGCGCTGTCCAGGGCCACCGAGTCCGGCCGGGGCAACGCGCGCAGCGGGCGGGCCACCCGTACCGGCCAGCCGGCGGCGCGCAGCCGGGCCGCCGCGTGCCGGGTGAGCCGGTCCAGGTGGTCGCCGTACCGGGAACGGGCCGCCCGCGCGGTGTCCGGCACCGCCACCAGGGTCACCGGCCCGGCGGTACCCACCGCCGCGGCGACCACCTCGGCGAGCAGCACGCCCAGCGGCCGGGCCAGCCCGTGCCGCCCCCGTTCCTTGTACGCCAGCAGCCCCTCGCGCAGCGGCCCCGCGTACGGGCCGAGGGCCACGCAGGGCGGCAGGTCGGGCGGGGGCGGATCCGGGCGGGTCGGCGCGGGACGCAGCGATTCCAGCTCACCGACACAGCGCGGGCAGAAGCCCTGCCGCAGGCCCGGCGCCCGTTCCCCGCAGCCGGCGCACCCGGCCGGCAGCACCAGGTCGGTCAGGTCCGACCAGAGCCCGCCCAGGTCCCGCACCGGCGCCTCAGTAGTAGAAGAAGGGGGCGGTGGGGTTGGCCGTCCGGTTGCCGGCCGGCGGGGTCGGCACGTCCTTCACCTGTTCCCGCTTGATGTTCTCGACCGGGTTGTTCTTGTAGGCCGCCCTGTTCGCCTCGTACATGTAGGAGATGGCGGGCAGCCCGCCGCCGACCGGCCCCGGGTAGGCGGCCAGCTGGGTCACCTCGGCGCCGATGTCCTCCTCGAGCTTGGTCCCCAGGGCACCGTCGACCGTGGTCTGGTAGATCGCCGGCCGGTTCCCCTCGTAGCCGGCGAAGACCAGTTGGTTCTCCCCGATCCAGTCGACGGCGGTGGGGCGGCTGAGCCTGGTGACCAGCCGGCGCGGCTGACCGACGCCGACCTGGCTCCCGTCCACGCTCACCGCCGCGACGTACAGGGCGCCGTTGACGACCAGCGCGATCCGGTGGCCCTCGAGCGAGCCGGCGACCGCGGTGACCTTTCCGGAGATGGTCAGCGGGACCGGTCGCATCCCGGCCGCCCCGTCGAACAGGTAGAGCCGGCCGTCGGCCACCACCAGCCCGGCCGGGTTGTCGGAGTCGAGCGAGCGGAGCCAGGTCGGGCGCCCGATGGCGCCGTACGCCTCCGTGCTGTCGTTGAACACGGTGACCGGTCCCGGGCCGGAGCCCACCCGGAGCACCTGCTTCCGGTCCGAGCGGGTGACCACCAGGGCGGCCAGCACCTTGTCGCCGGCGGAGCGGTTGAGCGACGCCGAGACGACGTTCCGGTTCTTGGCCGCCGCCACGGGCACCGGCCCGCTCGTTTCGCCAACGACGTTCAGCGGATGGATCGCGCCGTCGTAGACGCCGAACCGCTCCGGCTTCCCCCCGACCGGGTACGCCGGGTGCGCCGCCCGCTCCTGCTTCAGGTCGACGGTCAGCCGCTTCTGGTTCTGGATCTTCAGATCGAGCTGGCCGGTCAGCTCGGGCAGCGACCAGGCGAGCTGGGTGGCGAGCTGGGCCAGATTGCTCTCGGTGGCGCCGGGCATGTTCAGGTTGATCTCCCAGCGCCCGTCCGAGCCGGTGGCGTTGTTGATCGGCGTGGTGTTGTCGGGCAGCTTGCTCACCGCCCGGGCCAGCCAGTCCGACGGCCCGCCGGTGAGCCACTTCACCACCTCGGTGACCCGCCGCTCCGCGGGCACCGCCGCGGGCAGGTACCGCTGGTCGGGCACCAGCCGGGTCAGGTCCGAGTTCCAGAAGTAGATGGTGTGCGCGCCGTAGTAGCGCCACAGCGCGTCGTCGCTGGCCAGCAGCACGTTCGGCAGCTCGTAGATCCGCAGCTCCGGCCGGTTTTGCGCGACCGGACGCAACCGGAACACGTACTCGGTCTCGCTGGCCGCCGCCGGTCCCAGGGTGCCGTCCGCACGGAGCACCCCGACCTGCTGCACCTTGATGGTGACGGTGCTGGTGCGGTCGTTGTTCGGCGGGGTGACCTCAGGGCGCTCCCGGAGCCGCACCACGGTCAGCTCGATCTCGCTGTTCTGCCTCTTCTCCCGCAGGTCGTCCTTCGCGTCGTCGGCGATGAACTCCTTCGCCCGGGTGTACGCCTGCTCGCGCTCCCCGGCCGCCGCGGCGGCGAGGTAGTTCTCGATGAACGGCGCGGGCTCGTTGCTGTCCGCCGGGGTGGGCGGCTGAGCCCCGCCGCCATTGAGCGAGCCCCGCTCGGCGGCCGGGCCCGCGCCGTCGACCTGGACCTCGGTCTGGTCGGGGATGCCGCAGCCGGCCAACCCGGCGGGCAGCAGCGCCCCGGCCAGCAGGACGGCCAACACCCGGCGCCTCACGACGTCACCTCGGCCTTGCCCTCCACCGGCCCGATGGCCAGTGCCCCGGCCCCGCTGCCCGGACCGATGGCGAGCAGCCCGCCGTCGCGCGGACCGCCGAACGGCAGCGCGGCGTCGGCCGGCACCAGCCGCAGCGGCGAGGTGGTCAGCCGGTCGCCGGCCCGGGCCGGCAGGGTGAGCCGGAACTGGGCGCCCTGGCCGGGCGCGCCCCAGGCCTCCAGCCAGCCGCCGTGCAGCCGGGCGTCCTCCAGGCTGATCGACAGGCCCAGCCCGGTGCCGCCGGTCTGCCGGGCCCGGGACGGGTCGGCCCGCCAGAACCGGTTGAAGACCAGCTTCTCCTCGCCCGGCTTGAGCCCGACGCCGTGGTCCCGCACGGTGATCGCCACCGCGCTCTGGTCCATCCCCAGGGTGATCAGCACCGGCTTGGCCTCGCCGTGCTCGACCGCGTTGCCGACCAGGTTGCGCAGCACCCGCTCGACCCGCCGCGGGTCCACCTCGGCGATCACGGGCGCGTCCGGCACGTCCAGTTCGATGGTCACGCCGACCCGCTCGGCCAGCCCCGCCAGCCGCTCGGCCACCCGGTGCACCACGGGCACCAGATCGGTGGGCTCGGAGTCGAGCACGGCGAAGCCGGCGTCGAAGCGGCTGATCTCCAGCAGGTCGGTGAGCAGCTCCTCGAACCGGTCCAGCTCGGCCTGGAGCAGCTCGGCGCTGCGGGCCACCGCCGGGTCGAACTCGTCCCGCTCGGCGAAGATCAGGTCGGCGGCCATCCGGACCGTGGTCAGCGGGGTCCGCAGCTCGTGCGAGACGTCCGAGGTGAACCGGCGCTGCAACCGGGACATCTCCTCCAGCCGGAGGATCTGCCGTTGCAGGTTGGTCGCCATCTGGTTGAACGAGGCGGCGAGCAGGGCCAGGTCGTCCTCGCCGTTGACCACCATCCGCTGGTCCAGCAGGCCCGCGGAGAGCCGCTGGGCGGTGCGCGCGGCGACCCGGACCGGGGTCACCACCAGCCGGGTGACCAGCGCGGCGAGCAGGCCGAGCAGGAGCACCAGGGCGACGCCGGTGGCCACCACGGTGGCCCGGGCGTCGGCGGCCGTGGCGTCCTGCCGGGCCAGCGGTACGAGGTAGTAGAGCTCCACCTGCCCGAAGTTGGTCGGCACCGGTGAGCCGTACACCAGGTATTTGGTGCGCTCGCCGCCGAGGGCGCCGGTGCCGATCTGGTGGGCGACCTTGCCGCCGGCGACGGTCGCCCGCAGCTCCGGGCTGATCAGCGGGCGCACCTGCACGTTCGGCGAGGTGCGCGGCTCGATGGCCAGGGGGAAGCTGTCCGCGGTGATCGCCACCACCACGCCGCTGGTCTGCGTCGGGTCACCGCCGGCCAGGTAGTTGACCGTGCCGTCGATGGTGTCCTGGAGCTGCGCCTCCTGCGGCGAGTTGTAGAGGCTGAACTGCCCTTGGGCGTACTCGCTGCCGTTCTGCAGCCGCAGCAGGACGTCCGTCTCGGCATTCTCCAGCAGGATGTTGGTGATCTTGTCCGCGATCAGGTACGCGAACCCGCCGACCAGCAGACTGGACGCGACCAGGGTGATGGTCACCACACGCAGCTGGAGGGAGCGCCGCCAGGTCTGGTGCACGCCGCCGGCCAGCCGGGCCGTCCGGCCGGCGAGGACGCGCCACAGCGCCCGCGCGGCGCGCTGCCAGCGGGCCGCGGCGGTCGGGGAGTCGGGGGGCGGGGAGGTCACCACAGTGACCACCAGGCTATCCGGTGCCCGCCTTGTAGCCCACGCCCCGCACGGTGAGGATGATTTCAGGTCGCTCCGGATCCGGCTCGATCTTGGCGCGCAGCCGCTGGACGTGCACGTTGACCAGGCGGGTGTCGGCGGCGTGCCGGTAGCCCCAGACCTGCTCCAGCAGCACCTCGCGGGTGAAGACCTGACGCGGCTTGCGGGCGAGCGCGACCAGCAGGTCGAACTCCAGCGGGGTCAGCTTCACCTCCTCGCCGTCCCGGCTGACCGTGTGCGCCGGCACGTCGATGGTGATCTGGTTGCCCGGTGGGCCGATGGTGAGCAGCTCCGGCGCCACGTCCTCGCCCCGGCGCAGCCGGGCCCGCATCCGCGCCACCAGCTCCTTGGGCTTGAACGGCTTGACCACGTAGTCGTCGGCGCCGGACTCCAGCCCGAGCACCACGTCGACCGTGTCGCTCTTGGCGGTCAGCATGACGATCGGCACGCCGGACTCGGCCCGGATCGCCCGGGCCACGTCGATGCCACTCATCCCGGGCAGCATCAGGTCGAGCAGCACGATGTCGGGCCGACTGTCACGGAACGCGGCCAGTGCCCGTTCCCCGTCCGCGACGAAGGAGGGCACGAAGCCCTCGCTGCGCAGGACGATGCCGAGCATCTCGGCGAGCGCGGGGTCGTCGTCGACCACCAGTACCCGGGCTCTCATGGGGTTTAGAGCGACCGGCAATAGGCGTCACCTGAGTCGGCGGGTTGTCGGCCGGGTGTCCCAGCGGTAAAGCGTGCGGGCTCGTTGGATGAGTTGACG